>JARGOP010000055.1 GCA_029233965.1 Verrucomicrobiales bacterium | reverse complement strand
TGTCCCCGGCAGGACGCTCCGAGTTGTCGGCGCTCGTCTCTTTCGCGATCTCGCGAACGACTTTATCCACCGTGTAGAGTGGCACTTCGATGCGGTAGTGTTCCTGCAGGGCGTCGACGGTGCATCGTCCGCTGCGTTCGGCTCCAAAATCGGAGATGCGTCTCTTCAACGGGTTCGAACAGGCGCGATGGCCGACTCCGATTTTCTCCCGGAACGGGCGAAAGACGCAGCCACGTCTTCCTCGCCGTAACACCTGTTCATTTACTTCGAGGATTCCGAAGGCGGTATACCGGTGGAGTTTTTTTGCCGCTCTTCACGAGAGTTGGATCGTTGGCGCGAGCTTCCGACAGGCATTGCGCGTGGGTATTTTCCGCCCATTGGCCCAAAATCGATTTACCGAGTCCATCGAGTTCGGCGATGACCATCTCTTCGGCCTCATGGGCGTCCATACCCGCGGCGACCTCTTCGTCGAACCGGTCCATCAACACTTGGAAACGGGCTGCGAAAATCGGGTTGGCGCGGAGTCGAGCAAGAAGCCTGGCTTCTTCTTCGGTCGAAGAAACCTCTGCCGAAAGCGGCAGTATCTATCTCTACCGAATGGTTGCCGCGAATGACCGGGCGCTCAATGAACTGACCGCCCACCTTGAGGTCGCGAACATCAGCTACACGTCGCGAATCAGCGACGATGAGGGACTGAACTCAAAGTTGTTCAACAACCCCGAGAAGAGCTTCACGATGCAGGTCGTCAGTATCATTCTCCTGATCGCTGTCCTCGCCTTCATCTTCAGCGGGATGCCGGTTCATCTTTGGAAAACGTTATCCGTCAAACCGGAAGAGGGAACCGGCGTAAAGCAGCCGACCCTGCTTCAACGCATCGATTCAGCTGTCTCCTCATCCTGAGGCACTGAGCAATCTTAGCCCTTTCACAGAAAACAGACATGAAGAGTAATCATCCGCGCACTCGAAAGGCCCTTGAGAAAGGCCTCACACTCGTCGAAATATCAGTCGTCATCGCCATGATGCTGGCTATTGCCTCCCTCGCCACTTTCTCGGTCGGGAGCATGACAAAATGGAAGACCGCCAGGGAGGCCGGTGAAGCCCTCAGGGGTGTCTACATGGCACAGAAGGCCTACCTGGCAGACCATCCGTCGAAAGACATCGCTACCATCACTGCTGCTGACGTGATTCTCTACCTTCCGAATCGCACCGGCGCTCTTCCGGTGGTTGAGTCGTTCGAAAAGGCGGAACTGGCGATAAAAGTCAACGTCAGTCCGCCGGTCTTTACCTCAGGCGGATCGACCTACGACCCCTCCGGCTCGACCAAAGACTCCCTCTGGGACGTGGGATCGCTGTAGGCTTCGGAAATATCCTCAAAAGTCTGCAGTTCGGTGGCAATCCACTCTTCATCCTTACCAAGCCGTTCGGCCATTTGACGACACACCACAGGAGCAATCTCCCGTGTCGCCCGGACATCCAGGAGGAGACATCGCGTGCGGCGGCACAACACGTCGTCCAGAGAAAGTGCCATCTCGCTTTCGACGGCACACCGCACATCCTCTTCAGTGCAGGGGAGATCCGGATGCAACCTGCCCCCCTCAGTGAGGGAGCCTTCATTCAAGAGGGTTAAGTCCCCTGTTGAACAGGGTTTGGGATCCAAACGCCCGATCTCAGCAGCGCAGTCAACCGCATCTTCGGCCATCTGCCGATAGGTAGTCCACTTTCCGCCAGCCATGGTCACGAGCCCCGACTCGCTCACGGTCAGGCTGTGGCTCCGTGATATTTTCGACGAGTTCCGGTTCGAATTCCGGTCCGGAACAACGAGAGGTCTGAGCCCGGCAAACATGGAACAAATATCGTCATGCGACGGTTTCTCAGTGAGGAAGCGACCCGCGTGCTCGATCAGATAATCGACTTCTTCCCGCATCGGTCGTGGACAGATTTCCGGGTTTACCCCCGCAGTGTCCGTCGTTCCCAACAGCATCTTGTTCTGCCAGGGGATTGCGAAAAGGACACGACCATCATCCGTGCTCGGAATCATGATCGCCGTTTCCCCGCCGAGGAACTTTCGATCGAGGACGATGTGAATTCCCTGGCTTGGAGCAATCATGTCACCCGACTCCGCATCGTCCATTTTCCGGATTGAGTCCGTAAAAACTCCTGTCGCATTGATCACGATCTTTGCCTTCAGTCGAAATGATTTCCCACTCACAGTGTCTTCAGCGGCGGCCCCGGAAACACGGCCCGCTTCCTTAACCAGTTCCGTCACCCGGACACGATTCGCAAGCACCGCCCCCTCGCGATGAGCGGTGCGGGCCATCGCAATCGCAAGACGCGCATCATCGAACTGGCCGTCCCAGTAGAGCGTTCCACCGTAGAGTCCCTCAGGATTCAAATTCGGAATCTCCTTCACCGTCTCGCGACCCGACAGGTGTTCCGTCGATTGAATCCCGAGGTCACCGGCAAGGAGATCATAGAGGGTAAGACCCATCCCGTAAAAGAGAGGCTCATAGAAACGATAGGCCGGCACCACAAACGAGAGAGGCTTCACGATACCCGCTGCGTTTCTGAGAAGACGTCCACGCTCTCGAAGCGATTCCCTCACCAGACCGACCTCGCCGCTGCGCAGATAGCGAACTCCACCGTGAATCAGTTTCGTGCTTTTTGAAGAGGTGCTCTCGCAAAAGTCAGCCTGCTCCAGCAGAGCGGTGCGATAGCCCCGGCTCGCCGCATCCACCGCGATCCCGAGTCCGGTCGCGCCGCCCCCGACCACAAGAACATCCCAGTGTTCAGATCTGTCAGTAAGACGGTCAAGAGCCTCGGATCGATTCATATCCCAGCGAAGCGCAAATCGAAGGCTCATTCAACTCAGGCCTTCAGAAAATATGCCACCCCGGCAGTGGCCCGCAATCACGTGCTTTCCAATCGGCCCGATAACGTTTACTCCATACAACTCTATAGATTCGTATATCATGTCCGCGAACCATTCCCAGAAGGCGTATCGCCACATTCGTCAAAAGCTTCTCGACGGCTCGGTGCCGCCCGGATCAAGGCTCTCCTATGGTATGATCGGAAAGGAAATTGGAATCAGTGCCACCCCTGTTCGTGAAGCTGTCGGGCAACTCGCGAGTGAGGGTTTTGTGGAGCTGGTCCCCCAGTTGGGTGCGATTGTTCGGGAACTCACGAGAGAGGAGGCGATCGAGCTCTACGAACTTCGTGAGGCCATGGAATCCTACGCCGCAGCGCGGGCTGCCGAACGCATCAGCGAACGCCAATCCGGAGAGTTAGCTGAGAATCTTAAGCGATCAGCGGCTCTCGTGGAACAGGTCCGGGCCTCCGGAAACGAATCCGCAGACAGCACTGTCGCCAAACAGTTTCACGCTCTCGATCTCGCCTTTCACATGACAATTATCGAAGCCTCTCGCAATCGCCGCATGCTCAAAGTTGTGGGCGATTCGCATATCCTGACACGCATCTTTCAGGCCGACCGTCACGAATTTCAGCTCGGCATCCTCGAAACGACACAGAACGAACATGAGGCCATCGCCACCGCTATCACCACCCGTAACGCATCGGCTTCTCATGATGCGATGCAGCGCCACATCCGCAACAGCCTCGACCTGACTCTCAACGAAGCCGACAACGACACCACGGATCGCTGGTGGGCTGACTGACCAAACTGCGTCTCAGCTATTCCTCCCTGCTGCCTCGAACATGAAACTCCCCCTCCCTGTCCTCCTCCTGGTATTCGCATTGCTGTGCCGGGATATGGAGGCAGCGGCTCAGCCCCCCCCTAACATTGTCGTCATCATGGCTGACGATCTGGGCTACGCCGACATCGGCGTCTATGGCTCACGCTTTGCGAAGACACCGCACCTCGACCGCCTCGCCGCCGGGGGAATTCGATTCACCGATTTTCACAGTAACGGTCCGATGTGCACTCCGACCCGGGCCGCTTTTCTCACCGGTCTCTATCAAAGCCGGTTTGGGACGAAATTCGAGGGGGCCTTGAGCAAGGCCAACGATGAAGTCGGTCTGCCCCTCGAAGCACTCACCATTGCCGAGGTCCTGAAGCAATCCGGCTACGTCACCGGTGCCTTTGGGAAATGGCATCTCGGCTACCAGGTGCCCTTTCTTCCGACCCGTCAGGGATTCGACGAGTTTCGCGGGCTCCTTTCGGGAGACGGGGATTTCCACACGAGAATTGACCGTTCCGGGAGCGAGGACTGGTATGACGGCGAGACCATCGCGATGGAGCCGGGCTACACCACCGATCTCATCACGAGGGACAGCATTGATTTCATCGACCGGCATCAGAACACCCCCTTCTTCCTCTACGTGCCCCATCTCGCGATCCATTTTCCCTGGCAGGGACCGGAAGATCCTCCGCATCGAGAAGCGGGTACCGACTACGGGAAGGACAAGTGGGGAGTCATCCCGGATCGCGCCAACGTCCGCCCGCATGTCATCGCGATGATCGAACGCCTCGATGACAGCGTCGGGGAAATTGTCGCCGCGCTCGAAGAAAGGGACCTCCTCGAGAACACGTTCGTGATCTTCACGTCCGACAACGGCGGGTATGAAAATTACCCCGGAGGATTCGAGAATATCTCTGAGATGACACCGCTCCGCGGGCAGAAAGGAACCATCTACGAAGGCGGTCACCGAGTCCCCACGATCGCCTTCTGGCCGGGGAGAATCGCTCCCTCCGTTTGCGATGCGACCCTCATGACGATGGATCTTTTCCCGACTTTCTGCGCCATCGTCAGGGCCGGGCACGACGAGCTTGACGGGAGAGACCTCAGTCCGATTCTCTTCAACGGTGACTCCATCGGTGATCGCGATTTCTTCTGGCGAATGCGCGGCAGTCGCGCGGTCCGCAGCGGGCCGTGGAAGCTCTGCCTCGAAGGGAAGAAAGCGCCGCAACTCTACCATCTCGGTGAGGATATCGGAGAATCGACCAATCTTGCCCTCGCCGAACCGCACCAGGTCAAAACGCTCATGAAAGCCCTCGCTGAATGGGAGGCCGACGTGGACCAGTCCGCCAAAAAGTTCGAATGAAATTTCTTTTCAGCATCCTCTTCGCGCTCTCCACCGCAGCTGCCTTCGCCGCGGAGAAGCCGAATATTATTTTCATCATGGCCGACGACCTCGGCTACGGCGATCCCGGTTGCTACGGGCAGGAGCATTTCAAAACCCCTCAGATCGACCGGCTCGCCGGAGAAGGGCTGCGTTTTACCCAGGCCTATGCGAACGGGGCCGTCTGCACTCCGTCGCGCAGCTCCCTCATGACCGGAATGCACAATGGTCATTCGATTGCGCGCGACAATGTCCCCCACTATCCGACCTACCTGAAAGACGGAGACATCACTGTCGCTGAGATTCTCAAAGAAGCAGGCTATCGCACCGGCGGGATCGGGAAATGGTCACTCGGCGATGCGCACACCGAAGGCAGTGCCTTGAATCAGGGCTTCGATTCCTGGTTCGGCTATCTCAATCAGGATCATGCCCACTATTACTATCCCGAGTATCTCGATGACAACGAAGGCCGACTCCAGCTCACGGGCAACAGCCTCTCGAGGGAACACTACAGCCACGACCTTCTCACCGAGCGCGCCTTGAAGTTCATCCGGGAATCGAAAGACGAACCGTTCTTTTTCTACGCCGCTTTTGCTCTTCCTCATTTCTCTTCCAAAGAGGAGGACGAAGACGGACTCACCGTTCCCACGACAGATCCCTACAGCGGGAAAGACTGGGACATGAAGTCAAAGAAATACGCCTCGATGGTACACATGCTAGATCGTGATGTCGGACGCATCGTGGACCTCGTCGATTCGCTTGGTCTCGCGGAGAACACGCTTATCATTTTCACGAGTGACAATGGCGGCCACTCGACCGTTCATCCCCGCTTCAACACGAGCGGTCCACTGCGCGGCTTTAAGCGCTCGCTCACCGAGGGCGGCATCAGGGTTCCCTTCATTGCCCGCTGGCCCGGAAAAATCCCGGCCGGGCAAGTCAGTGACCAGGTCATCGCCTTTCAAGACATGATGCCGACCTTTGCGGAATTAACCGGAGCCACGGCACCCGCAGGCATCGACGGAGACTCAAAAGTTTCCGTTCTCAAAGGAGCTCAAGAGCCACACAAACCGCTCTACTGGGACTACGGGCACACGAGGGGAAAAGCCTATACCCAGGCCGCACGCATTGGCGACTGGAAAGGGATTCGCCCTTCGAACACCGGCGTGATGGAACTGTATGACCTCAGCAACGATATCGGCGAGACCCGGGACCTCGCAGGAGCACATCGCGGGGTGGTGAAGGAAATCGAGGCTTTCATGGCCGGAGCGGTCACGCCGAATCCACGATACGAAGTCGGCACGGTTTACAAAGGAGGCGCGGTTTGGAAACGCCTTCCCCCTCCTCCTGAAAGGGTCGCCGCAGCCGGAGATCCCGGTGTCCTCTCTGCGGAGTTGATCTTTTCCCTCGAAAACGCTCCCACCCCGCAGGTTCACGCCCCGACAATCGTGGAGACGCCCACCGGACTTGTTGCGGCGTGGTTTGCGGGAACGAAGGAACGGAACGACGACGTCGGCATTCATGTGTCCCGGTTCGTCGATGGAGCCTGGAGCCGACCTCTCGAAGTCGCTGACGGCTCCGAGGATGAAGATCGAGATTACCCCTGCTGGAATCCTGTCCTTTTTCAGGCCAAAGACGGCTCGCTTCTCCTCTTCTATAAAGTCGGGCCGAGAGCGGCGGAATGGTGGGGTGCGATGATGTCTTCCCTCGATGGGGGGGGGACCTGGGTGGACCGACACAAACTCGGCATGGGCCCACTTGGACCCATCGCGGGACCGATCAAAAACAAACCGATCCCCCTGGACGACGGCTCGATTCTCTGCCCCTCCAGCAGCGAGTTCAACAACTGGCGCGTCCACTTCGAGGTCACCCGTGATCTCGGAAAGACCTGGGAAACCATCGGACCGATCCATGACGGAAAGAGGCTCAACGCGATCCAGCCGAGCATCCTGACACATCAAGACGGTCGAATGCAGATTCTCTGCCGGACGATGGAAGGTGTCGTCGCGCAGTCCTGGTCCAGTGACGGAGGAAAATCCTGGAGCGAGGTCACCGCGACGACGCTACCCAATCCAAATTCTGGTACTGATGCCGTCACCCTCGCCGACGGAAGGCACCTTCTCGTCTACAATCACACCGTGAAACGCGGCCCCTTCCCCGCAAACCGGAACATGCTCAATGTCGCCATTTCGCCCGATGGTGAAAACTGGCAACCTGTCCTGACCCTCGACCGCGAGGAAAAGTCGGAGTTCTCGTACCCCGCTGTAATCCAGGCCTCCGACGGAAAAATACACATCGCCTACACCTGGAAACGGAAGTCCATCAAGCACGTCGTCCTCGATCCCGGAAAAATTTAAACCCTCAGTTAAACCAACATGAAACCCATCACCCTATCCCTGACCATCTCCCTTCTGGGAGTCTTTCTCCAGGCCGAAGAGGACTGCCCTCTCCTGCCCCTTCAATACAACAATCCCGGCCTCGAAGTCGATCTCGGCGTCGGTCTCTGGGCCTGGCCTTTCCCGATGGATTTTGACGGCGACGGAGACATGGATCTCGTCGTCTCCTGTCCTGACAAACCCTCCAACGGCCTCTACTACTTCGAGAATCCAACTCAGGATCCCTCGATCAAGATGCCGGCCTTCAAGCCCGCCGTGCGTCTTGGAGACACCGGACAGAATGTTCAGGTCAGCTACGTCGACGGCAACCCCGTCATGCTGCGCGAAAATCTTGAGTTTCCGAAATTCAAGGAAACCGGAGCCGGCAAAGACGGTGGAAAGAGAATTTACGAAAACTCAAGATTTCACAGCGGCAAAACGCGCGCCCGCATGTGGCGCTACGTCGATTGGGAGGGCGATGGCGATCAGGATCTCATCGTCGGTATCGGCGACTGGACTGACTACGAATGGGATCAGGCCTACGACGCTCAGGGACGCTGGCAGAACGGCCCGCTTCACGGCTGGGTTTATCTCATCGAAAACGAGGACGGGAAATACTCTGACAAACCGGTCAAAGTTCAGGCAGGCGGCAGCCCCGTCGATGTCTACGGCTGGCCGAGCCCGAACTTCGCGGACTTCGACGGGGACGGCGATCTCGACCTTCTCTGCGGGGAGTTTATGGACGGCTTCACCTATTTCGAAAACACCGGAACCCGCTCGGAAGCGGTCTACGCGACCGGATTCAAACTCGACGGGGACGACGGCGAGCCCCTCATTATGCACATCCAGATGATCACCCCGACCGCCTTTGACTGGGACGGCGACGGCGACCAGGACCTCATCGTTGGAGACGAAGACGGACGCGTCGCTCTCGTCGAACACACCGGCGTCATCGAAAACGGGATCCCCGTGTTCAAACAACCCGCCTGGTTCCAGCAGGAAGCGGACACCCTGAAGTTCGGGGCTCTCGTCACTCCCTATGCCCACGACTGGGATGGAGACGGCGACGAGGATCTCATCTGCGGAAACACCGCCGGTAACATCGCCATCTTCACCAACCTCGACGGCAGGGGCACAAAGTGGAGCGCTCCGGAGCTCCTCGAAGCCGATGGCGAAGTCTTCCGCGTCCTCGCCGGGGAAAACGGATCGATCCAGGGTCCGGCGGAAGCGAAATGGGGATACACGACCCTCTCCGTCGCCGACTGGGACGAAGACGGACGCGATGACATCATCTATAACTCGATCTGGCCGAAGCTCCAGCTTCTCCGCAACACGGAAGACGGCTTCACCGACGGTCCCCTTCCCTTCTGGGCGAAGGAATCCCCGCCCGCATTCTACTGGTGGCAGACCCTGGAGGAAAACCTTCAGACCCAATGGAGAACCACTCCGGTGGCGGTTGATTTCGACAATGACGACAAGCTCGATCTGGTCATGTTAGACCAAGAGGGCTACCTCACCCTTCACTCCCGCGCCTCGGAGGAAACCCGGATTTTCATCGATGAAGACAACGAACTCATTCGCTTGAACAAACAAACCGCAGGACGCAGCGGGCGTTACAAAATGGATGTCGTCGACTGGGACGGCGACGGTCGCCTCGACCTTCTCGTCAATTCCGAGAACGCCGCCTGGTATCGCAACTGCGAGGAGCGCGATGGAAAGATCGTTCTGAAAAAGGTTGGCAACCTCGCGACTCGGAACGTCGCCGGTCACACCTCCAGCCCGACCGCCTGCGACTTCGACGGCAACGGAAAGCCGGACCTCGTCGTCGGGGCTGAGAACGGCCGTCTCTATTTTATCAAGCACGAGGATTGTATCCAGTATTCGAAAGAAGACATCACGGCCCGGGCCCCGGCGGAGAAACCCGCACCGAAGTTCCCCGGCTTCATCAGTGAAGGATTCATCTACGGGAAAGCCCCCTACCCCGAGTGCCACGCCTCCACGATTTGTGAGACTCCCCGCGGACTCGTTGCTGCGTGGTTCGGAGGAACGAAAGAGCGCAATCCGGATGTCGGAATCTGGACGAGCTACCACGACGGTGCGGGATGGTCTTCGCCGAAAGAAGTGGCCAACGGCATCCAGCACAACGGCCTCCGTTATCCCTGCTGGAACCCCGTTCTCTTTCAACCGCCCGGGGACGCCCCCACGATGCTGTTTTTCAAAGTCGGACCGACCCCGCGCGACTGGTGGGGCGAAGTCATCCTCAGCTATGATGCGGGACGCTCCTTCCGCGATCGCCGCCGTCTTCCCGCCACGATCGACGGTCCGGTCCGGTGCAAGCCTCTCCTTCTCGAAGACGGAACACTGCTTTGCCCCTCCTCGACCGAGCACGACGATGACTGGCGTTTTCACATGGAACGCCTTATCGATCTCGAACATCCCGAACTCGGCACTTCGTGGGAACGCGTCGAAACCGAAACACAACCCTATCAGGTCATCCAGCCAACCCTCTTACCTCAGCCGGACGGCAGTCTTCAGGCATTGATGCGCTCCAAGCATGAACAAATCGCCGAGAGCGTTTCGACGGACGGAGGAAAGACCTGGAGCGAGTTGAAGTTGATCGACATGCCGAACAACAATTCAGGGATCGAATCGCTCACCCTGAAGGATGGACGGCATCTCCTTCTCTACAACCACACCGGCGGTCGTCCCGACAAGGCGAACGGCTGGGGTCGGCGCAATATCATCAACCTCGCCATCAGCGACGACGGCCGAACCTGGAAGTCGGTCGCGGTCGTGGAGGAGGCGGAGTCCGGAGAATTTTCCTACCCTGCCATGATCCAAACCAAAGACGGTCTCGTTCACATGACCTACACCTGGAAACGGGAGAAGGTAAAGCACGTCGTGGTTGATCCCGCCCTGCTCGTCGCGGGGAAAACGCTCGGCATCGACAAGTGATCCGCCCCCCCTTTCTCATGAACAGGATCCTCTGGTTTCTTCTCACCAGTCTCACTGTCTTCGCTTCGGCCGCAGATCGTCCCAACGTCCTTTTCATCGTGGCCGATGACTTGAACTGCGCGCTGGGGCCCTACGGCGATGAAGCGGCGATAACACCAAACCTCGATCGCCTCGCGGCACGTGGGCTCGTTTTCGAACGGGCCTATTGCCAGCAGGCGGTCTGCAATCCTTCGCGTTCCTCCTTCCTCACCGGGCTCCGGCCCGACACTGTCGGCGTGGACGACCTTCGCAAAGGATTTCGCGAAGTCGCCCCGGGGGGAGCCACTCTCGTCACCCTGCCGGAGCATTTCAAAAACCACGGCTACTTCTGTCAGAACATCGGGAAGATGTTTCACAACATGGGGGAAACCCAGGACCGCCGCTCCTGGTCGATTGATGAAGTGCTCCACAAGGGCACGCATGCCGATGACACGGTTTACAAAAACACGCCTCCCCATCTCCGGAAGGACCAGCCGGAATTCAAGGCGCCCGTCACCGAAGCGCTCGACGTGCCCGACACCGCCTACCGCGATGGACAGATCGCGAACCTCGCCGCCGCGATGCTGCGGGAACACGCCGAAAGCGATCAGCCCTTCTTTCTCGCGGTCGGCTTCTGGCGTCCTCATCTCCCCTTCGTCGCGCCGAAGAAATACTGGGATCTCTATGACCCTGACAAAATCCCCCTGCCGGCCGCACCCTACCCGCCCGAAAGCGCGCCGGAGATCGCAATGCACGAGTCGAAAGAAATTCGCGGCTACGGAAACACCCCGAAAGATCGCGATTTCACGACGGATGAGATCAGGGATTTGCGCCACGGATACTATGCCTCGATCAGCTTCATGGACGCTCAGATCGGCGAGATCCTCGATGCGCTCGAGGAAGGCGGTCACGCGGAAGATACGATCGTCTGCTTCACCTCCGATCACGGCTTTCACATCGGCGAACACTCGCTCTGGGGGAAAACGACCAACTTCGAGCTCGATGCCCGGGTCCCGCTGATCATCGCCGATCCGTCGGCGCTCTCTGCTCACGGGAAGACGACCAAAGCCCTCGCCGAACTCGTCGATCTCTACCCGACCCTTTCCACCCTGGCCGGCATTGACGGCGACCTTCCAAAGAACCTCGAGGGCGTGAGTCTCGCTCCGGTCGTCATCGATCCCGCCGCCACCGTTCAGGCCGCTGCTTTCACCCAGCATCAGCAGCCCTTCTACGGACCGGTGAGCAACTGGAAGGCCTGGGGATACTCCGCCCGCACCGACCGCTGGCGTTACACCGAGTGGCGCTCGATTGAGGACGGCTCGGCCCTGGCCGTGGAACTCTACAATCACGAAAAGGACCCTGACGAAACCATTAATGTGGCGGCAGAGCATCCCGATGTCGTTGCGGAGCATTCCGCGCTGCTCGCGGATCAATTCGGCCTTTAAATCTCCATGCGTTGCCCTTGCGTTTTCGTCCTCTTCCTTCTCGCCTCGACCGTGGTCGCGGCGGAACCTCCGAACCTTCTTTTCATCCTCGCCGATGATCTGAGCTGGTCGGATCCGGGATGCTACGGAAACGAAATATTCGAAACACCCCGCCTCGACCAACTCGCGGCGGAAGGCATGCGCTTCACGCAGGCCTACGCAGCGGCCCCGATTTGCTCGGCTTCGCGCGCGGCCACCTTGACGGGAAAAACTCCCGCCCGCCTCGGGTTCGAATTTGTTGTCAAACCGGAAGCCGGATACCAAGAGGTGGAAGCCCCGCTGCGTGCTCCGCCCTACACCCTCGACCTGCCGCTTGAGGAAATCACCATCGCAGAGCTCCTCAGCGAGACCGGCTACGAGACCGCGTTCTTCGGGAAATGGCATCTCAATCAGCACTATCAACGCTACCTCGGATGGAGTCCGACTCACGGGCCGAAGGCGCAGGGCTTTGAAGTCGCCGGGGAGGACTTCGGGAGCCATCCCTACTCCTACTGGAGCGAAAAGGAGAAACGAACTTTTCGCGAGCTGCCACAGAATGAGTTCGTCAAAGACGGGCTGACGGAGCGGGCGGTCAATTTTATCAGGCAGGACCACGACCGCCCCTTCTTCCTCATGGTCTCGCATTTCTACGTCCACGATCCCATCCACACGCAGGTCAAGTGGCTGCACGATCACTATCAGAAAAAGATCCCCGCCGATCATCCCCGGCGCGAGGTTCTCGCCCACTACGGAGCGATGGTCACCGCCCTCGATCACTACATCGGCCAACTCCTCGACGCGCTCGATGCCTCCGGGTTGCGGGAAAACACTCTCGTTATCTTCACCTCGGACAATGGCGGCCACCCCAACTACGCGGGCAACGCTCCCCTGCGCGGCAGCAAATGGAATCTCTACGAAGGTGGCATCCGCGTTCCCATGATCGTGCGCTGGCCGGCCACCATTCCCGGAGGAACGACCACAGAGACACCGGTCGCGAGCTACGATCTGTTTCCCACCTTTGCCGCTCTCGCCGGTCTTCCCGAGCCGGAGGGCCTCGATGGAATCCCCTTCGCCGGAACCCTCGCAAATCCTGACACACCCGCAGGCTCCAGATCTCTCTTCTGGCATTTCCCCTATTATCATCCCGAAGGGAGAAAGTTCGACGCTGCGCCTGATCCCATCGGAATCGATGACGGAATCACGAGCCGGACCCGCCCGCAATCCGCGATCCGCAAAGGCGAATGGAAACTGATCCACTTTCATGAAGAGGATCGCGATGAACTCTATCGAATCGACAAAGACCTCTCCGAAGAGCACGACCTGAGCTCCGAAGAAGAAGGGACCCGCGCGCTCCTCCGTGGCGAGCTCTTCGATTACCTCAAGCAAGTGGAGGCCCGCCTCCCGACCCGGAATGAATAAAGTCGCACTTCTACTTTCGCTTCTTCTTTGCGGCGTCTCTTTTTCAGCGGAGCGTCCCAACGTCATTATCATCCTCGCCGACGACATGGCGGTTGGTGATCTCTCCTCGATCAACGGTGGTCTCTCGAGCACGCCCACTCTCGACGCGATGGCGGAATCCAGTGTCGTCTTTGAGAACGCCTACGCCGGCTCACCGGTTTGCGCGCCCTCCCGCGCCGCCTTCCTCACGGGGCGCTACCCGCATCGAACCGGATCGGTCACGCTCAATCAAATCAAGCATCCCGAACTGACGCGCCTGCACCTGGACGAAACGACGATCGCGGACCGTTTCCAGGCGAACGGCTACGCCACCGGGATCGTCGGAAAATGGCACTCTGGACCCGGCGCCGAATACGCACCCCGGAAACGCGGCTTCGACGAGTCGGTCGTCTTTCTCGACAGCACGGATGTCGAGACTTACTTCAATTACCGCCTCGAACACAACGACGTCCTTCGCCACTACGGGGGCGAAGGCTACCTCACGGACATTCTCACCAAAGAGGCCGTGGATTTTGTCCGTCGCCATGAGAACGAACCGTTTTTTCTCCACCTTGCCCACTACGCGCCCCATCGTCCCCTCAGCGCGCCGGATGAAGTCACCGCCCGTTACTTGAACAAAGGGCTCGATGAAAACATCGCGCAGGTCTATGCGATGGTCGAAATCATGGACACCGGAATCGGCGTCCTCCTCGACGAACTCGATGCCCTCGGTCTCGCGGAAAACACAATTGTCATTTTCGCGAGTGACAACGGGCCGGACCCGCTCGTCGGGGAACGTTTCAACGGACCGCTACGCGGAGCAAAATACGAGGTCACCGAAGGCGGGATCCGCGTGCCTTTTTTTGTGCGTTGGTCAGGAACACTGGCACCCGCCCCTCGCTCCGAGCCGATCCATTTCGCGGACATCGTTCCGACGCTCGTGGAAATCTGCGGACTGGAAAAAGGACCGCAGGGCCTCCCGCTCGACGGCGTCAGCTTCGCGGGCCTTCTCTCGCAGGATTACGGGGCCTGCACCCCTCCCCCGCAGCGTTTCTGGCAGTGGAACCGGAAGACTCCCGACATGACCCACAACGCTGCGGTCCGCGAGGGCGACTGGAAACTGGTGAAACCCTTCGTCACAAAAAACTACCCCAAAGGCCCGTCCGAACTCCCCTACCAACTCTACGATCTTTCTACGGATCCCACGGAATCGAACGATATCTCCGCAAAGCATCCCGGGATCACAGATCGTCTCGCGAAGCAATACGAAGCCTGGTTCCGCGAAGTCGAAGCCGAACGGGTCGACTAACTCCCTAACACTCCGCTATTTCCATGAAAACCATCGATCTCATTGTTCTCGTCGCCTACCTCATCATCGTCGTCGGACTCGGCATCTGGCTCGCGAAACGGTCCAAAACGACCGAGGGCTTCATGGCTGCCGGTAGCGCCCTGCCCGGGTGGGCGGTCGGCCTTTCTATTTTCGGAACCTTCGTCAGCAGCATCAGTTTCCTCGCCAATCCCGGGAAGGCCTTCGACGACAACTGGAACCCCTTCGTCTTCGGGCTTTCCCTCCCTCTCGCCGCCTGGATCGCGACCCGCTACTTTGTTCCCTTTTTCCGGAAAACCGGAGAAGTCTCGGCCTACACCCACCTTGAGGCCCGCTTCGGTCCCTGGGCACGCGTCTATGCCGTCATCTGCTACCTCCTAACGCAGATGGGAAGGGTCGGCACGATCCTCTACCTCGTCGCCCTCGCCCTTGCCCCGCTCACCGGATGGAGTGTCTTCACGATCATCATCGTCACCGGTGTCCTCGTCACGGTCTACACCTTGATCGGGGGCATCGAAGCCGTGATCTGGACGGACGTGGTCCAGAGTGTCGTTTTGACCCTGGGCATTTTTCTCTGTCTCGGCGTCATCTTCACCGGGATGCCCGAAGGGGTCGGCCAGGTCTTCTCGATCGCGGCTGAGGCGGACAAATTCTCGCTCGGCAGTTTCGGCGCCTCGCTCAGCGCACCGACCTTCTGGGTCATTTTGATCTTCGGTCTTTTCATCAATCTGCAGAACTTCGGGATCGATCAGAGCTATGTGCAGCGCTACGCCACCGCCCGGAGCGAAGCCGCCGCGAAGAAGAGCGTCTGGCTCGGTGCTCTCCTCTACGTGCCGATTTCCGCCCTGCTCTTTCTCATCGGAACCGGCCTCTTCGCTTTCTACCAGGCCCAACCCGAATTGCTGCCGGAAACGATCGGCAAAGGGGATAAGGTCTTCCCGCATTTCATCGCCACCGAATTGCCCGTCGGCATCACCGGTATTCTCATCGCGGCAGTGCTGGCGGCAGCGATGAGTTCAGTGGACTCCTCGCTCAACGGATCCGCAACCCTGACCTGGTGCGATCTCGTGAAACGCTTCAGCAAAACGGAACCGGGCGAAGCTACCGGCATGAAGGTGCTTCACGGAGCCACGATCGCTTTCGGAATCATCGGCACGGGAGCCGCCCTCGCGATGACCCGCGTTCAGAGCGCCCTCGATGCCTGGTGGAAGATTTCCTCGATCTTCTCCGGAGGCATCCTCGGACTTTTCCTCCTCGGCCTCATCGTGAAAAGGGCCGGCAACGTCGCGGCCGCGACTGCTGTCACCATTGGCGTGCTCGTCATTTTCTGGATGAGTGCGGCCTGGGTCCCGGTCGCCTTCCGTCCGGCCCTCCACGGCAACCTTACCATCGTCGTCGGCACCCTGACGATCTTCCTCGTCGGCTTGATCGTGAGCCGCTTCGCCAAGCGTCAAAGGGCATGAGAATCCTTTTCTTTTTTCTCCTCCTTGCGGTGACGTGCCGCGGTTCGGCCGAACCACTTGCGCTCGATTATGCGCAACGGGACGAGGGAGCGCTTCAACTGGATCTTCACCTTCCCGAATCGAGCCCGGATAAACTCCACCCTGTCATCCTCTGGATCCACGGCGGGGGCTGGCACCGGGGTTCACGGAACGACATAAAGATCGTCAGCTGGCTCACTGAGCAGGACTTTGCCCTTGTCTCGATCGACTACCGGCTCACCGGAGTCTCGCCCTTTCCCGCCCAGCTCGAAGACTGCCGCGCCGCCCTTGCCTGGATCCGGGAACACGGGGCGGAACATCAACTCGATCCCTCCCGCATCGTCGTGGCGGGCCTCTCCGCCGGTGCTCACCTCGCCACTCTTCTTGCCGTCTCCCTTCCGGAAGGCTCGCCGCCGGTTCAGGGCATCCTGCATTTCTTTGGCCCGGCCGACTTCCTCCAGATGGCCCGTTACGCCCGCCAACCGGAGGATCCGTTGAACCAACCGGAGTCGAATCTCTATCAACTCCTCAACGGCCCGCTTCGCGAACGTCTCGAGCTCGCGAAAGAAGCAAGCCCGGTGACGCACCTCGACGCCGGTGATCCTCCCTGCCTGATCCTCGTCGGTGACAAGGACACCCTCATGACGCAACGCCAATGCGAACGCCTCCACGACGCGGCCCTCGAAGCAGGAATCAATGCGAGCCTCCATCTCATTCCCGGCGCCGGACACGGGGGCAAAGAATTCTCCGATCCGGAAAGACAAACTCTCATCCTGACATTTCTCCAATCCATCCTCCCATGACACCACTCTACACAGGCATCATCCCGCCCATGATCACCCCGCTGACTGACCGAGACACTCTGGACCTCGACGGGCTCGAAAAGGTCATCGAACGCATGATCGCCGGTGGCATCACTGGAATCTTCGCTCTTGGCACAACCGGAGAAGCTCCCAGTCTGAGCTACCGGCTCCGCCGCGAACTCGTTGATCGCACCTGTAAAATTGTGGACGGCCGCATCCCCGTTCTCGCGGGAATCACAGACACCTCGCTCGTCGAATCGGCGAACTTTGCGAAAGACGCGGCGGAACTGGGAGCCTCGGCCGTGGTCACTTCGGCCCCCTTTTACTTCCCCGCCGGGCAACCCGAGCTCCGGGAGTATCTGGAGCAACTTCTGCCCGAACTCCCCGTTCCGCTGATGCTTTACAACATGCCGGCGCTCACGAAGATTTCGTTCCAGAAAGACGTCGTGAACTGGGCGCTCGATCAGGAGAAGATCGTCGGCCTGAAAGACAGTTCGGGGGATTTCACCTACCTCAAGCGCATGATGCGGCTCGCCGCGCCAAAACGCCCGGACTGGTCGTTCCTCGTCGGTCCCGAGGAACTTCTCGCCGAGACCGTGCTCATGGGTGGCCATGGCGGTGTCAACGGTGGAGCCATCCTCCATCCCCGCCTCTACGTCGATCTCTACGAGGCCGCTATGGCGAAAAATCTGGAAGAAGTGCGCCGTCTCAGTGATCAGGTTCTCGCGCTTAGCGGTGACTTCTATTCGGTCGGCCAGCACGGCTCCGCCATCATCAAAGGAATCAAGTGCGCGCTTTCGCTCCTCGGAGTGTGTGACGATTTCATGGCGGCTCCCTTCCACCGGTTTCATGAAAGTGAGCGGACTCTGATTGCGCGGCATCTGGAGACTCACGGGATTCGGTGAGCTGATAGGGACTTGTTTTCGCTGTGGAAGAAGGGCTGCAAGTTAAACCGGAAGAGGAAAATCAAATTTCGACTTTTGACCCCGAGACGGATGAACGGGGGATTGGAGCAATCCCTTTGTGGATGAGGACTTAATCACAAAAGAGCCGTTGTTTGAAAGGTTCTACGCAGATCTAAAAAATCAGGATTTTGGGAAATTCACCGAGGCCTATGAGCCCCATTAAGAGTGAAGTGGCCCCGGTTTTCGGAGCCACTTCACACCTAAAGAGGGCTGCGGAAACTGATTTCAAGTGACAGAAGCCGAAACGATTTCGATACACTACTGGAACATATTCCGCCCGACCTGCCAGCCCCGGCCTCCCGAAGCCACGCGGTAGAGGTGGAACTCGACCCTCCATTAGCCCAAATCACCCCTACCCTGCGGAAGCGCGCCAGGCTTGGAAGCAGGTGATAAACCCCGTCGCGAAGTCCTGGGGTCGCGCTTCGATCCAGCGCTCAATCTGCTCGATGGAAAAATAGCGGCCACTGTCGACTTCCTTGCCATGCACGCGGATCTTCCCTTTCGGCTCCGCGAGGAAGACTTCGATGAATTCCTGATCGGTTGCTTCGGAGGCGCCGACTCTCGCGATCCTGACAATGTCCCCTTTCGGCTTCACCCAGACTTCCTCCCACATCTCCCGCTCTGCGCAGGCGAGGTAGCTCTCCCCGGGATCGACATGACCGGAAGCACTGCTGTCCCACTTTCCCCCGTGCGTGTCTTTCAGAAGGGAACGCAGCTGCAGGTAGATTTCCCCCTGTTTGTTTTCCAGAAAAACATGGACGGCCCGGTGCAGGAGTTTCTTTTCGTGCACTTCGCGGCGGGACACCTGCCCGATCACTTCATCGTGTTCGTTCACGACGTCGAGTAACTCGGTCGCCGAGGGAGGCAGGGCACTGCAGGGATGTGGATCGAGATGATTGGAAAGCGTGACCCACTCTTCGAGGCTGAGTTCCTCGGCCCGGGCGCTCGGCTTCAGCCCCATCGCTTCGAGGACCTCGACGGCGTGATCCTTGTCCACCGCGAGGTTGTTCGGCAACTGCTTGCGGCGTTGTGAAAATCCCTGCTTCACGGTCGAGCTGAACACCTCGGGCGAGTGAAGCGGCAGATTCGCGGCGGGTCGGGGATCGAAGCGGACGATCGATGAGTCGACCGCCGGTCTCGGATGAAACGGGGTCGGCCCGATCGTCTTCAGGTGCGTTGCCTCCCAGCGCTCCTGCAGCATGAGGCTGAGGATGCCAAAGTTCTTGCTCCGCGGCTCCGCGACAAAGCGGTCCGCGACTTCCTTCTGCACCATGATGATGGCCTCGCTGACCGGACTCGGGGCATCGAGAAAGCGGCGCAAAATTTCATTTCCGCAGGAGTAGGGCAGGTTCCCGATGAACTTCACCCCGCCTTCCAGGAAGAGCGGTCGGACATCGTACTCCGTCGCGTCGGCATGCACGACTTCGACACCGAGGGGACCGTATTTCTCCGCGAGATACTCCGCGAGACGGCCGTCCTTTTCGATGAGAATAAAGCGTCGGCATTTCCCGGCGATGTGCTCCGTGAGCGCGCCGAAGCCGGGACCGACTTCGATGACGCAATCCTCCGGTCCGACCCGCAACTGCGCGGCGATCCACTGGGAGATGTTTTCGTCGACGAGAAAGCTCTGCCCCAGCTTGCGGCTCGGGGTGAGATCGAAGCGATGGAGAAGCGACTGAAGTTCGGAAAGATTCACAGCCGGAACATGGCCCGTTTTTCGGGGGAATCCAGCGGAGGGACAGGATTTCAGCGAAGGGCGGCTACGACTTCTCTGCTTCGATCGAATGAAGGTCCTCCAACCGCTTCCCGTGTGCTGCGGGAAATCCGGAGAAGTCCAGATTCACGAAGACAATCTCTTCGATCATCACCATCGTGTGATGAGTCATGGTGTTTCGGACATCGCACTTCAGGGTGAGGGAGCTTCGTCCGACCTTGACGACCTTCATCCCCATCTCGAGGATATCCCCTGCTCTGGCCGAACTGATGAGGTTGATCTCCGACACGCGCTTGGTCACGACGTAGGGGCTCCGGGGCATCGTGATTGTGTAGATCGCGGCCTCTTCATCGATCCACTTGAGGAGAATTCCCCCGAAGAGGCTCCCGTTCCTGTTCAAGTCTTCCGGCTTCACCCATTTCCGGGTCAGCTACTTCATGGACGGAAGCAAATCCCATGGGCGCCAGATTCATCTCCGATCCATGCGGTCGCAGCGATAGGATACAAGAAATGCGCGAATGCCGGTCCCCTCGTGCCCTCGAACGCCAGGCTCGTGTCCGACCGCGCAAAGCGTCCCTCAGCCAGCCTGCTTCACGACGGTGTAACCGAGCCAGATTGCGGCGATCAGGGCCACGCCAATCCACTGCGGAGGCGCGGGCAGCGGGATTTGAAACTTCGCGCAGAGCGCGCCGATTCCAAAGGCAATGGCGAGAGCAATCAGTTCTTTCATGGCAGGGAACAGGAAACGGTGTCGATCTTCACTTCAAAGCGGAGTCGAGAAAACTCACCATCGCGGCAACGAAGGCGGGACGGAAGGCCGCTTTCCCCCACTCCCCGTGCTTCGCTCCCGGGATCATGACAAACTCGTTTCGAACGCCAAATGAATCCAGCTTTGCCCGATATTCCGGGTAGCGCTCCCCCGGCTTGTCGAACTCGCCGTCAAGCATAAGCGTAGGAGCCGTCGACTTCGAGAGATGGGTGATGGGAGATCCTGCCGCATAGACTTCCGGCACTTCGCTGAACTCCCCACCGAAAAAAATGACGCAGTTCTTGATGCTACCGCTCTTTGTTTCTTTGACCCGCGCGACCTGGTCGACTCCGGCTCCCATGATCACCGCCGCCTGGAGCGCGTCGGATTGATCCGGATGATTGGTCGTCCCGGGAAAAGCCTCGTCATCCCCCGTTGCCGCGAGCATCGCGGTAAGGTGCCCGCCGGCCGAGCCGCCCACTCCGCCGATCTTTCCGGGATCCAGCCCCAGCATCGCGGCGTTGGACCGCATCCACCGAACCGCCGCCTTCACATCAAGAACCGCCCCGGGAAACTTTGCCTCCGTCGCGAGTCGATAATCTACGTTGGCAACGACATAGCCGGCCCGGGCAAGGTCTTCCGCCGTGGTTTGAAAACTCTTGCGGCTTCCTCCGATCCACCCGCCACCGTGAACGAGAACGATCCCGGGGTAGATTTTTTCATCGTCAGGACGAACCCAGTCGAGATGGAGTTCGCGATCCCCGTAAGACGCATACACGACTTCCCCGACCTGTTTGAGCGGGAGCGTTTCGTCGGCAAAGGCACAGGTAAAAAGGAGGACAACAGGAAGCAGCGATTTCATAATTCAGTGCCACACATTTTGCAGTATCTGGCCTTGGTGTCATGCCCCTGATGACCACATTCGCGGCAGATTCGTTTGTCAGGACGAATCTTCGCCATGTTCATATTCAGTTCCGCCGTTACGATCCCGGTGGGCACTGCGATGGTGCCATAGCCGATCAGGATAATGATCGTGGAAATCACCTTACCTGCTACCGTGATCGGAGTGACATCGCCATACCCAACCGTCGAAATCGTGACGATCCCCCAATAAACCGATTGGGGAATGCTTGAAAACCCGGGATTATTCGCGATCACTCCCTCGACGATGTACATCATCGTTCCGAGAATGAGCGTCACGGCGAGGACGAGGAAAAGGAAAACCGTGATCTTCGTAAAACTCGCCCGGAATGCATTGATTAGCAGATTCGCCTCTCCGATATGCCGGGCCATCTTGAGAATCCGGAAAACGCGCAGCAAACGAAGCACCCGGACGACAAGGAGATACTGGGGGCCGGCGATAATCAGCGTCAGGTAGGTGGGAATCAGCGAGAGCAGATCGACGACCCCGAAGAAACTGAAAATGTAGGCCTTCTTGTTTCTCACCACCCAGATCCTGATGATGTATTCGATCGTGAACAGAATTGTAAAAACCCATTCGAGCCGGACGAAGAGTCTCCGGTGGTGTTCCTGGATTGTCGGGACACTCTCCAGCATGACCACGAACACACTCATGCCGATAATCCAGAGCAGGAGGATGTCGAAGGCCTTCCCGGACTTCGTATCCGAGAGGAAAATGACACGCCAGATCCGGTCGCGCGTCGACTGGGAGGAGTGCTCTTCGGCACGACTGCTGAGATCGTCAAACATGGCTGGCAACTAAACCACAGTCGCTCCCGCCTCTGTCAAGCTGAGATCGGCATGATTCAAGCTCTCTCTGCGACCGTTTTTCCCCTTTCCAGCCTACCGTCCCGCCCCTATCGTTCCCCGACTTAAAACTCTTTCCTTTCCATGCCCGATACGACTGCCGCCACCGAACAACTGCCCGCCAACGACGTTGCCGCGATCGATGAACTGAAAACTTCGTATGCGCACCTTTGCGAGGAACTCGGAAAGATCATCGTGGGTCAGGAAACGGTGATCGAGCAACTCGCCATCTGTCTCTTCGCCCGCGGGCACGCTCTCCTCATGGGGGTTCCCGGACTCGCGAAAACGCTCCTCGTTTCCCGCCTTGCCGAAACGATGTCGCTCAGCTTCAGCAGGATTCAGTTTACCCCGGACCTCATGCCGATGGACATCACCGGAACCGAGATCCTGCAGGACGACGGGACCGGACGCCGGGAATTCGAATTTTCAAAAGGCCCCGTCTTCGCCAACATCGTCCTCGCGGATGAAATCAACCGGGCACCGTCGAAGACGCAGGCCGCCATGCTTGAGGCAATGCAGGAACACCGGGTCACCGTTGCCGGCAACACCCTCGAACTGGAGCAGCCCTTTTTCGTCCTCGCGACGCAGAACCCGATCGAGCAGGAAGGCACCTACCCGCTCCCGGAAGCGCAGCTCGACCGTTTCATGTTCATGATCGGCGTTGATTATCCCAGTCGCGACGAGGAAATTTCGATCGCCCGCAACACCACCGGAGCGAAGCTGCCCGCGCTGGAACACATCCTCAACGGAGAGAATGTGATTCGCTTTCAGGACCTCGTCCGGCGCATTCCGGTTCCGGACCACATCTACCATTTCGCCGTCGATCTCGTTCGCCGGACGCGGCCGGATTCCGATGAATCTCCTGAATGGATCACACCCTACGTCGGCTGGGGTGCCGGTCCGCGGGCGGTGCAGTATCTCATCCTCGGTGCCAAGGCGAGGGCCGCACTGCAGGGCAGCTACATGGTAAGGCAGGAGGACATCGTCGCCGTGGCCGAGCCGGTCCTGCGTCACCGCGTCATCAAGACCTTCACCGCTGAGTCCGAAGGGGTGACCTGCCGCTCGATTATCGCCCGCCTCGTTGAGGAACTCAGTCAGGAAGCCTAACACTTTTTCAAAGTGGCCGAATCCATCCAGCGGGACTTCCTCGACTCAGCGGTGCTGGGTCGACTCATGGGGCTCCCTCTCAATTCCCGGCATCCCATGCTCGGGAGCATCTCGGGGCGCCATCGCAGTCCCGTCAAAGGGTCGGCGCTCGAGTTTGCCCAGTATCGCAAGTATGTCCCCGGCGATGACACCCGTCGTCTCGACTGGCGGACCTGGGGGCGCACCGACCGTTACTACATCAAGGAATTCGAGGCCGACACGAATCTCCGCCAGTGTTTCATCGTCGATACGAGTGGTTCGATGGGGTATGAAGCCGCCGGGACGACCCGCCTGGACTACGCCCGCTCCATCGCGGGGACACTTGCCTACCTCACCGTTCACGGGGGGGATGCCGCCGGTCTCTACGCCGGGGCGAAGAGCGACGACGGCAGCGTTTTTCAACAGGAGCTTCCCCCGAAGCGGGGCGGGATTCATCTCGGCGTTCTTCTCGATCAAATTGCACAGCTAAAAGCCGGAGGCGAAACCGCATTGATCCATGCCATTCATGCCGCTGCCGAAAAGATCCCGCAACGGGCCATGATCGTGATTGTCTCCGATCTCCTTTTCAATCTCGATCCGCTGCAGGAAGCCTTCGATCATCTCCGGTTTCGGAAACACGATGTCGTCCTCTTTCATGTGCTGGATCGGGAGGAAATCGACTTCACTTTTGACCGGCCGACGCGTTTTCTCGATCTCGAAGGCGGCCCCTCTCTCCTCGCCGATCCCTCCCTGATCCAGCGCAAGTATCGCGAAGCCGTCACCGCTTACCTGGCGCAGGTGGACCGCATCGTGAATCACTCCGTGATCGATTACCACCGGGCTTTTCTCGATGAGCCCTACGAACAGGTCCTGGCCCGTTTTCTCATGGGCCGAAATCCTAAAACAGCACGCAGCGTGAGATGAGTTTCCTCCAGCCCATTCTCCTGATCGGGCTTCCGCTCGCGCTGTTACCGATCATCATTCACCTGATCAATCAGCATCGTCATCGCACCGTGCAGTGGGCGGCGATGATGTTCCTTCTTGATGCGAAAAAGCTGACCAAGGGCATCGCCCGCCTGCGGCAGATTCTAATTCTTTCGCTCCGCGTTCTTGCAGTTCTTTTTCTGCTTTTCGCCGCGAGCCGCCCTCTTGCCGGCGGATGGCTCGCACTGACCGGCGGCAAGCCTGACACAGTGCTCATTCTCCTCGACCGTTCCGCCTCCATGGAGCAGCAGATTCTCGAAACCGGGGAATCCAAGCGCTCCGCCGCCACGAGAAAACTCTCGGACCTCCTCGAGAAGACGGCCGGAAACAGTAACCTCGTGCTCATCGACAGTGCCACGCTGGAACCCACTCCAATCTCCGATCCGGGTGCTTTGACGGAACTTCCTCAAGTAGCCGCAACGGCCACGGCCTCGAACATCCCCGCGCTCCTGCAGCGGGCTGTCGATTATCTGGAGACCGATGAAAGCGGGCGTACCGACATCTGGCTCGCTTCCGACCTTCGTCAAAGTGATTGGGAAACCGGTTCCGGAAAATGGCAGTCTCTCCGCAGCGATCTTTCGACTCGCGAGACCGTTCGAATGTTTCTCCTCAACTACGCCGGGATCCAAAGCGAAAATTTCTCAATCTCCGTTTCGAATGTGAAACGGCGGCGCTCCCCCGAAGGCATGCAACTGGTGATGGACCTCCGGATCAGCCGACAGTCTGCCGGGGACGGGGATGTTCAGCTTCCGGTTGAATTCACGATCAATGGCACCCGCACGGTCCAGGAAATGACCCTGACCGGCCCGGAGATGGTCCGACTTGGTCATGTCATTTCATTGGGCCAAAGCGACCTGAACGGATGGGGCAGGATTGATCTTCCCGCAGACGGCAATCCGGCTGACAACACCGCCTTCCTTGTCTTCGACGAGGAACCGGTTCGTAAAACGGTCATCGTCAGTGACGACACGGTCACGGCGGAGGCGATTGCCGCAGCCGCAGGTGCCGCAGTCGAATCGGGTGTCACCTACGTAGTGGAAATCGTGCCCCTTGATCAGCTCACCCGCATCCCCTGGGAGGAAACGGCTCTTCTCTTCTGGCACGCGCCCCTTCCCGAAGAGGACTCGCCCCTCTCTGCTCTTCTCAGGCAACATGCCGAAGCCGGCAGAACACTCGTCTTCCTTCCCCCGCCTGACGGGATCGCGTCTGACGAGAGCGCAACCTCCCTCTTCGGATTCCAATGGAACCATTGGAAGGAATCGGAAAATCAGCCCCTCCCGATCGAATGGTGGCGCACCGAGTCCGGCCTTCTCGCG
Source organism: Verrucomicrobiales bacterium (assembly GCA_029233965.1). GTDB lineage: Bacteria > Verrucomicrobiota > Verrucomicrobiia > Verrucomicrobiales > DEV007 > Arctic95D-9. Next base: position 2,930 of record JARGOP010000055.1, on the reverse strand, counting down.
AACACGCAGAGTGGAGAGCCCCTGCCGGTTGGTGATCTCAGTTTCTTCCGAACCCGTGGATTCAGCGGCGAGTTTCAACCGCTCCTTCGCAGCGAGTCGGACGCAGCCCTTTTCGCGAAGATCACGAGCGAGACTCCCGGCACCGTCTACGCTCTCGGCACGCTGCCGCGAACCGATCATTCCTCCCTCGCCATGGAGGGCATCGTCTTTTTCATAATGATCCATCGCGCCCTCGAAGAGGGAGCCAACGCCGTCGCCACGGCCCGGTTTCGTGAGGCTGGTCCCGATGCCCTTCCCGCTTCCGGAATCGCCTACACCTTGATCGATTCAGCGGGCGATACCGCATCGTTCTCAGGACAGGGATTCCTGCCCTCTGCCTTGAGAGTGGAGCGTTCTTCCGGAAAAGATCACCTCATTGCCATAAACCGGCCGGTCACCGAAGACGACACCCGCCTTGTTGCCCCCGAAGCTCTCGACGCGCTCCTCGAAGGCGTCGATTTCCGGCAGATCTCCGATGAACTCGACAGCGGGTCCTCTCTCGCCGCGGAGGTCTGGCGCGCCTTTCTTGTCGCCATGGCGCTCGCCCTCCTCGCGGAAGCGATTCTCTGCCTGCCTCCCCGGACGGAACAGGAGGAGGCAACTCCGGGCTTTCCGAAACCCCAGAAAACCAGCGCCCCGTGACTCTCACCGACAGCGAACTGACCTTCAACGGGACACCGGCTTCGATCGTATTTTCGGTCGCCGTCGTCTTTGCCACGGCTGTCTTCAGTTTCCTGATCTGGAAGCGGAATCAGTATGCCCTCCCGACAGGATTGCTTGAAGCCCTGCGTATTCTCATCCTCATCGCGGTTGCCCTGACATTGAACCAACCTGAGTGGAAAGAAACCTTCGAGCCCGATGAAAAACCGGTCATCGGAGTCCTGCGTGACGATTCCGGGAGCATGACGACTGCGGATGTCATCGAGGAGAGCGGGACCGGCGCCGAACCCCTCAGCCGCGCTGCTGTCGCGACCCGACTGACCCGGGAGAGTGACTGGGAGCCCCTCGCCGCAGACAACAATCTCGTCTTCCTCCCCTTTGACGGCGGGGAAAGTGAAGGGACAGACCTTTCCGGCGCGCTCTCCTCCCTTATCGAGGAACAGCCTTCGCTGCGCGGCGTTGTCCTGATCTCGGACGGCGACTGGAATACCGGCGATCCGCCGGCCCGGATCGCGACCCGCTACCGGATGCAGGACATTCCCGTCTTCACCGTTCCGATCGGCAGCGAAACCCGTCTCCCCGACCTCGAGGTGACCGCTTTTGATGCCCCGACTTTCGGCATCGCCGGAAAACCGGTCCGGCTCCCCTTTTCCCTCTCGAGTGCCCTGCCCCGCAATCACAGCGCTACCGTGGAGATTGAGACCAGCGAAGGCGAAATCCTCACCTCGAATGTAACGATTCCCGCGATGGGCAAAACCCGCGAGATCATTCTCTGGACCCCACTCTCCGAGGGCGACTACGAACTGACGCTCACCCTTCCCCCCGCCGAAGGAGAGCGGGATCTCGATAACAATGTTCTCACCGCGCCGATCTCGATTCGCAAAGAGGAGTTGAAGGTCCTCGTGATCGACAGTTTCCCACGTTGGGAATACCGCTACCTTCGCAATGCCCTGGAGCGCGATCCCGGCGTCGAGGTCAGCTGCCTTCTTTTGCATCCGGATGTGGAAGCCTTAGGCGGCGGCCCCGGCTACCTCGACGCGTTTCCCGAACCGGATCTGCTCAGCACTTTCGATGTCATCATTCTCGGTGATGTCGGGTTCAAAGCGGGTCAACTGGACGAAGCGCAAGTGCTCGCTTTGAAAAATCAAGTCTCCACTCAGGCCGCCGGACTGGTTCTTCTTCCGGGCTTTCGCGGAAATCAGGGAACCCTCGCTGAGACCGTCCTGGATGACTTGTTTCCCGTCGTCCTCGACCCTGCCCAGCCTCGCGGCTGGGGCTCCCCGACTCCGGGCCAGTTTGAACTCACGGAGCTCGGCGCCCGCAGCCTCCTCACGAGACTTGAGGACACGGAAAATGCGAACGCCGAGGTCTGGGCTTCGCTACCGGGGTTTCAGTGGTATGCGGGAGTAATGCGGGCCCGTGCCGGTTCGGAGGTTCTTGCGACCCACAGCTCGGAGACGAATCAATATGGTCGCATCCCTCTCATCGTGACCCGCACCTTCGGCACCGGAAAAATTCTCTTCATGGGGACCGATGGGGCCTGGCGCTGGCGCAAAGGAGTCGAGGATAAGTATCACTACCGCTTCTGGGGCCAGGTCGCACGATGGATGGCCTACCAGAGAAACATGGCGAGCGATGAGTTGATGCGCCTCTTCTATTCTCCGGACCGCCCTCAGACGGGAGACACGCTGACCTTGAATGCGAACGTCATGAGCGTCGGCGGTGAGCCGCTTCAATCCGCCAATGTCGTGGTGCAGGTGGTGGCCCCGTCGGGAAAAGTCGATTCGATCCGACTCGAACCGGGCGGTGAGGATCAATGGGGGCTCTTCACCGGAAACTTCGAGCCGGTCGAACGTGGTGAGCATGCCCTCACCGTCACCTGCGAAGAGAATGGCGGCGCCCTCAATCTCGCGATCAATGTGCAGGGCACCGCGCTCGAGAAGATCGGCGAACCGGCGCGACTCGATGTCATGGAGGAGATCGCCCGTATTTCTAAAGGCGAAATGCTGAGCACTTTTGATATCGCCGTGATTCAATCCCGCCTCTCTGCTCTTCCGAATCCGGAACCCATCGAACAACGCCTCAGGATCTGGTCCAATCCCTGGTGGATCGGATCGATTGTTTTTCTCATGACAATCTTCTGGATCGGGCGGAAGGTCGTTGGGGCGGTGTAGGGTTCCGACAAAGCTGATAAGGCGGACACATCACGTGCCTCCGCCGCCCTTCCTCCG
>JARGOP010000134.1:2846-4279 GCA_029233965.1 Verrucomicrobiales bacterium | reverse complement strand
GCCGTAGCATCCTCTTTGACCTCGACCCAGTTCCTGAGGTTGGCAGATTCGGCGAGAGTCAGCTGAAACGGCATCGTAAACAGTGAGCAGGTCAGGAGAATTGTGCGCATAGAAGGCAGGTGTTAGGCATTCAGCTTCGCGATGATGGCATCGACATCGTAGACGCATCCACCCCAGGTGCCACCGCTGACGTTTTGCATCGCGGCCCAGAGCCGGGTGTCGTCGGGGACGTTGGGAAGCGGTTGGACCTTTTCATTCATGGAGCGGGCGAGGAGTTCCTCGATGTCGCCGGCGTAGTCGACGGAACCGGTCATGTTGCGACAGTCGATCCGGATTCTGATGAGGTCGCCGTCGCGGACTTTTCCAATCGGGCCTCCGGCCCGGGCTTCGGGCGAAATGTGGCCGACACAGGCTCCGGTGGAGACGCCGGAAAAGCGGCCGTCGGTGACGAGAGCGACGTGCTTTCCCCAGGGCAGGTGCTTCAGCGCGATCGTGAGTTGCGCCGTCTCGGGCATGCCGCAGCCGATCGGACCGAGGCCGATCATGACGATGACGTCCCCTTCTTTGATCCGGTCATCGCCGGTGGATTTGACGGCGGCTATCGCAGCGGGCTCCGAGCCGAAAACCCGCGCCGGTCCTTCGTGCAGGTAGATGCCGTTTTCATCGATCTTCGAGGGATCGATCGCCGTCGATTTGATGACCGACCCGTCCGGCGTGAGGTTGCCACCGGGAAAGGTGACGGTGGAAGTCATGCCGCGCTCTTTCGCGACGGTGGGCGACATGATGACATCGTCCGGATCAATCCCGTCGAGCTGGGTGAGCTTGTCACGAAGCCGTTGACGGCGTTCTGATTTCTCCCACCACTCAAGATTCTCGCCGAGAGTTTTCCCGGAGACGGTCATCACATCGAGCTTGAGCATGCCGAGTTCGCGGAGATGAAGCATGACCTCAGGGACGCCGCCGGCGAGGAAAACCTGGACGGTCGCGTAGTGGGTGGGCCCGTTCGGAAGTGCGTCGACGATGCGGGGGACGCCGGCGTTGAAGCGGCGCCAGTCGTCGACGGTGGGGCGACGCAGCCCGGCCTGATGTGCGATCGCCGGAAGATGCATGATGAGATTTGTCGAGCCTCCAAAGGCGGCGTGAACGGCGAGGGCATTCTCGATCGAGTCATCCGTGAGGATGTCCTTTGTCGTGATCCCTTTGTTTTCCATCGTTACGACGGCAGCGCCGGAACGGCGGGCCATGTCGCGCCAGATATCCGCGCCGGAGGGACTGAGGGCGGAGTGGGGTAATGTCAGGCCGAGAGCTTCTCCAATGACCTGGGAAGTCGCCGCAGTCCCGAGAAACTGGCAACCTCCGCCGGGTGACGCGCAGGCCCGGCATCCGGCTTCGGCGGCTTCTTCGAGACTGATGGTGCCTTGAGAATAGCGGGC
>JARGOP010000134.1:0-2746 GCA_029233965.1 Verrucomicrobiales bacterium | reverse complement strand
GGAAGGTGGGAAGGTGGGAAGGTGGGAAGGTGGGAAGGTGGGAAGGTGGGAAGGTGGGAAGGTTGTTCCGCCTTCGGTGTGAGGGCTTTAGACTTTTTCGACGGTGTTGGTGAGGGTGCCGATGCCTTCGATCGTGATTGAGATTTCGTCGTCAACCTTGAGGGTGAAATCGGAGTCGGGAACGATACCGGTTCCAGTCATGAGGTAGGCGCCGTGGACGAAGTCGGTGCAGCGAAAGAGGAACCCGGCGAGTTCTTCGAAGGTTCGCTTGATCTGATCGAGCGCGGTCTCCCCGCTGAAGACTTCGCTGCCGCCTCGTCGGATCACGATCGCGATCTTGTTTTCCAGTGAGGGGACGTCGCCGACGACGAGGCAGGGGCCGATGGCGCAGGCTCCCGTGTAGCTCTTCGCCTGCGGGAGGTAGAGCGGGTTTTCGCCTTCGATGGAGCGGGAACTCATGTCGTTTCCGATCGTGTAGCCGAAGATTTTTCCGCTGCTGGAAATCGCGAGGGTGAATTCCGGCTCGGGGACGTCCCAGGTCGAATCGTGCCGGATTCCGACCTTGTCGCGGTGTCCGCGGGCCCGTCGTGCGCTCGATTTGAAGAAAAGCTCGGGGCGCTCGGCATCGTAGACCTTGTCGTAGAAGACATCTCCTCCCGCCGTTTCCGCCTCCTCCATGCGGGCCGTCCGGCTCCGGAAGTAGGTCACTCCCGAGGCCCAGACTTCCTGATCACCGATCGGTGCCTGGAAGGGAATTGCAGAGTCAAAGGACACGGCCGGAGAGGAATCCTCCAGGGCTCTGATGAGATACGTGGCCGGGTTTTCTGCTGAAAAGAGTTCGTTGAAAGAAAAACCGGTGCTGAGGTGGCGGAACAGACCCGGAGCTTCTGTGTCTTCGACGAAAATGGAGTCGGCGGTGCGAAAAATTCGATACGGCATGGCTCGAGCATAATGGAAAAACGAAAGCGTGCCAGTCCGGAGGTAGTCGTGGTTGTGGGATGAGGATAAGGATCGGACTTTCCTTTTGAGCTGTCGCAGGATTTTCGGTAAAAACCACCGCGACGAAGGATTCTCTTGCCGGAGACTTCTCTCTTTACCTATTCTCCCATCCTGATGAAACGCGGAGTGGCAAGATCCAAGATCCAAGATCCAAGATCCAGCCCCTCGCCCCGTTCCGGAAGCATCGCCTCGTTCTTCTCGCGATCTGGGTTTTCATCTCAGTGACACCAACCTACCAGGCTGAGGATTGGGATTACGATGGCTACGATGACAATACCGGGGAGTGGATCGGGGACCCCTACGATTCCTATTATGACTCCTCTTTCGACAGTGATGGCGATGGATATGATGATCTATGGGAGTGGAGCCGCCTTCTTCATCCCGGTGATCCGGAAAATTTGACCTCGTGGAGTAGTGAGTCTCTTCCTGATGAGTTTGCCCACCGCTATCCTGAACTCAGTGCTTACGGAGACGAAGATGGCGATGGTCTCCTCAACGGGGAGGAGTTCGTCTCCCGGACCGACCCTTTCCTGGCCGATACCGATTCAGACGGTCTCTCTGATGGGGATGAAATCAACGGGTTTGAGGTTTTCTACCGGACCGTTGAGATGCATGAAACCACTCCGGGAGATTTGGATGAGGACGGAAACCCCATTACCTACACCTACGAGGTGACCGTTGATCATTCGTTTTTTGTGACCAGCAATGCTCTCCTCGCCGACACCAATGGAGACGGGGTCAACGACGGGACCGCAGCGTGGCTGGGGAACGATCCTGCGATCGCATCGACCAATGGAATTCAGGGCTTTCAGTTCGGGGGAGAGACGATCGATGATTACGATGGCGACGGGCTCACGAACGTCGAGGAGTACGAACTGGGCACCAACCCCCATGCCTGGGACAGCGATGGCGACGGGTTAAGCGATCATCAGGAGGTGGCCGAAATCAATCCGATTCTCGAACTCTTTGCATTGCCCCTCATGGATCCGCTGGACTCTACTGATGCTTCCGGCGACTGGGATGGCGATGGCCTTTCCAATCTGGATGAATACAGGATCTATTGGACCGATTTTCTGGATCCCGATACAGATGATGACGGGTTTAGCGACGGCGATGAAGTTCTTGTCCTTGGAACCGATCCATTTGATCCGATGAGTCCTGTTGTCCCCGACGGGGAAGCGACCGAAGAGGGAGAGGAAGGTTCCTCAACCGGAGAAAGCGGAGCTACCGGGAGCGATACTTCGGGAGCTTCGGGCACCTCCTCCCCGTCGGGAGTGCAGGTGAGCGGGAGTGGTCCGCTCGTCTATGGAACAGCGCCCGAATTGAGTGCAGATTCAGCGACGCGTCAAAAGAGCAACCAGTCTCCGACTGGACAAACCACACTGGGTGGTGGCGAGGCGGGAGTCTGGATCGAAGAGAGTAACGAGTCAGCGGAGAAACTGCTGTTTCCGGGGCAGTCGGTCCTCGTCGTGGTCGAAATCTCGTCGGACGAATATCCCGTTTACACCGAAGATGCGTCGGAATACAATGATGAGGTGGATTGGGAAATCAAAGGACTGGATCAGGAATTCCGCCCGGAGGGGCCCGTGAATGTGAACAGTCTTCACGCCGAATTCGAAGCCGCCGCTGACAATACCTACCGGAAGGTGGAGGGGATCCTGAGTAACGACGGCGACAAGCCCGAAACGATTGAGATCAAGACCCGGGTCCGGAATATCGGGGATGCGACGCTCCCGACGGCTGTCAC
>JARGOP010000133.1 GCA_029233965.1 Verrucomicrobiales bacterium | reverse complement strand
GGCCGGACCGACGCCCCGATAAAAAATCCTTGAATAAGCAAATTCCTATCAGTTGATAGACCACGACATTATGTCCGGCAAAACCCTTTCACCCTTGCTTCTCTTTGTCACGGCCGTAGGATGGAGTGGCAACGGGATCGCTTAGCCGCCTGAAGAGTTGCCCGGGATCTCAACGCAACCAATCCCCCCGGCGGCCCGCGACGAACCTCAATCCGGGCACGTTTCAAGTTTCTGCTGGACCGGGGTCTTTACGGGGATGATCCTCGCAAGTGGCAGTGAGCTGTCAATCAAGGTCGCCAGATAAAATGGTGCAAAATCCCGGAGTTCATGAACGAAATAGGGTCGAATACAGGAAAGCGTCTCTCCGCGGCCGTGCGCTGGATTTTGGAGCGTCCCCTGTTCGTGGTTCTCATTGCGCATTCCCTCTTCTCGATCGGTATCTGGAATGCACGTGACGGTTACGGGGAGGAAACGAGCCCCGTTATTTATGCAACGATGGTCCTTCAAGGCCAGCGTTCGGATCCCTCCCTTTACGTCAACCTCATTGCGCTAACATTGCGTTACCTCACGGCAGATCCCGTTGGGGCACTGACCTTCGTTAAGTATCTCTCGTCTCTCCTGGCAACAATCGCCCTCTGCCTCACCTTGAACTGCTTCACGCCTCTTCTTCGACGAAGCGGGATTATGTTTGCCTGTTTTGTCTGGATTGCGTCATCGCTGAACGCCCCGTTTCTGCAAAGTAGCTCCCTGAGTTTGTTCACTTTCGCGATCATGCTTCTCGGAGTCAATTGTCTCCTCCGGTCGGAGTCGCTCCCCGGGCTGGTCGGATTTTATGTTCTCGGAGTTGCGGCGGCCCTGATGCGTCCGGAATATTACCTTCCCGTGGTTTTGGTCTCCCTCCCCGTTGCCGGAGTTTTGATCTATCGTGTTTCCTCTGCTGTCGAATCACGTTATGGACTGGCCCGTTATTGGAGCTGCGGATTGGCCTTGCTCTTGTTCGTCGGCGGCGGGGTGGCAATCATGAGAAATCCGCCCGCAGCTCTTGAGAAGAAACTCGCGTCCATTGATCAGTATGCGCTTTTTGGCTTTGGTCAATGCTACGCCGATTTCTACCGCCGAAGCCATCCGGAAGAGATATTCGATCCGATGACCGAGTATGAGACGATCCTGAATCGCAACTTTGGGGAACCGGAGAGTCTTGTTTCCGCGATCAAAAACAATCCCGGGGAGGCCTTGAACTACTTCTTCCGGAATACGGCGGGAAATCTCTTCCATTATTTCCCCAGGGCAATGTTCGCAAGATTTCGAGACCAGTCGGAGGAGGTCGACAAGCGATTTTCCAGGCTGGTGCACAGCTTCTATTTTCTAGCGGGAGTGGCGTTGGCCTTTCGCCTGTTCCAAAGAAGAGTGATATTCTCGGGCCTTATTCAGAAACTAAAAGCGGGTCTGGCGAGGCCCCGGTCTCTGACCCGGAAACTTCTCCTTCTTCTGGTGCTCGTCTCAACCTCCTCAGTGGCGATAATCATGCTTGTCGGCACCCCGAGATACTTTCTCCCGTGGGTTCCGCTCTTCTATCTCGGTGTTGCCTATAGTGCGGACGCGCTCTTCAGTTTGTTTCGAATGGTCCGCTTTGAGGCGTGGCTGCTCCCGGTTGCAGGTCTCTTCTACTGCAGGCCCAATTATCTTAAGCCGCGCCCAAACTACGAAATGGACGCAGTACAGCAGGTTGGTGTTCATGTCAGGGATCGCCCCCGAATTGCGGCCTGGTGGGCTGATCCGAATGTGGCACTTGGATTCGGGGGCAATGCCGTAGCGGTGAACAGTTCCGATGGAATTAATCAAGCCGATATCGAGAATGGACACATCGATATACTGATGGTCGATGGCAATCTGCGGGGAACCCGGACCTGGACCAGTCAAAAGGAATTCTTCGGGAGTTTCGAGGAACAGCCGGAAAAATATGGCTTTAAGAAGCTCGTCGACCATCCGAGCGGAAGATTTGATGTCTACTACAGACCGGATGATCAGTGACCGGAAACAAACAACCGGGGATAAGACTCTCAAGATCCCGGGAAAATCGAACCCTGAATCTCCGCAGGGAAGTATTGAATAAACCAATTTTCATATGTCGAAACAAATCATCGATAACCGGGCGGAAAACACCTTCCGGACTTCACAGCAGTTCGTCGAGAACGAACTTCTCTCCGAAAATCACGGCAAAAAAATCGCCATTTTTATTGTCACTTACAATGCGGTGACCACCCTCGCCGAGGTGCTCAATCGAATTCCCGAAGTCGTTTACAAGAACGTTTCCAGGATTCTTATCTTTGACGACGCCAGTGGCGATGCGACCTATGAACTGGCGCTGGGCCTGAAATCCACCCTTCCCCATGCAGACAAAATCGAGGTCTTCAAACATCCGAAGAACCTCGGTTATGGCGGGAATCAAAAGGCCGGCTATCAACATCTGATCAGCGAGGGTTTCGATGTTGCCATTCTCCTGCACGGAGATGGACAGTATGCTCCGGAGTTCCTCGCTGAACTTTATCATCCCCTTGTCACGGGAGAAGCCGACGCCGTCTTCGGTTCGAGGATGATGGGGGATCACGGAGGTCCGTTCCGCGGAGGGATGCCTTTGTACAAGTATCTTGGAAACCGGATCCTGAGTTCAATCGCCAATCTAACTCTCAGGATGAATCTGACGGAGTTTCACAGCGGATACCGTGCCTACAATCTTCATGCTTTGAAAAACATAGTGATGGAGAACATGACTGATGATTTTCACTTCGACACGGAGATCATCGTTAAACTGCACCATTTGAACTACCGGATTACCGAGCGGGCGATTCCCACCTATTACGGGAACGAAATCTGCCGGGTGAACGGACTGAAGTATGCGAAGAATGTCACCCGATCGCTGCGCAGATACCAGCAAACGGTTCGGGGGGATCGCTCATTTCCGGAGTATCAGGAGTTTCAGCCCCACTACTCCCTGAAGGAAAGTGAAGGGTCGAGTCACGTAGTCGTCAAGCGAATGATCGGGTCCGGCAAGGTAGTGCTGGATATCGGATGTGGTGAAGGGTCCTTTGCGGCGCAGCTACGCGAACAGGGTAATACTGTTTCCGGTATTGATGTCCTGGCCAGTCCCGCCCACAGGGATAAAATGGAACAATATTACCAGGTGGATCTGGACCAGGGGCTGGATTCCTGCCTTACTGAGATTCAGGGTTTCAGGTATGATATAATCCTTTTGATGGATGTTCTGGAGCACCTCAGGAATCCTTCTCAACTGCTTCTCCAACTCCGAAGTGTGGCGGACCCCGGGACTCTCATTCTCTGCTCCGTTCCCAATGTGGCCAATATTACGGTGAGGCTCAGCCTGCTGTTCGGGCGCTTTACCTATTCGGAAAAGGGCATCCTGGACAAAACTCATCTGCGATTCTGGACCGGCAGCTCTTTTCGGCGATTTGTTGAGGAGAATGGTCTTTCTGTTCGCCGGAAGACAAGTTCGATCATCCCGATGGAACTGGTTCTCGGCTTACCCCATCAGAATGTGGTATGTCGGGTCTTGAATTTCAGTTTGAGGGTGGCCACGCGATTGATGCCGGGTTTGTTCGGATACCAAACGATTCTGATTTGCTCCCTATCCAATAATAGTTCCGGATCTCAGGCTTTTTCAGCCGGGCTCCCTGATCGGGTTGCCGATGCCTCTTGAAGGAACGGGATTCCTACAAGACTCCGCCTGTTTCGATCAATTCGATCTTCTCCCGCCGCCTTTTTCAATGGAACCGGGTGCGCCTGTGCTAAAGTGAGGAAATGACCATCTTACTGGGAGCCACAGGATACGTAGGCAGCGCCTTTGCCGGGTTTTTGCATTCTCGCGGGATTCCCTTCGTCGCGGTTTCGCGTCAGACATGCGACTATTCAGATGCTTCCGCGCTTCGGACTCTGCTGGTGGAGCACGAGGCCTCATTTGTGATAAATTGTGCGGGTTTTACAGGGAAGCCGAACGTCGATGCCTGTGAAGTGCAAAAGTACGATTGCCCCAAGGGAAATGCGGTCCTGCCGGGAGTAATCAAGACAGTATGTGAGGATCTTGGAGTGCCCTGGGGACACGTTTCCTCAGGCTGCATTTTCAAAGGAGATCGGAGCCCGGATCGCTCTGACCGCCGTTCGTCCGGATTTGCACCCCCTCAAACCCGGCCGGACCGACGCCCCGATAAAAAATCCTTGAATAAGCAAATTCCTATCAGTTTTTGAAAATCTGCTGGAGCCGGTAAAAGGGCAGATGGTCGCAGTATTTTGC
>JARGOP010000054.1 GCA_029233965.1 Verrucomicrobiales bacterium | reverse complement strand
AAGGTGCTCGTGCCCCCGTTCTCGGAAATGCTGGCATCGCCGGCGGTCACGGTCAGGGCGGCCTCGATCAGGTTGATCGTCCCGGTAAGAGGAACCACCCCATCCTCTCCCCCATCGGCGATGGAAACGGAGATGGCCTGGTTCGCAGGCGTTGCCGTTCCGGTGGTGAACTGGACCGAAGCCAGTGCCGCGTTGATGGTGGTAGCGTCGCCCGTGACGGTGAAGATCCCCGCGCCGGCATCGAAGCTTCCCCCGCCTATGGAAGCGAGGCTGCCGGTCGTGGCGGCGTCCACGTATCCATCGATCGCCAGGGTGGCCGTGATCGTCTCCAGATTGGTGCCGATGGCCGGGTTGGGCGCGAAGATGTCCGACACGTTCCACATCCGGGCGTAATCGACCGGAGCGGTACCGCTGAGTGCCGCAAAGGAACCGGCATTGAAGAGGCCCGAAGTGGAAAGACCTCCCGGCCCGCCCGACCCGGTGTCGACACCGATAAAGACAGAGTTATCCCCTTCCCAATTCTCCGTGCCGTTGCGATTGAGCAGAGCCACGGAAGTCGGGGCGGCACCATTGGCGGAATATTCCAACTCGTCCAGGCTGAAGATACCCGCAAGAGTGGTGGCCTGACCAGATACAAGCGGAGCCGCAGTCAACGGGATCACCACCATGCCGTCACCGGTTCCCCCTTCCCAGTCGAGATCGGCAACGCCGACCGTGGTCGAGGAGGTCGTATTTCCCGGCGTGTTCATTTTGGAAATGAAATGGGGAATGCCTTCGATGAGATAGATTCCGGTTCCGTTGGAGGAGCCGCCGATCTCAAAGAGAATGCGCCGGTTCTCGCTTCCGCTCCCGCCGGGGGTTACGTCCGCCTCTTCGGGCGTAAACTTGATTTCGAAGCTGAATCCACGGGCGGTATCGGGCGACGTGAAGCCGGAATTGAAGCTGGCCCCGGATTGAACATCCGGAAAGTTGATAAACGGTAACTCGGAGACCACGACAACCGAAGCCGTATCAGGGTCCGTGACCGTAATGGGATCGAGATCTATAATCACTCCCGCTCCCGGAGCGTAGACCCGGGTCTGATCCAGGTTGGTGCCGACAGGTGCCCGGTTCGGAAGGGTCAGGGTTACGTCATTTCCGTCCCCGCCGTTGGTCGAAATATCGAAGGTGTTACTGCCGAGGGTAATCTGGCTGGAGGCGAAGGAGCCGACCACGCCGTCGGCGGCGTCGTTGCTGATGATCGTGAAGGGAGCGATGAAGCTGAGGCCGCTGCCCGCAGTGCCGGTGAGAGTGGCTCCCGAGATATCAGCGGTGCCATTGACAATCACCTGATCAGCGCTACCGCCGGCAGGAATGTCGATGTTGAGCACTCCGTTCAAGGTCAGGTTCCCGGTCCGGAGAATTCCTCCGCCGGCAGAATCCGTTCCAGGGTCCAGGATAGCACCCGATTCCACCGTCACCGCACTGTTCGTCGCGCCGCTGCCGCCGAGCGCGGCTCCACTCTCGACCGTGATCGCTCCGGGAGAAGCACTTCCCGTCACAATGCTGAAGTCCCAGGTGAAGTTGTCGCTCGCATTGTTTCCATTCGGGCCCACCGCGAAGTAGATCGTATCCCCCGCGCTCAGGTAGCCGAGGCTTTGGTCGAAAATTCTCGTGTTGTTGGACGTCACCGTGGCCGAATAAAACGGCGTGGTGCTGTCGTTCAGAAAAAGGCGCAAAGAAACCCCGTTCCCGCTCGTGGAGCCCCGCGTGAGGAAGCTGTCCGAGATGGCATAGAGCCCGTCGGCGGTCACCGTGTAGGCAGCGATGGCAAACTGGTCGTTCGTGGGCGTTCCGGCGAGACCGGGAGTACCTCCATTGGCGGTGAGTCGAAGCGCACCATCGTCCGTGTCCGCGGTAGCGGTGTCGCCGGTTCCCGTCCAGAGCGTGCCCGCATCCTGCATGAGAGAGTATCCCGATGGATTACCGATAATCACATTTTGGTTCCAGAGATACTGCCAGTTGGCAGGTTGCGTGTCGGGATCGAAGTCCGCGCGATAGCCAGCCACGACGGTGGGATTGCCGATCAGAGTTCCGTCGAGGAGGAGGCTGCCGGCGGTGACCGTAGTCGTCCCGGAGTAGGTGTGGGAACCATCGAGAGTGAAGGTTTCCCCGGTTGCATCAACTACCAGGTCAATATTGTCCCTGATGGAGCCATCGAAGGTGGAAGCGGCGGTCACCGTGAGAGTGGCATCAGTGGCAGAGCCGTTCTGAACCCTTTTGCTGGTGCCGTTGGAGGCCGAGGAAAGGCCGGCGATGGAGTGATTGAAGCCATTGAGGTCCAGAACCGCATCGCCGCTTCCTCCGAGGCGGACCTCAGCCCCCGTGGTCAATCCATCCGCCCCGAGAAGACGGGCCGTTCCCGTGATGCCAAGAAAACTCAGGCTGCTGCCCGGGCCGAGCAGATACTCTACGGTTCCCGCACGCTGGGTCACGTCTACCGATGAAATAACGTCGCCGATGATTTGCAGGGTGCCTCCGCCGCCTGCAAAGTGGCCGCCGGCGCTCGCGCTGTTGTTGATCGTGATGCTGCCCGAGACGGTGCCGGTGCCGCTCACCGCTTCGATGAGACCTTTCGCCCCGGCGCCGGAGTTGGATCCGATGATAATTGCCTGCGCCACATCGACTCCATTGCCCACGAGGAGGCGGGTCCCTCCGTTGAACGTGAGAGTGCTGCTGCCGACGTCGCCCAGAGCGCCATTGTTGTCCGCCTGGACGATACCCCCGGCGAGGGTGACACCACCGGTGAAGTCGTTGTTCGCGGAAAGAACGAGGAGAGAGCTGCCTGCCCCGGCCTTAGTGAGGCTACCACTTCCGGAAATGGCTCCACTGATATCACCGTTGCCGGTGACCGTCAGGTCGAAGGTCCCGAGGTCGATCGTGCCGCTGACGACGGTGCTGCCGCCTGTGGTGAAATTCGAAGCACTAAGGAGCTGAACCGGGCTGTTCAGGGTCAGGTCGCCCGAAGCTTCGAGGCTGGTAGTGTTGACGTCGATGCGGGTCGCCGTCACCGTGAGGCTCTGGACAGGAGAACTGTCTCCGACGGGACCGGAGAGAGTGGTGACGCCGCTCGCAGTGATGGTCACGTTTCCGGGAGTGGAACTCACGCTGTCGTCATCCAGTGCGCCGACGGTCACCGTGCCGCTCGAATTCAGGTTGAGGTTCGTGCCCACCGTCGTGGTTCCGTGAAGGTGGGTGGCGGCCCCGATCGTCACCGAAGTCGGCCCCGTCGAGGTCGAATTCTGGAAGTCCCGATTGTTTACAATTTGGGTCGTGTCCAGGTTTTCACGATACATGCGGAAGACGCCGATCTGACCGTTGAAAGACTCGAAGGAACCGGCTCCGGCCAGCGGGTTCGCGACACCACTCCCCCAGCCACCGGCATTGGAACCACCGCTGGCCCCGAGAGCGGAGGCATCGCCGCCGTCCCAGTTGGTAATGTCGCTGGTGGTGGAATTGCCCCCCACTTCCACTCCGTTGATGAAAAGCTTCAGTTCGTCCGTTGTATCTGTGCTGAGGTCCATCGTCGCAACGACGTGGATCCACTCCCCGGCGGCGTGATTCCCCGCGAGGTCGTAGTCGACCTCGGTACCGTTGGTCGTATTCCGGAAACGCAGCGTTCCGGCGCTTCCGCTGTCGGTTCCCATGATCGCAATACCGGTGCCGGTGCCGCCTCCGGTTTCCCAGATCATCTGGTTGTTCGGATTGGCGGTGCCGAGGTCATCGGGAGCGAACCAGAACTCGAAGCTGACATCGCCGTCATTCACGGCCGGAACCACGGAAAGGGGCGACGAATCGGCAGTGGCCGCCTGAATTTTGAAGCCGCCGTCGCCATTCGCGGCAACGGTTCCCCCGGTAAACTGTCCCGCTGCGGTAATACCGGCCGGAAGATTGGTTCCCGTGGGAGGCGCGATCGTCGGCGAGTTCGTTTCGTCCGCCAGGAGGCGGAAGGAGTCACCCGCAGCATTCCTCGCCCCGGCAAGATCTTCCACGAGAGTGGCACCGGTCCCGGCGGCGCTGAAGTCGAAGTTCCAGACGACATCGCCCTGGAGGGTGTCAAGAGTCGAGCCGGCGGAGGATTGGCCGACTTTGACCAACGCGCTACCGGTGGTGTCGAAAGTACCGAGAGCGTTGGTGGCACCGACATTGGCGTTGATTTCGAGCGCAGTAGAGGCATTGACGATGAGGTCGTGGGCACCGGCTGAATTCACATTGCCGTCGAAGGTGATCGTCGTGCCCGAGAGCGTGGTGTTGCCGGAAATCTCGACGACCTGGCCTTTGCCGTAGGTCTGCGCTCCGCTCGTGGTGATGATGCCCTCGAGATTGATCGTTTCCACGCTCGTAAAGCTGAGGTCACCGGCAATGTTCAGCCCCTGCAGCGTCACGACGTCGGCTCCGCCTCCTGTGTCGATGGAAAGACCGGTCAGCGTGTTGGCATCGATCGTGGCCGTTCGATTATTTGCCCCGGCGACAACTCCACTCCCGATGACGAGGGGCTGATCGGTCGTGGTAATCGTAATGGTACTCCCGGTCTGGCTGATCGTGATGTTGTCGAGGGTGTCAAACGGATCACTGTCCGAGATGGTGAGAACGCCCCCGACAACCTCCACCGTGGTTGTAGGAACCGCCGTATCAACCGCCGTGAAATTCCAGGTGGTGGCGTCGGTGAACCCGGCAAAATCGAGACCGCCGATGTTCTCGAACGAGGTTCCCGTGATCTCGACGTGATACTGGCCCGTACTGCCGAGGTTGGCCCCCGGATCGATCGTCACCACGGCCCCGTCGACGGTGACAGAGCCGCCGTTATCGCCACTCCAGGATCCCGCGGAGAAGGTAAAGGTTTCCTCCGCAGTATTCGGTGCCTGGTCGTCCCGGTAAAGAGTGACGGTAGCGCCCTCGACGGCGTACACAGGTTCGTCGAAGGTGATGACGAGGTCGGTGGCAACATCGACGTCGACCGCGTCGTCTGTCGGCGTGAAAGCGCCGCTGACGACCGGGGCGGTGACATCATTGATCCGTTGCAGGGTCAGGGTGATAGAACTGGCCGCACCGGTGCCGTAATCGATCGTGTAAACGTCCGTGCCGACGACGAGCTCCCCGCCGTTGGCGAGGCCGGCAAACTCGCCGGTGAGAGTGCCGGCGTAGCTGAGCAGAGTGAGCGTGGTGGCGCCTTCCACAGCTCCGGCGGTGGCATAGGCCGCGCCCTGGACCAGGCTGAGCGTTCCCGTGCCGGTCAGGTCCACATCGCCGTTGACGGTGAGCGTGTCCGCCGAGAGGGCGGCCACGTCGCCCAGCGTCAGGTCGAGAACCCCTGCGTTCAGATCGTAATTCCGGGTAATCGTCATGGTGACGGGCGCGTCACCACTGACGAAATCCGCTGCATCATTACCTACCCTTACCGTACCTCCATCCTGGGTCAGAGTGCCGTTGAAAGTGGCGAACCCCTTAAGGATACCGCCTTGAAAATCGAAAGCCGTCGTCGCCGAATCCCGCAGGAAAAAGGTTCCGCCACTGACGCCGTCCGCGTTTCCGTTGATCACTCCATCAAGGAAAGTGATTTTGTCATTCGCGGTTCCAAGGTTGCGGAAATCGATGTCTCCGGTGAGTTCCAGCGTGCCGCCGTCGATGAGCAGATCCAGCCCTCCGGAATCCGTGCTTCCCATATTCAGACTCCGCGCCGTGACCCGGCCATTCTCAAGAATTTCAGCAAAGCCAAGGCCGCTGTTCGTATTCCAGTCACCGGGTGCGCCGGCGTTGAGATTGAGCCAGGCCTCCACCGTGGCACCGGGACCGCCACCGATCGTGACCCGGTCCGTCAACGATCCCGCCTGGGTGCCGACTCCCTGGCCGGTGATCAAGTTGTTGCTGTTCTGGTTGATGATCCCGCTGAGGAACTCGAAATAGCCGATCCCGCCAGTGCCTATCGCCACCTCGAAATTCCCACCCACAAAGTCGATCGTCGGATTGTTCGTACCCGTGCCCACAACGATAGTCCCGTCGCCTCCATTGGCATTGTCCGGAGCATCGCTGAAGACAACTGGTGCGGACAGGTTGATGAACTCGAAGCGGCCGCCGTTACGGGTATCCAGGTTTGCCGCAGCTCCGGCAGCGTCACTGATGTTCACGGTGGCG
Source organism: Verrucomicrobiales bacterium (assembly GCA_029233965.1). Lineage (GTDB taxonomy): Bacteria > Verrucomicrobiota > Verrucomicrobiia > Verrucomicrobiales > DEV007 > Arctic95D-9. The sequence continues at coordinate 22,905 of JARGOP010000054.1, read as the reverse complement.
GCATTCGCACCGTCACCAAAGGTCACGGTGGCGTCGTTGGTGGCCTGGAGACCGTTGTTGTTGCCCGTTTGTCCGGTACCGATCGTCCCGAGAACGAGGAATTCCGCCGCCGTGCTTCCGCCGGGTCCGGAAAAGACAAACACACTGTTCGTGAGCGGCGTCGCGAGACTCGTGCCGACGCCAAAGGTCACGGTGCCGGTGCCCAGCTGGGTGATCCCGCCAAAGTTGGTGGTGGCACCGAAATCGCCATTGAATACGACCGTTCCGCTTCCGGTGTTCAGGACGAGAGTGGCATCAGCCGAGGTAGACTCGACATCGCCGTTGAAAGTGAAGCTGCCATTGCCGGCCGAGGTATCGATGAACCCTCCGAGGGTTACGGCGCCACTGCCCGGAAGATTGAGCGCTCCGCTGGAGGCGTTGCTTAAGGTCAGGTTCGGAATAATGGAGATGCCGCCGACGCCGTTGAAAGAGGTCGCTCCGGTCGTGTCGATATCGAGCGTGAGCCCGCCGAGCGCGGGAAGGGCGTCCACGGAACCGGCAAAGCTAACATCCGAACTGCCGGCGGACAGATTCGTGGAAAGGCCCAGGAAAACGTCATCGCCGTAGTCCTGGCTGCCGGTCGTCGCGACATTGATACTGGCCGGAACCACCTGAGCGATGGCGTTGTAGTTGTTCAACACTTCGGCCCCGGTGAGAACCTGGTCCCGGTAGGCGCGGAAAATGGCGATCTGGCCGTCGAAGCTCTCCGTGCTCTGCTGTCCACCTCCAAGCCCGCCCACGTTGGCATCTCCAAGCGTTCCCAGGCCGAAGCCATCACCGCCTGTCCAGTTTCCCGCCGCAGCATTGGTCTGATCACCCACCTTGCTGCCGTTGACGAAGAGTTCAAGCTGCCCCGAGGTGTAGTTGTAGGTGACGACAGCCTGGACGAACTCGCCCGCCGTGAGGAGGGTATTCGGATCGGTGGACAGGCTGTAGCGAACCTCCACGGTATTTCCGATCTTGCGCGCCCAGAGATCGCCGTTGTTATCGAGCAAGAGCCCGAGGCCGTTGCCGCCTCCGTCCTCGAAAAGGATCTGGCCGTTGGCCGGGGTGGGGCTCAGGTTGTCAGGCTTGAACCAGATTTCGAAGCTGACGCTCTCATCCGTCCAGTTGCCGGGAGCGTTAAGGAACGATTCCTCATCGGTGTTGGTATCGGGATCGCTGGACAAATTGAGCAGAGCTCCCCCCACGTTGCCGGTGAAGCCGCCGGGCAGGTCATAGGCCCCGGCGATCCCGGGCAGGGAGCTCGTCCCGGTGACACGGGTCACCGCCGAGCCGCCCGCAGTATCGCTGTCGAGGAGGAAATTCAACCCCGTGGGATTTCCCGTCACGGTGTCCTCCCAACGATTGTTCCCATCGGTATCGAGTCCGGCGTCCACGTTGAATAAATCGGAAGTCGCTCCGGTCACGACCGGAAACCCGGTCCCGAACTCGGTCGCGGCGGAGCCGGTCGTGTTGATGCTGGCAAGCGGAGTGGTCCCGCCGACGTCGCCCCGGAAACGGACCAGGGTCGAGGCGTCCACGTCGAGAGCCATGGCCCCGTCGATCGTGCTTTCGAAGACGACCGTTTCCCCCGTCAGGCTGGCAGCGGTTCCCACGGTGAGTGCCTGATTCGCCGTGATCGTTTCCGCATTGATCGTCAGAGTTCCTGTGATCGAGATCGCACTGCTCAGGGTCACCGAGTCGGTGCCGCCTCCCATATCGATGGTGATGTTGTTCACTCCGGTGGTCGAACCGAGGCTGGTAAATCCGCCACCATTCACTGAATACTCATAGTTCCCCGCATTGATTCGCAACTCAACCGAATCACTGTCCACGTCCCCCACGATACTGAGTGTGTCTCCGGCAATTCCAGCCGAGGTAATCGCAAAGTGAACTCCGTCCAGACTCCCCGGAACGGCCCCGTCCGCGACCCCGCTGGTGATGATCCGGCGTTCGCCCTCATCGAACAATCCGTCCATGATCCCGCCGTCGCCGTAGGCGCGTTGGTCAAGCAAACCGAGAATGTGCCCCTGCTCGTGCATGATCACACTGAGCAAATCAATTCCCTCAAGCGCGAGACCATCCATGTCTTCGCCGCTCGCCGCCTTCAAAATCCCGTCGATCTCGACAAATTCTTCGTCAAGCCACTCGGTATCATCGACAAACCAATCGAAACCCGCCGCATCAATATCGAGAACAATGAGGTCGTCTTCGGTTGCCCCAATGACAGAACCCTCCAAATCCGTCACCGAATAGCGAATCCGCTCCAGGGCTTCCATCTGCTCCTGCGTAAGTCCGGTTGCCTCCCAACGTGCCACCGCCTCACTCGCCAGACGCTCCAGATCCTCCTCCGTAAAATCAGGACTGACTTCCCCGTCAAAAGAAAATTTTCCGACCTCCGCAACCCCGGTGTCGAGAAGCTGAGCGGTCTGTGCCGCCTCCTGACCTGCCGAATCGTCCCCGGCTGTATCCTGCTCGACGGGAACAGGTGCTCCCGAAAACAAAACCCGTGGCTCAAGCGCCTCGGCAAACAGTGTCCGTGGCGTCGCCTTCGCTGATTTACGAGTGTGTTTTTCGAGCCATTCACGGTAGGCACGGGCCATAGCCCGGGCAAAAAACCAGCGCTTACGACGGGAGGATGTCGTTTCTTTCATCGTCAGGAGGAAAAATCATTATGGAAATTGCGATTTATTATGAATAAAACGCAAGTAAAAAATCTTACGGGGGACTTACTACCTATCAAATCTAACAGCCCAAGCAAGAACGAACCTTGGAATTGAGAATTTTTTTCAACCCGGATCAGGTACGATCTTTGAAACCTCTTGTCCCGAGACCACCACCGCGTGACATCGAGCAGGCGAACGCGAATGGTGACTGAAACAGGTCCGGCCCTGGCGTCCCGTGAGTCGATCCCTTACTCCCTGATCACCGGCTCGAGGACAATGTTGCGATAGGCGACGCTGGTGTGGTCGCCCTGCAGATAGATCGGACCGGCGGCAGAGGGATCTGTATTGATCGCTCCGGCGGTGGGCATCGAGACCGGCTCGTTGTCGATCACCTTGACTCCGTTGAGCACGACAGTGATGTGTCGATCCACCAGCATGATCTCATAACTCTGCCACTCGCCTCCGACCCTGCCGGCATTTTCCGAAGGAGGAATCACCCCGAAAATCGCCCCGACCCCCTGCAGTCCCTGCATACGACTGTCGCGGTCCACGACCTGAGCCTCGTAGGTGCCCTTCAGGTAGATTCCACTGTTCCGATCGGAACCGATAAGGAATTCAATATGCAACCGGAAGTCGTCGAAAAGCGCTTCCGTCTTGAGGTTGGCATGGTCTCCCGTCGCGCTGAAATCGGTCTTCGGCGTGGCATTGACGAGCAGTCCATCCTCCACCCTCCAACCCATGATCTTGTCAGGCTCGTGAGGAACCCAGCCCGTGAGATCCTTTCCATTGAAAAGCGAAACCGGTTCACCGAACCGGACCCTGGAGAGGTCGGGCGCTTTGGCAGGCATCGGCGGAATCCTTTTCCCGGTGAAGGCGGTTGTCTCCTTTCTCCCATCGGGAAACTCCCTTCGGATCACACCATTGAGCATCCCGTTGTTCATGCCGAGTTCGACAAACTGACGGGACTCCGAGTCTTTTTTCCGCCTCTTCCATTCAAATCTCAGACGCCCCTCACTGATCTCAACATCTCCATAAGGACCGAGCGGCCCGATGTATTCCCGAAAGTAGAGCAACGGTTTTCCGTCTTCTTCGGCTACGCGCATCCAGCCCGGCAATCCGGATTCAATCTCGAGTGTCCAGTCGCCGGTAAGTCCCTGCGGCATGGATTGGGCAAGAATCTGAACATTCGCGACCGGCGATAGGACGATCGCGATGAGAAGAATTCGACCAAAAGAAAACGGAAGCAAGTTCATGAGAGCAATCGGCGTCCGACACTTGAGATGCAGCGACCACCGCGACCGGACCATTCTCACGAAAGCAATCCGCCGGTCAACCGGATACCGCACCTTCACGAGTCAGAAAAGCGTCGAACCGACTGCAACAAAACCGGCCAACTCAGCAAAGATCATCGCATCTCCGGGAATATCCCAGTCACGAAATCTCCCGCTCAGCTGAACAGCCGGATCGTGAATGGATAGCGGTAGGCGACTCCTTCACTTACCCGCAGCGCTCCGATAAAGGTGAAAATGATGTCCCCGATCGCGATCGCAATGATGGCCGGAATCGCAACGATCAATCCAATGATTGTCACCGCCACGATCCCGGCAATGAAAGCGTAGATCGTCATCGAAATCTGAAAATTCAAACTCTCGATCGCCTGGCCGCGAACAAACTTGCTTTCCTCTTTCTTGATCAGCCAAACGACGAATGGGGCGAGGATGTGTCCCCACGGAATCCCAACCCAACCCGCCACGGAGGCGAGGTGGGCCGCCACGGCCCAGTTCTTTTCGTTGCGGTCAGGTGATGGCTCCCGGATGAGTTCCGGCGGAGTGGAAGCATCAGCGCCATGTCCTTCCATTTCTTCTGTCATGCACCCAGCTTCTCTCCAAAATCAAAACAACGCTGTTACAAAACAATCCCGTCGTTGGAATCACTTCACCAACCGGAACCGCTCGCAAATTGATCCTTTGCACCGGCCTCGTTTCCATGGAAACTCGGACCGATGAAGTCCCTGCTCTGCCTCCTCTTTCTCACTCTCCTCGTGACCTCTTTCTCCGGCGCCGGGGAAAGGCGCCCGAATGTGCTCCTCCTCATGGCGGACGATCTCAACACGGCCTTGAGCGGTTACGGGCACCCGCAGTGTCAGACTCCGCGACTCGATGAACTGGCATCGCGCGGCGTCCGCTTCGACGGGATGCACTGTCAGTATCCGGTCTGCGGAGCGTCGCGCGCCTCAATGATGACGGGGCTCTATCCCTACTCGAACGGGATGCTCGGGAACACCGGGAACCTTCGGGAGAACCTCCCTGAGGTCGTCACTCTGTCTCAGCTCTTTCGGAAGAACGGCTACCACGTCGGTCGGGTCAGCAAGATCTACCACATGGGAATTCCTTTCGAGATCATTGACGGAACCGCGGAACACGACGACCCGCTTTCCTGGGACGAGGTGGTGAACATTACCGCCCCGGAACAGCACGCTCCCGGTGAAAAGACGGAATGGTCGCCGAAAGACACGAGTTCCCAAACCTTCACCGGCGTCGAATCCACCGCCGGGGACCTCGAGCACGCAGATGGCATGGCCGCTGAAGCCGCGATCAATTTCCTGAAACGGAATCGGGACAAACCCTTCTTTCTCGGCTGCGGATTCGTCCGCCCCCACGTTCCCCTCGTTGCTCCTTCGAGCTACTTCGACCTCTACGACCGCGATGCCATGATTGCCCCGGTCGTTCCGGAAAATGATCTCGATGATGTCCCCGAAGTGATTCGGGAATACAAGGCGAATTCACGATACGGCGTCACTCCGGAACTCCACAAAGGATTGCTTGAGGCCTACTATGCCAGCATCTCCTACATGGACGCCCAGGTCGGGCGGGTTCTCGATGCACTGGACGAACTCGGACTGCGCGAGAACACGATCGTCATTTTTTCCAGTGATCATGGTTATCTGTTAGGAGAACATCACAAGTTCCAGAAGCAGCACCTTTTCGAAGAATCGACCCGCGTTCCTTTTATTATGAGTGTTCCTTGGATTCCGGATTCTCACGGAAAATCAACCGGGCATCTCACCGAGTTGATCGACCTGTATCCGACGGTAGCGGATCTTGCCGGCCTCGCTCCCCCGGAAAATCTCCAGGGGGAAAGCCTCGTTCCTGTCCTGAAGAATCCAAATACGGCGGAATGGACGAAAGACGTCGTCTTTACGATCAGCCGAAACGGGGGGGAATCCGTTCGCACCACTCACTGGCGTTTCAATCACTGGGGTTTCGGAAGCAAGGGCGAAGAGCTTTACGACGTAAAGAACGACCCCGGCGAATTCACCAATCTCGCCGGTGATCCAGATCATGCCGGAACCGTGGAGAGACTGCGCAATTTACTGAAATCAAAGCGGGAGGAAGCCGGCTACGATCCGGTCCGCTATCGGTGACCGCGAAGCCCACCTCGCGATCAGGCCTCTGCGCGCCGAATTTTTCTAATTCGGGCTGATCGATTCAAGCCGCTTGATCAGGTTCACATCGCGGTCCGTGACGAAATTGATCACGGTCCCTTCCCGCCCGGCGCGGGCGGTTCTTCCGGCGCGGTGGAGGTAATTCTTCATTTCCTTCGGCAGATGATAGTTAATGACCCGGGCGATGTTCTCCACATCAAGTCCCCGCGCCGCCAGTTCCGTCGAAATGAGGATTTCCAGAGAACCGGCGCGGAAATTCGCCAGATTCTGCCGACGCTCTTTCTTGTCCATGTCCCCGCGATAGATTGCGCAGGAGTAACCGTTCTCCGTCAACTCTTCCGCCAGCTTATCGCATTGCTCTTTCGTGTTGCCGAAGATGAGCGTTCCCCCGTCAATCGGACGTGCGAGGACCTCCTCCAGCAGCGGAAAGCGCTTTCCGTTCGGCACTGTCAGATTCTCGGTGATGAGACTGGAAACGAGGCGATGCCGCCCGGTTGTTTCAATGATCTCGGCGTCATGGAACATTTCCCCGATCAGTTCCTGTACCGCATCCGATGCTGTCGCGGTGAAAAGCGCCATCTGTTTTTCCGCAGGGCTTTTCCTGAGAACCCGTTTGATCGCCGGAAGAAACCCCTGGTCCAGAATCTGATCGGCTTCGTCAAACACGAGAACTCTCAAGTCGGATAGATTCACCAGATTCAACTGCATGAGTTGCTCAAGCCGCCCCGGAGTGGCGAGAAGCACCTCGAACGGGCCGGCGACATTCTTTCTCGCGATTTTCATCGCCGTTCCCCCGACTGCTGAGCGGACTCTGAGGCGGGTATCATGCGTGAAGAGCTTGAATGCTTTCGCAACCTGCTCGCCCAGATCACTGGAAGGAACGAGAACGAGGCAGCGCGGATGCCCCGGCTCAGATACCGCGTCACCACCTTCCTCCAGATTTTTCAACTGCTGCAAGACCGGCAGCGCATAGGACAGCGTTTTTCCACTGCCGGTCTCCGCAACACCCACGGCGGATCGACCTTGCAAGAGAATCGGAAGGGTCCGCTCCTGAATCTCGGTCGGGGTATCGAACCCCAGCTCATCGAGAGTGGCGAGGAGCGAGGGCAGAAGTTCAAAACCATGAAATGACGACATGCCGGCACCCTACAATGCTTCACCGGATTGGCATCGAAAATTCGAACGGTCCCCCGCGGAACCGACGACAAAGACACCTGCGAATCGACGAAGCAGTTGACCGGTTTGAACTTCGCGATTACGAGGGCAGCCCATGCACAAAACCTCGAAAATTGACTTCTTCACCGTGGAGACCGGCTCCTCCTCTGATCTCGAAATCATCCTGAAAAACCTCCATGCCCTGCCTGCCGACAGCGGCAAAAGGAACGAGGAAATCAACGACGACTGGATCCGGCTGGCACGGGGGAAACCGGGAGAGGACGGCTACCTTGGCGACATGATGCGCATTTCCATGGCCCCTGCAGGCTTCCGGGCGAATCTCGCCGGAGAGATCGTCCCTGTGAATCTGAGCAAAGACGAGGGGATGGCGGAATGCTCGGCCTTTTACTACGACTACGCGACTTCGATTCTGGTTCTTCAGAGAAACAGCAAAGCCGTCACCAGCTCGCAGCTCTCCCGCTATTTCAAACGAGTCGCGGATGTCGATGGCGAAGTGGAGATCAAGCCGATCCTGCGACCCACGGACATCATGAAAGTGAAGGCCCTTCCCGTGATTCGGAAGATCCACATTGCCTCCACGATCGTCGATGTGATGACGACGATGAATAACATCGACGAAAACACGCGCCAGACGATTTTGAGCGCCGCTCAAGCTGAGTCTCCCGGCCTTGAGATGATCATGAAATCCGCCCGCGAGAAAGGAGCGACTCTGAATCAGGCGGTCGCGACAGAGGTCATCGAGTCGTGGCTGAAAATTCACGACTATCTCTCAGACGACGAAAATGAAATCGTAAAAAAAATCGTCGTCACCGGAAAAGACGAGTCGGGAGCCACCGCCGAGTTCGATCTCCTCAAAGACCGCATGTTCACGGTCATGAACTACCAGTGGGTTCCCGACGATGCCGAACTCTGGAAATCGAGAAGCGATCAAATTCAGCAGGCCTGGGATCTCAACAAGGCAAACCTCATCCGCACGATTGAGGCCGCCGGAAAAGAGGAGGCCGCTTAGGATCCGCCCCCTTTCGCAGCTTTCGCCACGGCTGCGGCCACCGGATTGATCGCCGGTCGGGCCGGATTGCGCTTGAGACGGCGCGTCGTCGCTCCCGGTTCGCCGCCTGCCGCGTCCGTTTTATCTTTCACTTCCACGACGTGGACAAAGCGCACCTTTGCCGCCAGTCCAAGAGAAATCACATCCCCGTCACGAAGCTCCTTTGCCTCGCCCTGCACCGACTCGCCGTTCACCCGCGTTCCGTTGGTCGATCCCAGATCCACGAGGGAAAAAACGCTGCCTTTGCGACGAAGCTCGCAGTGCGTCCCGGAGACGGCATCTTCATCAATGATGATCATATTCCGCTCCCCCCGCCCCACCGAAATCATCCGTGAATTCAGCTGATAATGCCGGGCGGAGGCACCGGGAATCTCTACGACCAGGTTGTAAATGGGTGAAGACATGGGGGATCAGTGTAACGAAGGGGCAGTCCCTGTGTCAATGGCGGCACCAGAGCCGGAACCAAACAGGGTCAGGCCATCATCGACCCAACCCTGTTGATTGACAGGAACAAGAACGGAAACGCCTACGCCTTCCAGGGGAGAGGCCATTCCCCCGGATTGGCAACAGCATACTCGCCGTCGGCATTCGGGAGGACCGGAGGAGCCGCGTCGAAGGAAAACTCTTCGGGCATGAGAGAATAATCGGACTCGACCGCCTCGTTCCAGTCGACAAGCTGACCGCTGTAGGTCGCGATGCGACCGAGGACGGCCGTGAAGGAACTCTTCGCCGCGAAATAGGCATCGTTCTGAGGCGTATCGTTCAGGATCGCGTCCCAGAGTTTTTCGTGCTCTGCATCCTTCGGATTCCCGGCCCCGCTCCGCGGAGCACGATACTGCCACTTCACGTTTCCTTTGAAATCCGTGATTTTTCCCTTACCGGGATCCATCAGTCCTTCCGTTCCGATGATCTCCTCCCCCACCCTGCGGTAGGTGCCTTTGATCTGGCGGCACTGGCTGTTCATGATCGCGCTGTTGTGCTCCGGACCGTAGCGATACTCGATAAAGTGCTGATTGAAGATCTCGCCGATCTTCGCTGATTCATTGATGCGCGCCCCGTGGCCCTGAGCGGAAACAGGATGTCCCCCCATCGTGGGATCCCCGCTCACGAACCAATTGATGACATCAATATTGTGCACGTGCTGCTCGCAGATATGATCCCCACTGAGCCAGCGGAACTGCTGCCAGTTGCGCATCTGAAACTCCATCTCAGTCCAACCCGCCTGACGATCAATCGTCCAGGGACGGGCTCCATCCCAGTAGGCTTGAGCGCTGACAATTTCACCAATTTCCCCCTCCTGAAATTTCTTGAACGACTCCAGGTAGGATTCCTGGCAGTGGCGCTGCAAGCCAACGACAACCTTCAGATTCTTCTGATCCGCTTCCTTCGCCGAATTCATGACCATGTTGTAACCATGAGCATCGACGCAAACCGGCTTTTCCATGAAAACGTGTTTCCCGGCCTTCACCGCATAGTCGAAATGGATGGGACGAAAACCCGGAGGTGTTGCAATGCAGACGACGTCGACCTGATCGATGACCTGCTTGTAGGCATCAAAGCCTGCATACTGGCGGCTCTCGGGGATATCCATCTGAGAGTCTTTCCCCATCTTCTCGAGCTGCTTGCGAATCGCAGGGAGCCCTGAACCGCGCGGGCCGGTTCCATCGATTTTGTCGGCGAAGGCCTCGGCGACTGCATACAGGCTCGCCCCGTCGTTGGCATTGAGGTTCTGCACAATCGCTCCGGAATTTCGACCACCACAACCGATCATACCGACTTTGATTCGGTCACTACCGGCGACTTGCGCACTTAACTCCACAGGAAGAGCCGAAGCAGCGGCGACACTGGCGGAGCCGGCAAGAAATTTGCGGCGGGAGGTTGAGGCGGGCTCAGAGGATTTTTCGTTCATCATAGTGGTACAGTGTAAGGGGACACAGGCATCGCGACAAGGGGCACTGCCTAACGCATAAAATATTCACGATCCCGGCGCGGCCTTCCAGATTTTCAGGTCATCGAAATGCGTTTCCTTTCCAGTGACGGTGAAATGGACACTCTCCTTCGTCGGGTGCGCGAGGCCGCGAGACTTCAGATACCCAATCGCCTCGCCATCGAGACTCACCCGCATCTCATCACCAACGATCTCGATTTGCATTTCATACCAGCGATTCGATTCCATCTCCGCTTTGACCACTTTACCGCGGCCTTTGATTAACTCATCAGCATCCGCTTTCGTTGCGGGGTCTCTTCTCATCGCAAAAATGTCGTTTCGCATGATGCCTTCCTTATCGTCTCCGAGACGAATCTGCGTTTTGGCAATCGCGACCCTCGCTATGTGTCCGGCGTGCGAGCCTTTGTAATTCTTGTCGTCGAAGACCACATTGAAGGTCGGCGATCCCGTTAGCTGGAAGCGGAAGGAGAGAATCAAATCGGTCATCGGGACATAAATGCGCCCCACGGATCCATGATCCTCACGATCCTGCGTTCCGACCAGGACTCCGTCTCTGACCGTGAACCCGGGAATGATTTCCTTCCACTCACCCAGCTCACTGCGCTCGAAGTCGTCGCTGAAAAGGAGTTCGCCTTTCTCAGCCAACGGCCCGGGAACTGCCTCCCCGGCAACAGTGAGACTACTGATTGAAATCAGAACGGCAGTGAGAGATAGCGAGAGTCGTTTCATTGCCTCAGGTCTCAGGCATCGGAAGAATTTTGACAAGCTCCCACTTTACCGGATCAGCGTGCCGAAGACTCCCCGGAATCCGGAGCGAGGACACTGATGAGCAACACGAAAAAGCAGAGGACCAGATTGAAAAGCGGAATCTGCAACTCCAGCGGCAGCGAATAAATGATGGCCGTGGCCGGAATCCAGACGATCCAGATGGAGAGAAGCACACTGGGAATCTGGAAGAGAAAGAGATAGCGGTTCAGATTCGGCCGGTAAGCTGACATGGAAAAACCCGCGTCCTTCCATCCATAGCAGACCGCGGTCAAGGGAGCAGCCCAAATCGGGCAATAGAGGAACTGATCGACCACCACTTTCTTCACCACGGTGCGCCACTCGGCATCATCACCGAAGAGCCAGGCCTGCAAGCGATAGACAGCATCCACTTCGACGCCGCGAATCGTCCAGTAAATCACGAAGAAGAGCCCCCACGACAGGGCCGCGCCCTGAGGAACGCGCCCGGACCAGAGTAAGTAAGAGAACGGGAGCAGCCCTCCGAAAATCGCCGTCGAAACCGCGGAGTAGAAGTATCCGTATCGCTCCTTAAGCTCGATGACCTCCTCAAACAATCCTGCTGCTTGAGGAACGAAATAGTACGTGAGGACGACGAGCAGCCCGACGACCCAGAGCGCGATGCCGGGGATCAGGTTCACGCGCACCCCGTTGAGACTCGTCAGCCAAAGCGCCTCGATGGAAGATGATCGGAATTTCGACATGGTGCCCTGCGCAACGTGACCCCGCTGTCCCGCGAGTGATTCTTCACCCCTTCACAGGAGGAACGACAGTCATGCCGACCAGGCTAACACATCCTTGATGACATGCCCGTGGACATTCGTCAGCCGTCGCTCCAGGCCGTTGTGGTAAAAACTCAGCCGCTCATGATCCAGACCCATGAGGTGAAGGATCGTTGCATTGAAATCATAAACCTCCACCGGGTCGGCCGCGACTTTGTAGCCGAACTCGTCACTCTCCCCATAGCTGAATCCTTTTTTCACTCCCGCCCCGGCGAGGAAACAGGTGAATGCTTCCGGATTGTGATCCCTTCCCGTGCCGTTGCCCTGAAGAAAAGGCATCCGGCCAAACTCGGTCGCCCAGACGATCAGGGTGTCTTCAAGGAGGCCCCGGCGCTTCATGTCATTGATAAGCGCCGCCGTGGGCTGGTCCATGATCTCTGCCTGCATCGCATGAGTATCGGCAATGTCTGAGTGCGAGTCCCAGTTCGTGATTCCGTTGCCGCCGCTCGGGTCACTTCCATTGAAGAGCTGAACGACCCTGACACCCTTCTCGATGAGACGACGGGCCAGAATACAGTTCTTTGCATACTCCCGCTTCAGTTCGGTCCCGGTGTCGGTTCCGTATTCCCGGTGAATGGACTCAGGCTCCTTTGAAAGATCCATCATGTCAGGAACGGAGGTTTGCATCTGACCGGCCAGCTCGTAGCTCGCAATGCGGGCGGCGAGATCGGCATCGTTGGGGAATCGCTCCATGTGATTCGCATTGAGACGCTTCAAAAGATCGACAGTCTGCCTGTCATCGGATGCCGTCAAACCCTGAGGACGCCTCAGATTTGCCGGAGGATTCTTCGCATTGAAGTCGGTCCCCTGAAAAGCGGCGGGAAGAAACCCGTTCCCGAAATTGTTTTTTCCGGAGCGGGCGAGCCCCCGGGGATCATTGATCGCCACGAACGCCGGCAATTCTTCACAGGGCGACCCCAGCGCGTAGGTGACCCAGGCACCGAACGAGGGAAATCCCTCCATCGTGAATCCGGTATTCATGAAATTTTCTCCCTGAGGGTGCGCACTCGTCTGACTATGCAGCGAATGGATGAAGCAAAAATCATCCGCGAGCGCTCCCATGTTCGGAAGCAGCTCGGAAGTCATCTTACCGCTTTCCCCCCGCGGCTTGAAATCCCAGAATGACTTCGCAATGTTTCCAGACGCTCCTTCGAAAGTAACCGCAGGAAGACCCGGAGGTTTCTGCCCGTGGAACTTATAGAGGTCAGGCTTGTAATCGAAGGTATCGACCTGACTCACCGCTCCGGGACAGTAGATCACGAGAACCTTCTTCGCCGCGGCATCGAAGTGACCGGCCCGCGGGGCGTAGGGATTATCAGGATCAAACCGGGGACGGATCGGAAGCTTTCCGCTGAAGGCGGCAGGGGCATCGTCACCGGCGCCGAGGAGTTGCGCAAGACCGAGGCCACCGATGGCTCCGGCGGTGTTCTTCAGAAAGTGGCGACGGTCAAGCAGACGGTGCCCGAAAGGTGAGATGGATTCTGCTTCGTTCATGGATTCAGGATTTGATGAATTCTAGCGGTCAATTCGGTGACAACCTCAGGATGAGAGGCGGCCACGTTTTTTGTTTCAGAGGGATCCTTGTGATGATCAAAGAGCTCGATAAAAACCGGGTCCGCCTTGAGGTCCCGATAGTCGAGCCAGGTAACAAAGCGATACCGGTCGGTGCGAAGGCTGTAACCCATGAGGTGACTCTCAAAGAGTTCCCTTTCCCAGAGGTCGCCCTGCTGTGCGATGATACGACCTTCGACTTCCTCGATGAGCGGTCCGAAGAAGGTTTCGCGCATTTCCGCCGAAAGCGGATTCGCGGCCCACTCGCGGAGAGCCGGACTCGGAAACTGACTCAGGGCGGCGTTTTTCCATTCCTGCTCCGGATCATCCAGCAGCGGAGCAAAGCTTCTTCCGGCCAGGTTCTCCGGAACCGGCAGACCGGCGAGTTCGCAAAGCGTTGGATAAATATCGACCAGTTCAACGAGGGCGTTGGTGCCCTCACCTTTGGCTCTCATCTCCGGAGTTGAAACAATGAGAGGGACACGAGTCGCGATCTCGTAGTTCGTCGCCTTCCCCCAGATCCCCATCTCTCCGAGATGCCATCCATGATCCCCCCAGACGATGATGATTGTGTTGTCACTTACCCCGACATCGTCAAGCGTGCCGATCAGCTTTCCGATCAGTGCATCAACGTAGCTCGCACTGGCATAATAGGCGTGCAGGAGGGTCCTCGAGAGGTCATCCCCCATCGGGCCGATCTTCGGAATTTTCGCCCTGACACGTAACTCAAACGAGGGATGCAAACCGATCATGGCACCACCCTCGGGGCCGGTCACCTGCGTCGGAAGAACGATCTTCTCCCGGTCGTAGAGGTCCCAGTATTTTTGCGGCGCACACCAGTTGAGATGAGGAAGCTTGTAACCCATCGCGAGGAAGAACGGCTTATCCCCTTCTTCCGTCATTTCCTTCAGCGTCGCGATCGCCGCCTCTGTGTTGTAGCCGTCGATGTAGGCATGATCAGGAACATCCGCACTCTCGTAGGCCGGTCCGCTCGCGAGCCCGCGCTTGGAAGCTTCGCCATACTTTTCGAACATCTCCGCTTTCTGCTGCATGTGGAGTTCGTGATTCTCCGGCGAGGCAAAAGTATAATTCGGCTTCTTGTAGGGAGTCTTGTTGTAGGCGGGCTTCCGACTCCATGACTGAGGATCACCGTTGGGACGGTGGAAGATCTTTCCACTCGAAACGGTCTCGTATCCATTCGCCATGAAATACTGAGGAATGGTGATCACGTCAGGATTGAGGTCACGGAACTCCACATAGTTGTGCGTGATCCCGGTATCATCGGGGCGCAGTCCGGAAAGAAGGCTCGCCCGGGAGGGGGAACAGATCGCCTGCTGACAGTAGGCGCGGTCAAAACGCATCCCCTTCGCCGCGAGTGCATCAAGGTTCGGTGACTTCACCGCGTCCGAACCGTAGCAGCCGAGTTCGGGCCGCAGGTCATCGATTGCGATGAAGAGGATGTTTGGCTTCTCATTGGCTGAGACTGAAACAAGCAGCATCGTAAGAAGTGAAAAGATAAGACAGGGAATTTTTCTCATGGAAGAAATGCGTATTCGTTAGAGTTAATGAGGCTGCGACAAACAAGAGCGAGATCGATATCCGCGCAGGCTTCCAACTCATCAGCTTCAGGCTCGCGAGCGAGAAGAAGCCCAAAGGCCCGGCGAACCTGCGCTTCCTTTCTTTCGCCCGCCTCCGCCACAGCACGTTCTGCGATGAAATTGGACTGCTCGATGACAAAGTCGCTGTTCATCAGGTTCAGCGCCTGAAGCGGCGTGGTCGAGACGGGGCGCTTTGCCCTGACCTGTCCACAATCGGGAAAGTCAAAGGCAGTGAAGATCCGGTCATCGACCCGTCGCATCCGCTCCTGATAGAGCATGCGACGCCAGGTCTCCGGGCCGTGGTTGTCGACCACCTCCCACTGAGCATAGGTTTTCTTCACGTTGTGAATCCGGAAACTCTTCCCGCCGATGCTTGGATCGAGTTTGCCGGAGGCGAGGAGCACGCCATCACGAATCACCTCCGCTTCCACTCTGCGCGGCGGAAATCGCCAGAGCAGAAAGGCACCGGCATCTGCGGACATCCCCTCCTCTGTCGGGGCACTGGAACGCCGGAACGCATCGGTCATGACAAGAGTTCGGATCATCTCCTTCATCGACCAGTCGTGCTCGATAAACTCGGACGCGAGCCAGTCGAGAAGTTCGGGGTGAGACGGCATCGCCCCCGCATGACCGAAGTCAGTCGCAGTCGGAACGATGCCGGTGCCAAAGATATGATGCCAAATCCGGTTCACCATGACCCTTGACGTCAGGGGATTTGTTTCATTGGTGAGCCAGTCCGCGAAGCGGAGGCGCCTCTCTGCATCCGGCGTCGATGAGTCGAGCCCGAGATCTCCGTCCATAATCTCGAATCCGGCAGGGACGACCTCGTCTCTTGGATTCTCAGGACTTCCCCGATGAAGAACGTGCGTGACCGGAGGCATCTCCGTGAAACTGCCCACGAAGCTGTGCTGAGGCCCTTCGTTACCGAGGAGGGCAATGAGATCGTGAAGTCGTCCGGACGCCTTCTTCAGCTCCGCATCTTTCTCGATCTGCTGTGCAGCCCATCCTGTGTTCCCCAGCTCTTTCCATTCCCCGTCAGCCCCTTGAGCCAGCACTTTGAAGCCGGGAAGATATTTGCCGGCACCTCCTTCGAGATAATCGGTTTCAAAATAGTATTCCCGGTTGCTGCTGAAGCGGAACCGGTTCAGTTCCTGTTCCGCAGGGAGGTGAATCTCCACCCACGGCTTTTCCTTACTGTCTTTCGGTAGCCCCGTCCGCCAGGCCATCGTGCCGAACTTCCCGTCGTTGGCTTTTGACAAATCATGGTTTTCCCGGGTCATGTTCTCGCCCGTCTTCAGCTCAGCTCCGTTGGAAGCGAGGGCAAGATTCTTCGTGTAGTTTTCGGTTCCGTAGACTTGCAGCTCATCCACTCCGACATTCTTCGCAGCGAACTCAACGCGCAGAACTTTGGTTTTCGTGGCAGGAAACTGAAATTCGGTGAAACCTCCCCAGTCTTCGCTCCACTGCCCCGCTCCCCGGCGCAGAATCTCCCGCTGCTGAAACATCTCCCTGCGAATCTCTCTGGCCCGCTGCTGCCTTGGGTGATCTTCTGAAAACTCCGGATAACGCCCTCCGAATTCCACGCCCTGAAACACGGCCGTGAGAGCGTAGTAATCCTGAATCGAAATCGGATCGAATTTGTGGTTGTGACAGCGCGCGCAACTCACGGTCACGCCCAGCATCGATGCACCGATCGTCTGCATCACTTCGTCGACGCGGTCGGCCCTTGCCTGGCGGATCGCAGACGGTTCCCGGCCCACCGTTGCCGCCGGAACGTGTGGCCCCGCGACGAGGAAGCCGGTTGCCTCTCCCACACCGAGTTGATCGCCGGCGAGCTGTTCGGTGATGAATTGATCGTAGGGAACATCCTCATTGAAAGCCCGGACAACGTAGTCGCGATAGATCCAGGCATTCTTGCGATAGAGGTTTGCCTCCGAACCGTTCGTCTCCGCCCACCGGATCGAGTCGAGCCAATGCTGAGCCCAGCGTTCGCCGAAGTGCGGCGAGGCGAGTTGCTCATCTACAAACACTGCGTAGGCCACTGCCGCGTCTTTCTCATAGTCCGCAAGAAATGACGCAACTCTCTCAGGTGTCGGAGGCAACCCTGTTAAAGTGATTGCAGCCCTGCGAATCAGCGAGTGCGGATCCGCGGGACCATTCGGGACCAGCCCGGCCTCTTCCAGCTTCGCATTCAAAAAGGCATCCACCGGGGTCGTATCGGCTGCCGGAACCCCGGGACGTTCAACCGGGTGGAAGGACCAGTGATCAGTTCCCTCGTCGAGAACGGCATCCATTTGTCCCGGCCAATCGGCGCCGGCATTGACCCATTGCTTAAGCAGCTCGATATCCGCATCGGAAAGTTTGTCTCCCTTCGGAGGCATCGCCATTTCCTCATCGAGATGAGTGACTACCTCCATGAGATAGCTGGCTTCCCAGTCTCCGGGAACGATGGAGGGAAAACCGGTGTCGCCGCCCTTGAGCATCTGTGCCCGCAAATCGACGCGGAAGCCTGACCTGTCTTTGTCAGGCCCGTGGCAATCGAGACAATTCGCTTCAAAAATCGGAGCAATATCCTGCTCGTAATTGACCGCCGAGAGCGGGATCGGAAGAAGACCGGCAAAAAGGAGGGCGGGGAAAATGATTCTCATCACTCCAACACTGACGTGAACGGAAAATGTTAACGAATAAAATTCGAAAATTTTCGCGGAGAACCTTCCGCAAAACCGACCGGCGGTCTGTCCTGGATTTCTATTTCTCCAACCCCAGGCCGGCCAGCCATGGTGCGGAGATCTCCGGCGGCATTCCCCCGAACGGCTGATACACCGGAAGCTGGATCACACTCATACTGTGGGCCTGTGATCCCATGAAAAACAGAGTCTCCCCACAGTCTTCACTCTGGATCATTGCCGCGCGATGTTCCGCTGTCGGCTGTACCGGACGCTGATCGACCAGAGGCGTGTTGGCCTCACCGGGAGCATACTCGGAAATGACAATCCCGTGGGCGGCCAATTGCGGACGGGCCGTAAAGAGGAGTCCATGAACAGCCCATTTCCCGGCCGTGTAGGGAACCCCGGCAAAGGAATCAAACCCATGACCGGCGGTCGACGAAACCACGACGATCCGCCCTCCGCCCGCATCCGCCATCGGTTTGGTGACGGCCTCGATCATATTGACGACACCCAGCACGTTGATATCCAGCATCTTTTTCCAGGTCTCTTCGCTCGCAATCCTCGCAGGATCGGCATGAGCCATGAATCGGTCCGCCGTATTGATTCCCGCCGTGTGAACCAGGAGATCCGGAGCGCCTGTTTTGAGGACCGTTTCCATCGCTTCCGCAATGCTCGACGTGTCGGAGACATCACAGACCACCGGGACGATATGCGCTGACAACGACGCCGTCGCTTTCAGCGCCTCAAGAGTCCTTCCAAAAATAAAAGTCTTCGCTCCGGCCGCGGCAAAACGCTTCGCGGCCGCCTGCCCCATGCCTCCCGCACCGCCCGTAACGATGACGACTTTGCCAGTCCAATTGGTATCCATGCGCAGACTCTACGCAAAGTTCTCTCTGAATCGAACGGGAATTACGCCAGATAAATGGTGGAAAAAACATGATAATTTATGGTATTATTAAGGATTATTAATTAAATCACCAAGCTTCCCGGAATCATGCTTCCTCTTCAGAAGTCCGACACTTTCTCTGTTTTTTCTGCACTTTTGCTGGGACTCAGTTCTTTTCTCATTGCCTCAGCTGAGGCGAACACCGAGCTCGAAGGGCAAATCGAACACTACATCAAGGGCCTTCGCAGCAAGGGAGTGATCCGCAGCGATGAGCGCACCGCCTGGCTCGTCTACGATTTCACCACCAGTTCGAAGCTGGCCTCAATCAACGAAAACGCCCAGCTTCAGGCCGCGAGCATGATCAAGCCCTACCTCGCCCTCGCGTTTTTTCACCAGGTGCAGGCCGGAAGGATCATCTACGGATCGACAAGCCGCCGCCACATGGAACTGATGATCCAGAAGAGCAACAATGAATCGACGAACTGGGTCATGAAACAAACCGGCGGTCCCAGCGCCACCCAGGCGCTCCTGAAACGCCACTACCCTTCGCTCTGCCGGCACATCAGCCTTGTCGAATACATTCCGAGCGGCGGACGGACCTACCGGAACCAGGGCTCGGCCGGCGACTACGGTCGCTTCCTCGAAGCGCTCTGGAAAGGTCAACTCCCCCACTCCAAAGAAATTCTCCGACTCATGGCCCTGCCGGGGATCGACCGGCTTTACACCGACGCCAAACGCGTCCCGGCAGGAACGGCAGTGTTCAACAAAACGGGAAGCACGGCGATGTGCTGCGGTGATATGGGAATCCTCGTCGCGCGGGGCCGGAATGGGAAATCCTATCCCTACGTCGTCATCGGCATTATCGAGAGTGGAAAGCGCAATACCTCCTATGGTACATGGATCTCACGGCGCGCCGATGTAATCCGCGAGGTATCCAACATCGTTTACCTGAACATGAAGAAGCGGCATCCGCTCTAGAACGCCTTCCAGCTATCGACGGTCCGCACGGCTCGCCTCATAAAAGCGGGCGACCTCGTCTTTCGTCAGCGCTGCCTTGAAGATCGCCATTTCATCCATGCGGCCGTTCAGGTTTCGAATGGCAAACGTCGGATCCTCGCGAAACGGTTGACCCCAGTTCCCGATTTCGGCATTCCCGATCCGAAGCCGCTCAATCAAATAATCGTCCTCGATCTCCTGCTCCGAAATCCGGCTCCCGTTCACATAGTGCGAGACAGTTTGATTTCCCGGATCGAAAACCGAGGCGAGATGAATCCACTCACCGCTCATGGAAAGATCCCACATCGGCGGCGAGAAGTAGACACGATGAAACCCCGCGTCATTCGCACGGTAAGGATTGGGCCGGGAATCATCAACCATGACGGAGAGCATCATTTTCCCATCGTCGCGAATCTGCCAGTGGGGCTCGCCGGTTTCATAACCATCGCCCATGAAGAGCGCACTGTACCAGCGGTCGAGACTGTCGATGCGAACCCAGGCCATGAAGGTGAAAGCGGGGAATTCCCCCGGAATATTCACCCTCACCCGGGCTCCGGGACGGCGGAACTCCAGGGCGGACTTCAAGCCCGGCCAGCGACCTGCGACAGGCTCGGCGAGAATCATGGCACCGTCGAGCTCAGGATTACGCGGGACGCTCAGGTTTGGAACGAGTGGTGTTCTCTCATCCTCATCAAAGGTATAGTAGGCGATGAGCCGGTCATCTGACGCGAGCGAGTCCCGATGACTTGTCCAACGTTGAAAGTCGGACCGGTTCTTCCGTTCCGAGCGAGCCCCGTAGGAAGTGAGGTCAGGAAACGCGATCTGACCACTTTCGATTTTTGAAGCCCCGGCACCTGATTTCAAAACGAGCGCATCATCTTTCCCGAGAAGCTTCTCCCTCTCGTCACGATGACGGACTGCAATTTCCCCATCGATCACTTCCACGTGCCCTTCGCCACCTTTGACGACGAGACCGAACTCGGTTCCTAAATCGATGATCTCAGTGGACGGAGCCTGCAGTTTGAAGCCACGAGCCGCGGGGGGCACTTTTATTCGCACCGCCCCTTCGAGACAGGAGGCCTCCCATGCCGACTTCAGGGAAATCTCGGCCGGCCCTTCCACAATCATCGTCGCCCCGGAAAAAAACTGAATCTCGGCCATACCCGAAGCGAGCTGGAAAACTTCGCGCCCTAACATTCCCCCTTCTTCGTGAGCACTTCCCCCCTCACGCCAGGTGGCATCAAACAATCGCTCAATCACAGCGAAGCCCTGAGCCGAGGGCTCGTCCGTCTCAACGCGGAGAAGCCCGGCTCCCCGCTCCGGCGTCCGCCAGTGCATGAGCGCACTTCCAAGCAGGAACGCGACCGCAGCCGCAGCGGCGAGAGGAACAATCCCGGGAAAACGAATCATCTTACCCGCTTCAGGTTCCACCTCCCGGGGCGCCCCCCCGGCACTGAGCCAGGGCGAGGTCGCCCCTTCCGAATCGAATCCCGCCTCACCGCCTTCATTCTGAAGGGTGTTATCGAGCGAAAGGTAACGACGCATCACAAACCTCAGCTCCGCGCTCTCAAGGAGACGTTCCTGAAGCCTTTCGAAGTCTTCCGATGAAATCGTCCCGTCAAGATACTCATCGAGCCAGTCCTGCTCCTCCCGGGAAAGCCGATCAAATTCAAAATTCATGAGCCTATGTCAGGGGTTCGTAATTTCGACTCCATACACTGCATGAGCTGGCGCCGGAGCCGTTTCAAACGCATATAAAAGGAGGCGGCACTGGATCCGGCCTCTTCGGCCATCTCCTTCACCTTCACTCCCGGAGTGTAGGCAAGCGTCAGGAATTGGCGATGCTTCTCGGGCATCGCAAGGAGGCAGTCTTCGAGCGCGTCGTGTTCACGGATCCGACTGTCCACTTCCTCCCCGCCCTCGTCGGCCATGAGTTCCATAACATCTTCCCGGAACACAAGCCGGTCCCGTGCCATCTTTCGCCGATACGTGAGTGCTTCAAAACGGGCGATGACGCAGGCCCACTTCATGAAGTTGGTCTCCGGATCGTATTGGTCAAACTTCCGCCAGATCACAATCGCGGTCTGCTGGAGCACCTCATCGGTGTCGCTCCAGGTAGGCAGAAGGGAACGGATGAAGCGTCGCAAATCCGGCTCAAAGTGCGCAAACCGACTCACAAACGTCTCGTAGCGTTCGTCTTCAGAATGAGGTGGTGAGGAATCCGGCGGCATGTTCTTCCCCCTACCACTGCCTCCGCCGGAAAAAACTAACGGCGGTTTTTGTCAGGAAACTTTCTGAAGCTTCGAAATCCGGCCCGTCGCGACCCATTCCGCGACAAAAATGTCCCCGTTCGCATCGAAGCAGGCGTCGTGAGGATGAACGAATTTTCCGGAGACCCAGTTTTCGCGGGGTCCACGTCGCATCGCCATCTTGTCCTTCGTCACTTCCTTTCTCCACTCCGGATCTTCCCCGAGGTGAATCAGATTATTATCCTGATCGAGCAGAGTAATCCGGGCACTGAGGTCCGGCACGAGGAGCGTGTCCCCGAACTGGTCGATGTTCGCCGGAAGGATGAATCCATCGAGGGTCTTGCGGTGTTCTCCCTCCAGAGAGAACCACTGGAGGCGCTTGTTCGCGCGGTCAGCGACGACGACCATGGACTCCTCTCCCCGGCTGTCGATCCAAAGCCCGTGGGAAGTTTTGAATTGCCCGTCGCCATTGCCCTCCTCCCCGAAAGAGGACACATACTTTGCATCCTTGTCGAAGCGATGAATGCGAAACGATCCGTAGCCGTCCGCGACGTAAAAACCTCCGTCGGGCAGAAACGCGAAGTTGGTCGGAAGGAAATGATTGCGTCCCCAGTAGTTGTTCCGATCACTGAAATCCGTTCGCGTGTTCTCATCGTCAGGATACAGCCCCGACTCCATTGGCGCCTTTTGCGACCAGACCTCCTCTCCATCGAGCGTCAGTTTCGCAAAGGTCTTCAACTTTTGATACCCGGTCACGTAGAGGAACTGCTCGTCCCCTTCGCTTCGCACCTCAAGCCCGTGACCACCGCCCTGGAACTGACTTCCGAAGGCTTTGATGAATTGACCCGCAGGATCAAAAACAAAAATAGCGGGGTGATCCTTTTGATTCTCGTCCCCTTCGTGAATCACATAGAGACAACCGTCTTGATCCACCGCCACGTTGTGAGTGATCTGCCAGGTGTATTTGTCCGGGAGAGCCACCCAGTCATTGATGACCTCATACTTGTAATCCCCTTCCCCGACGAAAATGCCGGAACTGCGACGCGGGACGCTGACTGTTTTCTTGCAGCCGAGAATACTGAAGCCG
>JARGOP010000053.1:28698-30894 GCA_029233965.1 Verrucomicrobiales bacterium | reverse complement strand
ATGAGCGCCAGCAAATGCCGTTCGGATACCCTGGAAGAGAGTAAACGGGAACTCTACGGGAGCTTTCACCGCATTGGCCCGGGAAAAGCCCCCCCTCGGTGCGCAGCCCTCCGGACTTCCACCGTTTTCAGGGTGCCGGGGCAGTACCATCAATTATCTTATCCGCTCGGTCGCGGAACGAGACGCCGATGCGCCGTCTCGAAGAGCTCCCACCGCGGCCACAACCCTGACGGATGCACTTTTACAGGTCCTGTATGGCTGGTTGAGCCTCGAAAATCCGGTCCGTCTTGAATGATAGTCTGGGACCTTATAGGAAGGACCCAGAAAATGAAAGGCAAGCGCCACACCACGGAAGGAATCCGCATTCTGCGGAAGGCAGATGGAGGAAAGAGTATCCTCGACGTCAGCCGAGAGCACAACATCAGCGAGCAGACCGTCAACTCGACCCCTCCATCCCCGGGCCGATGGTGAGTCGGACGCATCTGGGTGGAAAAGGAATTTCCTGTCAGTCGACCCTCTGCAATCTCTTCGTCACCTCGCTGCGAGCGGCCGGCGCGGAAGCGGATCAGTTTGGATCGAGCGACGGAGATTCGAACAAACTGCTGGCATGAAATGCCTCTAGATCGCGGATATTCCCGATTTCGAGGATACCGTCCTGCGTAGAACTCCGGCGGGATACCAATGACATTCGAATACCGCACTCTGGGCGCGACCCGACTCGAGGTGAGCTCGATCGGCATGGGATGCGTCACCTTCGGCCGGGAGATCGACAAGCAATCTTCGTTCGCTGTCCTCGACCGCGCGCGGGAACGGGGAATCAACCTCTTCGACACGGCGGCATCTTATGGCGCCGGAGCGTCCGAGAAGGTCCTGGGGCGGTGGATGGCGGATCGCGATTGCCGGGACGAGATCGTGCTGGCGACGAAGGTGAACGGCACGTTGACTCGCGATCACGTCCTGAAATCGGCGAGGGAAAGCCTCGCGCGGCTGCGGACGGATCGAATCGATCTGTTCCAGCTGCATTCCTGGGACGAGGAGACACCACTTGAAGAAACCCTCGGCGCCCTTACGACCTTGATCGAAACCGGCGTGACCAAGGCGATCGGTTGCAGCAACTGGAATGCGCGGCAACTCTCCGAGGCGCTCGAGTTGGCCGCCGCCGGCAACGCCGCGGCGATCGAGTGTGTGCATCCCCATACAATCTCGTGCAGCGGAAAGTCGAGACGGACCTCCTGCCGCTCTGCGCCGAGAGGAATCTCGGGGTGATTTCTTACAGCCCGCTCGCGGCCGGTTTTCTCGCGGGCAAATACCGCCGGGGAGAGAAACCGGCGAAGGAGAACCCGCTTCGATGTGATTCCCGGGCACCAACCGATCTATTTTACGGATCATGGCTTCGCCGTCCTGGAACGGCTCGAGTCCCTCGCGCATGAATCGGGTCATTCCATGGTCCAACTCTCTTTCGGGTGGATTTTGTCGCGGCCGAACGTGTCCAGCGCGCTGGTCGGCACACGGAACACCGCGCAAATCGACCAGGCCTTCGAGGCCATGGAACTGGATCTTTCCGGAGACATGTTGGATCGACTGACCGGCGTGGATCGATAAAGTAGGACCGCACAAGGCTGCAGGACATCCATTCAACCGGCGAAGCCCGCCTCGCCACTTCCGTATCACCTCATGATTTCGCGTGTGTTTATCGCCATCCTTCTGACTACCGGTTCACCAACCGCATGCATCCGGGGTATCGAAAGCGCCCCACAGAAGACTGGTGATCGGTCTTCGGAAACGCTGAAAGATCAGTATGTCCAGATAGGGGGAGGCCCGCTTCGGCCTCTTTCAGGATCTTGATGATCTGCTCTTCGGTGTGGCGCTTTCGCTTTATTCGGTTCTTCCGGGTTGTAGCACGACAACCGGAAAAAGTCTCACTCAATCCGACTCAGTTTTTCGGGGACACTTCAGCCTCGCCATCCGGTGTCATCTTTTTTGAGGCAACGTATTGCCAGCACTTATCTTCACAGACCCGCGCCGGTGGCATTTATTTTGAGGCAATTCGCCCAGGTTCTGAGGGTGTTTTAAAGATTGACACAAACGCGTAGTCCTTCTAGACTGGCAGAGAAGGTAGTATATCTCCCTTCGGAACAGTGATTTTTACCTCAACAATTAATCCAAATGGCGACAACATTCGATCCAGCAGTCTTC
>JARGOP010000053.1:23458-28598 GCA_029233965.1 Verrucomicrobiales bacterium | reverse complement strand
CTCAACAATTAATCCAAATGGCGACAACATTCGATCCAGCAGTCTTCAGCAATTCCGGAATTGTTTTCAATAAGGTCAAGGGTATGGCAGATACCGTGAATACTGCTACCACTCAGGTTGTTACTGACGCATCCACCACGGATTTCTCCGATCCGGGAGCGGTTGTTCTTCTTCAAATGCGAGTGAATCAGGTGACTAATGCCGCTACGGCCGTGTCGAACCTCGTTAAGGCCCTCCAGGAGCCGTCCAAGAATGCCGTCAGCAACTTGAGGTAATTAGGAGAGAAGGCGGGTCTTAAAATTGTCCCGGTTGAGTTGCTCACCCCGCGGCTTCCGTCCTTTAAGTTTGTTCTTTCGAACTACCCATGAGTGCACCTGTAACCATCGTAACCCAGGCTGCGGTCTCCCAGGGCGCGATCGGGGTGGAAGCCGTCCAACCGGGGGCTCCGCAGGACCTTGAGCGGCTCAGGGAGCTGGTATCCGGGATCTCATCCCAAATGGAGGCTGGGCCTTCGCCCGGGGGGGTGGATGTTGGTAGTGTGAGTGATTCAGGTTTTCGTTCTCCGGGCGACGCCATTCTTGACGGAATTTCCCGGATGAAACAGGGATACGAAGAGTCTCTGGATTCGATTCAGAACCGCCTCGGAGCCCTTGCCGAGGGGGATCCCATGGCGATAGGAAACGACTTTGCCGAAACGGTGGCTTTGCAGCTAGATGTGGCTCGGTGGTCTATGTCGGTCATGGGCATTGACAATTCCAGTAAGGCAGGAACAAACACGATCAAAGAACTAAGTAAGGGCGGGTAATTATGCGCTCTACTACTCCAGGGCTTGTGTTTACGGTCTCGCACGGTACATTTGTGTGTGGTGGCCTTTTATAGATTTTCTCTATGAGTTCAGGGACTTCATGCAGTGCGAGAAAGGGTTCTAAATCATCTGTAGTGCGCCTGTGTCTTTCTCTCTTAGGGGTGCTCTGCCTCGCCTTTCTTTCCGGCTGTGCCAAAATGCCACTCTATGCCGACCTTGATGAGAAGGAGGCAAACCAGATCGCCGCAGCGCTAATGGAGAAGGGGGTCGTTTGCAATAAGCTCCCGGGCAAGGAAGGGACCTGGATCCTTGAAGTTAGCGAGGAGGACTTTGCCTACTCGATGAATATTCTAAACGCCCTCGAACTCCCCCGTCAGAAGTTTCAGAAGATGTCCGATATTTTTCCGAAAGGGACCTTCAGTTCCCCTTCGGAAGACCACTTCCGCTTTGTCGACGTGCGTGAGCAGCAACTTTCCGATGCGATTCTTTCCAACTTTCCGGCAGTCATGTCCGTGCATGTCAATCTCTCATTGCCGGTGTCGGACCCCCTCAGTGATAAGGTTGTTCCGGCCACGGCATCCGTGATTCTCAAACATCGCCCTGATTTTGATTTCGAGATGGTGGAATCGGATTTGAAAAACGTGGTGGCGAACAGTGTTGTGGGGCTGACAGCTGAAGATGTCGAGATTCTGGGAATTCCAGCTGAGGTAATTATGCCGCAGATGCGCCCGGCTCCAGCCGGAGATGTCGGCGCGAGGCTTGCGTCAATCTCGCCGTTAGTGCTCGCCGGAGTCTCGTCGGCAGCAGGGGCTATCCTCGTCGGGCTCATCGCTTGGCTTGTGCGGCGGAGGCCTGCGGCAGTAATCAAGGCATGAAAGATTCTGCCTGGATGGTCGCGAAGAGTCGAGAGCATCCGGAATTGCTCAGGCTTGTCCACGAATTTAACCGGTTTCCCCAGAATTGGGTGCATCCTGAGCATATAGGGATGCTGCCTCACGGTGATATTGTCCGGTTTCTCGCCGGGGCTCCGGGCGGGCAGGGAACTGCCGCTCGGTGGATAGACAGTCATCTGGGCTTTTCGGAGGAAGCTGTCTACTGGGATTTCGAGGAGGAGCGGACGCGACTCGCGTTGCTCGATTTTGA
Organism: Verrucomicrobiales bacterium; assembly: GCA_029233965.1. Classification (GTDB taxonomy): domain Bacteria; phylum Verrucomicrobiota; class Verrucomicrobiia; order Verrucomicrobiales; family DEV007; genus Arctic95D-9. The sequence continues at coordinate 26,650 of JARGOP010000053.1, read as the reverse complement.
GAGCCTCGCGAAAATTGCCTGTTGCCTCGGCAGTGGATTAAAGGCCGGAGAAATATCGAAGTTGATCGGTAGAGCCGAGATCATGCGTCTTATCGATGAAATTAGTCGCGATGCCTACGAATTTGCGTTAAGGGGAGGCATGCAGAATCGGATTTCACCACAAGTCTCGGAGATGGTCGCGAGGTGGGAACTGGCGGCAGAGATGCGGAGCAGCGAAGGGTGGGACGGTGGACCTTCGGGTCTGGGCTGCCGGGTCGAAAAGTTGGGGTGGGGGCTAGTTCGGTCGGTTCTTGTTGGTGAACCGATGCCGCTATGGCGCCGGTTCAACCTCAAAATTCCCTCTAAATTTCAAGACTCCGCATTTGAGGCCGATGCCCGGGAGGGACTCGGGACTGCCTGTTGGGACCTCGTGAAAACCGTCGCCCGTAAACTCCTTTCCCCAATTCAGTTGAAGTGTTTCGGCTAGCAAAATCACAATTGGAGTTTGTCGAGAATCGGGCGATACTCCCCGCTCGGGAATACGCGGCATTGGTGGAAGCCGAGGGTCTGATCGAAGCCGCCCGAGCGGAGGCCGAACGGATTCGCCGAGAGGCAGAGGAAGAGTATGCGAAGCGCAGGGCTGAAGGGTATGAGGCCGGTCTGGAAAAGGGCAAGGCGGAGATTGCCGAGCGGATGGTTGACTATATGGGTCGAAGCGCAGCCTACTTTTCCAAAGTGGAAGGGGTTCTCATTGATGTCGTGATGAGGGCCGCGAGGAGGGTCATCGGGGAGTTTGACCAGAAGGAAGTCGTTGAGCGTGTTGTTAGGAGGGCGCTCGAGGCGACAAGGAACGAGGGCCATGTCACGGTCAGGGTGGCGCCGGCTCTCGCAGATGATCTCAAGTCACGGATCGGTGACATTCTTGGGGGATTTCCAAAGGTAGAGTTTCTTGAAGTGGTTCCTGACGGTCGTGTTCCTGAAGGGGGATGTATCCTGGAGACTGAGCTAGGGTTTGTGGACGCTTCACTGGAGACCCAGTTCAAAGCAATCGAGAAGGCACTGGTTAATTCGATGAAATGAATGCCTTCAACCACCCTAATTTTGGATCTCTTTCCGACCGCCTGAAATCCGGGGTCGATGAGGCTAAGCCACTGGAGCTGCGCGGACGGGTCATTCAGGTGGTTGGGACTATTATCAAGGCTTATGCGCCCGGGACTCGTATCGGAGAGCTTTGCGCCCTGCGGAACCCCTGGGAAGAACAAGAAGTTCTCGCGGAAGTGGTTGGATTTGCCAGGCAGATGGCTCTCCTGACTCCGATAGGCGAGCTAGAGGGAGTTTCATCGACAACGGAGGTGCGTCCTCTCGGCGAAATTCACCGGGTTCCGGTAGGTCAAGGAATGCTGGGGAGGGTTCTTGACGGTCTTGGTAATCCATCTGACGGGAAAGAGCCTTTCGAGATTGAAGACTATTATCCGGTCTCTGCCGAACCGCCGGATGCGATGAAAAGGCAGCTAATCACAAAGCCCATCAGCCTCGGCCTTAGGAGCTTGGATGGTTTGTTGACCTGCGGAGAAGGTCAGCGAATGGGAATATTTGCGGCAGCCGGAGGTGGAAAGAGTACTCTCCTCAGTCAGATCATTCGAAATACGACTGCTGATATCGTCGTGCTGGCCCTGATCGGTGAAAGGGGAAGGGAAGTTCGTGAGTTCCTCGAGCGTGATCTGGGAGAAGAAGGTGTGAGGCGCTCAGTGACTGTCGTGGCGACTTCGGATCGCCCCTCAATGGAACGCTTGAAGGCCGCCTATATTGCTACGGCGATTGCCGAATACTTTCGTGATCAGGGAAAGAAAGTGCTTCTCCTGATGGATTCTGTTACCAGATTCGCGAGGGCTCTTCGTGAGATTGGATTGGCTGCCGGAGAACCTCCAACGAGGCGGGGTTTTCCTCCGTCTGTGTTTGCCACTCTCCCCAAGATGATGGAACGGGCAGGCTGTTCGGAGAATGGGTCGATCACGGCGCTTTACACGGTCCTGGTCGAGGGGGATGACATGACCGAACCGATTGCGGACGAGACCCGTTCTATTCTCGATGGCCATATCATTCTTTCCCGAAAATTGGCGGCCGCCAACCATTATCCCGCTATCGACATTCTCGCGAGCGTCAGTCGCCTGATGACCGCAATCTCCAGTCCGGAGCATTTGAAATCAGCGGGAAAGATCCGGCAGCTCCTATCCAAGTATCAGGAGGTGGAACTGTTGGTCCGAATCGGCGAATATAAGCAGGGGAGTGATCCAGCGGCTGATGAAGCCATCAGCAAGATCGACTCCGTTAACCGGTTCCTGCAGCAGGGGCTGCATGAAGAATCATCGTTCGAACAGACGCTGGAAGCGATGGTCGGCCTCGGCGGTTGATTGGTCGAACTTCACATGGAAACCTATCTGCTACAGGATCTCGTTAGAGTCAGGGAATTCAGGGAGGATCGTGCCGGTAAGGCGGTCCTCAAAGCCCGTTCTTTTGCCGAAGAGGCCAGACTGGACCTTCGAAAAAAAGAGAAGGAACTGGCGGCCTTCCAGAAATGGCGAGTGGAAGAAGAGGATCGGCTTATCCGGAGCATTATGCTTAAGAAAGTCAGGTTGGGAGAAATCACAGATCTCAGACTGGATATTGCCGCCCTCAGGGAAAGGGAACTTGATCATCTTGATGCGGTGAAGAAGGCAGAGGGAGATCTCGATAGGGCCCTTGAGGACTTGGAACAGGCTCGATTGGCCCATATCAGGGCAACTCAGGAACTGGAAAAGCTGGTCGAACATCGGGAAGCTTGGAGAGATGAAATGAGACTCAAAAGCGAACGGAGTGAGGACCTCGAAATGGAAGAGTTCTTTTCGGTTTCCGCGGTGAATCTCTTCCAATAGTTGTTTATCTACTTAATTTAAAATGGATCAAATCAATCACGCAAATTCCCCGGAACCTGCTACTGGCGATTCAATAAATACTTCATACCCCCCTCCATTGGCTGGTCCGGGATCCGATGTCGCTCCGGCGATATATAAAGAGGCGCTGGCTCTACTTCGAAAGGTAAAAGACGATATTCTCAATAAAGACCAGCCCCCTTCCGAAGAAAATGAAGGTCCCTCGCCCGCTTTCAATGAGGTGGTTAGTCCGGTGACCTTGCCGGGCAGTGGTCTCCGCGGAAACGCTGAGCCTGCGGACCTG
>JARGOP010000053.1:16278-23358 GCA_029233965.1 Verrucomicrobiales bacterium | reverse complement strand
TCCGGTGACCTTGCCGGGCAGTGGTCTCCGCGGAAACGCTGAGCCTGCGGACCTGCTTACCGCGCCAGTCGTGAAAGATAAGGTTAGTCCGGTGACCTTGCCGGGCAGTGGTCTCCGCGGAAACGCTGAGCCTGCGGACCTGATCCTTCGTGAGGGGGCGCTGGAACTTGATACAAACAGGTCGGAATCCCGGTTCCCATCGCAAGGGGATAAAGACTTGAGGAATGTGCCCTTTGAGGCTGAGGAGAATCTGGGAAACTCGATCCTTCAATCACTTGGCAAAGAATCGAGCCCCGCTCAGAGATATCCTTCAGTTGGAGCGGTTGATCAACTGATCGGGATGAGAGTGGATCTGGACAAGATGGAAGCGCTGATTGCCAAAGTGGCTACCCGTGTGCTGGTAACTGACCCTCAATCCGGGCAAAATCCGGAAGTCAGGGTTCGGGTGGCACCCGATTTAATGCCCGGCACAGAGGTGAAGTTGTGGAAGGGGGACGGCGGGCGCTTACATATCGAGTTCGACACCACGTCTCCGCATTGGGCGAAGGTATTGTCAGAGTCGGTATCGGGTCTTGCAGATCGGTTGGGAGCCCGGATTCACCTGCATGAAACGCCGGAAGTTATTGTTCGACATTCCGGAGGTGATATGCCCGGGGATGGGCGCTCGCGCCAGGGTGGCTCACAGCAGCAGCGACAGCATGATCCGGAAGCCGATGAATAGTCCGGCCGAAGGCCTTTAACTCAAAGCAAAATCACCATACCTATCACCAGCTCCGATGCCATCCTTACCAACCGAATCGATTGCCTTCCCGTTTGAAACCTGCGGTCGGCTCGAGGCAGCTGTTAGTAGTAAGCTCACGGGACTATATCGTGAAATAACTTTCGACTGGGACGGCCGTCCAGCCTCTCTGCGCTTCGAACCGAAGCAACCAGTTGGGCGAGGGATTTCCTGGGTGGTCGGGGTCGAACTGGAGGGACATTTCTTTGACATTGGCCTTGGACGACTTCCCGAGATTTCCTGGATTGCTCCTGAACTCGCCGGCTTGGAGCTTGAAGGGCTACCACAGGAACTTGGAGCCGGCATTCTTCAGGTTTGCTTTGAGTCGGTCCTTTGTCAGTCCGGGATCGGCCTTGCTATCAAAGTTCTCAGCGTGTCTCCTGTTCAGGAGGAATCAGGATCGAACTCGTTAGTGGTCGGTTGGTCGATTTCACGGGGAGAAAGGGAAGGGTGGATGTCCGGCATTCTCTCGGGCGACCTTGATGCCTTTCGGTTTCTAGAACCGAAGGTGAGCAAGGTGCCCGCTTCACCTTGTCGGTCATGCGATAACATTCCCGTTGTCATCGATTTTTCAGTCGGCTCCCTCAAGTGTTCGGCTGATGACATCCAGAGCCTGGAAATCAATGATGTCCTCATGGGGGAATTCAGCGAGTTCCTGGATAAGGGAATCTGTCGGATCGTCGCTGAATCGCGACCGATCGGCTATGGAAAAGTTCATGATGATGGAGTGAACATAGCGGGCTTTTTCAATGATTCATTGGTCGGAAAAACTGAGGATACCCGCAGCCCTGATATTCATCACGAAGCATCCAGCTCGATCGAGGTGAGCCTCGATTTTGTGATAGGCCGCCGGATGCTCAGTGTGAGTCAGTTGAGCAATCTGCAATTGGGCAGTGTCATTAATGGGGCATTTCCAAAACCTACGCCGGTGTCGGTGGTCTGTAGCGGGCAGAAGTTTGCATCAGGGGAGTTTGTTCCGGTGGGTAGTCGCAACGGTGTGAGAATTACCCGACTTTTCAAACCATGACCGATTTTCAAGTTCCAGATCCGCTATCGCTTATACTCCTGACCGCGGTCTTGGCTATGGCACCGTTTTTTGCGGTGATGGCGACTTCTTACGTAAAGTTGGTCGTGATTCTCAGCCTCGTTCGCAATGCCCTTGGAATTCAGCAGATTCCTCCGAACATGGTTCTCAACGGTATCGCTGTCATATTGACCGTCTACATCATGGCTCCGGTCGCTCAGCAGACCTTTGAGGTGATCGAAGTGGAAATAACGAGGCAACCAATTGAAGACCGGGATACCGAAGGGCTGAAATCACTGCTTTCTGCGACCAGTGACCCTATTCGTAAATTTCTCAATCTACATACGAGCGAAAGAGAGAAAAAGTTCTTCATCGATAACGCCGAGCTTTTATGGGGTAAGAACTCGGAAATAAAGATCTCCGGAGACAGTTTTTTCGTCCTTGTGCCGGCCTTCACGGTAAGTGAGTTGACTGCGGCTTTTGAGATCGGATTCCTGATCTATCTTCCCTTCATTGCGATTGACCTGATTGTTTCAAACATCCTTCTCGCAATGGGCATGATGATGGTGTCACCCATGACGATCTCCCTGCCGTTTAAGCTGTTGCTGTTCGTGCTGTTGGACGGATGGGCGAGGTTGATTCATGGAATTGTCCTCACCTATACAATACCAGCCGCCGGCGGATAGTGGTCTGAGCGATCAAATACCTCTCTGAACCGACCAGGAAAGAAAAGCTCATGGACCAATCCGCTATTCTAGATATTACCGCCAAAAGTTTGATACTTGTACTTTACCTTTCGCTTCCTCCAATCCTCGTCGCCACTTTGGTAGGAGTGCTGGTCAGTCTTATCCAGGCGCTCACTCAGGTTCAGGAGCAGACTCTCTCTTTCGCTGTAAAACTGATCGTTGTCATCATGGTCCTGCTTTTCACGATGAACTGGGCCGGGTCGGAACTCTTCGCCTTCGCTGACGGAATTTTCGACCTCATCCCGACGATACGACGATGAGAGACATTCCTGGTGTTGAGCAGTTCTTTTTCTTCATCGCGTTCACCGTGCCGCGCATGATGGCGGCTCTCAGCATTTCGCCGTTTTTCGGATCCCAGTTTATCGGAGGCATCGCCCGGCAGGTGGTGATCATGAGTCTTAGTGTCACCGCGGCGCCGATCGTATGGAACCACGGTGTGGAGTTGCCGGAAGGGAGTAGTTGGTCGCTTTTTGTTCTGCTGATTCTGGCTAAAGAAGTGCTCATCGGCATGCTGATCGGGTTTGCGGGAGGCCTGGTGTTCTGGATCGCCGAGGGAACGGGATTCTTCATTGATAATCAGCGGGGAAGTTCCATGGCGGAGATGTTTGACCCAATGTCCGGCGGTAGCTCTTCCCCGTTTGGAATTCTGTTCACCAAGGTGGTGGGCGCACTCTTCTTCCTCGGAGGGGGATTCTTCGCCTTCCTGTCTGCGATTTACCAAAGTTACGTGATTTGGCCGGTGTTCAGCTACTTTCCCGAGATGAATGACACGTTCCCGGCGGCTGCCCTCGGGGTTCTCGACGGTATCATGGGCCTGATCATCACTTTCGCTGCTCCAATTGTGCTGGCGATGTTTATTGCCGAATTCGGACTCGGCCTGATGAACCGTTTCAGCCCGCAGTTGAATGTTTTCTTTCTGGCGATGCCGGTAAAAAGCGCCATTGCCTCAGTGATCATCATTTTCTACCTCGCCTTCCTCGTCGGCTTCTTCAAGGAGCAATTCATCACTCCCCAGGGATTGCGGCAATTTTACGCAAGACTGTTCGATTGATGCCATGAGCGGAGAGAAAACAGAACAGCCGACTCCGAAAAAGCTTCGTGATGCCCGAAAGAAAGGGCAGGTCGCAAAAAGCCAGGACGTTACTTCAGCCGCCCTGACGGTGACGTGTTTCTTTGTGGTTTCGACACTTTTCTACACGACGGTTGATGATATCCAGGATCTTATCCTGCTACCCACCAATTACTACGAAGTTCCGTTCAGGGACGCCTATCGTCCGTTTATGCTGGGAGTTCTTACCAAGGTGCTGATTATCTCGCTGCCTCTTCTTCTTGTTGTGATAGTGGTAGGTCTTGCGGCAAACTTCTTTCAGATCGGCTTCATGCTGACGATGGAGCCGATCAAGCCGGAGCTGAAAAAGCTGAACCCCATCGAGAAATTCAAACAGATTTTTGCGCTTAAGAATTTTGTCGAATTCCTCAAGTCGGCCGTGAAAGTGATAGTGATCGGGGTGATTGTTTTCCTGATTGTAAAGGGAAGTCTCGATCCGCTCACGAAACTCCCGTTCGGGGGGGAACGTCAGGTGATCGGTGCGTTGAAGCCCATGCTGGGCGTGCTTGCTACCGGTGTTTCAATTGCGTATATCGTGATTGCCGCTGCTGATTTCTTCTTTCAAAAATGGCAGCACGTCAAGCAGTTGAAGATGTCAAAAGACGAGGTGAAACGGGAATACAAGGAAATGGAGGGGAACCCGGAGATCAAATCGAAGAGAAAGCAGCTTCATCAGGAAATGGCTCAAAGCGATACCGTGGAACGGACTCGCAAATCGAGTGTGGTCGTGACCAATCCCACCCACCTGGCCATTGCGATTTTCTATGAAGAAGAAGGAACCGAGATGCCCCGTGTTGTCGCCAAGGGCGAAGATCACGTAGCCAGAAGAATGGTGGAAGTGGCGAAGGATGAAGGAATACCCGTGATGCAGCATGTGCCTCTCGCCCGTGCTCTTTACGAGGGTGTAGAGATCGGTCGTTTCGTTCCGCCGGACCTGATCGAACCACTCGCTGAAGTTCTGGCATTTGTTCAAAGATTGAAGAAGGAGCGGGGCGACGTCCCCTGAAGTGTCGGGTAATGGCGCATTCGCAAAACCAAGGCCACCCTCTGTATTACCGGTTTTTATCATTATCATTTACAATTCAAAGCGATGGCTGCCCACAGACTTTATGATGATCCCTTTACCGCATGGCTGGAGGCCCGTGGAACGGTCGTGGAAGTGTATCAACCTGGAGGATTCCTGGGTCGGCCTCCGGTCGGGCGAAAAATAACAGTGGGTCAATCAACGATCGTTTACAGGATCATCGAGGAAAAATCGGACGATCTCATCGTCGTCCTGCTGGAGCGGCAGGGCGAGCGCTCGGGCTTGAAAAGTCCGTTTGCGGACTTCGCGCGATTCATTGCCCTGGTTAAGAAATCCGGTGTTCCGATTAAAAGTATTCGCGGGCACGTCGATGTGCTCGGCAATCTGCCTGAGGACCACGTATCGACTGCTCGAATCGGCGCTTTTTACAGGCGCTACCTCGCTGCCACTCATGAGTTTGTAGAGAACGGGATCGAGTGGGTGTCCGGAGACCTCACTGAACATATTCCGCCGTTACGTTCCGGTCTCTCGCTCCTGGGTGAGGAGGAGGATCATAATTTTCATGTGTAGAAGGCTCGGTTACCGCATTTTAGGATTGACTTCCGAAAGCGACACCCGTACAAGAGAGTCATGTCTGGAATATCCTCTGGTGATTATTATCGCATCGCCCAGGTGGATGGAGCCTTGGCATTCAATATGCTTCTCGGCGAAACCCAGGAGCTTGTCTCCAACAGTGCCATGGCGGGGCTGAGGGGGCTGCGCGAATCGATGGGGACGGGAGCCGAAATTTCGGATTTGTCACGCCAGCTTGAGCAGGTCAAAAGCAGTCTCGATGCAGCGGTGCGAGCCGAGGAGAACAACCGGTTTTCCCCGGCCGGACAAGACGTGACCCTGGCGGTCGCTAATGCCGTTGACACCTCCTTACGGTCGCAGACGGGCGGCGTCTTGGACTCGGCGAACGGTGCGGTCGATCTCGCGAATGATGCTGCTGATAACGGAGGGAGTGCCGCAGCAAGGGCAAAGGAGGCTGCGGCCCTGAACAAACAGGCAGCCGATGATCTCGCTGCCGGGGATTCGCAGGCGGGGCGAACCGGGGCGACCAGCGCGCTGCTAGAGGCCGGATTGGCAGTTGCGGAAGCTCAGGAGGAGGTTGCGGCCGCCACGGAGTTGAGGAATGAAGCCCGTGACAGGCTGGGCGGTCTCGACGCTGATTTGGAGGCTGCCCGGAACGCAGACCAGCCGAACCCTGTGTTGATTGCCTCGCTCACGAAAGAACGGGACGCTGCCCTCGTGAGCCTGAACGCCGCGGAGCAGACTGTCGCGAGCGCCCAATCAGTAGAGGCGGCGGCACAAGCCGTCGAGGGGGCGGCTCAGGATACCCTTGCTCTCGCAAACGCTCCGATCGCCCTGATTGACAGCGAAAATCCGACAGTCTTCGACCTCGATAACGGCTATGCTTTATCTGCCTGGGGTGACTCGGGCTTCTGGACGCTGACCGATGCAAACGGAGAGGGGATTATTGTCAGTCCGGATGGTCAGGTAGATCCGCTTGATGGTTCCGGAGAAGGCTGGCAATTTTCCAACACCTCGACCTTTGTCCTGCCGGACGGAGCCAAGATTACCGTAACCCCCGGCAGCAGCGCCTTCCTCCAGGTTACCCGGGGGAATGCCTTTCTCGAGTTTAGTGATCTGGCTCCGGGAGCCAGCCCTTCCGTGAATGGGCCTAGGAAAGGAGGCAGAGCGGCTGACGGGCAGCAAAATGACGGGCATATCTTCACGACGACGGGGGCGGGCTCCCAGTGGAAAAGCGGTAGCAGCCTCCTCGGAGCTGCCGGGAATCGCGAGCAGGTGGCCACTGACCCGATTGAGAACGAGTTGAAAATTGACTCTCTGGATGTCGAGATTCCCGAAGAAGTGGTCGCCTACCTCGGGCGATTTGGCTTCGATTTGGGCGCTTACGATCATGACGGGGACGGCAAGCTCAACGCACAGGAGTTGGCTCTGGTGGTCGAATTTTTGGCCGCTGCGGCGGAATCCGTTTCCGATTTGCATCGGAAAGTCCTTGCGGGCACGGCGGAGGGCGTGGCAGCACTTTTCGAGTTGAATCTTTTCCTCGAAGGCCTCATGCGCGATGTCGATGAGTCACAGCAGGAGCGCAGGAATCTCAGTGCCGAGGAGGCCGCTGTTGCCGACTCCATCATCGAGAGGTTGAATGCGGCTTTTGCGGGGCTCGGGACGATTCAACCCTCCTCGTTTCCCGCGCTCCCCTTGCCGCCCGGGAACCGGGCAGCGACCGGGCCGTCCGGGCAGATAGCCGACCTGCCCTCGCCGTCCGGAAACCGGGCCGCGGTCCTGCCGCAGGGGCTGGAGACAATTATCGAAGAGGCATCCGGCCTGGGG
>JARGOP010000053.1:0-16178 GCA_029233965.1 Verrucomicrobiales bacterium | reverse complement strand
CGCGGTCCTGCCGCAGGGGCTGGAGACAATTATCGAAGAGGCATCCGGCCTGGGGCCCGCGGAAGTGGCCTCCCGGCTCGTTTCCGCCCTCGAACAGTCAAAGGGCGGTCCCGTGACCGAACCTGACCTGCTTGCCGAAAAGATAACGGCCCTTTTGGCGGGACTGGCGAAAGGGGGGCCTGGGGCTGATGAATCGGGCAATGTGATCGGCGAGCTCGCGGTCCTGCTGTCCCGCGCTTCCCTTGGCGACCGGGTTGGGGGAGAGTTGGCCGGTCAGATTGCCGCCCTGCTTGAAGCCCGCCTCGGAGGTAGCCTTCCGCCGGGGGCTGTCGAGGAACTGGCCGGTCAGCTTGCCGGCCTGCTCTCGCAGGCCGCCGTTAACGACGGTCTTTCACCGGCCGGGGTCGCGGGGACGCTTCCGCCGCTCCCCTCGCCGTCCGGAAACCGGGCCGCGGCCCTGCCGCCGGGGCTGGCGACAGCTATTGAAGGGGCATCCGGCCCGGGGGCCGCTGAGGTGGCGCCCCGCCTCGTTGCCGCCCTCGAACAGTCAGGGGTCGGTCCCGTGACCGAACCTGACCTGCTTGCCGAGAACATTGCGGACCTTCTGACGGGTTTGGCGAAAGGGGGCTTGGGGGCTGATGAGTCGGGCAATTTGATCGGCGCGCTCGCGGTCCTGCTGTCCCGGGCTTCCCTTGACGACGGGGCTGGGGGAGGGTTGGCCGGTCAGCTTGCCAGCCTGCTCTCAGCGGCTTCTGTTGACGGCGCTCTTCCACCGGTCGGGGTCTCGGGGACGCTTTCGCCGCTCCCCTCGCCGTCAGGAAACCGGGCCGCGGTTCTTCCTCCCGAGCTGGCGGCGATTATTGGAGAGGCATCCGGCCTGGGGCCCGCGGAAGTGGCGTCCCGGCTCGTTTCCGCCCTCGGGCAGTCAGGGGTGAGGCCCGAGACCGAGACTGACCTGCTTGCCGAACAGATCGCGGCCCGTCTGACGGGACTGGCGAAAGGGGGGCTTGAGGCTGGTGAATCCGGCAATTTGATCGGCGAACTGGCGGTCCTGCTGTCCCGGGCTGCCGGCAGCGGTGAGCTTGGAAATGCGGTTCGGGGGGCCATGGCCGGGCAGATTGCCGACCTTCTCGAGTCCCGCCTCGGAGGAGCCCTGTCGCCGGGGACTGTGGGGGAACTGGCCGGGCAGATTTCCGGTATTCTGGCAATGGCGGCCCTCGACGGCGACATCTCCATGGGCTCGCTTTCCGGGAAGGTTGCGGGCCTGCTGGGTTCAGTGGCGGGCGAGGCAGGGCTGACCGGCGACGCGGTCGCCGCCACTTCCCGGGAGGCGGCTGCTTTCCTGCCCCGGATTCTGGCGGCAGGGGCGCTTCCGAACGGAGGGTTGGTCGCCTTCATCCCGGCCCTCGTCACCGCCATCTCGGAGGGAAAAGGTGCAGCGGGAGCCGGCGAGGTCGCTCAGAACACCGACGGAGATATTTCGGTCAATGCCCTTCGACGAGCCGGTCGATTGATTTCCGGCTTTTCTCTCAACCCCAGAGCTGAATCTCTCGCCCAGGCTTTCAAGGAACAGCCTTCAGAAGCGGCTGGTGTGTCCGGCGGTGCTGGTGCGCCGCCGGCAGCGATTGGCGGGCCGGATCCGGGCCCCGTTGCCAGTCCCGGGGATATTTTCTTCGGGAGCAGTGATATCCTCGAAATTATAGAGAACCTCGAGACGGACGAAGAACTCCTCGAACGGGTTCGACGGAATCTCGACGCCGCGACCCAAAGTCAGAGGGAACTCCTCGGTCAGGCGGAAAACGTCTTTGTGATGGCCCGGGAAACGGTCGAAAAGTTTTTCTCGCTCGTCTCAGACAGTCAACTGCTCCAGGAAGTTGTCTTCGCTGACGATCTTTCTGAAGTGGACAAAGAGATGTTCATCGGAAAAATGAATGACCTCTACCGGAGCTGGGGAATAGAATGGGGAGGTAGTGAAGATGGCGGACCCCGGACGCCGGAGGTGGAGGCTCAACTCGTCAATAAAGCCGTGAGCTCGGGAATGATGATTTAACAAGCCGGTTTTTCGATTGGTCATGTTCCTTCAAGCGTAAACTCAAGTCACTACCTAAAACTTCTGATGACTGATAACAGTTCAAACCACAGTGGTCCCGATCGCCCTCTCGCTGAAGCAGAGATGGCCGATTCAATGAGCCGCGCCAGCGAAGTCATCTTGAAATCCGGGGAGGCTCTCGCCCGGGCGGCTGAGGCGATTTCGAGGTTCGAATCTTTCTCTGAAAAAAACAACCTTCAGCTCGTTGACGGGAGAGAGGCTTTAGCGGGTGAGGGCGCTTTTCCGGCGAGAAAGCTGGTTTTCGAAACCCTCTTCTTTGAACTCGACCATCTCGATACGCGAGTCAGGGAACTGGCGGGGGAAGTGGATTCCGCGAAGGTGAGACCTTCGATCGGAGCCCGTGCGGTCGGAAACCGCTACCGTATTTAGAAAAGGCCCACCGCACCCGGAAATTCAGATAGCAGTCGAACCCACTACACTCGAATCAAATGGCCATCAATGTCAGCTTCAAGTCGCAGGAAATTCAGGACTTCTACGAAGGGAAGGGGTCTACTGCCGCATCTCTCCTGAACGAATTCCGCACCGGAGCTAATATCACGGACCAGCCGAAGGGTGACTTTACGGACTCGACTACCGCCACAAAGGCTGCGCGAGAACAGATGACCGAGGTGGTCAAAACGCTGGAGCAGCGAATTGCCACTTTCGAGGGTGTCACCATTGGCGATACCGAAACGACCAACGACAACGATTACCCCTTTGACCGGGTCGCCCTGAAGCGGGAATTCATGGACGAAGTGCTCTCGGCCCTGATCAGGTCTGATTTCGGGTTCGATACCGGCCAGTATTACAGCGCCCCATCTGCCGGCGATCCGCCCTACCCGACGAGTGCCCCTGTCAAAAACGCGTCGGGGACTATTTTTGGTGGTTTCGGTGAGTTGTTGTTAGACGCCGGAAGTAATTTGTGGAAGAGAACAACCTCCACCTACAGCGAGACCTGGGACCATTGTAACTTCGCGGAAACTAATGGTTGTAACGGAAATAAGAAAGATTTCGAGTCAAGCATAGAGTCCTTGTATGGGGGGACCTTGAACTTGGATCTTTTTTATTCCCCAGGCTACAACGACGATACAGGAAAACAGACCTACACGATCACGAGACATGTCTACAGTCAGGCCTTCACGGGTTTTGTTCCCGATGATTTCAGCTCGCTCTACACCTATGACATCGCGACCGAAGACGAAACCGACAACCGCGGAGACCTTCTCAATCCCGAAGGGCAGCAGATTTTCAGTCGATATTCGGAGCTGATTGACCGTATCTTTGCGGCGGGAGACGCCTTGGCGGATAACCCCGTCGTGTTGCCGGAGGTCGTCACCTCAATTAGGGGGGTCACGATGGATCTTCCCGGTCCGTCCGTCGCCGACCGCCCCGTGGGGCTCCTTGGCGCAGGCAGAAGCTCCTATTCAGGGCAGCTTCCCGGGACCCCGATTGCCTACCGTGACCAGTTGATCGGGAGCCCGGCTGCGCCGGCCGGGGGGGTGACAATCACCGTGGGAAACACCAGCGCGATGGACGACGGAAACGGCAACCTCTCGGGCACGGGGATCACGGGGACGATCGATTATGCGACCGGCCGTTACAGCATCAATCTCGCAGCAGCGACTGCGGCGGATCGCGAAATCAGAGGGTCGTATCAAACTTTGCAGGTTTACACCGGGCTGCGAACCGTAAGGGTCCCCGCGCCGACCGTCGAAAATCCCAACGCCGCCACCTATCGTTACTATGTTTTTGATGAGAAAGCAGGTTTCGATAGCTCCGATCCAACGGAAAAGTCGCGCCAGCAGGTCGTGAAAAGTCCCGTGCTCAACACGTCCGGGGACGCCGTGGATTTCGAGCTTGGATTCTCTCCCAATTCTCTGGTAGGTATCAAATACTACGAGGTCGAGCAAGTTCTTAGCAGTGTGGCACCGGGCGGCCCTGCGGGTGGCGTCGATAATTTTGCGACTCCCACCGAATTCAGGCTGAAAGACGGTGTCCCCGTGTCCGGACTTGCAAGCACCTTCCATCTTTCCCCGACGGAATACCTCTATTACTGGAATGAAGTGAGGATTCGCGGTTTTCGCGGCCAGCTCAATTATCAGCAGGCGGTCGTGGCTGAGATCCAGGAGGATCTGCGACAGGCGAACGCCGCCCTGGCCGATCTGGAGAAACTGGCCGGCCAAACGGACCCTCAGGATGCTGACGGCAATCCGGACAAGGCTTCAACGCTGGAAACTTCGTTGCTTGATCACCATCAGGCAATTATCGCGCATGCCAATCTGAAACTGTATGGCCCGAGTGACTCCCATGTGTCTAGCTCATGGCAGAATAATCGGGTGGCACTGAAGTCCTACATTGATCGCAGGACAGCCGACGCCCAGAGCGCCTCGCTGGATTTACAGCAGACGACCAACCGGTTCAACAACGCCTACGAAGTGATGGCCAAGCTCCAGGAAAAAATGGATGGGCTCATCAAGACCCAGCTTCGAAACTGGTGATATTCTCCGTTCCTTTCCCCGTTGACTATTTCATCCTCTATCACTACAAATCAGCCACAAAAAACCAATGTCACAAGAAACTGCTGAATCAGCCCAAGAAACCTCTTTTCCGGATGGATTGTTTTCTAACAAGGAGGAGACGCTGGATTTCCTGAACAAATTCAGTGCCAACGGGAGGACTTTCCGGGACTTCACCGAGCTGACCCCCGAAAGTATGGAGGTCTTCTACATGGTGGCGTTCGACCACTACAATGCCGGAAAATACGAAGACGCCGCCAATGTCTTCCGGCTGCTCTGCACACTTGACCATTTTGAGATCAAGTACTGGAAGGGGCTCGCGGCCAGTCGCGAGAACATGAAGGATTATGACGGCGCCCTCCAGGCCTACGGTTACCTCACACTCATGGATGTCCACGATCCGTATCCGTCCTTTCACGGAGCGAAGTGCCTCCTCGCCCTGGGGAGGACCGCGGATGCCGAAAGCGGCCTGCTCGCCGCGATCTTTAACTCGCAGGGAAAAGAACAATTTGCCGACCTGCATCAGCAGGCGGTCGACCTCCTCGAGGTAATTGAAAAAGGAAAGAAATCCATTAACGAAACAGCAGAATGAGCGGCATCAGTGGCACCACTACCCAGTTCGACCCCCAGGCTTTGTTGGGGGATTTCACCGAGATCAAACGAGAGGCCAGTAAATCGGTCGAGAGCGCCCTCGTCATGCTTGGCACCGTCATTGCAGGAAATTCGCTGAACGCGGGGAATGTTCAGGAGTTACCCCGGCCCTCATCTTCGATGCTTGGCGGGATTGCCGAGTTGAGTCTCCGGATCGGTCTCATCCAGGATGCGCTGGACCAGCTCATGCAGGAGGTTTCGAAGCTGGGGGTCAGCCAGCGCCTCAACCAGGCCAATCAAACCAATCAGGAGCAGCTGGCCAAGATTGAAGAGCAGGTTGCCGAGATGAAGGAGGCGGCTGCCAAAAACAAGGAAGCCGAAGAGAAGGGGAACCTTTTCCAGATGATCGGCGACTGGGTCAATGTAGCGATCACTGCAATCTCTCTCGCCATCACAGTCGTTGCCGCGGTAGCGGGAAGTATCGTCACGGGCGGAGCGGCCGGAGCGGCGTTGGCCGTGGCGATTGTGGCTCTGAGCGTCACTCTCGCCGCCCAGCTCACGCTCGCGATCGACTCGACCGTCGCCTACGAGAACGGCGGAGAGGGGTTTTTGGGCGACGCAAGGGGAGCGATTGAGACCACCGCGATGGTCGCCGGGATTGTGGGCGCGGTAGCGTCAGTGGCGACCGGTCTCGTCGCTATTGGGAGGGGCATTAGTGCGGCAACTGCGGCAGCAGCAAAGGAACTGGGCGAAGAGGCAACCAAAGAGGCGGTCAAAGGGGCAATGAAAGAGGGGGTCAAGCAAGCGCTCAAGGAGGGAGCTAAGGAATCAATTAAGCGAGGAGGTAAGGAAGTCATCATGGAAGCAGCGCCGAAAGCGGCCTACACGGCGTTCAGAGAGGTGGCGAGTGAAACCCTGAAAACCCTTGGCAAACAGGCTTCGACGGCTGGCCTTGCACAGCTGGCGGCCGCCGGCATTGACGCCGGAGGAACAGTTGCCAAAAACGATCTCCTGGAAGCGGCCGAAGATCACATGAAGGCCGCCAAAGACGCAGAAGCCGAGGCGAAAGCGCTCGAGGCGGTGGTCAAGATGCTCCAGAAGGTGATCGCGCAGATGCAGGAGGAGTTGGAAGCGATGATCGACGCGGCCCTCCAGAGCCTCGACGTGATCTTCGGGGTAATCGATGATACTCAGACCTCACAGGCCAAGATCATGCAGTCATCGGGAGCCTGATCTCCTTTCTATTACCATTTTTTATTCAAACCCTGTCCAAAAACCTACATGAGCGGCATCAGTAATATCAGCGGTAACACCAATCCGGCCCCCATCGAGCCGGGGATTCCAACCCAACAGCCGGATAATGCCGGGAAGGTCGACACGAGTTTTACTGTGTCGGTCTCGATGGATGTGAAACGGAGCGACGGCACCACGCAAATCGCCCTCGAGCTTCCGATGGTCGCCCTCGGAGACATTGACTTAACGGAGTTGGAGCAGTTGCTGGAGTCCCAGCTGGGAATGTTGTCGAGCCTTCCCTGGGACGCCATGGGGCAGTCGGCAGCCACCGAAATGCTCAAAAGCGCGATGGGCAACGTGGGCCAGGCAATTGCGCAGGGCGGGGTGGAGTTTATGAGAGAAAATCAGCAGGCACTCGTCGAGACCTTTACGGCGATGGAACAACAGGCTGAAGCGACGGTCGGCTACTACACCGAGCTGCTGAGCAGCGGGTCCTACCCTGACCATACCGAATTTCTCAAACTCATGTTGAAGACCGCGCAGGAGCTCAGGGAACTGGCTACCAATGCCAAGCAGGCAGCGGTTCAGGGTGAATTTGATAATATTCTGGAGCAGGTCGGAAAAATGAAGCTTGCAGCCGAGGAGGATTATAATGCCGCGATAAAACAAATCAAAGCGGAGAATACGGCAGCGGGGTTCCAAGTTGCGGGCGCCGTAGTTGGTTTAGCCGCCGGGGCTGTTATTGGGGGTCAGGGAGGGATGGCTATCGGCGGAACGATATCCACCCTCGCAAGTGGCGCAGGCACACTTGCCAGTTCTCACCTCAAAACGGATGCAGCGACAGATAAGAAAGAGGCTGACTTACTCCGGGCAGGAATCAAGGCCCTCGAGGCGGGTCAGAAACTCGCGCAAGCAAGCCAGGAAGCGGCTTCGGAACTGAATGATATCGCCAAGGCCCTGAAGGATTTCCTGCTCAACATAATAAAGGACTTCAATTCGCAGAGTTATCAGGTCGTCCAGCGGGCAAATGTCTGATACCCGCCGCTGATGTAACCCGGCAGCAATGATGATAAAGGCGGCATTCCAACAAACTTCTGACTGAATGAGCGGGGTAAACGCAGATATTCGCGGGATCGTGCAGGCGCAGTCTCCGAGAGAGGGGATCGCCAATACGATCGCGGAGGCGGCTCGTCAGGAGGGGGCCATCAAGGGGCAGACGGCGGTCGTGATCGACCAGAGTTCGATCCTCGCGAATGCGGCGGAAGAGATGGGCTTCGCCGCCGCCGAAAAGGTCGAGAAAAAGATTTCCGAACGGAAGGCGGGTTCGAAGGAGGGCATGCGCCTGAGCATGGCGGAACTGGCGGCGCACTTCGTCAATATGACGGGGGATGCCCAGGGAGCCAAAAAGCTTCAGGAGTTCGTCGACTCGATGAAAAACCTGGGCGGCGCGGTCACCCAAGACCTGATCAGGCAGATGGTGCAGGAGAAGTTCGGAGACGGTGCGGCGGAGCAATTTACCGCGCTCGAATATGCGGAGATGGCCCTCGAACAGGCGGGGGAGAATTCCCAGCTCGTGGACACGATCAAAGCCACGAAGGAGGCACTCCTCAGGGAGGCGGGGCCGGCAATCCGGGCGGGGATCAACATCGTGGGCGAAGTCCTTGCCTTTTCCAAGGAAGGGCTGGCCCAGATCAGCTCCCTCAAGGAGCTTTACAGCTTCGCCATTCTCGGGCGGGCCACTGCCAGCGACATGTACAAAGCAGTCATGGACCGCTACGGCGAGGGGCGTTTCAAAGAGGCGCTAGAATTCCTGCTCCGGGCCGCCGGCAGTGACCTCGATGCGGGAGGGATGGGGCCTTCCCAGGAGAAAGCGCATCTGGAGACGGCGGTCAATAACGTCTGCTTCGTGCAGCACCTCGGCAATCTCTACGAGGAACTGGAACAACTCATGGCAATGCTCCAGCCGCAGCATGTCTAATCAACCGCGTGCCTACTCCGCTCACGACCTGATGGGGGAGATTCTGGATATGACCAACCAGCGTTGGATCGATCAGGATCGGTTTCGTCAGATCCTGACCAAGATGCGGCTCCAGGACTCCCAGACGCGGATCTATTTTCTGACCCAGTTACATGGAAAAATTCGTTTGATCCCCATGAGGTTGTTTCCCAGTCCGGAGGCACGTGAGAAAATGCTGGACGCTCTGCAGGAAGCTATGGACCTTGAAATAGCACGGGAAGAGTAGATTTGACATGAGATGGCAGCTTGAAGAAACGGTGGGGGAGTTCGGTCGATTAATCGGCATCGATGAACTCGTATTATCGGACCGGGGATCGGTGGCGCTTGAGATTGATCGCGTCGGGACCTTGAACATCGAGATCGTGGGGGAACGTGATGAGCGGGTCGCCGTGAGCATGTCGCGCCGCTACCGGGAACCGTTTCCCGAAAGCGCCAGTCGTCTGGCGCTGGAGCATTCCCACTACCGTGCCTCCCGGTCTTTCCCTGTTCACGCAGCCCTGGCCGGAGGCGGTTACCTTGCATTTGCTATTTGCCTCGATACAGGTGAGTTAAGCGCTCAAAATATCTACAATATCATCGATTACCTCGACGGTCTCCATGAGTCGATCGGGCGTGTCGCTACTCGCGAATCCTGACTTATCCCATGCCGGACCTAACCAAAGAATCTTTCATACCGCATCTGGGACTATCGTCCATCGAACTTTCCAGTGGATCCGATGAAGGCCCTCTGCTGCCTGATGATTCGGGTCTGGATCCGATTGATGCCTCCGTCGAGTCGAGGCTTTCGGCGATTCTTGACGCGAGGAATTTTGAGAGAGTCATGCTGGATGCCATCCGGCCCGGGATTATAGACAGCACGATTCTCAAGCCCGGTCCTTTTTATGCGCTTCAGCGAGAGATCGCGGTGAAAGTGGAAGCAGCGAGAGGCGATGCGGCGGGTGGGCCTGAGGCTCAGGTTGAACTCCGT
The DNA here is from genome assembly GCA_029233965.1 of Verrucomicrobiales bacterium. GTDB lineage: Bacteria > Verrucomicrobiota > Verrucomicrobiia > Verrucomicrobiales > DEV007 > Arctic95D-9. Next base: position 6,765 of record JARGOP010000053.1, on the reverse strand, counting down.
GACCTGAGTATCCTTCTCGAGAAACTGGGAGCGGATCATGAACTGGGCGAGCATTACCGCTATGCGCTCCTCAAGGGTTGAGTCCGAAGCCGTCTGATCCCGGTTCTCTTTCCATCTTCTCCTTCCGATGACTCCCTCACTCGATAAAGCTCCCGAGACTGTTCCCGCCATCGTTCTTGGGGAAACTGAGCGGAACTGGCTGCTTCTTGTGGCTCACCTGCATCTCGAGCAGCGGCGTCCCGGGGAGGCCTGCACGATGCTACGGGTCCTGCATCGGATTAACCCCGGCGAACCTCGCGTGTTGAGGTGCCTGGCGCTTGCCGAGCTGATGGCGGGCAACGCGGGAACCGCCGCCCGGATCGCGGGCCGGGCGATGCAGACCGCCGACGCGGCCGGGTTTCACGTGCCTGTCGGTCTGATATTTGCCCGGGCGCTCTGGGAGCAGGGGCAGCACGAAGCCGCCCGGGATTACGCCGCCAACCTGCTTAACGAATCCCCCGAAAAATCCAGCTGAAATCATGTCGGAGAAGATTGCCAGAATCAATGACGCGATCCTTACGGGAAAGCACTACTACGACCTGCTGCTTGCGGTAGTGATCGTCGGTATCCTTTCCCTGATGATCTTGCCGATTCCGACCCAGCTGCTGGATGTGCTGCTGGCGGGCAATCTGGCTTTTTCGATGCTTCTGCTGATGTTGTCGCTCTACGTGCCCAACATTCTCGCTTTTTCGAGTTTTCCCTCCCTTCTCCTGGTCACGACCCTGTTCAGGCTCTCGCTGAACATCACGACAACGCGAATGATCCTGCTTGAGGCGGACGCCGGTCAGATCATCTTTACCTTCGGAAATTTCGTGGTCGGGGGGAATTTTATCGTCGGGGTAGTGATCTTTCTGATTATCACGATCATCCAGTTTGTCGTGATCACGAAAGGGGCTGAGCGAGTGGCCGAGGTGGCGGCTCGCTTCACTTTGGACGCGATGCCGGGTAAGCAGATGGCCATCGATGCCGATCTTCGCTCCGGGGCCATCACTCAGGAGGAAGCGACCGAACGGCGCGAAATTGTATCGAAGGAGAATCAGCTGCATGGCGCGATGGACGGCGCCATGAAATTTGTGAAAGGCGACGCGATTGCGGGGCTGATCATCACCGCGATCAATATCACCGCCGGAGTTCTTATCGGGGTTTTTCAGAAAGATTGGGACGTCGGGAAATCCATCACTACTTATTCGATTCTGACCATCGGTGACGGTCTTATTTCCCAGATTCCGGCTCTGCTCATCTCGATCACCTCGGGAATGATTGTGACAAGAGTCAGCAGTGGTGCTGGAGGGGCCCTGGGAGGCGATATCGGTTCCCAGTTGCTGGCTCAGCCGAAGGCTCTCATGATCGCTGCGGCATTTATGTTCGGATTCGCGTTGGTTCCCGGATTCCCAATAGCGCCTTTCATGTTACTCGGGGTTTTAGCTGGAACGGTTGGTTTTGTTCTGCACCGCGGGGGGAATTTCCGTTCGGACCAGTCAGAGGAACTTGATGTTTCGGACAAGCGCAGCCTGCCGGCGATGGCTCCCGCGGGTGTCAAGAAGGCGCCTCGCCCCCGTGGTGACAGTGACGAGTTCTCGGTGACCGTGCCCCTGCTGCTTGATGTATCCGTGGATAGTCAGGAGATGATCGACCCTCAGTCGATGAATGACGAACTGATTCGGGTTCGTAGCGCCCTCTACAACGATCTGGGGGTGCCGTTTCCCGGGATCCACCTTCGTTTCAATCAGGCGCTCCCGATCGGACAATATAAGGTTCTTCTTCATGAAGTCCCCGTAGCTGAAGGTTTGTTGAAGACAGGGCACGTGCTGGCTAGAGAGAAGGCGGAGTCACTCCAGATGTTAAACCTGCCATACACGGAGGAAAAGGCGTTTATCCGGAACGTGCCGGCTGTTTGGGTCGCCGAATCCTTGCGGGAAGACCTCCAGAAAGCCCAGATTTCCTTCCTGGAACCCACCCAGGTGCTGACTTATCATCTCACCGTTATTCTGAAACGGTATGCGGGAGATTTCGTGGGCTTGCAGGAAACGAAATATCTACTGGATCAGATGGAAAAGGATTTCCCCGAACTGGTTCGTGAAGCGCAGCGAGTTCTTCCCATTCAGAAGATCACCGAGATCTTCCAGCGGCTGGTTCAGGAAGAGATTTCGATTCGGAACCTGCGCACGATTTTGCAGTCACTGATTGAATGGTGTCAGAAAGAGAAGGAGGCGGTGCTGCTGACGGAATACGTCAGGTCGGCCCTCAGGCGGTATATCAGCTACAAGTTCAGCCGGGGGCAGAACATACTTGCCGTCTACCTTTTGGAAGAAGGGCTTGAAGAAAGCATCCGCAAAGCGGTGCGCCAGACTTCCGCGGGAGCCTACCTCGCCCTGGATCCGAGAACGGTAAAAGCTTTTCTCGAATCCGTACGCCGCGAGGTGGGAAACCTTTCCGATGGCAACCAGAGGCCCGTCTTGCTGACGTCACTTGATGTCCGTCGGTATACCCGGAAGTTGATCGAGCAGGAATTCCCGGACTTGCCTGTCCTCTCTCATCAGGAGTTGACCGAAGAAATCACCATTCAGCCCCTCGGGAGAATCGGAGTATAGCTTTCGAGAAATGCCCGATCTGACGGGAAATAAGTGAACGTTAATCGAGTGAATTGTGGAATCCCTACACGAAAAAATTTGTCTACTTTGCGAGGACCTTGGTCTTCCGCTGCCCGTGGTCGCGGAGGGCGACTCCTGCGAAGTATCCGTCGAAACGGTGAAGATCCAGTTTCGAACTCTCGCCAACGGTCAGGTGATAATGACGGCTGCCCTCGGAAAGCTCAACGAAATGGCCGAAAAGGCCGGCGAATCGGTGAATGGCTTTCTTGATCGATGCCTGCATCTCCACGGGGCGCGACTCAGCAGATTGGCGCTTCCGTTCTTGCTTAGTCTCGAGCCTGATTCCGATGAGATGATTCTCTGGGTTCCGGTTGAGCCTCGTCCGGAAAGGGGAACGCCCTTTCGAGAGGAGCTGGAGGATATGTTGAATGAAGTTGAATTCCGGAGAGACTGGCTGGGCTTGGTTACAGATTTCCAATGATCCTTCCGGCGAGGCGGCGTTGATGCCTGACCTTGCGAAAACGCAGAAAACTTCGAAGCGATTAAAAGATTCATGAGTTCTCAGGAAAAACATTGGATACTGAAGGTGGTTAGCGGCCCGCATCAAGGTGCCGAAATTCGCCTTCCGCAGGGCTGTTCGCTGGTTGGAAGCGATGAGGAATGTGATGTGGTTCTGCACGACGTGCTGGTGGCTCCCCAGCATTTTTCGTTCGAACTAAGTAACGATTCCATCAAGGTCACTCCCTTGGGAGGGCGCCTCTATTGCGACGGAGCGTGGATGAAGGATTCCGAAGTTTCGGTAGAGCCGTTTTCGTTTCTAACTGCGGGAGGCACCCATCTGATTATCGGCCCGTCGGACAAAGCCTGGCCTTTGCTTTCTTTTTCGGACGTTCCGCAAATCAAAAAAGACCCCGAAGAGTCAAACGGGGAACCCCAACGCGGGTCTGGCGAGGGAGCGGAAAACGAAGAACAAAGGGATGAGCACGAGCCCACTAATAATGATGAAGCGATTGACGCCGAATCCGGGTTGGAAGAGGGCAACTCTCCGATAGAAGGCGATGCCAAGCTCCGCAGGCGGGCTTTTACCGGGATTGGATTCGGAGTTTTCCTCCTGATAATCTGGATGGTGCTTGTCAAGCAATTCCGCCTCGGCGATAAGCAGGAGCGGGCCGAGGACCCAGCAAAAATCCAGCAGATCGAATCGGTTGAAGAGAAGATATCCCGGGTAGAGGAGTTCATTGTAAATATGGGACTAGGCGGGAACTTCGTTGTAACTCGTCGGGGAGATATTCTTGAAGTGAAGGGCTACGTGGAATCCGATGAACAGCTGGTTATTTTTAGAGAATCTCTCGCGGAAAATTTCAAAGCCGTATTTCCCAGAATCAGAAGCCTTGAGATGATTGAGGCAAGTGCAAACGCCATTATCTCGGACCATGGTCTGGGGTTGCTTGCTGAGGTGGATTCGGACGGAACGATCGAGGTTAGCGGGGTAATTTTGCCGGATTCTCTAGAGAAATGGAGGCTGGTCCAAAGTCAGTTGGAGAGCATCCCCGGAGTAACGAATGGAAATCTGAAAACGGATGTGAAAATCGCGGCACCAAAACCTTTAGCGAGTTCTTCTCCGGACCTGCAATCTATTCAGGGTCCTTCTGACGGGAGTAGTTCGGTCGGCGCCATTCGGGCGGCGGCCGGTTTGGTGGTCGCCCGTGGCGAAGAGGAAGCAGCAGCTTCTGAGGACGCGAGTTCCCTCATCGAAGTGATCGGGATTCGGGAAGACGGATTGAACTGGGTCCGCATGAGGAACGGGGATGTCTTTTTCAGCGGTGCAGGAATTCCATCCGGTGGGGTGATCGAGCAGATTCTACCGGGTGAGCTGGTTATCAGGGATAATGGTATTCAGCAGCGTGTGAAGAAAGGGGAAAATGCCTGGTGAAAAACTCCGTGAATAAGGTAGTATGATCGATCTGTAGACGGTTTCCCTTCGCGATTTTCTTGACGTCGCCTAGCGACAAAGCTTACCCATTAGTATGACCGTGAACTTAGAATCAATTCGCCCTATCGTCGACCAACCTGACTTCGACGAGGCAGTTCGGAACGATTCGGACGGAAGCTTCAAGGTAGCGGTGGAATCCTACATGTCTGAGTGGAAGGCACTGGTTGCCGCGGAATTGAGCAGGGGGTTGCCGCCGGCCGAATATGAGGCACTCACCCTGTTTTCCGAATCTCTGGAGACAGCCTCGAAAGTCACCGAATTTCTTATCCTGGCGGAAACGCTCGTTCAGAGAGGCCCTGATTCGATCGGAAAGTAGCGGTCAATCTTTGTTTCCTAAACCGGAAATCTCAACTATGGAGAATTCATTATGTTAAAAATCGATTCTGAACTCGTGCGGCTTTCGATGCGCATAGGCTACGCTGCAGGTTGGAAGGGACTTTACGGGGATGCCTTGAAAATTTTCAAGGGAGTGGGGGCTGTCAGGCCCGAAAGTGAGGTTCCTTTAATCGGCGTTGCTGTGATTGGAATGCTTTCGGGTGACTTTGAAATGTCGGGTAAAGCGCTTGATCTTGCTCTGGAAGCCCACCCGGAAAACGATCTGATCCGTGCTCATCTCGGATGTCTCATGCGATTGCGTGGGGAAGAAGAAGAGGGAAGAAAGCTTCTTGTTTCAATCTCCGAAAATTCGAATGACCTTTCCGCAAAAGCGATGGCTTTTCATCTGAAGGATCGTCCGGTGGAAGAGTTGCTCCCCTCCCGGGATGGTTCTTCGATCGCCCCCGGCGAACAGACCTTTGAGAGATCCTTTTAATTATGACCGAGAGTAGTCCAGCGGGATCCGAAAAAACAGACGAGGAGGCGGCGGGCCGCACGTCAGCACAAGTGGTTGAGTCAGTAGCTGCTGAAATCAATACCATTCCGATTGCCGACCTCCATGTTAGTCTGACCTTCGAAGTGGGATCAAAAATGATTCCCATCGGAGATCTTTCGAAAATCCAGGCGGGATTTTGCTTTGAAATGGAGCGGTCAGTAGAACGCCCGGTCGTTATCAGAGCAAACGGCAAAGCCGTGGGCGAAGGTGAACTGATCGATCTGGAAGGCCGGGTTGCCGTTCGGATTTCGGATCTCAGCCTCTGATTTAGACTGTTTCTCGAAAAGAACTTCGGGAAAATGCGAATTTGGTCTTGTACGATATTTATAGTGATTTAGTATGTTGAATCGGCAGGAAACGACAGCTTCCCAATCCTGAGAACGCAGCCATTGAAGAGCTGGAAATCGCCAGCGACTGCTCGCACGATAAACGAGAGAGAAGACGCTTGCGTGCGATTCACCTTTTGCTGTGTGGTGGAAGCTTCGAGATCACGCAGAAGCACTCTCGGGTGAGCGAGCGGGCCCTCGAACTGTGGATCTCGCGGTTCAACGATTGCGGGATTGATGGTCTGACTTATCGACCCATAGCAGGCCGCCCCCGGGCGGTTGCGAAGCAGACCGTTGCTGAGGTGATCCTCCCAGTTGCCGACGAACCGTCTCTCGCGGACCAGACTCACTGGACGGTCACAAAACTGGCTGGTTGGCTTGAAGAGAACAAAGATCTCAAGATTGCCTACAGCACCTTGGTTCGCTATTTGCACGAGCACGATTACAAGCTGAAAATGCCGCGACCGGTTCCCGAACCAACCGATGTCGAGAGGTGGGAAGATCAGCGTGAAGCCTTTGCGGGAGAATTGTTGGCAATGATCAAGGACGAACACTGCGATCTATTCTTTGGCGATGAAGCCGGGTTCGAGGGCGATCCTCGACCTCGTCGCAAATGGGTTAAGCGAGGAGAGCGGATCACCCAGGGATATTTCGGAAGACATGTCCGTCAGAATGTAATCGGAGCAGTCGCCCCAAAGAATGGGAAGCTCGTCAGCCGGATCGTCCCCCACTGCAACAGTGATGTGTTCCAAGTGTTCCTGGACACCATGGCGGAGGAAGCTCCGCCTATTCCGGGTCGCCGCTGCAAGCTGGTTCTGGACAATGCGAGCTGGCACAAAGTGAAGACGCTCAACTGGCATGACATCGAACCGGTATGCCTCCCACCCTACAGTCCGGACTTCAACCCGATCGAACGTCTGAGGCAGCACCTCAAGAGTCACTATC
>JARGOP010000132.1 GCA_029233965.1 Verrucomicrobiales bacterium | reverse complement strand
CTCGAGCCACCGCCTTGTCAATTGACGTCAGGCCATCCAGTGTGAGATAGTCGCCGTTGATGTTTCCTCCATGCTTGGCCAATTCCCTGGCAACATCCCGGTCAATTGACGTGAGCCAGTTCACAAACAGGTAATTTGTTTTGCTTTGAGCATGCTCTCGAACCATGCTGGCAGCCTGCTGCACAGTCAGTGTACCGGTTTTCTTCTGATTGCCGGGCACATCTGCCATGGCAGGCATGGCGCAAGTAATAAAGCCGAGGGCGAAGGTAGTAATGAGCGTTTTCATCGTGTTTTGCTTGGTTGTTGGTTTTGTGGTTTGAAAGCCCCGATTGGGCTGATGTCTTCGTTATTGGCTTCAAAATGGATTCAAGAATCGTCAAAAATATCGATGTACGCAGGACAGCTTTGATGATTTGTGTTCTATGAACCTTCATCAACTTGTCTGCTAATTTGAATTGGTTTCAGCAGGAATCTCGAGCTCACAATAGATCCAGGGGTGGTCGGATAGGCTGGACCCCCTCAATCCCGGTAGGACCGACGCACCGATAAGAACTCCTTGAAAAAGCAAATTCCTCTCAGTATCAAAAATCGATCGAGTAATTCAGGATCACCCGAAAGGTCTCCCGGGTCGATCCCGTCAATCCCTCGTTTCGCCCAAAGCGAAATCGAAGCCAGAAATTTTCAAGGGACTCCCCCTTCGGCCGCACATCAAAATTGACATTGAATTCACTCTGATCGGGAGAAGCCATCGCTCCGGAATCAGGCGTATTACCCTTCACATAGTTGGCCGATGCACTCGCCCAGGGGAGACCGATTTCATCAAATGGACAGGAGAGTCCCACGCCCCACGATTCTTCACCGGCCCGGTCAAAATCGCTGATCATGATTGCGTTGTAGAGCGGTGATCCGCCCCAGGGATTCAGATTCTGCCCCCCTCACTCGTTGAGGTAAAACTCAATCTGGCGACCAGGCCCTCATAGCTCAAGGCTGCCCGCGCGCCAATCGTCGAGGTGGAAATCGCTCCCAGGAGTTCCTTCCCGAGACTCTGCTGGTTCGCAAACTGGCCGGAAAGGTTGAACTCGAAATCACGGGGCAGATCCCAGCGATGCGTCGACTCGGTGTAGAAGGTATTGAAGGTATCCCAGCCAATCCCATTCAAAGCTCCGATGTCGCTCTTTTCCTCGCGCCACTGGTATCGGAATCCCGCGAGGGTGACACCCCGGTTTGATCCGCTCGCCCCCGCAGCCTCGGACATCGGGAGAAAATCCTCCCCTGTCCGACTCTTCACCCGCGTGATGTGAGCCGCGCCGGCAAGGAAATGGGGATCCCCGTTCGTCGTCATCTTGTAGACCTCGTGAACCCGCGGAGTCATCCTCGTATCGTTCCGGTTGAAGTAGGGAAGATTCATTTCCTGCCGGAACAAGGTGGCATGAAAAAGATTCTCTATGCGGATTTCGCCGTAGGCCTCCCCTGGAGCCCAGTAGCCTGTCCCCCCATCCTGGAGGAGTCCGGTTCCGCCTCTGCCTTCCGGGGTGAAAAGAGCCTGGGAAGTCGCCCCGGAAAATCCGAGTCGAAGAGAATCCTCCCACCACCCGGTAACCAGTGTCATGCTTCCCCCGTGGGCCGCTTCCTCACGAATCGCACCATCCGTCGAGGAGTGGAAATAGTAGAATCGTGGTGCCAAGGTCAGGACCGATTCTGAGAACATCCCCGAGAGGACTGGAAAATAGGATCCGATTTCTCGACCGACAAACCCTCGTTCGGTGGTGTCGACCACTTCGTCCGAGAAACCATCCAATGGCGTCAGGAGCTCGTTTGCCGAGTCCGGAGCAACCTGCTCGGAGACGAGGTATTCCGTCGCGAACAGTGACAGGGAGGCAAGGTCCCCCGCAAAAAGGACGAATAAAAATCCGGAAGCAAGAAGAAGCTTCCTCATCCCGCAGGCACAGCAAAAACGGTAATAAAGAGAAGCACGGCGGCGACGGCGAGAATCCCGACACGCTTTCCGGCGGACGGGCAAACGCTGAAGGCCACCAGACACTGCAGGAAGTAGTAGAACGCAAAGGCCCTCGAAGCGATCGCAAGGATTTGTTCGGTGTTCGCCGACCAACTCAAGGCGATCGCTCCGATACCTACGAAAAGGGTTCCCCACCTTGCGGACAGATGCCCGTGCGTGGCCTCCTCCATATTTCCGGTCGCCCCGAGAGTATCCGCCACCGCAGCGGAAAACTGGCTCAAAGCAGCCGCAATGATGAGCGGAGCGACGAGAACGGCCACCGCGGTTCCGACCAGCCTGAGGAGGCTGTTGTCGTCATACTGCCCATTGAGGGTGTGCACCACCGGGAGAGCAACCGCAATGAAAAGGAGGTAGACAACCGTGGAAATGATCTGCGAAAGGCGAGACGATCGAACGCGGATTTCCACGTCGAAATCCTTCTCCAGGTAGCGACTTGTCTCGAACCCCTGGACAACAATCAGGGTCCCCGCCACGATCGTCAACACATCCCACGGCGTATGGGTGGTCGCCTCGGGCATGACGATTCCATCCGCTGATTGCATCGCTTTCAGATCGAAGATCGAGAAGCCGACAAGTAGCAGCACGATGATGAGCAGAGTAACGTAGAGTCCGATCTCTTCGAGCCTCCCCAGGGCATCGAGGCCTTTCATCAACGCGATCGCCATGATCCCGAGAACAATCGCTGTCGTCAGAAGGTTCTCATTCAGCGGGGTGTCCGCCCCGAATCCACCCAGTACGAAAGATGAGAGAATGTGAAGATAGAGACAAACGGAAATCACGTAGGCGAGCACCAGCGCGAAGTCCGACGATCGTTCCATCGACAAGGTCATCTCCGACGGGTTGTCGGCGAGCGCCGGCTCCGCATTCCGAATGTTGAACCGGATCACGCTGCCCACCGCATAGGCGAAAGCACAGACCGCAGCCATCGCCACGACAGAATACTTGCCCACCGCTCCGGCGAGGATAGGAACAATGACGAGAAACCCGCTGCCAAAAATCGACGAGAGCGGTGTGCTCGTCGCGTCGATAAGGGTTCTGAGTTCCTTTTTCATTCCGGCTCCATTCTAAGCGGAAGATAGGGTTTGCGCCAGCTGTAGCCTTCTGGATTTTCTCAACCGATCACTCTCCGGCAGATACCTGAACCCAGCCGCTGGAATCCACTTGCTGGAAGTATCAGTGGCAGAAAGCCGTAGGAAATCTTTTCTGGTCACGTCAGGCGAGGTCCGCTTAGCATCCGGGTTAACGCAAGCAACATGAAGCCAGGATTCAGCATCACCGCAGCACTACTGTTCTTCACCGCCGGCATCGCCATCGCAGAGGAGAATCCCCCGCCCTCTCCTACGCAGCCCTGGCAGGAGCTTGCCGCGAAGCGAGCCAAATTTCTCTCCGAAGTAAAGTGGACCCCGGTCGCCGCGACCATGCCGAACCGAAAGGGTGGATACTTCGAGAAAGGAAAGGAATACACCGGAGTCCCCTACTCCAGCGTGAGACAGGTGGGCCGCTACATCGGCTTTGACATCAGCTTGCGGACCTTTCTTGCCGCCGTCGAAAACCCGGCCAGCGTTCTCTACACCGAGAGCCTCGTCGGAAAAGTGACCAATGCCGCGGCCTTCTACGGCGCGGTCTGCTCCTCCTACACCAGCTACGCTCTCCAATGCGGTCTCCCCGAGGTCAGCCGTCATCACGGCCCCGAATACAGCGACGGCGTTGTTCTGGTGGAGCCCCAATCCGGAAGCGCGGTTGCGGTCGGAGATGTCATCTACACGCCCCCCGCCCGGAAAGGCGGAGGATCTCACATCGAGATGGTGACCGGAGTGACCAGGAAAGACGACGGTGTGATTCGGTCCATCCTCGTCGAGGAAAGCCGACCCCCGACGACCCTGTCAACGGATCGAACGGTTGCCGAATTTGACAAACATCTCGCCGCGAAGAACAAGCAACTGTTTCGCATCACCGATCTCGACCGTTGGAGAAATGGAAACCGGGCTGACCCGCTCCACTATCCCAACTTTGCAACCGACGGCGCGCCGGCCACGATCAATCGCTCTCTCCTTCTCGATCTCGGGGACTGGGTCGTCTATCAAAAGGGCCAACCGGTGAAGTTCCATGTCATGGACCGGGACTCGCGGGGAGTGAAGTCGCTCGTCATCAAATACGCCGACGAAATCGTGGAAGAAATCCCGATCAAACGCACCGGTGTCGTCGAACGCACTCTGCCCGACTGCGGAGACTACACCGCCCATGTCGTTCATCCCGACGGCTCACCGAGCCCTTCCTGCCACTTTGCGATCTGCGATCTCGATTACACATTTCCTGACAAAGACATATCGATTTCGAAGGACTGGAAAGTTTCGTTCGATTCCGTGAACATGAAGATCGTCGCGATCAACCTGCACAGCCTTTCCGACAGCTACGGGCGCCACCCGATCCTTCTCACAAAAGCGGACCAACAGACCGGTTTTCTCACCGTACCGGGTGGACTGCTGAAAAAGAAAGGACGGCTGCAAGTCTGGCTCATCGGTGAACACCCGCTCGGACGTCTCAAGCTGGTAAAGACGATCTCGATGACGGACTGAGTGTCGGATGTCTCTTGTAAAAGTGGCGGAGAGGGAAGGAATCGAACTGAACCCCCTCAATCCCGGCAGGACCGACGCACTGATAAGAACTCCTTGAAAAAGCAAATTCC
>JARGOP010000052.1 GCA_029233965.1 Verrucomicrobiales bacterium | reverse complement strand
AGTTTTTGAAAATCTGCTGGAGCCGGTAAAAGGGCAGATGGTCGCAGTATTTTGCCACTAACAGATAGGCTAAGAGTCCCGCCCCGGCGACTGCTCCGGGGATGACGCGGTATGCTTGCGGCATCCCGGCGGTGATCACGGGGGCGTCGCTCGGATTCTCGCTTTTTTTCCTGCACAGAAGGAGCCAGGGCGTAAACCCCACGACGAATCTTGATCCGACGAAAGTAGCCGGGGACGTAATTGATTTTGACCGTTTGATTCGCTTCGCTACGGTTCCTCCCAACGGATGAAGCGGCGCGGTTCGCCGGTCACTGAGCAGATTTTTCGGGTTCAGGCAGGTCGATTTCAATGGTTTCCTCAGGCAGATCGTCGGGGAACTGCATGCCTTTTTTCCGGGACTTCCGCCTGGGCTTGTCCTTCTCGACGGCAGACTCGGGAGTGGTATCGAGAGCGGCCTCAGCCTCAAGCCCTTCGAGGATGAGTTGAAGCTGGTCGGGATAGATCTTCTCGGAACTCTTCCCAAAGAGTTTTGCCTGAAGATCCTTGAGCTTCCATTCGAGATGTTCGCGGAGTCGGCGTTCTTCGGCAAGGGCCTTGGCCTCTTCGGCACGGGCGTTGCGCTCATTCTCCAAGTCAGCCTGAAGGGAGCTGAGTTGGGTTTGCAGATCAGAGACTGTCGGGGCCGTGGCGATAGAACATGCTTAGCACAGGATGACTATCTGCCTATGGGGATTTCCGGCCCGGCAGGGTCGGGTTCAGGCAGCTTGTTTTTTCGATACCATGAGCGGGGTTTGACTTGCGCGAGATCGAGCCCTCCCAGGAGCAGGCTGAGCGATTCGTGAGTGATCGTGGTGGTGTTTTCATCCGTGTCCCAGTTCCAGTGGAAGCGGCCTTTTTCCAGGCGCTTGGCACAGACCCAAAGGCCGGACCCATCCGAGATGAGCAGTTTGACGCGGTTGCCAACGCGATTGCAAAAAACGAAGACATGCCCACTGAGAGGATCTTCTTTCAGCTGATGGGCGACGATCCCGTAGAGTCCATTGAAGCTCTTGCGCATGTCGGTGACACCGGTGACGATAAAGATCCGGGTGGCGGAACTCAGCGAGATCATGACGGGGTATCGCGCTGGTGGTGAAAGGTGGAGAGGTCGGCGAGAAGCTGAGGGATTTGATCGAGCTGGCACTCGATGGCGATGGTTCGCAAGCCGAGAGAACACTCGACACGAACGGGGTCACGGTTCGGGGTCGGACTGACACCGGGTCTGCGCGGCGGGGATCGGCGTGAGTTCATGAAGTCGGGGTGATTCTCCCGATGTCTGATCGATGGCGCGGGAACGCTCTCGCTGGAGTTGATATCGAAGCGTGGCGATGGAAAGCCCTCGCGCTCTACTGAACTGCGCTTGGGTTTGATCGCTGCAGTGAAAAGCGCTCAGAATCAAGCGCCACTGTTCCGGGGATCGTCGGTTGGACATTCCGGAACGTAGCGGTCACGCACGGGATGGGTAGATGCTCCGGGTGAGACGCTTACGGTGAACCAAATGCGACCCTGGAAACAGTTGCCGGTAACTTTACGTGGGAATCGATTCCTGCAGGTGGGAGAGTGGATTTCTCACGCACTTTCAATACAGAGTTTTACATTGATCGCGACGGTGGAAGAACCGACGAGACGGCGATCGGTAAGGTCCTCGGTGTACGAGTCCGGATCTACAAGGGCGACAAGATGATTGCGGAAGACATGGACGAAAATCCAGCCAGTCGAGGCATTTCAGGAATTCAGTGGCAGAATGCCGAAAGCTCCGAAGGCACCGTGATCAAAGACTGAGAGCTCATTCAGCCCGTGCTTTCTTCATCATTTCCGCGAGCGTGACCGGTGCTCCGTCGCGGGCCTTGCTTTCGTCGGCGGCGGCCATGAAGGCGAAAATTTCCAGCGTGGTTTCGGGCGAAACCGGTGGCTCGCCGGTTTTGAAGAACTTCACCATTTCCGCCATCAATTCGGGGTAGGCGGCGCCGGCGGATTCTTCGATGACTTTTTTCGTGCCGAAAACCCGGAGGCCGAAGGGGGTTTTCGATTTTCTCAATCCTAACAAGGTTCCGGTTTTCCCGCCTTCCCAGATTCCGGTGACGACGTCGGTTCCTTCCGTATGCGTCCGGCTCACGCTGAGGCAACCGGTCCCGATCACGGTGAAGAGCGCTTCGGTGGAGTGAATGCCATACCAGGCGAGATCGAGATGATTCGGCTCGAGCGAGGCGGGACCGAAACTGATCACGGCAGCGATTTCGCCCACATCGGTGGTCGCCGCGCTGACCACTCCCGCGTGGAAGCGGAGATTGGAACTGCTCCAGACCGGCGTGTCGTGCTTTTTCGCGAGGTCATAGATCGCGACGGCATCTTCGAGTGAGGCGGCGACGGGTTTGTCGATGAAGGTGGGTTTTCCCGCCATGATTCCCGGGGTGGCCTGCGCAAGATGAGGACGACCGTCGACGCTTTCGATCATGACGACATCGACGTGAGGCAGCATCGCTTCAATGCTCTCATACATTTTGACTCCATAGTCTTTGGTCAGGGTTTCGACGAACTGATCGATGCGGGAAGCGCTCGATTCGATATCGGGGCTGAAAGCGGGAACGCCGGCGACGACCTTGACGCCGTGAGTCGCTTCGGGGTCGTTGAGGATTTTGGTAAAGGCGGGCGCGTGCGAAGTGTCGAGGCCGACCATGCCGACGCGGATTTCGATCCTGTCTTCAGCGACGAGGGGGGAAATAAGAACAGCAAGCAGCGAGAGGGCAGAGATGATTTTGCTCATGAGATGAGCGTGCCGTTTCTGCATTGCAGACATAAGTCCGCAATGCAGCCAGAGCCTGCCGGAGATTCTGCGGGTTCAGGAGTCAGGAACGCCTCTCCACAAACCCTTCGACGGCCCGATACATCGCGGGAAGGAGGAGGAGGGTGAGCACGGTCGAAGAGATCGTTCCTCCCACGACGACGGCGGCGAGGGGTTTCTGAATTTCGGATCCGGGACCGCTCGCGAGAAGCAGGGGCACGAGGCCGAGGATCGTGAGAATCGCAGTCATCATGACGGGCCGGACCCGTCGTCTTGCTCCTTCGGTGACGGATTCGCTGATGCTGCTCCCCTCCTCACGGAGCTGGTTGAAGAACATGACCATGACGACTCCGTTCATGATCGCGAGTCCGAGCAGGGCGATGAATCCGACCGAGGCCGGAACGCTGAGATAGAAGCCCGAGAAAAAGAGCACGATGATTCCCCCGATGAGAGCGAACGGGATGTTCGCGAGAATGAGGAGCGCCTGCCTTGCCGTCCCGAGGGTGCTCAGGAGAATCATGAAAATGCCGAGGAGCGCAAAAGGCACGACCACGCCGAGCCTTTTGCTCGCCCGGGCCTGGTTTTCAAACTGGCCCGCGAGATCGAGGAAGTAGCCGGGAGGCAGATCGAGGTCCGTCGCGAGAGTCTCTTCGACCTCTTTGACGAAGCCGACGACGTCGCGCCCTTCCACGTTTGACTCTAACACAACAACACGCTTCCCGTCTTCCCGGTCGATCGCGGTGGGTCCGTCGACTTCTTCGAGGCTCGCGATGTCAGAGAGAAAAATCCGCTCTCCTGCCGGGGTCGTGACCTGGAGGTTTCTCAGCGCGCTCGCGGAATTGCGCAGGGCCTCCGGGTAGCGCACGAGAACCGGGATGCGCCGGTTTCCATCGATGATTTCGGTGACGCTTTCCCCGGCGACCGCTTGAGAAATCAATGCATTGACCTGCTCGACACTCAGCCCGAGACGCCCCATCTCGCGGTGCTTGAGTTTGATGTTCAGGTAGAGCTGTCCGCCGAGGGGGGTGCGCTGGACATCGACAGCTCCTTCAATCCCGGAGATGATGGTTTCCATTTCCCGGGCCTTGGCATCGAGCGTGTCGAGGTCATCGCCGGAAAGCTTGATCGCTACGGCGGAGCTGACCCCGGAGATCATTTCGGAAACCCGCATGTCGATGGGCTGGGTGAAGCCGTAGGCGACCCCGGGGAAGTTTTCGAGAATTTCCCGGAGCTTGGCGTGGAGGGCTTCCATGGAGGGATCGGGCCATTCCTTGCGCGGGCGGGTCACAAAGAAGACATCGCTTTCGTTCAGCCCCATCGGATCAAGGCGCAACTCGTCGGAGCCGACCCGGGAGACGACCGCTTCGACTTCCGGCAGTTTCAGTATCTCCGCTTCGATCCGGGAATCGATTTCGAGTGACTTCTCCAGTGAGATCGTGGGCAGCTTTTCAAACTGCACGACGAGGGTTCCCTCATCGAGAAAAGGCAGGAATTCTTTTCCGATCCGGAGACCGAGAATTCCGCTGAGAACAAGAAGGCCAACCGCGATACCGGCGGCGACTTTGAAGTGGTCGAGGACAAACTGAAGGGCCGGTACGTAGACTTTTTTGATTCCGCGAATCACGAAGTTATCCCGTCCTGAGCCGCTCTTCATGAGCAGACTGCTGATCACGGGGATGACGGTGAGGGAAAGGACGAGACTGACGAGCATTGAAATCGCGATCGTGAGTGCAAGGGGCCGGAAGAGTTTTCCTTCGATCCCGGTGAGGCTGAGAATGGGCGCGAGCGAAACGACAATGATGACGACCCCGGAGAGAATGGGGACGGCCACTTCTTTGGCGGCGGCGATGAGCGCCTTCGGTCGGTGCTTCGTGTCCGATTTCTGAAGATGAGATTGAATGTTCTCGACCATGACGACGGCCGAGTCGACGAGAATGCCGACCGCGATGGCGATCCCCCCGAGCGACATGAGGTTCGCGCTCAGTCCGATTTTGTGCATGACCACGAAAGCGCCGAGAACGGTGAGAGGCAGGATTGCCCCGACGGTAACGGCGCTGCGGAGGTCGCCGAGAAAGAGGAGAAGCACGATGAGGACGAGGACGACAGCCTGGATCAGCGAATTGCGAACTGTGGCAACGGCGGTGTTGATCAGCTCGCTGCGGTCGTAGAAGGGCACGATGGTAACGCCTTCGGGCAGGGCCGGCTTGATCTCTTCGAGGGCGACTTTGACGGCATCGACCGTCTTCCGACCGTTCGCCCCGCGGCGGTTGAGGACGAGTCCCTGGACGACTTCGCCCTTGCCGTTTGAGGTGACACCGCCGTAGCGGGTCAGGGCCCCGAGTTGAACTTCGGCGACATCCTGGATGAGGATGGCCCGCTCGCCGCGAGTGGCAACGGGAACGGACTCGATGTCTTCCATCGTTTTGAGCTGTCCGAGGGTCGTGACGAGGAGAACTTCATCGTTGCGGTTGAAGCGGTCGCCTCCGGCGTTGCGGTTGTTCTCCTCGAGGGCTGCGCTGATGTCACCGATGGAGAGATCGTAGGCCTTGAGTTTTTCCGGTAATGGTATGACGTGAAAGCTTTTGACCTCACCTCCGAGGGCGTTGACGTCGGCGACTCCGTCGACGGAGAGAAGGCGCGGTCGGATGATCCAGTCGAGGACGCCGCGAAGTTCCATGTTCGAGTAGCCTTCCCCCTCGACGAGGAACATGTAGACGTCGGAAAGCGGAACGGTGATGGGAGCGAGTCCGCCCTCGGTTCCTTCGGGGAGTCCGGCGAGCACTTGCGAGATCCGTTCGGAGACTTGCTGGCGGGCCCAGTAGGTGTCCGTATCGTCGGTGAAGTCGATCGTGATGACGCAAAGCGCATACTTCGTGACGGAGCGCAGGACGGTTTGTCCCGAAATGCCCCGGACCTCGGTTTCGAGCGGGTAGGTCACCCGTTGTTCGACTTCCTCCGGTGTCATCCCCGGGGCGGTCACGATGACCTGTACCTGGGTGTTTGAAATATCGGGAAAAGCGTCGATCGGCAGATCGCGGAACGCTCTGACACCGGCACCGACGAGGACGAGGGTGAGAACGATGAAGAGGAAGCGCTGGTTCAGCGCAAACTGGATGAGTTGGTTCAGCATGAGGTCGGGCCTTTCTATTCACCTGAGGTCATTTCGAGATGACCTTTGAGTTGCGCTGCATTTTGGCTCACGACGACATCCCCGGCCTTCAGTCCGGATTGAATCGCGGTGTGCGTTCCATCGCTGATCCCGGTCGTTACCTGGACTGGTTCGAACGATGATTCGCCCCTCCGTACGAAGACGGCTTTGGATCCTTCGAAATCGACGAGGGCACTGGCAGGCACCGCGAGGGTCGCCTCGCCCGTGCCGGAATCTGCCGCGGTGATGTTCACCGGTGTGCCCGGTCGCCAGAGGCGGTCCTTGTTCGGGAGGAGGGCGCGGACCATGACGGTGCGGCTTTGCTGGTCGGCGAGAGGTGAGAGGTAAAGAATCTCCGCCTCACGCTTTTTATCGGTCACGGCTGATTCGACGAGGACCTCTGACCCGACCGTTAGAAAGGGGGCATCGCGAAGGGCGACCTGGAAATCGACCCAGAGGTCAGAGAGATCAGCGATCATGAAGAGAGAGTGGTCCTGTTCGACGGCAGCTCCGCGAAGAACGTCCTTTTCGATGATTTCGCCGGGGGAAGGAGATGTAATTTTCAGCGTGGTGTGGTCGGAGCCGTGCACGTCCGCGAGAAACTGATGGATTGTCGCCTCGTTGAAATCGAGAAGCTTGAGTGGTTGCAGGGCACGGGCATGAGCTGCGACAGCCTGTTTGAGATTCAGATCGGTCTCCCGGACCTGTTCGGCGGAACTGAGGTTTTTTGCTGCGAGACGCCTCTCCTGTTCGGCCGCAGCCGAGGCGAAAATCATCGCTTCCTCCGCCTCCACGTATCCTGCGACCATTTCCGCCAGTTCACGGCTCTGGATGCTCAGGAGGAGATCGCCTGCTTCGACTTTGTCTCCAAGGTGAAGAGGATCTTCGAGAATCACTCCGCTGATGCGGGGCGTCACTTCGAAGACACGTTTGCCGTTCAGTTGCACCGTTCCGGACGCGGAAACCGGTCGCATCACGCGCTGTTCTTCCGCGGCTGAGAACTGCAGTTGCAGATTCGCGAGGGCACCGGCTTCGAGTTCAATCACGGGGCCTTCCGCGACTGCTAGCGTTGTCGCCAGGGCAAGAATCCCGGCCACCCGGGGAAAGAGTTTTAGAAAAGATGTTTTGGTATTCATGTTAGAATCAGGGAAAGAGGTTTAGAGGGAGGCGCCGCTGATCGCTTCGAGATCGATGCGGGCGGAGTGATATTGGGAGAGGGTCTCGATGCGTTGCCTGCGGACGGTGTTGAGGGTGCGCCGTGCTTCGAGGAGTTCGAGGTAGGATATGCGTCCGAGTTTGAATCCCTCCGAGACAGCCTCGTAGTTTTCCGCGGCCGCCGGGAGCATTTCCCCGGCGACGAGCTCATATTGAGACCGGGCCATGAGGAGTCGGGTGTGGGCTTCGGCAATTTGCATTTCGATGGTCATCCGGGCCTCGGCGACAAGGGCTTCGCTTTTGGCGATGCCGGCCTCGGCTTCGGCGATCCCGCCTTCGTTTTGCTGAAAAAGCGGGAGGGGGAGGGACATTCTGAAGACGACTGCGTTGTCATCAATCGCGGCCTCGTTCCGGAAGCCTACACCGACGGTGAGGTCGGGAACTTTCTTCCGTTCTTCGAGCGTGAGTTGGATGTCCGCAGCGGTCACCCCTGCTTTCGCCATGGCGACCGCGGGGTGGTCTGCACTGCGGGCGACGAGAGTGTCGACATCGGGAAGAGAACCCGCCGGTGCGCTGAGTTTCCCGGTCACCGAGCTGAAGTCCGGCTTTGCCTTTCCCCACATCGCACTGAGTTGCTGGCGGGCGAGTGCCGCGCGACGTGACGCGGCTTCCCGGCCGAATTTCGCTTCGTTCCGTCCGAGGAGAGCCTGTCCGGATTGAATCGCAGATCCACGTCCTTCTTCGATCTGCTGCTGGATCGCGAGGAAGGCTTCGTTGGCGATGGAGTAGTCGGCTTCGGCGTTGGCTTCCTCATTCTGGGCGGCGAGAACCGCGATGTAGCGTCGGCCCGTTTCGGCGATGACTTCCCGTTTCGCCGTTTCGTATTGGAGCTCCTGTTCCGTTTCCCCGGCCCGGGCGACCTCGCCGCGGAGTTTGCGCTTGCCCGCCGTTTCGATTAGCTGGCTGATGCCAACGGTGTAAACCGCACTCTGAAACCCGTCCAGTTCCCCCGTGCCGAGGACATCTTCGGCCTCCGTTTCCAGTTCAGGATTGGGCGGCATCAGGGCCGAGATGGTTTTTGCTTCAGCGAGACGGGTGTCGGCATCGAAGACGGCGAGAGAAGGATGTTGAGCAATGGCTCGTGAGACGGCGTCAGTCAGCGAGATGCTGTCTTCAGCGACCACCGCATGGCACAGTAAAGCCAGGGCGAGCGCAAGAGGGGGCGCGGGGAGGTGGGAAAAATAGAAAGTCTGTTTCATGTGTGTTGGTTAATTTTTCAGGATGGCCGGAGGTGTGATTCCCTCCGGGCGCAATGGCGCGGAGAAAGGAAAGAGGGAAGGCCGGCTAAAAGGATAAGACAGCACAAGAGAACGGTCCGCGACGTGCGGAACCGGCTCAGATCAGAAAGACGCCCGACTGAGGCGCTGAAGTCCACCGGATGGAGCCGGGGGGGCCGCGAGGATGAAGTCGCGGGACGAATGAAGCAGGAAAAAGCGAAGGAGTGTAGACGGAAAAAGCGGAACTGATCTGAGCGGGAGTGACGCACTCCTGGCTCCGGACCTCGATTGCTTCGGCGGTCTTGGTGAGATGTTGGTCACAATGACAGATCCCGGTCTCTTCCGAACCAACGATGACGGGAGCGTTCTTTTCCACGGAAACCATCACCTCGCAGACACCAACACCGAAGGCGGAAAGAATCTGGCACAAGCATCCCGGAAGAACCAGATAAAGGCTCACGTAGACAGCTAGTAATGATTTCAGAATCATTGTCACAGTTGGCGTATCGTTCAGAAAAGCAGAAGTGTCAACCCGCAGGGACTCACCTCTTCGGGGAATCACGGGTCGGTCCTCCGTAGAACTACCCTGCTGTTTTTACGGGGAAGTGCTCTCCGTTTCTTGCGAGGAAACGGTCGGATTTTGTGGGGCTTCCGGATGCCTGTGACGGGCCCGGGGCACCATTTGTGGATCGAGTAGCCCGCTTTGTAGACGAATTCACCCGCGTCTTTTCTACCCACAATGAGTGAATCGGCATCTGTTTCTTTCAGCCGAGTCTCCCGTGAATCGCCTGCACCGCTTCGGCCCACTCGGGGCTTAAGGCATAGAGTAACCCGCCTTTGTTCATGAATGTGGATCCGTCAGGATTCAAGTTCAGTGGCTCACCGAACATGTCACTCACCGGCAGGCCGAGCGCTTCGTAGAGGCAGGCGGAGGCGGCGAAATCCCAGACTGAACCCCCGCCCTCCTCTTTCTTCGGGCATTTAAAATAGACCGCGGGAGCGGCGGCCGTCGACCAGGAAGCATTAAGGGCGGCTCCGGCGTGATTGATGATTTCAACGCCATCGAGCCCCTTTGCATGGGCCAGTTCTGTGAGCGCCGCGAGCCAGTCTTCATAGTTGTTCTGAGCGGCCATGCTCCGGTCCATGAACCAGCTCAATTGATTCGGCGTGTTCGTCTCGCGGGGGTTGATCGGCTCGCCGCCACGGAAGGCACCTTTTCCGCGGATCGCATGGTAGGGAACTCCGGCAACGACGTCGAGAATGACACCGATTTGAGAAACTCCACCGCGGCTGACGAGCGCGATAACGACGGAGTAACCCGGCTCGCCTTTGATGAATGGCAGGGTTCCGTCAATGGGATCGATGCACCAGAAGTAATCAGCGGCATGACGGCTGGAGTCATCCTCAGTTTCCTCCGTGAGGATGCCGAGGTCGTATTTCTCCGTGGCGGGTTGGAGGGAGTCGAGGATGATCTTTTCGCTGGCGAGGTCGACCCCGGTCAGGACCTGGGAGGCTTCGGTGTTGCCTCCCTCCTTGCGCATGACTTCGATCTTGCCCTTCGATTCCAACCGGATGTGACTGGCCGCGGCTTCTGCGGCATTGAGGGCGGCGAGAGAAAGGTCGGCGAGGTCAGTGTCGTTCAGTTTCATGAGACGGGAGGCGGGCGATGACCTCACGGGCAAGGCGTTCGCTGTAACTGTTGATTTTCCAATGGCCCGGACACCAGCCCTTGAGAAAGCGATGAAAGTCTGTCCAGGCGACGGGGAAGAGTTCTCGCCATTCCGTTTCGACGGCGTCGGGATCAAGTTTCTTTTGTTGGCTTGTCAGGGAATGGCGGAGAGACCTGAAGTAAGCGTCGAGGAGTTCCGTTTCCTGCTCTTCACAGGCGGCTTCGTCGAGACAGCTGCCGATGAAGTAGGCGACATCTTTCATCCCGCAACCTTGACCAACATATTGAAAATCGAGGGCCGCGACCTTTGATCCATCGGGGGAAAAGCAAAAGTTGGCGAGCTTGGCGTCCCCGTGGACAAAGGTCTGATACTTCGCCTTTGAGAGGAGGCGGTCCAGCGCAGGTGCTGCCGTCCTGAGTGGTCCGTCCGTGAGCGCGGTGAGTTCATCGGGGCGGGTTGCGAGATGCCAGTAGGTCCCGGTTTCCCAGAGGCCGGTCGGCGACTCGCCCAGAAAGGTGGCATGAAACTCCGCGAGCCAGGTGAGACAGGATTCGATCTGCGCCCCTCTTGGCAAAGTGAAACGTTTCGGGTAGCCGGAGGTGTTGAGATCTTCAAGGAGAAGAAACGTTTCTTCGTTCGATTGGTCTGCGGTGAGAAATGCGGGGATGCGGCAGGTCTCATCGCAGCGGTCGCTCCAGTTCCGATACCATTCCGTTTCGACCTGATACGATTTCACCTTTCTCTGATGGGAACGGTCCGTCGTCCACCCTCTCGGGTGGTGGCGTTTCCCGGGAGGGGCGATGTGCTTGACGATGATCGACTCCCGCGATGAGCTGGAAAGAGCGACGCGCAGAATTCTCCCGTAACCGCTCCACAGTTCTTGAACGACCTCCACCACCTCCCACGCCGTCGCCCCCGTCGCTTCACGGATGAGCGGATCGAGGCGCTTTAGCGTCAGGTCTGTCATGAGTCGTTCGTTGGTGGCTTCTGGAGGATCCGATGCTCGACGATGTGCATGAGGTAGTCGGCTCCGGTTTTCAGGGAGGAAAAAAGAAGCACCGTTACAGTACTTGATGCGATCATGTTTCCGAAGATGATCGTGAGGTGCATCGGGATGATCCGGGCGTAGGGCAGAAACATCATGGTGCCGAGACCGGGGCGGCGCTTCAGGTCCGCCTTCACGTTTTGATAGAAAGAGTAGCCGTGGCCGAGAAAGAATCCGATCACGGAAAGGAGACCCCGGGGGATCCCCCCTTCCTCCGTGAGTGCGACGTCGTCGGCGATCTCAGCACCGGCTCCCTGAGAGGCGATGCCGAAGAGAAAGAAGAGGTAGATCAGGTGGAAGAAGCCGTAGTGCACTGCGAAGAACAGGGCCGTGCTCCATTTTCCATTCGCCGTCTCCGGAACCCGTTGCCCGTTGCTCGTGAATCCTTCGGTGCAGAAGGAGCGCAGGAGGAGGATGCGAAAAAAGTGGAAGAATCCGATGGTTACACTCTGGACCCAGTAAATCAGCATCATCGAGCCGAGGTCCCAGTCATCGATCACCGCGTAGAGGATGACGAGAACGTTTGTGATGATGATGCCGATTCCCGAATAGTCCTTCGATTTCGAACCTTCCGGGTCATTGTATAATTTCACGACGGGAAGGTGACTTCAGCTTCGCGGGAGTCCAGCGAAAAACATCAGGCTTGATGTTTCGCCAGATTCGACGACCAATGCCGCGCAGAAAAGACGGAAACCGCTCCGGTCTCTTCGGTCGCATCAGCGCCCTCGCTTCTGCTCTCTGCCTCCCGCCACCTCGCGAGACGGCTGTCCACTCCCGGACACCCACCAGGAACTGACCATGTTTGAATTATTTCGTAAAAAGAACGGCAACTACAAAGACGACATTCTCTCCGGATTGACCGTTGCTCTTGCACTTGTCCCGGAAGCGATCGCCTTTTCCTTCGCGGCCGGCGTTGATCCCCTCGTGGGTCTCTGGGCTGCGGTCTTCATGGGATTTATCACCTCCGCTTTCGGAGGTCGTCCCGGCATGATCTCGGGGGCAACCGGAGCGATTGCGGTTGTCGCAGGTAAAGCGGTGGAGCACGGTGATCAAATGGGTGCCGGACTCGGTCTCCAGTATCTTTTCGCGGTGATCATGATTGCCGGGATCATTCAGATCACTTTCGGTGCCCTGAAGCTCGGTCGTTTCATCCGCCTCGTTCCGCACCCGGTCATGATCGGATTCGTGAACGGCCTCGCCATTGTCATTCTCATGGCGCAGTTCCCGTCCTTCCGTGATACCGAAACGGGAGAATGGCTCACCGGACAGAGCCTTGGAATCATGATCGGTCTCGTGGCCCTGACCATGGCGATCATTCACTTTTTCCCGAAGCTGACCCGTGCGGTGCCTTCCTCGCTGGTCGCGATTGTTTCCGTCGGGCTCCTCGCCTTCTTCTTTTTTAAAGACTCCTCGACGGTCTCCAATGTCCTTGCGCAATCGGCGGACAACCCGGATGGAAAGCTTGCCGGTTCCTTTCCGCTTCCGGCGCTGCCGAACGGTATCGCCTGGGCAACGGAGTGGCAGTTTCTTCTCAAGACCGCTTTCATCATTGCGATGGTCGGGATCATCGAGTCGCTCATGACTTTGCAACTCATCGATGAAATCACGGAAACGCGCGGCCAGGGGAACCGCGAATGTGTCGCTCAGGGCAGCGCCAACTTTCTCTCCGGTCTCTTCGGCGGCATGGGTGGTTGCGCCATGATCGGACAGTCTCTCATCAACCTGAAGTCCGGGGGACGCGGTCGAACCTCCGGGGTCGCCGCCGCGCTTGCGCTCATGTTTTTCATCATGATCGGGGGGCCGGTCATTGAAAAGATCCCCATCGCCGCTCTTGTCGGCGTCATGTTCATGGTCGTGATCGGCACCTTCGAGTGGTCGTCGTTGAAGACTTTCGGCAAAGTTCCGTTCAGCGAAATCATCGTGATCCTGGCGGTGACGCTCGTGACCGTTTTCATGCACGATCTCGCGACAGCGGTGTTTGTCGGCATCATTCTTTCCGCCCTCATTTTTGCCTGGGAGAGTTCGAAGCATGTCTATGTCCGCGTCGAAAAAGACACGCCGGAGGAAAAGATCTATTCGCTCCAGGGGCTTCTCTACTTTGGTTCGGTCCGGGATTTCTCAGAGCATTTCCAGGCCAAGTCTGATGTGAAGAACATCGTCCTCGACTTCGGCGAGGCCCGTGTTTGTGACATGTCAGGACTCGAAGCGATCAACGCACTCGCGCAACGCTATCGCGATGCCGGGAAGAATCTCCGCCTCCGTCACCTCTCCTCCGACTGCCGCCGCATGCTCGAGCGTGCCGGTGCGATGGTCGATGTGGAAGTGTTGCCCGATGATCCGGACTACACCGTCGCGAGATTGCGGGCGGACGCGTGATGCGCCGGACGCGCCTTCGGCGCAGGAAAAAGGAAAAAAGTGGGAAGCTAGGAATAGGGAGTGCGGCGGCTTGACGCCGCTTTTGATCAGGCCGGGCCTGGTGGGATTAAGGAACCTCGTGTTCAATGATGTGGGCGCCCGCACCACGCGCCTGTTTTCGCTCACGCTCAAACCTATAGGTTCTGGAGTCCAGTAGCTGCGAGCGTGAGGGAGTAGATCAGGGCCGGTAGCGCGAATTTGATGTGAGATATTTGATGATTGCCACCTCCCCTGCCAGACTGCGATGGTCAACCACCCTGTATTCATGCGCTTTCTCTTTTCCACCTTCCTTCTTGTTCTCACCGCATCCCTCCACGCCGGGGAAAAGCCTAACATCGTCTACCTCATCTGTGACGATCTCGGCTACGGTGATATCCAGTGCCTCGCGCCGGAGACCAGCAAAATCCCGACGCCGCATGCGGATCAACTCGCGAGCGAAGGGATGATTTTCACCGACGCGCATTCGGGTTCCTCCGTTTGCACGCCGACCCGCTACGGCATCATGACCGGGCGCTACGCGTGGCGGACCCGCCTGCAGTCGGGGGTGGTGACCGGTTTTGCTCCAAGCCTGATCGCCGAGGATCGCCAGACCGTGGCAGGATTTCTTAAGGAACAGGGCTACGCGACGGCGATCATCGGGAAGTGGCATCTCGATTTCGAATACCTCGATCCGGAAACCGGGACAGCCTACACGCAGAAGCAGCACAAAACACCGCCGGTGGGGGCGAAAATTCCTGACGGGCCCGTGCACCGCGGCTTTGATTACTACCACGGATTTCACCATGCCCGGAACATGGAAGCAGTCATTGAAAACGACACCGTCATCGCCCACGACGAGGTCATCCACATGCTGCCCCGCCTCACGGAAAAGTCGGTGGATTACATCGATTCCCGGGCCGGAAAAGACGAGCCGTTCTTTCTCTTCATCCCCCTCGGCTCGCCCCACACCCCGATCGTGCCCTCACCGGAGTGGCAGGGAAAAAGCGGGCTGGGAGACTATGGAGATTTCGTCATGCAAACCGATCACGTCGTCGGGGAAGTCTCGAAAGCGTTGGCACGAAATGGATTCGCCGACAACACCCTCTTTATCTTCACGAGTGACAACGGCTGCTCAAAAGCGGCTGATATCAAAGGACTCGCCGAACAGGGACACCTCGTGAGTGCTCATCTTCGGGGATCCAAGGCGGACATCTGGGACGGGGGGCATCGCATTCCGTTCATCACGCGCTGGCCCGGAAAGGTCGCAGCCGGTTCCATGAGCGACCAGCTCATTTGCCTTACGGATCTTTTTGCGACGACTGCCGAGATTCTCGGGGCGGAAATTCCGGCGGCGACCTGTGAGGACAGCGTCAGCTTTTTATCCGCCCTCGCGGGGGAACTGATCGAATCGACCCGACACGGCGTCGTGCATCATTCCATCAGCGGCCACTTTGCCTACCGACAGGGTCCCTGGAAGCTCATTCTCGCCAGAGGCTCCGGGGGATGGAGTTCTCCGACGGAAAAAGAGATGCCGAAAGATTCGCTCCCGGCCCAGCTTTATCATCTTGGCAAAGACCCCGGAGAGACAACGAATCTCTACCTCGAGAACCGGGAGAAAGTTGATGATCTTCTCGCGCTCCTCAGGGAAGACGTGAAGCGCGGACGCAGCACGAGGGGTGAGACCGGAAGCAACGACCTTGAAAACATCAAGCTCTGGAAGAGCGGGCCGTAGGATTCTTCCGGAATGATAGCAGGCAAATGACTTGCCCGCCGCGCGAGCTGCGCCAACTTGGCCGGAACTCTGCTATTTCCTCAGCCATACCATTATGGATGCCCTCCTTATCGCGATCGCTTTTCTTTTCGGTTTCGTCGCGCAGATGTTCAAACTGCCGCCGCTGGTGGGCTTTCTCGTCGCCGGCTTCGTGCTCCGTGCGCTCGGGAAAGAAGGTGGTGAAACACTCGCGACGATCGCCGATCTCGGAGTCACGCTTCTCCTTTTCAGCATCGGATTGAAACTCCGGATCCGGAACCTGATGCGACCGGAGATCTGGGCGGGGACGACGATCCATTCCACTCTCGTTGTGGTCCTTTTTGGTCCCATTCTCTTCTGGATCTCCACACTCATCGCCGATGCGGCCGGTCTCGACTGGAAAACCGCGTTTCTCCTCGCCTTTGCGTTGAGCTTCTCCAGCACGGTTTTCGCCGTGAAATCACTTACCGAGAACGGAGACCTCGGCTCACTTCATGGTCGAGTCGCGATTGGCGTTCTCGTGATGCAGGACATTCTGGCGGTGTTGTTTCTTACTTTTTCGACGGGGAAACTGCCGACTCTGTGGGTCTTTGCGGCGATTCCGCTGCTGCTCCTCTGCCGCCCCCTTCTCGGCTGGATGCTCGGCCGGTCGGGTCAGGGCGAACTTCTCACGCTGTGTGGACTTTTCCTTGCTCTCGTCGCCGGTGCCGCCGCCTTTGACGGGGTGGGATTAAAAGCCGATCTCGGAGCCCTTTTCATCGGTGTCCTCATCGGCTGGCACCCCCGTTCCAGCGAGCTTCGGAAATCTCTCGGCAGCATCATCGACCTTCTCCTCGTCGGGTTCTTCCTCCAGATTGGCCTTCAGGGTTCCGTGACACTTTCGGCGGTAGGCTGGGCGGCGTTATTCATGCTCTTGCTCCCGCTGAAAAGTATCGGATTTTTCGCTCTCCTCACCCGTTTCCACCTCCGCGCGCGAACCTCCTGGATGGCTTCGGCGGCGCTCTCAACGTACAGCGAGTTCGGGCTCATCGTCATGTCGCTCGGAGTTGCGCAGGGCTGGATCGGAGCCGAGTGGCTCGTCGCGATTGCCCTCGCGCTTTCCTTCAGCATTTTCGCGGCCGCGCCATTGAACCGGCGTGCCGAGGAGCTGTATGATCCGATCAGCGATTTTCTGCGAAAATGGGAAACCAGCGGCAGCCACCGCGATGATCTTCCGATTATTGAAAACGGGGAACGCATCGCTATTTTCGGAATGGGACGTGTCGGGATGGCGGCATATCATGCTCTCGAGGGCCGGTTTCCGGGGAGAGTGATCGGCTTTGATCGCGATCCGGTCGCAGTCGCCGCGCACCAAAGCGCGGAACGAAATGTGAAGCTTGCCGATGCGACTGACTCGGATTTCTGGGAGCGCGTCTGTCCCGGTGAAGACCTCGATCTCGTTGTTCTCGCGATGCCGACGCACAGCGCCAATGTCCACGCGATCAATACCCTGATGCGTCACGATTTCAAAGGAGTCGTCGCGGCCTCCGCCCAGTTTCCTAAGGAGATCAAGGAACTGCGTGCCCTCGGCGTGGACTCAGCATTCAATCTCTACGCTCAGGCCGGATGGAGCTTTGGCCGCCACATCATGGACGTCTTTCACCAGCAGCGACCGGATTTGTCGATCGCATGGACGGCAGAACGCGAAGACGAGTGACCGTGGTTTGATCTTACCCCAGTCCGAAAGCCCGGTCCATGTTGTCGGAGACTTCCTTCAAGCGGGCCTCATCGCCTCCGGCGACCTCGGCGGCACACCAGCCGTAGAAATTGATCTCGGTGAGGGCTTTGCGGACGTCGGCAAAGTCGAGGTCCCCTTCTCCGATTTTGGTGAAGGCACCGGCTCCGTCTTTGGCGGTCCGGGAAAATCCTTTCACGTCGAGTTTGTAAATGCGCTTTCCAAGCGTGCGGATCCAGTCACCGGTTGCTCCATATTTCCAGTGATTGCCGATGTCGAACTGCATTCCGACGAAGGGTGACTGAAAGTCGTCGATGTAGCGGGCGAACTTGTCGGCCGTCTGAGTCGAGTCTCCGTCATGATCGTAGCAGAAATGATTCCAGACATTTTCGACGAGGATGGTGACCCCGAGTTCAGCCGCGACAGGAAGAGCTTTAGAAATATTCCCGATCGAGCGATCCCAGATTTCCTCCTCGGGTCCATCTTTCCCGTGGCCAACGACGAGGAGAACGGAATGTCCACCCACGGCTTTGGTTTCCCGAAGCGCTCCCACCAGGTTTCCCAGCGCCCGTGCCCGGACTTCCGGGTCCGGGTCGGTGTGCCTGACCTCCCAGTGCTCAGCGCAGACCGAGCCATCGACGGGAAGCCCGGATTCCGCGATCGCCTTCTTCACTTCCTCGACATCATTTCCGGGACAGCTCAGTTCGATCGCCCCGAAGCCGGCTGCTTTCGCTGCTTTGAAGCGATCCGTGAGCGAGTCGCTCTTGATGCGGACCATGCCGATCTTGAGCGTTTTGTCGAGGCGGCCATTCAGCGGAAAGGAAGCGTCGGCAGCCATCAGGGCAGGTGCTGAGAGGACAGAGGTGGCAGCGGCACCTGCGGTGAGAATGAAATCGCGGCGCGAAGAGAGGTCGTTCATAGGGAAGGGAATACCCAAAAGCAGCTCACCCGTCGAGACCGCAAACCCGTTAGCCAGATCAAGGACGTCCCTGTAGGTTTGAGCGTGAGCGAGAACGAAGACCGCGTGCTACGACTCGCTCACGCTCGCAGCTACGAGGAGATTGTGGGTAAACATCAGTGGCCACTCCCCCGTCACCTGCTCAGATAAATCCAGGGCCTTTCTCTCAGCTCCTTCGTTTCCCTCTCCTGAGTTTCGGAGACCCAGAAGGAAACAGGACTGCGATTGAAATTGCGCTCGTTGATTCCGAGAAAGACGGCGGTGCTGTCGCGGATGCGAATCGCCGGATCAGCTTCGTTCCAGCCTGCGTTGGAGTAAAGAAAGAGGCCGTTCACTTCGGTGTGGCCGCCGCCGGTTAATTCGAAGATTGTCCCGAGGTTCTCGGTTTTCATGCCGAGGATCCAGAGATTGCCACCCATGTTGCGACACTTGATCCCTTCCTTCCGCTCGCTGTTGAGTTGGCGGCACCAGACATTCTGACCGGGGGCGACGCGGTCAAGGTGTCCGCAGAAGTCATCAAGGAAAAGATCGCCGGTGCCGTGTCCTTCGACGTTGAAACCGATCGTTGAACTGATGACGAGAGTGCGTTTGCTTTCCTGCCGGATTTTCAAATCAGCGCCGCCACTTCGATGGGTGAGCCGTTCGATGATCACCACCGGTGCATCGGGGAGACCGCCGGTATGCTTGTCATCAACCAGTTTCCACACGGGATCCCCCACGGCGGTAAAGCGTCCTTCGAGTCCGATGATACGCTGCACCGGTCCGCGAATTTCGACCTCTCCTTCAAAGCGGAAGTCGGCTGCGGGAGGCAGGTAGATGGTCTTCTTTCCGGAATCGATCGCACGCTGGAGTGCCGGGCTCGAGTCTTTTTCCCCCTTTGGATCGGCTCCGAAGGTGAGAAGGTTGGCCCAGTCTTTCGTCGGGTCGCCCCGGGGCACATCGGGGGTCTCTTTGACCGGGAGACGTTTGACCTCACCGGCGTCGGCCAGGGTCCTGTCCTTCAACCCGCGAAAGGGGCTGGTGATATTGCGATGGGAACTGTCGAGTTCGATCAGGGTGGATCCGTCGATATCTCCCTTGTCGCGGTCTTTGTCATCGTTCTCGACGGCCCGCCAGTAGTCGAGGATCTCCACGTTTCGCATCACGAGCTGCCGCTGATTGACAATTGCGGGAGTTCGCGGGGAATTGATTCCATGGAGATGGGAGTCTAACAAGGTCACCGTTCCCCACGAGTTGCGTTCATTGTAGAGAACCGTGCACTGATTCTCGCTGACAAGACCGCGCACGAAAATCATCTGATGATAGTTCCACCAGCCGTATTGGCGCTGATTGATCAGGTTCACGTGCTCAAAGGTGTTGGAGTTGACGGGCCACTTCGAACTGATGCCGACTTCAAATCCTTCGACGGTGAGATTTCTCACTAACAAAGGGCCAATTTCATCGCTGTGCCCGAGGTCGAGCCCGATCTTTCCCGCGTTTTCAGCGGCCCGAATCGTGACGTTGCGAATGCCGCCCTGGTTGCTTGCGTTGAATTGCAGCCCGATCGCGTTGCGGTTGTCTTCCCCGATCTCGATCGTGAGATCGCGGATCGCATTGCGGAAGCGTTGCGCCGGCTTTCGCCCGGTCCAGATCAGAGCTTTGGGTTCGTTGTCCGAGAATCCTTTTGAATTGTCCGGGAGGCGAAGGGTGCTGAGCGACTCGCCGGCTCCCTGGAGAATGACACGCTTCTGGCTTTGGCCCGGATGCTCGCCGTCGGGCCAACGCAGCGTGTCGGTGACCCGGTATTCTCCCGGAGGCAGGTAGACGATGCGGTTTCCGCCGGGGAACTGGTTGAGCGCCGTCTGAATCGCTTCGGTGTCGTCCCCATCGTCGTCCGGAACGGCCCCGAAGGCGGTCACGTCGATGATGCCGGCGTCGGCCGGGAAGGTGATCGGGTTCTGCGCGAAGGCTGCCCCGCTCCAAAACAGGGCTAAGCTGAGAATCCAACAGGGTTCAATGAGTAACCTGAGAGGGTTGAGTCTCGCTTTTTCTACCATACCGGCCTGAGCGTATCAGGTGCCCCGCGAAAAATCAGGACGAGATTGAGCCGTTTTCGCTGGTCCTTTCGGGTAGAAGGGAATGATCACGGTGTCGTTGGAAGGGAATATTGGAAGGCGGCGACGTAGTGATCCTCTTCCACTTCGATATCTTCGTTTCCCGCCTTCGTGGCTTTGCGTCCGGCTATCTTGTTGGGCTCCATTTCCAGGGTGTCGCTCATTTCCCGGATCTCGAGACGGCGAACGCGTTCCCCGCTTTCGAGGCGGGTGCGCCCCCCGGATTCGACCGTGTAACTGCATTCGACGCGGGCGGTCACGGTGCCGTCGGCGTTGAGGACCGGGTCGATCATGGTGCGAAATCCGGGCTGGTCGCTTTCGGGAATGTTTTCGTCATTGATCCAGCCAATCATCTCAGCGCCGCTGCGTTGTCCGCTGCGACAGGGAAAGAGTGCCGAGGCGAGGAGGTCACGCCCGGAGCTGGCCGAACTCACGGTCGGGTAGAAAGCGGACTCCATGTAGATCAATCCACTCACGAGCGGTGAGGATTCGGCCGCGTTGGAATACTCCGGTGTCCCGACGAGGAGGAGCCAGTCCCGCTCCATCTGCCAGCGGCAAATCAACATCGGGACCCCGCTGAGTCCGGCGGCCTGTGTCGTGATGACCCGTTCCATGGGATGGTCCTTTTCGGAGCTCGTGTAGATGGCCTGAATATTCATGTTGAGGGCACCTCCTTCGATGAGCGGATCAATTTCGATATCGAGGCCTGCGGTCGACTCATGAAACGGGAGGGCGATCACCGCCTCGCTCGATTTGCCGCGCATTCTCGTTCCGCTCTCGGTTTCAATTTCTACCGAGGCGATTTCCTCGATGCGGCGCTGCTGGATAAAGTCCGGCAGCTTCGCCATCGCAGCGGTGGCCCCCTCTCCCCCGGCGATGAGACGTCCTTCGAGCGCGGTTCCGATGGCCGGTTCGACCTTGTAGAGATCAAAGCGGACTTTGACCTCCTGCGCCGTGGCAAGCCGGCAGGTGGCTATAAGCAGGAGTAAAGCGATGGCCCTCATGAGATCAATCTAACGCAGTGCGGGAGAAGATCGAGGTGCAATCCTGTCACGGCTTTCGCAGCCGCGGCACTTCGGGAACGTTGACTTGGGGAAGCCATGTCCGGTGTTCGGCGAGGATGTCGGAAAGCGCTGCTTTGTTCGCAAGGTTGTCCCATTCGTTGGGATCGCTCTCGTGATCGTAGAGCTCTTCGGAGCCGTCGGCGTAGCGAATGTAACGCCAGCGGTCGGATCGGATCGCATGATTGTTCCGCAGGTAGGTCATGACGGCAGGGTGTTCCCACTCCGCATCGGGATCTTCGAGAAGCGGGACGAGGCTCACTCCATCACACCGCGGGTCCGCGGGCAGACCGGCGAGCTCAAGGAGCGTCGGGTAGAGTGCCGAGAGATCGACGGGCCGGTCACAGGTCGCGCGCGGCTGCGTGATCCCCGGGGCAACGACGAGAAATGGAATCCGGTTTGCTTTTTCCCAGAGGGCGAACTTCTCAATATGATCCTTTTCGCCGAGGTGAAACCCGTGGTCAGACCAGAGTACGATGATGGTGTTCGCGGCGCGCGGGCTTGCTTCCAATGCATCGAGGACTTCGCCGATTTTGGAGTCTGCGTAGCGACAACACGCCGCGTAGCTGTTGACGAAGTTCTGATAGGACCCGGGGCGTTTCTCCTCCAGTTCCATCATGCCTTTCCAGAACCAGGCCGGCTTCTTCATGAGGGTTCGGGCTCCTTCCGGGAGGTCGTCCCGGTCGTCTTCAAGTCGTTTCGGGAGCGGAATGTTTTCCTGCCATTTCGCCGGGGCGAAGAAGGGCGAGTGGGGTTTGAAAACCCCGCAGGCAAGGAAGAGGGGTCTGTCAACGGGCGCCTCGCGCAACAGCCTCTTCGTGGCCTCAACCGTGGCGAAGTCGACGCTTTCCTCTTCGGTCGGAGGCCAGACTCCCCAGTCGGTGTTCGGTGAGCCGTACTCCGGTACGCCGTTCAGTTTTTCCTCCGGATAGAGCTGCTTCCGCATAGGGACGAATTCCTCGAAGGAGGCATCATCGTGAAAGGCCCCGTCAAGATGGTGATGGAAAATCTTTCCCGCTCCGGCGACGAAGTAACCGGCCCCGCGGAACTGCTGAAAAATGGTCAGTCTCTCAGGAAGCGCGCCGCGCCAGTCACTTGCGTTGCCATAAACTCCGCTCGAAGAGGGCCGGATCCCTGTGATCGTCGCGACGCGTGAGGGATTGCATGCGGGCGACGCGGAGTACGCTTTCGTGAATGACATGCCCTTCGCCGCGAGCCGCTCAAGATTGGGGGTTTGGATCGGCGATTCCGGATCGAGGAGACTGATCCAGTCATTCATATCATCGACGGCGATGAAAAGAACATCAGGGCGCTCTGCCGCCTGCAGCGTCAGTGCGAAAGTGAGCAAGAGAATGGCAAGGCATCTCATCGGGACGCTTCCAATATTTCATCCGTCTCCTCGATCTTGAAACGGGTCGAGACCACTGAATGCTTCTCCGGTCCCTCCGCATACTTCACGTAGGTCGTAGCGACGATGGTGCCGTCGGGAAGCAACTCGACGCCGGGATAGCCGCAATCCCCCTTTCGCTCCGCGTAGCTGTGGAGGAGCTTCACCCGGTAGTCTCCCGGGGTTCCGTTTTTGATGTCATCATAGCTTCCGACCCAGGCGACGAAATCGCCTTTCGTGGGACTGTTCAGGGCCTGGTCGCGGAAGGCAAAAACCCAGCGGCCGTCTTCGAGTTGAACTCCCATGTGCCGGTCACCCGTGAGTCCCCACGAAGTGTCCTCCGGGGTAGTCCAGGTCTTCCCTTCGTCGCGGGAAAACATCATGAGGCTGCGCCCCTTGTGCGTATTCTCCCGCATCAGGCAGCACAGTTCATTTCCATCGGGTGATCGAAAGACGAAAGGTTCGCACGGGTTCTTGCCCTCGACCGTAGCGACGATGACCGGCTCCGACCAGGTGAAGCCGCCGTCGGCGGTGATCGTCTGATACACCTCCAGAGGTGGTTTGTCTTTCCCCTCCGGCCCGACGTGATAAAGACCGAGATAATGACCGTCTTTGAGCTGGACGATGCTGCTGAAAGTCATGACACAGGGAAAGTCGAGCGGCGGCATTTCCTTCCAGGTCTTCCCGTCGTCTTCACTCATGATGCTTGGCATCCCCGGTCCGCCCCGCTCACCGAGAGCCGCCGACCAGACCCAGAGACGTGCCGTTCCCTCCGGATCGACGAGGCGGTAAATGCTCGGGCAGTTCTGGTGGGTGGAGAAACCGGGCGGCAGTGTTTCGTCGAGCCGGGTCCAGGTGAGTCCCCCGTCTTCGCTCCTCGCCATCGGGCCGGCGGCGCCTCCATGGTTGATACACCAGACCGCGAATATTGTCTTTTTGTCAGGCATCAACAAGGTCGTGGGATGACCTTGATAGATCTCTTCGGTACCGGCCGCGATGATGACGTGCCGGTCGGTGTCAGTCGAGAGGTCGAACATGGGGAGATCGGGACCTTCTTCGGCAAAGGCGCCGCTGAGCAGGGCCGTCAGCAGGGTGAGTGAGAGTAGGGTATTGGCTTTCATGAATAGGGGGGTTGGATCGTTCCGGTTTTCAATAATCTTCGAGAAGGACGAGTTGCAGGCCATCGACCGAAACCACCCCATCACTTCCTTGATTGGAAACGATGACCTGGACGGGACCTGCCGGGGAAAGGGAAACGTTACAAATCGCTCGCGGTTCGCCCTCGACGAGAACCGGTTCGCGTTGGTTCACGGTGAGTCCCGGACCGCCCGTCGAACCGAGAACGCGCACTTTCACGCGGCTGGAGCGGTTTTCGTGTGCTGAGTAAAGCAGGCTGATCGCGTATTGGCCGGCCTCCGGAACAGTGACTTCAAAGGTCGCCGTCTGGATCGGGGCACGGCGATTTCCATCGTGCCGATAGCCGGAGCCGACGAGCGAACCCGCGGCGTTGCTCTGCGTCCATTCCCCGGTGAAGACGGCGGCGGTGTCGTCGAGGACGATGCCTTTCAGGGTTGCTTTCGGTCCGTTCGCTTTCCACTCGAGGATTTGCCCGTCCTCAAGAAGGCGGGCGCGAAGGGTGGCCTGATCCACTTCCTGAACATCGACTCCGGCGTCAAGGGCAAGGCAGGCAGCGGTCGCGGCGGACTGGCTCGTGATCATGAAGGGAGGTTCCATGCGAATACTGGCAAAGGCGGAATGGCTTGCTGAAAGCGCAAAGGTCACGAACAGATTGCTGCACTCGGATTGCTTTGGAACGATCGCCCCGTAGCCGATTTGATAGGGACCGAACCCTCCGCGTCCGGTCGCGATTTTCCCTTCGCGGGTCACGACGCCGTTCCGGACGATCCGACGGATCTCGTGAGCATCCGTGCCATAGCTCCCGAGACTGACAGGATGAGAAGCGAACTCCCGTCCGAAGGTGTGATGCTCGGTCATGACGAGGTCACTGACCATGCGGCGGCCTTCGCGCACATAGACCTGGTGGGGCCAGCCTCCGGTATCGGGAAACTCGTCCTTCGGCAATCCGAAACGGGCGAGGTCTTTCTTTACCTTTTCCGGAACGCGGGGATCGGTGCGGAGAAAATGGAAGAGGCCGCGGTGGTAGTCCTCCAGTTCCTGCGCAAGAACCTCGCGCTCCGCGTAGGACGCCTCGGGCCATTCCCAGCTCAATCCGGGAAGATTGCCGCCGAAGGTGGCAGTGTTGAAATCCCACTTCCCGTTCGGAAGAGGATCGTGCTTGGAAAACCAGCGGAGATCCATCTCGTCGCCGTTATCCAGGCAGGCCTCGATGAAGCGGGCGACGAGTTCATAGCGTGCCGGATCGTAGTTCTCCGGTGGAGCAATGGGGATCATGTTAGACTGATCGGTCGTGAGGCAGAGTCGATAGCAATAGGCCTGGACTCCGGGGGCAGGTTCACCGGGGACGCCGGGT
Source organism: Verrucomicrobiales bacterium (assembly GCA_029233965.1). Classification (GTDB taxonomy): domain Bacteria; phylum Verrucomicrobiota; class Verrucomicrobiia; order Verrucomicrobiales; family DEV007; genus Arctic95D-9. Next base: position 7,023 of record JARGOP010000052.1, on the reverse strand, counting down.
TCCCCCTTGTTGATGAGCGGGAGTAACCCGCTCGCGGGGTCCCCCTTGACGACATAGGGATCGAGCGGAAAATCGCGATCCCAGGCTCCGTATCCGTTCGGGAGACGCCCGTTCTCACCCGGCTGGGCGAAGCTTTTCTTCGGTAGAAATTTCTCGTTGTAGTGGATCCCGTTGAACTCCTCCGCGTACTTGGCGTTTCCTTCGCGCGTGACCGTGTAGCTCACCTCAGCCGCAGCCATGAGATCGCCCTCATAGGTTGTGTCGATGAACATCTTCGCGGTCACCGTTCTGCCATCTTCGGTCTGGAGTTCTGTGAGACGCGCCCCTTCCTTTTTCACCCGCGTGAGACGGGCTTCGCGCAGGACGATGACTCCGGCTTCGGCGATCATGGTGTCGAAAACCCGTTCGGCGACGTGGGGTTCAATCGAATACGCCCCGCCCGTGGCGGGCCCGCCTTTCCCACTGTGGTCGAACTTTTCCCCCCAGTTCAATTCCTTACCGTAATTGCCCACGAGCCGGGTGAAATACTCCCGCGTCAGCCCTCCGACGCTGCGCGGCTCGCCGATATCGACAGCGCTGAGGCCGCCGGAAGTCATTCCTCCGAGGTGACGCCCCGGTTCCACGAGGATGGTTTTCCTCCCCGTTCGGGCCGCCTGGACCGCGGCAATAACCCCGCCCGAAGTGCCGCCATACACGCAAACATCCGCGTCGAAGTGCTTTTGAGCGTCGGCGGGATTCGCCCGCAGCCAGGCGAGATTGAAACGGGCCACGGTGAGACGGTCACCGGCGAAACCGGCCTTCTCGCCACGACCATAGAAGCCGAGAATCGTTCCGTCCTGTGTCACCGCGAGGTCGCTGTAGGCGCTCCAACCCGGCTCGACCGGCCGCGATTTGGACCAGCTTTCTCCTTCGTCGGTGGAAAGGTGAACCGTGAGATTTCTCCGGTCGCGGCTCTTCCCCGGCTCTTCCCTGCCGTCGGCCCGGGAAAGATTTTCCGGATGGGAAAAGAGAAGGAGACTCTCTCCCCCGTGTTCATACCGGATCAGTCCGCCCATGCAGATCGGCTCGACAAGATCGTTTTGAAATCGTGGCTCGCTCCAATCGGTGGCTCCGTCAGGACTGGTCACGACGATGCGGCGATGCGCTTTCGACTCGCTGCGAGTGTTGAGCATGACCCTTCCGTCAGCGAGTTCGACGGCGACGGTTTCGTTCGGGTTGATGAACTCTTCCGTGCAGGGCACCGCGATCTCTCCCGCCTCCCAGGTCGTGCCGCCGTCATCGCTGTAGATCGTCGCGGTGACGCTGGGTCGATGGGCATTCCCGCCGGTTCCGGTGGAAAGCCACACCGGAACGAGGAGACGGCCGTTTTTCAACTGGATGCTGTGATTCGGACCGGTCGCGAGCACCTTCCAGTCGTAAGCGGGGGTGAAGCTTTCGAAGGTTCCGGTGATCTCGACCGGGGTGCTCCAGGTGAGTCCGTCATCGGTGCTGCGCTGATAAAAACACCGCATGTACTCGAGACAGAAAAGCATGTGCACGGTGCCATCGCGATCGGCGATGAGAACCGGATTGTTGTAGGTGACTGTGTCAGGATCGGTATTCCTGAGTTCGAGAGCGAACGGGTTTTTTTCTTTCGGCCCTTCGACTTCAGCAATGTTTTCCGGCTCGCTCCAGGTCTTCCCGTTGTCGGTGGAGCGACGCAGGAGAATATCGATTTCGTCCCAGTCGCTTCCGTTTTCCCGCGCCTCGCACCACGCCAGTACCGTGCCCTTTGCAGTGACGACGATGCCCGGGATGTGGAAGCGCTCGTAGCCAAGATCTCCGATTTTGAAGAGGTCTACCTTCTCAAGGAAAGGCTCTTCCGCGGAAGCGAAGAGGCTGACGAATAGAGAAAGGAAGCCGATGCATTTGAATTTCATGTAGACGGGGGTTTGTCAGGGGAATGGCCGGGGTGGAATCGGAAGCTAAAATTCGCCTTCGCGACCGAATTTTTCGCGGGCCCGACGGGAGAATTCCTCCCCGGCTGCGTCGATGGAGGAAAGAATTTCCCCGAAGGATTTCCCGGCCGCAGCTCTGGCCGCCGGGATGACCGTCTCACACTCATTGGCATCCATGAAACGGGCCGCGTCGAGGAGGCGGCTCTGTTCCTTTGGAGAAACGGCAAGGAACCCATGCTTGTCTGCATGAATCAGGTCTCCCGGAAGCACCTTTCGACCGAAAACACTGACCTCGCCATTCCATCGCACCGGATGGACATGAGCATGGCCGACGCAGAGCCGCCGGGCGAGAGCTTTGAACCCTGCGTTCGTCATCTCATCCACATCCCGGATCGCTCCATCCGTGATCGTACCGACGCAGCCAAGGGCCCGGTGAATGTTGCTGTTTACCTCTCCCCAGAAGGATCCGATCACGGAGGGCTTGTCGAGATCCTGAACGATGACCACCTTCGGCCCCGGAGTATTGGCCACGTATTGCCGGTATTCACTCCAGGCATTCCCGTTCTCCTCCCGGTGTTTTTTGGAACTCGGCTCGATGACAACGGTGACGGCGTAGCCAACCATCGGTCCCATCTGAGGCATGAAGTCACGGGTCTCCTCAAGATTGAAGGCATCGCCTGCGGGATCGCCTGCGGTGATCTGCTCCCAGCCATTGTAGATCGTGGGAGTGTTCCAGCGTTTCAGCTGAAGGATTTCCGGGTGGGAAAGAGAGTGGCTCATGGCTGATACCGGGGATTGGGCAGCATCGGTTCCGCTCCGACTTCCTCTCTCCATTGATTCAGTTCGGATCGGAGCCGGGAGACGGCTTCGGGGTGAAGAGTGGAGATCTCGTTCTGCTCTCCGGGATCGTTGCGGAGATCGTAAAGTTCCTCGTGATCGGTCTCGAGGAAGTGAATCAGTTTCCAGTCACCGCGGCGAACGATCGAAACCGGGGCGCTCGATGGATGCTGATTGTAGTGAGGGTAGTGCCAGAAGAGCGGGCGTTCTTCGATCCCGGATTTTCCACTGAGAAGCCCGGTGAGGCTTTTTCCATCGTGGGAAAGGTTCGCTTCCGGGGCGACCCCTGCCAACTCGAGGATGGTGGGGTAGAGATCATTCGTGATCACGGGTGTTTCAGAAACCACTCCCTTTCCGATGCCCGGACCGGAGATGAGCAACGGGATCCGGATTCCTCCTTCATAATGAGAGCCCTTGTTCGCCCGTAGCGGAAGGTTGCTCGTGGCACCGGCAAATCCGCCATTGTCCGAGGTCAGAATGAGGATTGTTTTGTCGAGAAGCTCCCGCTCGCGAAGACGGGAGACAATGCGCCCGACACTGTCGTCGACACTTTCGACCATCGCGGCATAAGCGGGCTTCCCCTGACGATCCTCTTCAGGAATGGACTCGTATCGCGCCAGTTTCTCCGGCTTCGCCTGCAGGGGGGTATGAACGGCGTAGTAGGGAAAATAGAGGAAAAACGGTTCCTCCCCGATGTGTTTCAGGGCTTCATCGGTGAGGCGGTCGGTGAGATACTCGCCGGGTTCCCCGTCGGGGAGGGTCTGCTTGAACACTTTCAGATCGGTCGTCGGAATTTTCCACGAACCTTCGTAGGGGAAAAAGTAGCTCCCCGGCGCCCCGTGATCCTGCCCTGCCACATTGACGTCGAATCCATGATGCTCCGGGAGCGAAAACGGAGCCCCGCCGAGATGCCATTTCCCCAGGTGAATCGTGCGGTAGTCGGCTTCCCGCAGCGCCTCGGCAAGGGTGAATTCCTCGAGAGGGAGACTGCGAAGAAAACGGCCCTCCTTTTTCCCGTTTTTCAGCGGGTCCCATCGTCCTGCCGGAAGCCATTGGGTGAGGAGAAGCCGGGCTGGGTATTTTCCTGTGAGAATACTGGCACGGGTCGGCGAGCAAATTGCGGCGGCGGCGTAAGCCTGCGTGAAACGCACCCCGTTGTTTGCGAGTTGATCAATGTTAGGCGTCTTGTAGTAGTCGCTGCCCTGGCAGCTGAGGTCGCGCCATCCCAGATCGTCAACGACAAACAAAACCACGTTCGTTCTCTCGTTTCCCTCCGTTGGGGTAATGAGCAGAGCGGCAAAGAAGCAGGCCAGGGTCTCGAGGATTCGGGGTGGCATTCTTAAAGCTGGCTTGAGTCGCGCGAGTTCGCAATCAATGCCTGCCAGTGGTAAATCGTTTACAGAAGGTCACGCATCGGATCAGGTTGTGAGGACATGCAGGTCAGCGGGTGTTCCGTTGATTTCAAATCGCTGAACGCGGATGCCGTTGCGCAAAGGGCGCAATCCGACGCGTCCGATCTCGCGCTTCGGGTCGTCCCGGATCGAAAACACGGGGTGGCCGTTCACTTTCATCGAAAGCATTTTCCCGCTCCGTTTCAGCGAGAAGGGAAAGACGACCCCCTCGTGGATGACTTCCGCAGAGCGATCAAAGAATTGGGCTTCGCCGAAAGTTCCGCCCTCGAGAAAGAAGCATCCCTCCCTACCGTCGAATCCGAAACGGTCCTCTCCGAATTCGAGGGAGGCGGCGGTGTCACCGAGCCGGTCGAGCATGAGTTCACCGGAGACTTCGAAATCACCGGGTCCGATCCCGACCGTGGCATAGGCAGCATTCCGCGCCGAGTCCCCCTTCAAATATTGGACCCCGCGTCCATGACTCATGTCCTGCGCAAGGCGCCGGTAGTGGGTCGGTTCGTGCCCTTGAAAACGACGAAAGGTTTTCGCGAAATACTGACTCGAGGAAAAGCCGCAATCGAAAGCGATGTCGGTCACGCTCAGTTCCGTATCCCGCAGGAGTCGGCGGCTCCGTCGAATGCGGAGACGGTTCAAATACACCGCGGGGCTTTCTCCGGTGAGCTTGCGGCAGAGCGCGCCGAAGCGGGAGCGTTTGAGGTCGGCGCCTGCGGCCATGGATTCCAGCGTCCAGACTTCCTCACAACGGCTCTCGAGCTCACTGAGAAAAAGGGCGACGTCGGATTCCGCCTCGGAGCGGGTGGACATCCCGGAGCCGCATTCCGGAGGACTCGTCCAACTCAAGCCGGCCAGCAACTGCAGCACGGAAATCCGGCGGTAGACTTCGGGACTGTCCTCAGCGCCGGTGGCGAGTTGATGAAAAGACCGCGAAAGGAGTTCATTCGAACGAAGAACCGGATGATCGAAAGCCTGCAGGGATTTCACGATGACGCGGGCATCTTCCGGATCGCATTTCAGAGCCCGGGCGAGAGCACTTCCCGTGAGCCGTTTCGAGCCTTTGCAGAGACGCACCTCGATCCACTCGATTTGGAGGAGGGCCGACTCAGACGACTCCACTCCGCTGAACACCTGGCCCGGAAAAAGCACGAGGACATCCCCTTCGCGAAGGAGGAGTGATTTTCCCTCTACCGACCAGCGGGTGCGCCCTTTCACGACGCGATAAAGCAGGAGGCTGCTGAGGCGCTTCGGTTGTGAACCACTCTGCCGGGTCGTGAGCGTGCCGGTTTGGATGAATCTTCCCTCCATGAAGATGGTTACTATTTACCACTCAGCGGCGAATGGGAATCCGCATGTCCGTAACCGATTCGCGATTCTTTCCGTCTTCCCGTCATAAGAGTGTTAAGGAGCACTCTCTCAACCTTCCTCTTTCCCCTGTTCGTTTCCGCCGGATTTGGCCAGAGTTCCCACCCGACCGGCGAACTTTTCCGGGTGAATCACGGGGGCGTGGAACGTAGCTACCGTCTCCATATCCCCGCAGCAGTCACTGAGGTCGAAGAGGAGCGCCCTCTCGTGATCTGTCTGCACGGTGGGGGAAGCGATGCTGCGACCATGTCCAAAGCCGGTTGGTCGGATCTCGCCGAGGAAGCGCCGTTTCTCATTGTGTATCCGGATGGGCTCAACGGGCATTGGAACGACGGACGTGAGGTTCGGAAGCACGTCGTGCAAAATGCGGTGACAGATGATGTCGATTTTATGATTCGGATGCTCGAACATCTCATTTCCGAATACCCGGGGGACTCCTCGAGAGTCTTTGTAGTCGGCATCTCCAACGGTGCATTCATGACGCAGCGGCTTGCGGTCGAACACACGAAACGATTCCGGACGGCACGCAGTATCTGCCGGAGAGGATCATCGGGCCCCTGTGCCGTAACATCAACGGAATCGAAGCCGCGTGGGAATTTTTCAAAGACAAGTCACGGTAGGTCTTAGTGGATCGAATCCATGATCCCCCGCATGTAGCCGACCGCCCAGAGGCGACCGAGCATGTGGTAGCCGGGATGCTCATTCGACTCTCCAACGAGGGTCGGGACGTGGTCGGGGCGGATCGGGCAGTCAACTCCCGCTTCGAGATAGGCTTTGAGGCAGGCCGCCATGTCGGTCTTCCCGGTATCGTGAAAAGCTTCGGTGAAATGCGGGACGGCACCGACGACATCACGGAAGTGCGCGAAGGTGATGTGGGGGGAAAGACGATGAATGAGAGCGGGGATGTCATACTCGTTCGCGCTGGAGGCGAAGGATCCCTGACAAAAGCAAATTCCGTTGCTCGGGGAATCCACCATCGCAACCAATCGCTCGAAGGCTTCGGGAGTGGAGAGAATGCGATCCTGCCCGCGAAGCGTTTCGATCGGCGGATCGTCGGGGTGCATCGCCAGTTTCACCCCGGCATCCTCCGCGACGGGGATGACTTCGTTGAGGAAGTATTCGAGATTGTCCCAGAGCTTCGGCGCCGGGGTGGGATCGTCCGATTGAAAATCGAAACCGGTGACGCTTTGAAAGGTTTCAGGGTTCCGCATATCGAACTCCGTCACGAGAGCTCCGCCGCGTTCCTTCACGGTGAGGCTGGTGCGCTGCCAGTCATCGTCGGGCATCCAGCTGTAGCAGAGGACCGGCACTTCGGCTTCGCCGAGGTTGCGAATTAGGGTTTTGAAATCCTCGATCTGCTGATCGCGTTTCTCCGTCCCGTGGATGAAATCCAGGGTCGGGACGTAGCGTTCGATCACGCTGAGCTTCAGGCCGAAAGAGTCGACACGCCGTTTGATGGAGAGGAGATTTTCCAACTC
>JARGOP010000051.1:2237-32132 GCA_029233965.1 Verrucomicrobiales bacterium | reverse complement strand
ATCGAAGATGGCAGCGTGATTCCACTTCATGGAACCCTCTCCGGTGTCTTCAAAGGTTCATCGAATCAGTTCGGAGAAACCGCCGCCCTCCGCCTTCGCCGGGCTTTCGATTTTCGATCCGGAAACACCATCGACGCCGAACTTCATCACTGGAGAGAGAACGACATGTCGACCGCTTTCGATCTGCTTGAGCATGTCCGGTCCGGCGATCTTCTGCTCCGGGATATGGGGAATTTTTGTCTGGAGTCGCTCCACGAAATTGATGCTGCAGGAGCGTGCTTCATCACTCGCATCCCCGAAGGGACGTGCGTTTCGGACCTGGAAGGCAACTCTATCGTCTGCGCTGGATGGTGGAGATCTTTTTCAAGGGAATGAAGAGCGGGCAGAATCTCGAAACCTGGAGTCGTCACCGAACCAGCGCGAACACGATCCAGTGCTTGGCCTATGCCCGGATGATCATGGGAGTATTGAGTCTGAACCTTTGGCGAACGATGGGACGGATGCTCAATTATGCTGCAGGAACCGGAGTCGATCCGGCGGATCCTGTTGAGATGCCGAGGAAGATAACGGTCGGCCCGATCAAGGCGTTCGAGTCATTGGTGCACTTGTTAGGTAAAGTGTTTTCGGGCGAAGTCCGGGGCCGGAAGCTCCGGGAGGAATTGGAACGCCTCGCGGGCTACGCCAAGCAGGAGAAACGCTCCCGGAAGTCGCTGGATGCGCTCGCAGACGCGCTCTTAGGTTGACGCGTATGACCTCACGGCTCCCGCTCGCCGGGCGCATGACCATGCACTCTTTCGTGATCCTCAGCCGGTTCGAGGTGAGAGGTGACCGTAGTGCCCTGCCCGAGCTTTGCACGCACAGATCGCTCAATCTGTGTTGCCATATCGTGAGCCTCTTTGACTGAGGTCTCATCATCGAAGACGAGATGAAAATCAACCCAGTGTCCTTCGCCAAGATGACGGTGCCTGAGGTGATGCCAAGTGATTCCGAAACGGCTCGTCGATTCATCGAGACACGCCATGACCTCGGCCTTTACCGCAGGATCCGCTCGATCCATGAGTCCGTTTGCACTGCGCCAGAGCAACCGGGCCCCGTTTCTCAAAATGTGCAGCGCCACAAAGATCGCGCAGAGCGGATCCAGCCAAACCCAGTCGGTCAACCAGGTGAGAAGTAACCCAACAAGGACGCCGAGACTCGTCCAGGCATCAACGAGGACATGCATCCCGTTTGATTCAAGGATGAGAGAGTCGTTCTTTTTTCCCAGCTGAAGCAGATACCAGCCGAGCCATCCATTGATCAGAAGCGAGAGGGCAATGAGAGCACTTCCCAATTCGAGGTCATGAGGCTGATGGCCGGAATTCCACTGGGCCACCGCTTTGACGATGATAAAAATCCCGGCGAAAGAAATGAGACCTCCCTCGAAGCCGGCCGAGAAAAAAGAAATTTTTGCATGCCCGTAAGGATGATCTTCGTCCGGCGGCTTCTGGGAAAGGCGGAGGCTGTAAACAACAAAGGCCACCGCCGCGACGTGCACGACTGACTCTGCAGCATCACTCAGGATCGCCGACGATCGGGTCTGCCACCATGCTGTCATCTTGACGATAAGCATAAGCACTCCGATCCAGAAGGAAATCCAACTGGCTTTTCTCAGGAGGGATGGGCTGGCACGGTCAGTGATCATCAGAGTCGCGGGAAGCGTATCAGACTGCAGCTACTCCCACACGCCGATTTCACGCAACTGTTTCGTCGCTGATCCGGGCCAGTCGCGATTCGCGGCCGGACTCGCCGGACTGGGGTGAAGAATGCGTCCAAAGGTAGCAGGATAGGAGATAGAGTCAGCGATCCGCTTCAGCCCGCTTTCAGCAAAAGCACCGACTCCGATGAGGAATTCCGGCTCCAGCTGACGGATGTGCTCGGCGACATAGGCATCGCAGGCGACAGAGACGGGAGCCATCTCGGCGGCGGGCAACTTGTCCGGCGTGCGGTTTTTCCCGCTTTCCTCCATCCAGACAAGCGGGCAGTAATTGACCACGTAGTAGTCAGCGAAGAAGTCCTGAGCTCTCGGGAAGGCTTCCGAAAAGAGCCCCCAGAGCCGTCGACCGCTCACTTCTGACTTCTCACACTCAAACCCGACGATGGGACGCTTCGGGTGCTCCTGAGCCGGTTTGCCGACCCCGGCGGATATTCCCATCCAGTCTTTCACCATCGCGATCTCTCCAAAAGGCACCCCGGTTTGGGCCATTCCCCAGGGACCCGGATTCATCCCCATCATGAGAACCCGCTTTGGGGAATCCCCGAATCGCTTCACATAGATTTCGTGAGAAGCCCGTGCATACTCGAGCGGGTTGTAGACATGGGTAACAGGGGAATCGAAGCTCAGGCCGCTGAGCCGGGAGACAAGCGTATCAGTGGCCTTGAGGAGTGCGCGGGATCGGGACATACGCCATTCAAAGAGAGCAAACGGTTTCGTCAAGAACCAGCCGTTGCGAAGTTTCCTCAGAAAAGCTATGCAGAACGAAATGGGAGAGATCAAAACCATCGCCATCGTCGGGTCGGGAGCGGTCGGCGCCTACTACGGGGCAAGACTGGCAGCCGGAACCGGCGCGACGGTTTCTTTTCTGATGCGTCGCGATCTTGAGGCCGTCAGGGAGTCGGGCCTCCTCATCAAAAGCGTCGATGGAGATTTCACGCTGAAACCTGCCCTTGCCTTCGCGACGCCGGAAGAGATCGGCCCGGTCGATCTGGTCATCGTTGCGCTAAAAACGACTTCGAATGAGGCGCTGCCCGAGCTGATCCCTCCATTATTGAAAAAAGGCACTCGTATTCTCACACTTCAAAACGGCCTCGGAAACGAAGAATTCCTTCACGCAAACTTCCCCGATCATCCCGTCCTCGGAGGCCTGTGCTTTGTCTGCATCAATCGCGGGGAACCCGGGGTGATTCATCATCTCGCTCACGGTCGTGTCGAAATGGGAGAGTTCACTGATCGCGACTCAGTCGGGGCCGCCCATGAGCTTTTCTCCCGCGCCGGCCTCGATGCCCGACTCCTGCCCAACCTCGGGCTTGCACGATGGAGAAAGCTGATCTGGAACATCCCCTTCAACGGGCTTTCGATCGCTGAAGGCTGTATCGACACGGAGAAAATTCTCGCTTCCCCGGAACGGGTTGATCGGGTCAGGACGCTCATGCATGAAGTCATCGCGGCGGCAGCAGCCTTCGGGTATGAAATCGATCCCGCCTTTGCCGAGAGCAACATCAAGGGAACTGCGGAGATGGGAGCCTACCGTCCTTCCAGCCTGATCGATTTTGAAGCGGACCAATCCGTCGAAGTCGAACCGATCTGGGGTGAGCCCCTCCGCCGCGCCCGGCACCAAGGGCTCGCGATGCCGGAGCTCGCCCGCCTCTATGAGCAGATTTGCACCGCAGTGGAAACGCGTTCATCTTAGAACATGGCCAACCTGGAATTCAGTCTGCCCGAAAATTTTGGAGAGCACGATCCGAAGATCGGGCTTGTCCTCGGCTCCGGCCTCGGGGATTTCGTCGACGCCCTGACAGACACGCAACAGATCGCCTACACCGACATCTCAGGTCTCCCGAAGAGTGGCGTGGAAGGTCATGCCGGACAACTCCATCTCGGGAAACTTGGAGGGGTCGAAATCGCAGTCGCCCAGGGAAGGGTTCACGTTTATGAAGGATGGTCGGCAAGGGACACTGCGGCAATGATCCGCCTTTTTGATCAACTCGGAATCAAGACCGTGATTCTCACGAACGCGGCCGGGATCGTAAACGCCAATTTCAAACCCGGTCGCTGGATGCTGATCTCGGACCATCTCAATCTTGCCCGGGAGTCCCCGCTCACGGGCAGTCCGACATTTATCGATCAAACCGAAGTCTACTCCCGGGAGCTTCGGGAGATGCTGAGAACGGAAGCGGCGGAGATTTCGTCCTCCCATCTTTTCGAGGGCGTCTACGCCTGGGTCAATGGCCCCGAGTATGAAACGCCGGCCGAAGTGAGAATGCTCCGGAGCCTTGGAGCCGATGCCGTCGGCATGTCAACGGTTCCCGAAGCAATTCAGGCGAGGGCGCTGAGGATGCGGGTCGTCGGGCTTTCCTGTCTCACCAACTACGGAGCGGGCCTTTCCGGCCAGCCGCTCAACCACGCAGAGGTCGTTGAAGTTGGAAAGCATGCCGCAGGAGAACTGTTCACCCTGCTGGAGAGTGCGGTCCCGGCGATGGTGGAAATTTAGGAACGTGACAGCAGCAGCTCAAGCAACTCGCCGGGCTGATCAAGAATTCTCTCTGCCCCGGCCTCTTTAAGTTCTTCGACGGGACGGAAACCCCAACTCACTCCGATCGCGCGCATACCTGCGTTTACGGCAGTCATCATGTCGACATCCGAGTCGCCGATAAAATAGCAGGCATCGGGATCAAGACCGAGAATACCGGCGGCTTCAACCGCTCCGGCAGGATCCGGTTTTTTGGGAATCCCCTCCCGTGCCCCGAGGACGACATCCCACTTCCAGTCGCCCAAAAACGCATCGACGCATTTTTCAGTGAAGTCGTGGGCCTTGTTGGAGAGCACTCCGATCGGAATTTGCTTCTTCGTCAGCCCATCCAGAAGCGAAGCGACCCCGGGAAAGATAACGGTCGTGTTCTGCCACTTCCCGGCGTAAGCGGCGCGATACTCCGCGAGCACTGCATCGGTCTCCCCACCCAGGGCGGGACGGTGCCCTTCGGGGAAAATATCGCGAACCAGGTTCATCATCCCGTTGCCGATAAAGGTGCGATACGCATCAGTCGGATGACCTGGAAAGCCTCGCGCCTCAAGCACCGCATTTCCCGAGTCGGCAAGATCCCGGAGGGTGTCGAGGAGGGTTCCGTCAAGATCAAAAATTACGGCTTTGTCAGGATTCATGCTTCGTCCCTCCTCAGCAGGTTCCATGCGCAGATGAGTGCTTTCAATCCTGCCATCTCAATCGAGGGATCGATCCCGCAACCCCAGAGAAGCTTTCCGGAGGGAGCATGTTGAATCTGCACATAGGCTGCCGAATCCGCATCGGATCCCCCTCGAAGCGCCTGGCTGCGGTAGTCGGTCACGTTGAAATCCTTGTGGCCTGCCTCCTCGAGGAAATGAACGAAGGAGTTGATCGGGCCATTCCCCTTCCCGGTTCCGGCAACGGTCTCGCCATCGATCTCCACCGTCGCATGACAAATCACCTCACCGCGCGACATCGTAGTGTGATCAAGCTCGAATGAGGTCAGGCTGAGTGGCGAGTCGATGTTCACAAACTGCTCGCTGAAGATATCGCCGATTTCCTCATTACTCAGTTCCCGGCCCTCTTTGTCAGCCCGGTCGTAGACGAATTTCCCGACCTGAGGATGCATCGTCTTCGGCAGGTCAAATCCATGTTCCCGGTCAAGAATATAAGCGACGCCGCCCTTTCCACTCTGACTGTTAATGCGAATGATTGCTTCATAGCTCCGCCCGATATCCTGTGGATCGATCGTGAGATACGGCACCCCCCACGGGAAGTCAGTTCCGAATTCGTCGACGTCTTTACTTCGACGATCAAAGCCCTTCTTGATCGCATCCTGGTGACTGCCGGAGAAAGCGGTGAAGACCAACTCGCCTGCATAAGGCTGACGCTCCGGAACGGTCAACCGGGTTACCTCTTCGTAGATTTGGCGCGTCGACGACAGATCGGAAAAGTCCAGCCCGGTGTCGATGCCATGACTGTTCATGTTCAGGGCGACGATGACGAGATCGAGATTGCCGGTGCGTTCCCCGTTTCCAAAGAGCGTGCCCTCGACGCGATCCGCGCCGGCGAGCAGGCCGAGTTCCGTCGCAGCGATGCCGGTTCCGCGATCATTGTGCGTGTGCAGACTGATGATCGAGTGCTCGCGGTTGTCGACATGACGGCAGAACCACTCGATCTGATCCGCGTGCACATTCGGCGTCGACCACTCCACCGTCGCCGGCAGATTGAGAATAATTTTTCTATCTTTGTCAGGCTCCCAGACCGCGGAGACCGCGTTGCAAACCTCAACGGCGTAATCGAGCTCCGTGTCCGAAAAACTCTCCGGCGAGTACTGCAGGGTGATCTCCGTTCCCGGCAAGGTGGGAACCAACTCCTTGATCAACTTGGCGCCCTCGATTGCAATGTCGCGAATCTTCTCCTTCGAAGCATCGCCGAAGGTGACCCGTCGCTGCAGCGGTGAGGTGGAGTTGTACAAATGCACGATTGCCTTCTTCACTCCTTGAAGACTTTCGAAAGTCCGGCGAATCAATTGCTCACGCGCCTGCACGAGGACCTGAATCGTGACATCGGCCGGAATGCGATCCTGCTCCACCAGCGCACGCAAGAAATTGAACTCGGTATCGGCCGCCGAGGGGAAACCCACTTCGATTTCCTTGAACCCGATGCGGACCAGCTCATCAAAAAGGCGGAGCTTTTCCTCCACGCTCATCGGCACCGGCAGCGCCTGATTTCCGTCGCGGAGATCGACACTCGCCCAGATCGGTGCTTGCGTGATGGTCCGGTCCGGCCAGGTGCGGTCGGGCAACTCGACCGCCGGGAACGGTCGATATTTTTGGATGGATTCAGGTTTCATGGGTTTGATGGAAAGAAAAGGGCAAAAGAAGGCGGAACGCAATACCCCCCGCAAGAACGGTTCGAGGAGTTGGGAAAAGAGACAAATACTGAGCAGACTAGCCCAGTAGCACCAGCCCGGGAGCGAGCAGGAGAGCGTTTGATTCGGTGCTGAGAGTCGTGATTTTCATCCGTCCTTCGAATCTAGGGTCAATGACGGGGCTGTCCAGTCTCAATCTCGACGCTGGAGGGTAGCCCGTACCCCTTTTCAAGCGCGCATTGCTACCGAAATCATGATCGCAATCTTCCGGCTCGCTGCAAGTATCCGACCCCGCTATCCCAACTTCCGCAGCTTCACCAAAACGATGTTGTCACGTCCGATTTTTTGCAGAGGCACCTCAAGCGGCCGAACCCGCAGCGTTACACCAACGGGTTTCTTGTCTTGAGCGCTGGAAACCGACTGTAATCGCGATCCGCAGTCCACAATTCGGATACGCCTCGAACAAAGCAACAGGAGGCGATACGGGCATCGCGAATCATCGGTCCTGAGACCTTCCCTTTTCTCGCCGTGTCTAACAAGGCAGGAAGATCAATCGAACTCTCAGTAAGAACATGAAGTTGAGGAGATTCCTTCCATGCCGCGATTTGATTTTCGATTTGCTCAGGCGTCGAAGCCTTTTCCCAAATTTTCGGGTGGCTGACAATGCCATAAAATTCGACAAAACTATGAAAGCAAATCGCCCAGGGACGAATTCCTTCCGCAAGTTCCCGTACCGCAATGTAAGCCTCCTCGTGGAGATTCGAATCCCTCCTGTGGGCGTGAACGAGAATATTCGTGTCGAGGGCAATCATCGAGAAAAGCGCTGATCACGTTGTGCATCAATCTGCTCATTGATCTCTCTTGATGAGACGGGTCCATCGCCAGCTTCCCCGACAGACCCATCCCTCAAAACGAAATCCACTGCCTCCGTCGCGAGCGCTTTCTCTAAGGATGAAATCACCAGCGAACGAAATGTCATATTGCCTTTGTATTTTTTTACCCGCTCCATCAGGGAGTCCGGAATGTCGATTGTCGTCCTCATGCATAAATACATATCACATTATGCATATTTACGCAAAGCTTACCTAAACCTCGCAAAAGGGCTTTTATTTCGGCCTTGGCAGTACCGACATTCTTGATCGGGATCACAAACACTTTCAGCTGCATGCGGGCTCGGTAGTCATGCCATGTCCAAAAAATTCCGCCCGCAGCGCGGGCTTACCCTCTCCGCAGTCAGTCTCCGCTCGTCCCTCGCTCCGACACGACCGCTTCCTCCTTCGCTAAAGCTACGGCGGACAGGTCGTTCTGCTCACTGAACCGGGGCCAGGGCAGCCTGGAAACCAATGCCGTTGTTGGCACTGCCCGGATCGAGGTCGATGCGGAACGCACAGCGCGCGATACCCGCGCTGTTGGCCCAACTGCCGCCGCGTGCGACGGGGAAGGAGCCCGTTGCTTGACCTTGGGGGTCCGTGACACTCCCGGCAGGGTAAGCCCCATACAGGTCCTGACACCACTCAAACACGTTCCCGTGCATGTCGTGTAAGCCCCACGCATTCCCTAGCTTCTTTCCCACAGGATGCGTCGCCGATCCACTGTTCGCCCTGGTAGATGTCCCCGTTTAAAGCGAAGGGTAAAGTGACCGGAGTTTGATTCTCGCGTCGCTCGTGTTGAACTGCCAGTTCACCGGCACGGCATTTTCGTTTTTTCGTGAAGTGTAGGCCGCCGTCTCGGCAGCAATACTCCCACTCCGCTTCCGTCGGCAAGCGATACGCCCACCCCGCAGGGATTCGACCTGCCGTCCGCTCCGCGCTCGTCAGAGCCGTGCAATACGCTACCGCGCCGTCCCAACTCACCGTCTCCACCGGTCGGTTCGTCTCCCCGATGAAAAAACTCGGATTGCTCCCGATCACCGCCACATACTCCGCCTGCGTCACCTCATGCGACCCCATGTAAAACCTTTCGTCAAGGTCACCTTGTGCTGCGTTTCGTCACTATTTCGTCCCACCTCGTTCGGGTGGCTCTCCATCAGGAAGCTCCCCGGCTTGATCCACCGCATTCCCGGTACCGGCATGACCCCTTCCGGGATCTCGCTCAGCAGCGGCGCCAATTCATTCACCGCCACCACCGTGAAATTCATTCCTGAAGACCACGCCGAAGTCACCCCCCGCGACCCACGACCGCACATACCGCAGGTAGTTTCCGGGCAGCAGCGCCGTTCCGTTGTTGAGGACATCCCCGTCCAGCGTCAGTTCCAACGGCGAAGGGTCTTCCAACCACAATCCCTGACCATACTGGTCCGAGATCATCGAGCTCCCGGACTCGCCGAGGTCCCTGCTGACACCCAGATCTGGAACCATTCCCCGTCCCCGGTCCACCGCAGCGTCGGATTCACATTCGTCGCCCCCCTCGGACCATCCTGCACCGGTGTGATTTGTGCCTCTGCCGCCCCTGGAGCATGACGAGACTGAGAAGAAAAAAGGCACAGCGCAGCGGCTGGAAAGTAGCTACGGCCTGTATACTCATACCCGTAAAAGGTCACTATTCTTAAGGCCTGTCGAGGCCGAACTAAACAAACTAACATCGCTGCACCAAAACCCGAAAGGCTTCGCCGACACCCTCACTACCCATCGCATCCGCCCCTTCACCGAAGCGCTGCAGAAAGTCCGCCTGAGACTCTTCGCGCACCGTTTCGAGACCAAAATCTTCGCCCCAGGAGATCAGGTCGGTGAAATTGACATCGACGGTGAGATCCTGCTTTCCGAAGCGCTGGTAGACGCATCCCCCTTCGATCCGCTCCTGTTTATAGTAACCGCGAAGACTACCGCCGGGACGACGATGATAGATGTCCTCCGGCTTGCCGCCGTAGTCGATCGTGAGAATCGACCCTTCCCGGAGATGCTCAGATAGATTGGCGAGCCAGCGCTGGAAGAGCGGTTGAATTTCGACCCGCTGTCCGCAGGCCGGATTCTTCAAACTCAGCGCGGAATAATCGTAGTCCGGAAATCCTTTCGGAAGCGGCTGCAACACTTCACTGAGACCGGCGTCGCGATCAAACTTCACAAGGACCTCGAGCCAGCAGGCCTCGATCTCGAGCCAGCGCAACCACTTCGCGGGAAACGCGTCGACCAGTTCGTTGGAAAAAATGAGCGCCTTTCCCCCGGTTGCCTCCAACGCTTCTGAGACATTCGCATGCCAGTCCACGGGGAATGATTTCAAGGCAGCCTGCTGTTTTTCCCGCAGAGGAGCCGAGACATCGACGATATGATAGCGAATCTGGCGCCGTTTCCACCATCCAAAGGAACGCAGCACTTCCAGCGCAAGCGCCCCGTTGCCCGCCCCGACTTCGATCACCGATACCGGAGCCTCCCAGTCATGATGATCCCGCTCCTCCTGAATCCACTTCGCGATCGCCCGGCCGAGCCCTTTCGTGAGGGTCGCCGAGGTCGCAAAATCGCCACGCATTCCACCAACGTCTTCGATCCCGGCGGCGTAATAGCCGAAATTGGGGTCGTAGAGCGCCATGGCCATGAATTGATCAAACGGCACCGCACCCCCCGCTTTTTCAAAAGTCTCATGGAGAAATCTGCGTAAATCAGGCATAGTTCCGAGCGATTAAACAGGGTTTAGCTCCTCATTCAAGAGGGTTCCTTCGTACCCTCAGCGCGTTCTTGACGTAATTTTTCCCCTTTTCAGTAGCATGCTTCGGCTCCTCGCAGTCCTCCTTTTCTTTCTCGTCGGTTTTCTCAGCTCCTGCGGTCCTGAAGAAGCCGGGGATTTCGTGTCGAAAACGGAATCGGATTACACTCCGTATCATGACATTCCCGAAGCCTCCTACGTCGGTCTGAAGAACTGCACCTCCTGCCACGATCAGGAGTATGAGGACTGGCTCAAGAGCGATCACCATCTCGCGATGAATCCCGCCACGGAGGAGTTCGTCCTCGGGGATTTCAACGACGCTGAGTTCGATCACTTTGGTCAAAAATTCCGCTTCTTCCGTAAGGGGGAGGAATTCTGGGTTAACGCACAGGACGAGAATGGCGAGTATAAGGACATGAAGGTCGAATACACCTTCGGCCACGATCCCTTGCAGCAATACCTCATTCCTTTTGAAGGAGGGAAATATCAGGCGCTGCAGGTCTGCTGGGACAGCCGACCCGCTGAAGAGGGCGGACAGCGCTGGTATCATCTCTACCCCGATGAGCCGGTGCCGCACGATGACCTCCTCCACTGGACGCGTCGACACTTCAACTGGAACTACATGTGCGCCGACTGTCATTCCACGAACCTGAAGAAAAATTTCGATCCTGACACACTCACCTACAACACGGTCTGGTCTGACATGAACGTGACCTGCGAAGCGTGTCACGGGCCCGGCTCCGAACACGTCAAGTGGGCCGAAGCTCATGAGAAGGTGGAAGCCGGTGAAGCAGCGCCGGGCGACTTCAGCGAACTCAAAAACTACGTCGCGAGCAAAGGGCTCGTCGTTACCCTGAAAGAACCGGAGGAGGGCGCCTGGACGGTCAATCCGGAAACGAATCTGCCCGTCCGGACGCAGCCCATCGCTTCGGACGTTCAGGTCGAGACCTGTGCCCGCTGCCATTCACACCGGCAACTCGTCGAGCCTTATCACACTGCGGGCGAGCCTTTTCACGACGGCTACCAACCCTCGGTGATCTCGGACCAGCTCTATCATCACGACGGGCAGGTCGACGAGGAGGTCTATGTCTATGGATCGTATGTGCAGAGCAAAATGTACCACGCTGACGTCCGCTGTACGGACTGTCACAATCCCCACTCGATGAAGCTGAAGCTGCCGGGAAATGCGCTCTGTCTTCAGTGTCACCAGGCGGACTACAACACTCCCGCCCACCACTTTCACCCCATCGGCAGCAAGGGGTCCAGCTGTGTCGAATGCCACATGCCGCACACCACCTACATGGGCGTCGATGATCGCCGCGATCACAGCATCCGCATTCCCCGCCCCGATCTCGCGAAGCAACTCGGCTCGCCGGATGCCTGCACCCAGTGTCACGAAGATCAGTCGCAGGACTGGGCCACGGAGCATTTCAAAAACTGGTGGGGCGCCGGTCCCCGCAATGCCCACTACGGGGAAATCCTCGCAGCGGCACGACGCGGGCAGCCGGGTTCGATGGATCGTCTTCTCGCCCTCGCCAACGACGATGATCGACCCGGGATTGTCCGCGCTGCTGCCGTGGAAACGATCGGCCAGCAGGCTCCGAGTCGCGAGACGATTCAGGCGATCACCGCCAGCCTCAGCGATGAAAAGCCGGAAGTGCGGATCGAAGGATTGAGCGCACTGATCAACTACCCCGCCGAACAGCGGGCTCCCGCAATCGCCCTCCTCGATGATCCAATCCGCTCCGTGAGGGCACAGGCGGCCAGGACCGTCGCGCCACTGAGCAGCCGGTTCGACGAAGCGCAGCAGGCGGCCTTCGACCGCGCGAAGCAGGAATTTTTCAAAAAGCAGGAAGCGATCTTTGATCGCGCCGCCGGTCATCTCAATCTCGCGCTTTTCTACACCGACCTCGGTCAGCTTGATAAAGCGGAGGCGGCCTACCGTGCCGCGTCACGAGTCGAGCCCGAGTTTGTCCCCGCGAGGATCAATCTTGCGGAATTGCTCTACAGCCAGAACCGCCCGAAGGAAGCGGAGGAGGAATTCCGGGAAGCGATCGACAACGCGCTTCTCCCGGAGAATAAAGGCGTCGCCCGCGATGCTCTGGCCCGGTTTTTGATCCGTCTGAAGCGATATGACGAAGGGATTGAAGAGTTGAGGCTGGCGACTGAGTTGATTCCGAATCACGCGCAAACACACTACTTCTACGGCGTCGCCCTGAACTCGCTTGGGAAATTTGAGGAAGCTCTGCCCTACCTGCAGCACGCCCAGCAGCTGGATCCCTACAATGTCGAGTATCTCGTCGGACTCGCCACGATCTGCCGTGACGCCGGAAAGATGGATCTCGCCAGGAAATATGCGCAGGAGGCCTTAGCCGTGCAGCCCGGGAATCAGCAGTTGCAGCAGCTGGTGCAGAGTCTGGGTGGGTGACGAATCCACGCCTGCGACAAGGAGGAGCGACACTTCTGTCGCTCACGACTCGATAAAAATGCTCTGCGTCCCGAATCAGACGATCGAAATAATCCTTTTGCCAGAGCGCACCAGCACGTCCCGACAACTGATTGATGTGACGAGCCGAAACACCTTTCCAGCTTCTCACATGGAACTGCAACGACTCCCCTTCTCGCAACGATAGGAGAACGTGCACATGATTCGGCATGATCACGAAGGCATGAAGCAAATACTTCTCTCCGTCGAAGTGATCCAAACTATGCCCCAAACACGCAGCCACATTCTGTGAGCGTAAAACGCACTCCCCGGCTCCTTCATCCAACCCCCTATCGATCCGACCGGAGTAAAGCCGGTGATATTCCAGCTCGTCAGAAGCAATTAGCAGTGAAGGATGCCTTTTCAACCAATCGTCGCGCTCTTCTTTCCACTCCCGCATTCGCTCCTGCGGGATCGAATCAGCCAACCGAAAGGTGACAAAATACGTCGCCCCGGGCTGCTGCCAGTGCGGGAGCTTTTCTCCGTGCTTCAAAATCTCACCGAAGGGATTGAAGAACTTAGGAGACGCCCTTGCTACTTCCTCAGATAACGCCGCAGCTCGAAATCGTCGTCGCGGTAAAGGATCTCACTCACCTCAAAATCCTCCTCAAAGGGCGGCAACTCGGTATCACCTTCATACGGATGAAAGACGTAGCTCAGCAGCACCTCGTCGCAGAGCGGGAGCATCTCGGCATAAATCTGAGCCCCGCCAATGATGCTGATCTGCTCCTCGCCTTCGAGTCGCTCAAGCGCTTCCCCGCAGCTCCCAACCAACTCAAACCCCTCAGGCAACTCCGTCGCCTTTCTCGAAATCACCAGATTCCGACGCTTCGGCAGTGGCCCGCGCAATGACTCCATCGTCTTCCGCCCCATCACGACAGGATGCCCCACCGTCATTTTTTTAAACCACTTCAGATCCTCGGAAAGGCACCACGGAAGATCGCCGTCTTTCCCGATGATACGGTTCGAGGCCATCGCGACGACGGCTTTGAGGTGCGGGCGATTCATACCGCAATGGGCGCTTTGATCGCCGGGTGTGGATCGTAGCCGACGAGCTCGAAGTCATCGTAACAGAAGCCGTCGATCTCTTTGACCTCCGGATTGATCTTCATGACGGGAAGCGGGCGGGGCTCGCGGGTGAGCTGGAGCTTTGTCTGCTCGAGGTGGTTTTGATAGAGGTGGAGATCGCCGAAGGTGTGAACAAAATCTCCCGGCTTGAGATCACAGACCTGAGCCATCATCATGGTGAGGAGCGCGTAGGAGGCGATGTTGAACGGCACGCCGAGGAAAAGATCGGCGCTGCGCTGGTAGAGCTGACAACTCAGTTCGCCGCGGGTCGTGTCGACGTAGAACTGAAACATCGTGTGGCAGGGCGGGAGCGCCATGTCATCGACATCAGCAGGATTCCACGCACTCACGATGTGACGGCGACTCGTCGGATTCGTCTTGATCGAGTTCACCACTCTGGCGAGCTGATCGATCATTTCGCCCCCGTCGCCGACCGCCCAGGAGCGCCACTGTTTTCCGTAAACCGGGCCGAGGTCCCCGTTTTCGTCCGCCCATTCGTCCCAGATCGAAACGCCGTTGTCCTTGAGATACTTGATGTTCGTGTCGCCATTGAGGAACCAGAGCAATTCGTGAATGATCGAGCGCAGGTGAAGTTTCTTCGTCGTGAGACAGGGAAACGTTTCGCGGAGATCGAAACGGGCCTGCGCGCCGAAGACACCGATCGTGCCGACGCCGGTCCGGTCATCACGGGCAGTCCCGTTGTTTAAAACATGTTCGAGGAGGTCGTGGTAGGCCTTCATGGACGATAGAGAGAGGATGGACCGGTCTGCGCCGCTTCGGCAAGTTTTTCAACAAGCCCGGCAATATCGGATGAGGTGACCAGGTTCGCAGCATCTTCCGCTGTAATAAAACCCGCTTCGACCTGAGTCTTCGTGCAGAAAGAGATCAGTTCGTCGTAGAACCCGTCCACATTGAGGAGACCGCTCGGCTTGTCGTGCTCCTGCAGACGCGACCAGGTCAGCATTTCAAACATTTCATCGAGGGTGCCGATGCCGCCGGGAAGAGAAATGAATCCATCGGAAAGTTCGGCCATAAGCTTTTTCCGCTCCAGCATGGTATCGACAACCTCCATGCGGTGCGCGAGAGGATGAGCGAGCTCCCGCTCTTCGAGATAACGAGTGATAACGCCGACCATCTCCCCGCCGGACTCGATGCACCCGTCGGCGACCGCCCCCATGAGTCCGAGACTTCCACCACCGGTGACGAGACGAATTCCGTTTTCAGCAAAGTAGCGCCCCACAGCTCGCGCCGCCGCTTCAAAGGCAGGATTGGTGCCTGAGTGCGCGCCGCAAAAGACGCAGAGGGACTGAAAAGGAGCCGACATCGGGAGCAGAAAGGAAAGTCTATCCTCATTCAAGCGGCTCCGTCTGCAACCAAATCCTGAGTGGGATCTCCTTTTTCACCATAGCAAGGTCGAGCTTGCGAAGACGGGCAGGGCCGCCCGTCCGACATTGCATCCGATGGCAGGACAGGTTGCCCAACCCGTCTCAATTTGCTACGGTGCGCCATGACAGCGCGGCAATACATATTCGCAGGTCGAGTCCAGGGTGTCGGCTTCCGTTACTCGACGAAGCGACTCGCCAAAGGCTTCGATGTGCTCGGCTGGGTGAAAAATCTTCCTGACGGCCGGGTTGAGCTTCAAATCATGGGCGAGGAGGAGGAATTGGATGAATTCCTCGAAGAACTGCACGACAGCCCGCTGGGGCATCATATCCAGGAACAGGAAGAGCGGACCGTGCCGCTTTTAGAGGGAGTGAACGGATTTTCGATTCAAGAATAGCATGAGCGAACCAGCCGTTGAGGTAAGCAATTTGACCAAGGTCTTCAGCACCGGTCTCTCCAAAAATTATGTCGTTGCGGTCGACAATCTGTCGTTCGAAGTCGCCGCCGGGGAGGTCTACGGCCTCATCGGCCCGAATGGCTCCGGCAAGTCGACGACGATGAAAGTGGTCCTCGGCCTCATGGCCGCGAGCAAAGGATCCGCGAAAGTCTTCGGCTATGAGAGCGGAGACATCCGCGCGCGAAATGAAATCGGTTTCCTTCCGGAGAATCCCTACTTTTACAAGCATCTCTCCGGCGAGGAGACGCTGAAATTTTACGGCAAACTCTGCGGTCTCAAAGGCAGTGAACTGAAAGACCGGATTGCCGAACTCCTGAAACTCGTCGATCTTGAGGGCGCCGCGAAGCGCCGCCTCGGAGGCTATTCGAAAGGCATGCTGCAACGAATCGGTCTCGCGCAGACCCTGATTCAAAATCCCCGCCTCGTCATTCTCGATGAACCCACCGCCGGCGTCGATCCTGTCGGCTCGCGGCAGATCCGGGACCTCATCCTCAAACTGAAAGAGGACGGCTACACCGTTTTCCTCTGCTCCCACCTCCTCGAACAGGTTCAGGAAGTCTGTGATCGGGTCGGCATCATTTTCAAAGGCCGGATGCGCCGCGAGGGCACGCTCGATGAGCTGATCCGAATTGAATCTCAAACCGCCATGACCCTCGAAAACGCCTCCCCGGAACTGATCAGTAAAATCCACGACCTCATTTCATCGGACGACGCAGCGAAGGTCATCGAAGAAGGCCACCCGCGGACGACACTGGAGCGGCTTTTCATTCAAATCGCCGATCAAAACAGGAAGGAGGAGTCCGCATGAGTGAATCAACGACCACCCTTCGTGCCCCTGCCCGCGAAGTCCCGCTCTTCTCGATCCGTCGCGTCTGGACTCTTGCGATCAGCACCCTGACGCAGTTGGTGCGGATGAAAACGTTTTACTTCCTCTTCGCGTTCGCGGTTCTGCTGCTCGCGATCGGAAATTTCAACTTTGCCTCCTCACCGGCTCAGGCGCTTTCGACGGTGAAAAAAGTCTCCTTCGGGGCGATGGATCTCTTCGCGTGGCTTTTCGCGATCGTCGCGACGGCGCTCTTGATTCCACGGGATCTCGAGGACCGCACGCTCTACACGATCCTCTCGAAACCGGTCCGCCGGATCGAGTATTTGCTCGGAAAACTCTGCGGAGTGCTCATCGTCATCGGCATTTCCCTGTCGGTCATGTTTGTGGTTTGCGCCGGCATGATTCAGTGGAAGGAAGCGGGTTACATCGCGGAAGAGATCGGCACGACAGAAAATCAGATCACGGAAGAAACCCGCCAGGCAATTCTCCTCATTCAGAAGAACGGTTTTCATCCGGAGCTCGCCATCGCCACTCTTGCCTCGTTCATGAAGGCAGCCGTGGTGGCCTCAGTGACGATCCTGCTCTCGACTTTCGCCTCAAGTTCGCTGTTTACGATCATCATCAGCGTGCTGGTCTTTCTTGTCGGCCACGCTCACACCATGGCGACGAACTTCTGGCTCGCCGAGTCGGACAACAGCATCGTCGTACAAATGCTTCTGAAGCTCTTTAAAATTGTTATCCCGAACTTCCAGATCTTCTCATTCAGTGAAGGTATTGTGCAGGGAGCCACGGTGATGCCGGCCGCCATCTGGCAAATGGCGGGACTGACCGGAGCCTACCTCGTCGTTTTCATGCTGCTTTCGCTTCTCACCTTCGTCGATAAGGAGTTTTAGTCTCTTGAAAGCCCTCTTCCAGAAAACACCCCGATGGATCCTCGTGGTTCTCGGCCTCGCCATTTTCGGACTGGCGCGGGCTTCCTTCGAGGATCGCATGCGTGAAGAGATGGTCGCTTCGAGTCTGCTCCTTCCGCCGCCGGCCCGCGATGCCATTCAACAGATGAGCCAGTCCGCCCTCATGGGAACGCTGGGCGGTTTGCGGACCCTCGTGAGTTCCTACCTCGTCCTTGAGGCTTTCGGTCACTTTTCGAACAAGGAGTGGGAGGATCTCCGCCGCTCCTACGCCATCATCACCAGCCTCGAACCCCGTGACGAAAATCACTGGCGCGACGTCGTTTGGCATCTCGGGATCAATGCCACGGCTAACATGGAGATCGACGAGTCGATTCCTGAATTCGAGCGCAAACGCCGCTTCAACGAATACGCTCTTCTTGCCGTGGATCTCGCGGAACAGGGCATCGAACAAAACCCGGAATCCTCCATCATCCGACAGCAACTGGCTGAAGTGTATCGCGAAAAACTAAAGGACTATTGTGCCACGGCGCGAGTCTACAAGGAACTCGTGGATTTGCCGGGCGCACCCCAGTATTCAGACCGCTTCGTCGGCTATTTTCTCGCCAAATGTCCCGGTCGGGAGCGGGAAGCCTACGATCATCTCCGCCGACTCTACTACGAGGGCGAGTATAACCACACCGCTTCTCTCATTGTTGAAATCAAAAACCTCGAGGAAAAATTTGATATTCTCCCCGCCCTCCGCATTCCAGACCCGTATCCGGACCTTCCCGGCCCGGCCCCGCGACAACCGTAAAATTTGGGAAAAGACCGCCCTGTCAGGGTTTTCAGGGGTTTTGTCTTTCCGACCCGTTGCGAAAACGGTTATCTATGGTTAGTTCCAAGGCTCCCCGCTGTTCAAGAGATGCGGGTGGCTGAACCCTTGTGATGAAATACGCCATTTTCGGAGACATCCATGCCAATCTTGAGGCTTTCCAGGCGGTGCTGGCGGATGCTCAGGAAATTGGATGCACCGATCATGTTTGCGTGGGTGATATCGTCGGCTACGCAGCGAATCCCAAAGAGTGCCTGCAGATTGTCAGGGAAATGGGGTGTCCGGTGGTCAAAGGGAACCACGACGAAGAGGCCATTCTTGGCACCTCTCTTGAGGGGCTCAATCCGCTCGCAAAGCAGGCCATGGAGTGGACCCGCTCACAACTCGATCAGGAAGAGCGTGAATTTCTCGGAAACCTCAAGCTTGTCCGCCAGGTTCGCGATTTCACGATCGTCCACGCGACACTCGATACACCTGGCGGCTGGACCTACGTGACGAACAAATTCGATGCGATGGCGAGCTTCAGCTATCAGTTCACCCAACTCTGCTTTTACGGCCACACCCACACCCCCCGCATCTACACGAAGGGCGACAGTGTTGAGCCTTCCGAGGAACTCAGTGTGAAATTGGAAATGGGCCGGAAATATTTCATCAACGTCGGCAGCACGGGCCAACCGCGCGACGGAGACTGGCGTGCCTCCTACGCCGTTTACGACGTCGAGAATCAGGAAGTTTCGATTCGTCGCCTCGAATACGACGTGCAGACTGCCCAGGACAAGATCGTCGACGCAGGACTGCCTGAAATGCTGGCTCACCGCCTTTCACTGGGGAAATAAGGTGCAACTGACCGGCAGCGAACGGATTCTCGTGCTGAAACCAAGTTCGCTTGGGGATATCGTTCATACCCTGCCGGCTGTCGCGGCAATCAAACGCGCCTGTCCGGAGACGAAAATTGACTGGCTCGTGAATACCGAATGGGCTCCGATCCTCGAAGGATGCCCTGCGCTGGAGCGTGTGATTCCTTTTCCGAGGCGGCAATTCCGGGGCCCGGGAGGTCTTTGGCGCGCCCGAAAATGGGCCTCCGGGGTCTTTCGTGATCACCACTACGATCTCGCGCTCGACTTTCAGGGACTGCTTCGAACCGGTCTTCTCGCCCGTCTCTCCGGAGCACGAAAGATCGTCGGGTTCCAACAGGCTCGCGAAGGAGCACACGTGCTCTACGGGGAGAAAATCTGCGTTCAAGGCTGGCAGCGAACTCATGCCATTGATCGGAACCGGCAAATCCCGCAGGCCTTCGGCATCGAAACCCTGCCGGTCGAGTTCCCCCTTCCTCAAGGGGACCCGGTGGAGCCAACTCCCCACCCCGAGAGGCCGGCATTGCTGCTCCACCCGTTTTCGCGGGGCATCGGAAAATCGCTTTCTGCCGACGAAGTCACCGAACTCTGCGAAGCCGTCAGCCCGGCTCCAGTCTGGCTCGTGGGAGTCGGCGATGAAAAGATCGCCGCCCACCCATGGCCCTCCAACGTCACGAATTATCTGAATCGGACGACCCTCCTCCAGCTCATCTCCCTGATCAGAGCAGCGGGTTGGACCGTGAGCGTAGACAGCGGCCCGATGCATCTTGCTGCAGGGATCAGCGCGAATGTGCTTTCCCTTCACACCTGGTCAGACCCGCTCATGGTCGGCCCCTGGCGCCCCGGGGCCTGGATTTGGAGAGACCGTCAGATTCGTGAAATGCAATCCATTCAGCCCGGTGAATTTCCGGAGCTGCGCGAGCGGAAAAAGGCCTACGCATCCAAAGCGCGTATCCTCAGTCCTGGCGACATTTCCGCGATGGCCGACTTCCTGAATCCCCGCCTCCAGTCATGAAACACGTCGAGATTTATACCGATGGTTCCTCCCGCGGAAACCCCGGTCCCGGGGGATACGGTACCGTGGTGAAGTTCGGGCCCCATTTGCGGGAACTCGCTCAGGGATTCGAAACGACGACCAACAACCGCATGGAGATCCTCGCCGCCATCGCCGGACTGGAAATTCTCAAAGAACCCTGCCGGGTCACGGTCTTCTCCGACTCAAGATACCTCGTCGACTCCCAGACGAAAGGCTGGGTCGCCGGATGGAAAGCCAGAGGCTGGATCAAGAAAGACAAAAAGGAGGTCAAAAACATCGATCTCTGGAAGCGCCTCGAAAAAGCTGCGGAAGGACACCGGATTGACTGGCAGTGGGTCAAAGGCCATGCCGGACACGAGATGAACGAACGGTGCGATCTCCTCGCGACCGAAGCGGCCGACGGAGAGCGCGGGGGCTTAATTCCCGACGAAGGATTCGCGGGTTGAGCCCCGGCGAAAACGCGGGGTGTCAAAATTTCACCCACTCCCGCCGGTCCACTGCGGAAGTTCACTTATTCTCCATCACTATCTTGCCGTCCTTTCAGATACCTCCAAAGCGACTCGATCTTTTTCTCCGCTTCAGCCTCGTTCTCGAAAGCGGGCACCATGGGCACTCCAGGCTGAGTCGTTTGCGGCGCCAGGATCATTGCCTTGAAATAGGGATACTGAAGTCGCTCCGACGATAGCCTCAGATTGATTCCGGGAAGTCCGGTCGATTCCTGATCCCCCACTCCGTGACAACTTCGGCATTCGGTTTCAAGAAAGGCCGCCGCTTCAAATTCCCTGCCGACAGGGGGATGAAGCAACCCTTCCAGAAGCGTCTCGCCCTCGTCATCCCGGCGAAATGCCTTTGCCAGTGGCTTGACCCGTTCGGCGGCGTAGCGCGGCATCCGCGTGGTGAGGTAGTTTCGCGCCTGCACCATTCCGCCATCTCCGGGAAGCAGTTGCTCCAGCCATCCGTGATTGAGCCGCGCCCCCACTCCGGTGAGATCCGGAGGAAGGTGCCCCCACCTTCCCAGTTCAACGGCTTTCTCCGTCTCGAATCCGAAATAAACCTCACGGGCGGTTTCAGCACCGCCGACCCCGTCCCGTTCGTGACAGGCATAGCAGTTCAGACTTTTCATGCGCCAGTCGATCTCCTCAGCGCCGCTCAGGGGCTGACGATCCGCAAGCCGAACAAGGGCGGCCGTAATCGCCCGTTTCTGCACTTCATCCAATCCGTAGAAGGGTATCCCTCCACCTTTCGGACGGGCTGAGAGACAGGCCTTCTCTTCGCTGAAATCCAGTCTCGCAAGCGGCAATGAACTGTGGAGGTCGCGTTTCGAATTGCCATCGGGAGAGGTGTGACAGGCGCGGCAACTTTTCGTCACAAAGAGGGACTCGCCTTTTTTCGCCAGCGCCGGATCCAACTCGAACGGAATGGAGTCGGTGAGGGCGTCGGTCACATTTGCCGGCAACTCAAGATCCGGTCCGGCCTTGAGATAGGCAGCGAGATCGGCAGCCTCTTCCAGGCTGAGATGGAACTCCGGCATGCGGCCGGATGGTCGATGCTGGTTCGGAGTGAGGAGAAAGTGAGTCAGGGCATCCAGATCGTAAAGATCCGCCAGATTCATGGGGACACTGGGAAGACCGGCCATTTCGATCTCGGCATTCTCCGGAATCCCCGGCGTTCGATACCCGACCTCGGGCGCATGGCAGGCCGCGCAACCGACCCGGTGATAAAACGAACGTCCCCTCTCAATATCTCCAAGAGGATAATCGGGGACCTCCTCCGAAAAGGTGGCGAGATAGTGCTTCAGGGCTTTTACCTCTTCGAGATCACGATCCGGTCCGGCGAAGAGGCTCGGCATCACCGTATCTTTTTTCACAAAGCGGGGATTCCGAATCATGATCTCCAGATCAATGTCGTCGAGCCGGGAGGCCACACCGGCAAGATTGGTCGCCTCGACCCCCTGCAGCTGCTCCTTCAGTCTCGAAGGCGGCTCGTGACAGGCAACGCAATTGAGTTCATTGAGCAAAATCATCCCGCCCTGAGCAAGATACTCATCATCATCAAGACTGGAGTGAAAGCGCTCGAACCCCACGACGTAGGGATAATTGACCGGCTTCGCATGAGCGGGATGACTCCATGCCTCCTGCTGAAATACGGAAGCGCACAGAAAAACTGCGAAACTCAACCCTGTCAGGTCTCTCATCATACCCTGTTTGATCCTACTCGCGGAGGGAGGACCGTCGCAAGGTTTACTCACCAATGTTGTCGGAAACAATGACTCCATCCACCAGCGTGATGGTTCGATCACCGATTCTTGCCAGCGAACTGTCGTGGGTGACCACCATCAGGGTTCTCTCCTCTTCGTCCGCGAGTTCCATGAGAAGATCCATCACCGCAATCCCGGTTTTCGAATCGAGATTGCCGGTCGGCTCGTCGGCGAAAAGAATTTTCGGATTGTTCATCAACGAGCGGGCAATCGCGACCCGCTGTTGTTCGCCGCCGGAGAGTTCATTCGGAAGGTGGCCGGTTCGTGCCCCGAGGCCAACCCTTTCCAGAAGAGAAGTGGCTCGTTCCTTTGCCCTGCGCCCGCGAATCAGCGACGGCACCATGACATTCTCGAGCGCCGTCAACTCAGGCATGAGAAAGAAACTCTGGAACACATAGCCCATCGTTTCATTCCTGACCCTTGCCTGTTCTTTTCGACTGAGGCGGTAAAGAGACCGCCCGTCGATAAGAACGTCTCCCCCGTTCGGTTTTTCGAGACCGGCGAGCGTGTAGAGCAGCGAGGTCTTTCCCGCCCCGGAAGGCCCGACGAGAAAAAGCTTCTCACCACGCTTCGCCTCCAGAGAGACACCCTTCAACACTTCGATCCGGTTCTCGCCGATTTCGAAAGTGCGGACGATGTCCCTGGCTTCGACAGCCGATTCCACAGCAAGAGAGTTCATTTCAGAGGCAGCCACGGAGAAACATGGCCCCTGAACAGGCTGTCGACGAATGAATTCTGCAGGGAAAACGGATTCCTACCGCTTTCCTTTGAGTCCGGCACGACGGGCTTTTTTCGCCATCTCCAGAGCCTTGTCGCTGCCGTAGCGCTTGATCGAAAATTTAGCGGTCTTTCGCTTTCCTTCCCCATCCACCCAGGCTGCCTGCCAATACTCGTAGGTTTTATCCTTCGGAGACTTGGAAACCACGTGAGTCACGCCGACGACGCCGGACTGCTTGATGCGGCGCTTCTTCTTCGCGGCCGCCTCCTGCTTGTACTTCGGCATTTTTGCGAGGAGACTGTCGCGGTGCTCCTTCGCCGCTTTGAGCGCCTTATTCTTCCCACCGGAAGCTTTGTCGGGGAAATACTTTTGATGGCTCTTACCGCGGTGCGTGATGCGGACGTAATAGCCGTGATTTTTTTTCTCAGGCTGATCAATGCGGGTGATGCCGTAGTTAGGTCGAGAAGCCACCATAAGGAAAACAAGGGTTACAAGTTAGACAAGCTGAAATTCATTACCGTTTTTTTAAAAACCTCACAAGGCAAAACACAAAAATTCCGGTCGAAACAGTCGGATTTGTTGCAAATGAACCCTGTTTTCACCCGAATTCCGGCGCAAGGCTAAGGTTCTATCGAGATTTGACGAATCGCTTCGTAGAGAACGATACCGGTAGCGACGGCCAGATTCAGGCTCCTCCCTTTCGTTTGGGGGATTGTCAGGCAGGATTCCGGTCGTGTCTTCAGGAGTGACTCGGGCAGGCCTCTCGTTTCGGGACCGAAGATGAGATAGTCGCCTTGTTTAAACTTTGCCTCCCAATAAGCCTGCTCCGTTTTCGTGGTCAGGTAGTAAACCGCCGCCTCTTCCGAAGCTGCGGCAAGACAGTCCTCCAGCGATGACCAGAGCGAGGGCTTCAGTTCATGCCAGTAATCCAAACCGGCGCGCTTCAGGGAACGGTCATCGATCGAAAATCCAAGCGGCTCGATCAAATGAAGACATGTCTCCGTCGAATGACAGAGACGTCCGATCGTGCCGGTGTTCGGAGGGATCTCCGGCTCAAACAAAACGACGTTCAACATCGAACGTGTTCTGCTTGAGTTTCGTCAGCCTGAGAGAAGATCAGGCTTCGACAGCGTCGACATTCACGCGGCGACCATTGCGGTCAAAGCGGACATTGCCATCGACGAGCGAGAAGATCGTGTAATCGCGACCGAGACCAACATTCTTGCCGGGATGCCACTTGGTACCGCACTGACGAATGATGATGTTGCCGGCAATGACCTGCTCTCCACCAAATTTCTTCACGCCGCGACGCTTGCTGTTGCTGTCGCGACCGTTCTTGACGCTTCCCTGTCCTTTCTTATGTGCCATGACAAACTGGAGTAGAAATTTTAGAAAATGAATTAAACCGAAACGATCTCAAGGCGGGTGAGATGCCGGCGGTGGCCCTTGGTCTTGTGGTAACCTTTGCGGCGCTTGAATTTGAAGGCGATAACCTTCTTCGCACGGAACTGATCGACAACCTTGGCCGTCACCTTCGCTCCATCGATGAAAGGGGCACCCACGGTGAGCCCTTCTCCACTGCCTGAAGCGAGGACTTCTTCGAAAGTCACGGTATCTCCGACTTCAGCGCTGAGCTTCTCGACATCGATCTTGTCGCCTGCTTCCACGCGGTATTGTTTTCCGCCGGTTTTGATAATTGCGTATGCCATCTTTCTCTACCCTTGTTGAGGGCGGGGAATGTTCCACTGCTACCACTGATCAGCAAGCGGTTTTTTTAAAATGAATCAGAGGGGCTGAATCCTTCCGTTCACTCGCCGAAATCCCGTCCACGGAAGAAGAGAAACCCGCTCTCATCGATCCCGGCTTTCCTTGGCCCCGGCAGCCAGTTGCCGTCACTCATTTCCTCTCCGACGGGCTCAAAACGGACCCACAACTGCCCGTCTCTGACCCGGGGGGCAACTCCGGGGAGAAACAACCCGACTGATTTCGCATGACGCCCGCGCTGATGCGAATGATGAGCCAGATTCGCATCATCGGGATCGGTCCGACTCATTGTCACGACGCGCCCGTGCGCCTCCCAAGCGCGGGCGAGAGGCACCTCGATGGCTTCCTCCCAACCCTCAATTTCCCAATGGTTGGCTCTTCCAATGAGGATTCCGTATTTCAAAGAGCGGATGCTGAGTGGCTGGCGAAGTTGCTCGTAGAATTCCCGTGAACCCACGATGACGGCCACGTTTTGCTCAAGAATCGCCCGCTCCAACTCATCGAAGCTGTCGCGCATCGAGAAAGCACGGGCCACGACCTTCCCCTTGGAGAGCGCCGGGGCCCAGCATCCCGTCATGAGGCCCGCAGGCGTGCTGAGCGATTGCTCGGAGAAAACGTTTTCGGTCGGAGTGATAAAACTCGCCGCCGTCACCTGCAGCGCATTGGTCATCAGTTGTCTCGCCGTGAGCATGACGGGATCCTCACCGGGACGTCGAACCATCCCGACCGCTTCACGATCGAGGGATCGATGGTTTAAATCAAGCCTCCAGCAGGTGAGCCAGGCAGGCTCGATCATGGCCCGGATTCGTTCGAACAGGGTGACGCCTGCTCCCGGCGAGGTCATGACCGACTTCATGTCGATGAAGACACCCTCGTCCCCCTGCCAGAAGTCCATGAGATGAGGCATAAAAGCCCTTGAAGTAATGACCGTTCGAATCCCGAGCGGCGCGATGGATTTGGCAACGGCTTCCGTTTCCCGCTGGTCGATTGTGAACGGAAGGTTCACCGGGGTTTTCCCGGCAAGGAACAGCCCGTAGTTGATCATCGCGGACATTGGTCCCGGCGGCAGAAGAATGCCGATGCGATCCCCCTCTTCGGGTGGATGATTGATCCAGCGGCGCGCCATCGCCGTCGCAAGTCCGAGCGTGTAGGCGCGTGACCAGTCACGAGGGCCGTTTTTCCCGTATTCGACAAGGAAGGACTTCCGTCGATTTTTCTTGAGCCCGCCGATGAGGGCTTTTTCGAGAGGCTGGTCGAACGCACGGCGCTTGTGAAAAGCCTCGACGCTCTGCTCCCAAACTGCTTCCCGGACACGTCCGACGATGGCTTCCTCTGCGGGAATGGGCCGACCGAAGGCTACCTGCAAGGGACAGGACAGCCTGAGCGGCTTCTTTTTGAAATAGCGATCGCGCTCAAAGGAAAAGATCGAGCTCCACAATCCGTCCATGTAAACCGGCACAACGGGGCAACCCGATTTTCTCACGATAAGCTCGAAGCCTTTCTTGAATTCGTAGACGACGCCCAGTCGCGTCAGGCCTCCCTCAGGAAACAGGCAGACGACATCCCCTTCCTTCAGGGCCGCCACGGTCCGGTTGATGGCTTCCTTCGCATGCGTCTTCCGGATCGGAATCGCGCCGAAAAGCTTCAGGAACCAGGCGATCGGCTTCACCTTCGTGTAAGCCTCAAGAACGACAAACCTCACCGGCCTCGGTGAGGTAAGGTAAATGATGAATGCATCGATGTAGCTCACATGATTGGCGAGGAGAAGGACCCCCCCCTCGCGCGGCACAAAGCCGACACCGGTCCGCCTGACACGATAGAGCAACTGCACCACAGGCAGCATCGTGATCTTGAAAAAGAGGCGGGCCAGAAATTTCATTCGGTGGATTCAGCGGGAACGTTGAGAATTTTACTCAGCAGGATACTGACCGCGAACACTAACGGAACAAAAATCAGAACTTGCGCGGAGACCGAAAGCCCGGCGAGTTTCATCAGCGAGCTGGCAGCGATCGCCATGATCCCGGAGAGCGATCCGAGGAGATTCTGCGCCGAAAGGACCCGTCCCCGGTGATCCTCATGAATCTGGTCCTGAAGGTGTGCGTTCAACGGCACAATAAAAAATCCACTCGCGTATCCCATCGCGCCGACGCAGGCGAACCAGGCCGTCGATTCCGGTGGGAGCAATCCCATTCCGAGCAGCCCCAGTGCCATTCCAAAGCCGCCGGGAATCGAGAGGTTGCGTCTGTTTCCGCCCCGCGTGAGATAGGAAACGGTGAGGCTGCCGACGATCAGTCCAATCCCGACAAAGATGAACATGCGCCCTGACGAACTGCTCACCCCGCCTTTGGCCACATCAGGGTTCAATTCTTTGGCGAAGCCGAAAAAGGCAAGCCCCATGAAATTTGCGACAAGCCAGTAGAAGGCAATAAGAAGGCCGGTGCGCTTGAGAACAGAGTGGCTGAAAAGGTAGCGAAGGTCGAGAAAGTGGCTCCGGAAAATGCTCTTTTTGAACTCCGCTCCGGGATGATCCGGGGTCCGGATAATGAAAAGCCCGATCACGAGCGGCAGAAGAGAAGCGAGGCCAATCGCGATGACCGGGATCGTCGCGGCGCGCCACGCATTTTGCGGATCGACCCCTTCTGCTTTATTAATCGCCTTCAGCCCCGCATCGAACCATTCACCGCCGAGCGCCATTCCGCCGAGGATGCCTGCCATCGTCAGCATCTGCATGAGCCCGTTCGCGAGACCCAGCTTCTGCGAGCCGATCACCTCTTTGAGAATCCCCTGCTTCGCCGGCGAAAACATCGTGGACTGCACCGCGAGGAGGAAATAGCCGAAAATCGCAAGCTGGACGGACCGGATGTAGAGGCTTCCCACGATCAGGGAAAAGATCAGAAACTGGGCGATGAGACAGAGGAAAATGACCCGGCTCTTGGAAAAACGGTCCGAAAACCAACCCGCCACCGGCGCGAGGAGCACGAAGGGAAGAGGGATCATCGCCGCAAGAACGAACTCGATGTTGTCCCCGATCGCGGTTCCCGCTGCGACTGTCACGGCGAGTCCGATGAGCGCGAGCTTGACGAAGTTGTCGTTGAACGCATTCTGCGCCTGAACGATCAAAACCGCCCAGAGGGAAATCCAGGAACGGCCTGAAATCGTTTTGTCGGGTTCCGGATCAGCCATGCACTGTTTTAAGGGGTTTCGAGAGGAAGAGCGAACGGAATTTCGGCGTTTCAGCTTTCCCCGGCAACATAGAGCCCACAGGCCTGTTTCAATGCCGCAATCCGGTTTCCCCATTTCCCGTCGTAAGGTCGCGGCGGGGTCATCGTTCGCCAACCTTTTTCCAGGCCGACGCTTTCCAGCTTTTCCCCGGGATGAATCATGACACCATGTTCGACGATGGAGAGTAGCGGAATATCCGCCGAACTGTCGGAATACGCCCAGGAATCCGGCAGGAGGACTTCTTCTTCCGTCACTTCCGGCGGGATCAGTCCCCGTTCCTGCATCGCAACGACTTTGGCCTCGTGCTTGTTGTTCGGGCCGGAAATCTTCGGGAGGAACGCCATCGTTTTCCCGACTTCCATGTCGGTTCCGATGAAATGATCGAAGCCGAGCTTCTCCGCGATGCCCTTCAGGTAAAACTCCGGACTCGCACTGTTCAGAATGAGAAGTCGTCCCTCCTCGCGGTTGCGCTCCAGCTCCGCGACGACGGATGGATACAAAGCTTTCTGAAAATCCTCTTCCAGAAATGCCCTGACATGGGCCTCCAGCGTTTCCTTTTTCATTCCCACGAGATAACTCGAAAAGACGCGCTTCATGGTCCGGAGACTGATGAGCCGAATCGCGGCAAAGGGCAGACTCAGGAAAAACCAGATCAGATAGACGCGGCGCCAGCCCTCCCGCCGGAGCACAAAGTTGCAAAACAGCGCCTGCGTGTCGTGGGGAAGAAGGGTGTGATCGAGATCAAAAAGCGCAAAGCCTCGGGACATGGCGCAAATGATACCCTCATCCGACTGATTCGCCACTCATGGCGATTATAGAATATGCGTTGCAGGATGAAATTTTACGGGCACACTCTTGCTTCGCTGATCTTAGTTCAGCGATCTTAAGAATCCTCCATCATGAAAGCCTACGAGATTTTCCAGGAAGTCGATGCTGACACTGCCGCTTCCGTATTTCAATACCTCCGCGATGAGCAGCGGGAAGTCTACACCATGTCGCTCTCCACTCTCGCTTCCAATCGTAAGCTTCGTCCGGTCTTCATCCAACGGAAGCCGGCTCCGGCCCAGATCGAATGGCTCGTGAAAAATGTGAAGCTCAAAGCCTCCGACGAAATTGCGGAGCACGTCATCCAGCTCTGGCTCATGAAGGCGCATCAGGATGTTCTGATCCAGTTTCTCGACGGAGTCGGAATCGAGCACGACGGCGAGGGCGCGGCCGAAGACATTCCGGATGAGATCGACGAAAGGAAACTCAAAGCCACGGTGACAAAACTGCTTCAAGATCACAGCCCGGGCGTGATCCGTGTTTATCTTCACGTTTTCCAGATGCAGCGCCCCGAAGGCTGGCCCGAAATCGCCGCGCTCATCGAATCCACTCCTGAACTTCAGTTTGGTTCACCGAAAGAGGAACCGGCAAAAGAAGCACCCGCGAAAACAGAAGAAGCTCCTGCACCAGCGGCCGAAGAGGCTTCTGCAGAAGCGAATGCGGATACTGCCGGAGAGGAAGAGTAATTCTGCCACTCTCCTCAAACAGTTATGAAAAGTGCCTACGAACTCGCAATGGAACGGCTCGCCGGATCCGAACCGGAAGTGAAGCTCACCGACGAGCAGCGGGCGGAACTCGCGGCCATTGATGACAAGTTCAAGGCAAAGGTCGCAGAGCGGGAGCTCTTCCTCACCGACCTCATTGCGAAGGCGGTGGCTTCCGGCAATTATCTTGAGATTCAGGAACTCGAGACGCAAAAGACCCGCGAAATCGGTTCCCTGAAACAACAGTGGGAAGAGGAAAAAGATAAGCTCCGCAGCCGGCAGTAACCTTCAAAAGGGTAGCTGCGAGC
>JARGOP010000051.1:0-2137 GCA_029233965.1 Verrucomicrobiales bacterium | reverse complement strand
GTAGCTGCGAGCGTGAGCGAGCAGATTCGGCGTCTGTGAAAAACGCGCTTTCTTGACGCGGGCCACAGCCCCCTGCCGGACGGGGCAATTCGTGACTGCGCTCACTGAAACTCCTTCTTCAAGGCCTCGACCTCTTTCCTCAGCAAACTGCCGACGCGGTGCTTCGCGAGGTAAACCTGGGACTGGCTCACCCCGAGCTCTTTTTTCACGCGGGAGACATCCCATTCCTTGATCACATAGGCGTGGAAGATCTGAAACTGCTTGGGTGAAACGAGTTTTTTGACCCGCTCAATCGCAACCTCGGAGAGATTGTACATCCATTCGTTTTCCCAGAGACGTTCGAGAATTTCTTCACCGTCCTCACCCTGCATCCGCTCGATCGTCGCGGTGCGGCGGAAGTCGCCGTCCCCGTCCGGAGTTCCGCCCGCCTGATTCATCGCTGCGGGGTTGCGCTGCCTTTTCCGGAACTGATCGGAGATTCTCCAGCGGGTGATATTCATGAGCCAGGTTTTGAAGGAACCTTTCGCCGGATCGTACTGCTGCCCTTTTTTCCACTGTTTCGCGACGGAGAGAACCGTTTCCTGCACGACATCGAAAGCCTCATCGGGACTGAGCCCCGACTTCACGGAGACACTGTAAATGAGCCGCCAATAGGTTTGGTAAAAATCATCCCAGGAGCGTTGATCCTCCCAATCGGCGAGCCTCTCGATCAGACTCATACGGGTCTTTTCGAACTGTCGTTTCACATCGGTTTTTTCCATCGTTTGCATACCTTAGACTCCCGGATTCGCCGGTCCATGCTTTTCGCTTTGCCATTCTACGAGCCACTTCTAGGTTTCTTTCATGATTCGTATTGGAATTATCGGATGCGGCAGAATTCTCGCCGCCCACCTTGAGGGCTATCAATTGCTGCGCGAAGCAGGGATCAACGATTTTGAAGTCACCGCGCTTTGTTCCCGGAAAGCGGAGGACGCCCAAAGTTACGTAAAACGCGGCGAAGGGCCGCCCCAGCGAACGCCTGTCTCGAACATCCCCGGCGATCCGCTTGCGGTCGGAGATCAATATCTCTCCGACTTCCAGCCCGATACCGGGGTCGAGATCTTCACCGACTATCGCGATCTCATCGCTTCGGACCGGGTCGACGCGATCAATGATTTCACGATTCACAGCCTTCACCACCAGATCGCAGCCGCGGCATTCGAACAGCGAAAACCGGTTCTTTCCCAAAAGCCACTCGCGGTCACCATGGCCGCCGCCCGCCGCATGTGTGAGCAGGCGAAGGATGCCGGGGTGACCTTTGGTGTTTTCGAGAACCTCCGCTTCGATGTGGGCGTCAGGCACCAACACTGGGCCTTCAGCGACGAAGGACCGGCCGGCAGGCTGCAGATGGCCGTCATGGGAAACATCGGCACCTGGTGGGCGCCGGATCTCATCGTCGCAGAAACGCCCTGGCGGCACGATCTCGTGGAAGGCGGCGGCATGGCACTCGACCTCGGCCCGCATTTCTTCGACATGATCCGATACATCGGCGGCAGCGAAGTCGAGACCGTCACCGCGCAAACCCGGGTCGTGGAACCGACCCGCTACCTGCTCCGTAATGGAAAACGGGTCGAGCCGATCTCCTGCGATGCCGATGACACTTTCTACGCTCACTTTGAACTGAAATCCGGCGCCGCCGGCACCATGTTCGGAAGCTGGGGCGGCCACGGAACGGCTACTTCGATCGGAGACGGACCCGTTTTCTACGGGAGCAAAGGACGGGTCACCGGCGATCGCATCCAGCTCGACGGCGAAGCGGAGCAGTCGCTCGCCGCACTCTACGAAGCGAACGCTTCTCCGGAAATGAAAGAGAAACACTTCCCGCTCGGGCTCACCAACGACTTCGCGCTTTCCCAACTCGACTGGCTCCGGGCCGTCGGATCCGGCGACCAACCCGAATGCTCCGGCGAGGAAGGTCTCCGCGATCTCGCCTGCGCCTATGCGGTCGTTGAATCCGCGAAAGCCGGTCGGAAGGTCACAATCGACGAAATCATGAGCGGATCGCTGAGGGACTACCAGAGGCCAATCGACCTGAAATTCGGGCTGACCTAGACTGCCGGGTTCCGGAGGGACGACTTCCACGTCGTCCGCCATGCCT
>JARGOP010000050.1 GCA_029233965.1 Verrucomicrobiales bacterium | reverse complement strand
CACTTTGAGGATCCGTGTCCTCTTCCACTGCGGTGGACTCGACCTTTCACCCCACGCAATTTAGAGGAGGACCAAAATATAAAGTATCTTCTCAAAGGCGGGATATTGATAACATAATAGCGAATAGATTGTGTGCCTGAACTCTTTCCGCCTTACTCTCCACCAAAAGCGGCAAAGCCACTCGGAAACTTCATGAATGGGAACAATGATTAAAATGGAAACAAGATCGCGTGATGGGAACTGACGGTATTGAACTGGATTTTTGTGAACTCGAGGCTCCCAATTTTCCCGAGCTCCTCAAGAGTGCCGCAAAGGAGACGCTGAATCTCGCCCGCACCATGGCACTCAGCGGCACTGCGATGGGACAAAGAGCCTGGCAGGATGAAATGGCCGCCCTGCATCTGATTACCGACGAAAAAGGAACGCGGCTCACCGGCATTAGGATCAGTGCTGCAATGAAGCGTCTCAAAGGATGGGGCGCAGTCGAACCACCCGTCAACCGATCACTCTCCGGCGTCTGGATGAAACGATCCCTCGTGGTTGCCACTTTGAAGGATTGGTCCGAAGCCGACCCGAAAGAAATGCGAAAGGCCGTGTTCTCCCGCCGGACTCAGCACGACGAGAACTCGCGCCAACGAAGATATCGCTTTTACGGCGGATACGATCCGATCACGAACGAACTCTCTACCCTCTCTCTCTGCTTCGGATACTGCTTCACGGAACAGTGGGGGGAAGTCGAAGCGTTCATGAATCAGAGTAAGGTGGCAGACTTAAAATACTCCATCGCCACCTTTCTCGTCGACCAGTTTGACTGGAAGGTCTTCAGCCATTTCTCGGATCAATTCGCAGGATACCTCAGCAAAGTCGCCTTCGAAGAAACGATATCCGAATTGAACGACCCGGCAAAACTAGTCAGTTTCCTCGATCAAGACCGCTTTCTTCATTCTCTCCGCAACTGCGGGGAATTGGAAGTTCTGCGCGGCAATTTTAAAGAAGCGAACAGGTTCGCGGAGGCCCTTCTCTCGGAGAATGACCCGCTCGGCAAAGCCTACGGCTCGGCACTCAAAGCATGGCTCGCCTTCCTGCGCGGAGAGGACAAGGAGGTTCTTGTCCGCTATGAACAGGCGATGGCGGCTCTTGTCGAGGGAACGAGGAAGAAAAAGGCGTACCCGGGCGGTCTTTCCTCGCCTTTTGCCCTCCTTGGCTTGATCCGATCAGGAGATCCTGCTGCGTTGACGAAAGCCAATCGTTTCCTGCCCTGGGGGAAGGAGTTGGGGAGTGATCTCGGTGTCTATGCTCTCGATCAGATCAGCGGGTTTCTCAGACTACAGTCGCTTCACGAAGAAACCCGGATCGAGGAAATGTGCCGTTTCCTGATTGCCCGATTCATCAAAGGTTATGACGAAATTTTCAGTGATCTCCTCTCCCTTCTCAGCGTTCACTGGACCGTTCCCGAACTTCTCGTCGAAAATGAAAAGTTGATCGTCCCTTCGCTGCTCGAATACGTGAAACGCGCCGGGGAGCATGGCTATACCTGGATCGAAATGGAGGCGTCTCACCTCGTCTCCGCGATCAGCCAAAATGAAGACGAAGCGACAAAGGCAGGAGAACTCGCTGAAAAAATCCGGAGCAGTCTCTCCTTTGCCCCGGTACCACTCATTGATCTCGCGACTCCGGTTCCGGCATGGGAAAAGTCCATTGCCACCCTGGAGTCGCTCATCGCCGCGACCGGAGAAAGTGCGGTCGCGACGGCAACTTCCGGAGGCGGAAATAAGCAATTTCTCTGGGGGCTGGAGAAAAGCTACTACGGCTCGGAATACCACCTCCTGCCCTTCGAACGGACTCTGCTGAAATCCGGCAAATGGAGCGTTCCAAAAAAGGTTTCACTGCACCGTCTCTTCGATCATTTTCGCGGGTGGGAACATCTATCCCGGGCTGACCGGAAGATCATCGAAACGTTTGAAAACAACCACCGAAACCGCTGGAGTGGATATGGGATGGACGACATAACGACCAGCATCAGTGGCGTCCTTTCCTATCTCGTGGATCATCCCGCCGTCTATCTGGCTGATGAAAAACCAAATCTGGCGAGACCGGCCCGCATCGTTGAGATCGAGCCGTCCATCGCCCTGACCGAAAGCAAAAAAGGAGTCCTCTCACTTCAGATTCATCCTTTTTCCACCGCCTTCGACGTAGGCGAAGTGTACTTCGCACCCCTCCAGAACGACGTCCTCGAATATTGCGTCATCACCAAAACCCTTCACGACATGTGCCTCACCTTCCCGACGCCACGGTCGCGGGAGTTTCCGGTTGAAGCGAGGGAGCGGCTCGGCGCTGTGCTCGGAGCACTCTCCGGATCGATCCGCGTCGAAGGAGACGCCGCCGCGACCTCGGCCGAGGGAGCCCGTGAAATTGCCGCCGGGGAAACGCTCTACCTGCGAATGATGCCTCAGGGGGAAGGCCTCATCGTGACTGCGAGGGTTCA
This sequence comes from Verrucomicrobiales bacterium, assembly GCA_029233965.1. Lineage (GTDB taxonomy): Bacteria > Verrucomicrobiota > Verrucomicrobiia > Verrucomicrobiales > DEV007 > Arctic95D-9. Next base: position 30,238 of record JARGOP010000050.1, on the reverse strand, counting down.
ACCTCTCGGCCCCGATGGCCCGGGCTTCGCTCCGGGCCATGGGAGCGAAGCCGTCTTCGGCAGAGACGACGACGGTCCCGTCCGCGCAGTTCGAGACCTCAAAGAAGAAAGCCGGTCTCTCAAGAACCTCGTCGCTCACTCGGAAATCCTCTCTTCCCGCCGGAACGAAAATAATACCGTATGGACCCTCACTGACCTCGAGAGCTGCCTTCAGCTTCTCCTCGAGATCCGTGAAATGCCCGCAGATTCGAAGCCCGTTGTGGAGTGGCCCGATGGAGAAGCCCTCACCCTCAAGGCGCTCGCGGGAGCGGAATCGTTTTCCCTCCGCCTCAACAGCAAGAGCGACTGGCTCGAAGCGAGTGGAGAATTGCAAGTCGATGAGAACACCGTGCTCACGATGCAGAATCTCCTCCGGCTCATGGACAGCAGCATCGCCTCCCGGTTTATCCGGCTCGACGACGGGCAGTATCTTGCCCTTACGGAACGCCTCCGTCGACAAATTCGCGACATCGGTGCCCTCGCACGTGAGGAACCCACCGGTGATAACGGAGTCTACCAACTGCCGACGCTCACCGCTCATCTCATCGAAGATCTCGCGGTCGAGGCCGGGGCAACCACCAACCCGGCCTGGAAAAAGCGGCTCGAAAAACTGGAGGAAGCCGGCCGCCTCCGTCCCAAGATCCCGCCCACGCTTCAGGCGGAGCTGAGACCCTATCAGAACGAAGGATTTGAATGGCTCGCCCGCCTCGCGCACTGGACCGGAGGAGCCTGTCTGGCCGATGACATGGGACTCGGAAAAACCGTCCAGGCGCTGGCGCTCCTCCTTCGCCGCGCCGCCGACGGTCCCGCCCTCATTGTCGCCCCCGTTTCCGTGGCCTCGAACTGGGCCGATGAAACGCTGCGATTCGCACCGACCCTGAACCTCAAAGTGTTTCGCGGTCCGAACCGTTCCGAGCTCCTCGGGGAACTCGGACCCCGGGATCTCGTCATTGTGACCTACGGACTGCTTCAGAGTGAAGCCGATCTTTTCGCCGGGATCGAGTGGAACACCGTCGTCATTGATGAAGCCCAGGCGATCAAAAATCGCGAAACCCTTCGCTACAAAGCGGCGATCCGGCTCCGGGCACGGTTCCGACTCATCACCACCGGCACCCCGATCGAGAACCATCTCGAAGAACTCTACAACCTCTTTCACTTCATCCAGCCGGGCCTCCTCGGAAACGTGAGCCGCTTTCAAAAGAAGTTCGCCGTTCCCATCGAACAACAGCAGCACGCCGAGACGCGGGACCGGCTCCGCCGTCTCATCAATCCGTTCATTCTGCGACGCCTCAAAAGCGACGTTCTTCGCGATCTCCCTGAGAAAACCGAGATCACGCTGAAAGTCGAGCTGTCCGATGAAGAGACTGCCTTCTACGAAGCGATCCGACGCAACGCGGTTGAGATGATGGACACTCACGCCGATGAAAAAGGGGCCGTTCGCATTCTTGCCGAACTCATGAAACTCCGCCGCGCCTGTTGCAACCCGGCGATGATCGATCCGGTCAACGCCCCCGCAAGTTCCAAGCTGAAAGTGTTTCGCAACACCCTCGAAGAACTCCTCTCGAACGACCACAAAGTCCTCGTTTTTTCCCAGTTTGTCGATCACCTCTCCCTCCTCCGGGAGCACCTCGACGAAGAGGGCGTCTCCTATCAGTATCTCGACGGATCGACTTCCCCGAAAAAACGGAAAACCGCTATCGACGCCTTTCAGTCCGGCGACGGCGATGTCTTTCTCATCTCGCTCAAAGCAGGCGGCTTCGGCCTCAACCTGACCGCCGCCGACTACGTCATCCACATGGACCCCTGGTGGAATCCGGCTGTCGAGGATCAAGCCAGTGACCGCGCCCACCGCATCGGTCAGACGAGACCGGTCACGATTTACCGCATTGTCGCCGCAAACACAATCGAGGAAAAGATCGTCTCCTTACATCACCGGAAAAGAGAACTCGCCGACTCGCTCCTGTCCGGCACCGACGCTGCCACAAAGCTCACGGTTGATCAGCTAAAATCTCTCCTCATCGAGGAATCTTGAATCCAGTTGAGGACAGATCCGGTCCGGTTCATCACCATCGGGAATGCACCCTTTTCATGAACTCGACACGTGGCCCCTCCGCAGAGTGTCGGAATGAGCAACGAAGTTAAATCAGAACCCGGCCAGAGCGTGCAGCCTGCTTACTCGCGCAATGAAACTTGAGAGTTACTTCGCGACGAGCGGCTGCATCGTGACGCTGCACGAACGGGGGCGCAGGGACTTTTATCGGGACTGGAAGACCGCAAAAAATCACCCTATACTCGAAGCCACTGTGATGGTTCCATTTACGATTCCCCCACTGCGACTGCTCTCTTTTTTCCCGGCACTCTTCATTTTCCTCTCGTTCGCCGATGCGGAGGAAAAGTGGATTCCTCTATTCAATGGAAAGGATCTCTCCGGCTGGACTCCGAAGATTCGCTTTGAAAATTACGGTGAGGATCCCCGTGAAACCTTCCGGGTCGAAGACGGACTCTTGAAAGTCGGCTACGAAAATTACGACGAGTTCAAAGAAACCTTCGGCCACCTCTTCTATGAAACTCCTTTCTCAAACTACCGGCTTCGTCTTGAATACCGCTTCATCGGCGATCAGGTCAAAGGCGGGCCGGGCTGGGCGTTCCGGAACAGCGGCGTCATGGTGCACGGTCAGGATCCCGCAACGATGGTACTGGATCAGGACTTCCCCGTCTCAATCGAAGTTCAACTTCTCGGCGGCGACGGCAAGGCGGAGCGCACCAATGCCAACCTCTGCACCCCGGGAACGCATGTCTTCATGGAGGGTGAACTGATCAGGAAACATTGCGTCAGTTCCAGCTCAAAGACGTTTCCTGGAGACGACTGGGTCACCGTTGAAATCGAAGTGCGTGGAAACGAGGTCATCCGGCATATCGCCGGAGGCGAGGTCGTCCTCGAATACCAGAAGCCGATACTCGACGCGACACACCCGCAGGCAGCGGAATTGATCGAAAAGGCCGGAGGGACAATCGAACTTTCCGCGGGAACAATCTCGCTCCAGTCCGAGAGTCATCCCGTTGAGTTCCGGAAAGTTGAGGTTTTGGAGCTGGAAGAGTGAGAAGGATTTCTCCACCTTCCGCCATCCTTTGACTGAATCATGAAACGCTGCTCCTTCCTCCTTCTTTGTATCTTGCTGATCACCCAGGTCGCACCGGCACAATCACCATCGCCGGCGCAACTCGAGTCATGGCTGAAACGGTTTCCCGAAGCCGACACCAACAGGGACGGAAAGCTCACCGTCGAAGAGGCGCTTGCCTATCGGGATAAGCTTCAGAGAGGAAAGGCAAAGGGGCGCAACCCGGGCGCTCCCCGTGAATTCAAAGTCGATCCCGGATGGGAGCAGGAACGCTTTCCGGAACACGCCGTTTCCCACCTTTCCCCGGAGAAAATCGCCGCCGTCTATGCCGGGCGCATCGGCGACAAATGGGAGCCGGTGACCTCGTTTGATAAACCCGAAAGCGGAGCGCTACGCATTGTCGGAACCGGTCACAGCTTCATGGCCCCGGGATACCGGACGTTTCCCCAGATCTGCAAGGCTGCGGGATTCGAACAGCCTCTCTTCACCCATACGGGAGGAGGCATCACCGGAAGCGCCCGCTACAAGTGGGAGCAGGAAAACGGGATCTTCGAATTTGACGGCCGCCCTCTTCCCCGGCTCCTCGCTTCGATCGCGAATGCGGAGTGGGAGGCGATGATGTGGGGGCCCTATTTCAACGACCGCCCGGAATACTACTCCTGCTGGATCAATTTCTGTCTGAAGTATCACCCCGCGATGAAGTTCTATCTTTCCGATGCCTGGCCTCAGCTTTTTCAGCTGGGAGAGAATCCGGAGTCCGAGGATTTTTTCACCGATGAGGTTCTCGACCGGATCGGAAAAGAAAAGCGTGAGCTCTACACAGCCCTGGCAAATACTCTGAGAGAAAGTTACCCCGACAAAGTCTTCATTCTCCCGACCTCGGATGCGATGGTCCTCGCGGCCAAACGACAAATCCGGGGTGAACTCCCGGGCGTAGAGGGGATCCACACCGTCATCGGCGGAAAAGAGCGTTCGCTGTGGCGCGATCAACTCGGTCACCTCGGCCCCGGTTTTGACCGGCTCGAAGGCTATGTCTTTTACGCCACCATGTACGGGAAGTCTCCCGCCCTGATCGAAGAGAAGGTCAACTTTACGCCGGAGTCGGATTTCCCGGGACCGGAACTGGATCGTGTCTTTCGGGAAATCGCCTGGGAAGCCGTCACAGGGCACCCTTTTTCAGGAGTGGTCGATGCGGACGGCGACGGCTCAAAGGATCAATGACCGCGCCACCTCAGTTCTGACTGAAGGCAAGGACGGCATGATCGAGCCGGGAGATCATCGCCGCAAAGTCTTCCAGTGACTCTACTGCGGCGAGGATCGCTTTTCGACCGGGCGCGTCGTCATCACCGATAATCGCCTGATCAAAGGGCTGCGGAATCGCTTTCAGTCGCTGGATGATCTCCACCATTTTCCCGTCGAATGACTCCACTTCGTCCGGGAAGAACGTCCTCACAAGAGCGCGGACGCCGGTGCCGCTGATCGCCTCCCCTTCCTCGGACCGATAGGAGCCGCGATACACATTCTGGATTCCGATGGCGTCGTAGTAGGCGTCCTGATGTGTCGTGTCGCTGAAGCAGCTGTGCTCGTCTTCCTGATCCTGCGTGTCCCAGGCGACGAGTAGGCGCTCCCCTGCAAGTTCTTTTCCACTGAGAGCGTGCAAGCCGTAGAGAATCGCGCGCACCGGTTTGGCGGGATCAGTGGCCACAAACTCAGCCCGGTAATTATCACTGCGGTCCGGAGCCCACTCGGCGACCAGTTCGGAAAGGTGATCCGTGAGGAGATCAGCGCAGGCGAGAAGATAAGCACCGCGACGATCCGCATTCGGCGCGCTGGTGTAGTCGGTCACCGGCCGGTCGCCGGGACCGTCGTCATTCCAGTCCTGTCCCCAGAGGAGAAACTCAATCGCATGATAGCCCGAAGTGATCGCCGTCTCGCCGGCTTTCTCATTGAGACTGGCGATCAACTCTTTGGTAATGTCAGGGTAATCCTCCGGAGTGTTGATCAATCCGCCCATGGGAGCGCCATCGATGTAGTCGATGTGATATTCATCCATTGGCCAACCGTTAATCATCGGCTCGGGCCCGTCCTTATCATCGATCGGACCGGCATAGAACCGAAAGGCTTCGGTCTGAAGGTAGGGGCGCCGCGACGCGATCCACTCCTCTCTGGCTGCCGCGAAGGTCTCTGCCGTCGGATTATTGACGAACTCCTTGAGAACAAATTCCAGCAACTCCGCAGCCCGGAGCGCTTCCGCATAGCTGAGATAAACGAGATCAGCGTAGTGTTTCACCACACCACGCAGAACCGACTCAGGGCTTACTGTTTTTTTTTAGGCTTTGGATTCTTGAACTCCCAGTCCGGCGAAGGGACGTGAGCCTCGGCAAAAATCTCCTTCGCCCGTGTTACGAGATCGGGCCGGACTTCGGCAAGGTTGTTCTCCTCACCGGGATCTTTCGAGAGGTCGTAGATTTCAATCGGACTGTCGAGGGATTGATTCACATTGAGTTGAAGCGCCTTCCAGTCGCCCCAGCGGGCCGCTTTTTTGCCTCCGCGCTCATAGAACTCCCAGTAGAGATAGTCGTGCTCTTTCTGCCCCCCTTCCCCGAGCAAGGTCGGGAGAAAAGAAATACCACTGATATCGGCGGGCGTCCCGGCACCAGCCAGATCCATCGTCGTCGGGAGGACATCCCAGTGGGCGGAGACATGATCCGTCACGGAACCGGGCGCAATCTTACCGGGCCAACGCGCGAGCATGTGCGTGCGGATACCGCCTTCGGAAAGATCGCGTTTGTGCCCGCGGAAAGGACCGTTGCTATCGAAAAAGTCAGGCTCATGTCCGCCCTCCTGGTGAGGCCCATTGTCCGAACTCAGCATCACGATCGTGTTCTCGTCGAGATCGAGTTCGTCGAGGAGAGCGAGCAACTCACCGACGCCGTCGTCGAGGAGAGTCATCATGCCCGCAAAAGTGGCGATCGGATTGTTCACTTCGGTTCCCGCGTATCTGCCGATTTTCTCTTCAAACTGGGGAAATTTTTCCCGCCAGGGCTTCGCGTAGGGCTCGGGGACCTGCATCGCGGCGTGGGGAATCGCAACGGCGAGATAAATGAAAAAAGGATCCTCTTTGTTTTCCCGAACGAAGCTGAAGGCCTCATCCATGATAAGATCGTGGGTGTAGACCTCCTTGTTCAGCTCGATGCGCTCCTTGTTTTTCCACAGGTGAGTCGGGTAGTAGTCGTGCGCCTGTCGCTGGCAGTTGTAACCGTAAAACATATCAAAATGCTCGGTTGGATCGCTCACGGAGCCCGGGGCACCCAGTCCCCACTTCCCGAAGGCACCGGTGGTGTATCCCGCTTCAGCAAGAAGACGCGGCATCGTCACAATATCTGCCGGCATCGGAGCCTGTCCTTCGGGTTGCACCTCCCGGTTGCCCCGAACAAAGGTGCGACCGGTATGGAGGCCGGTCAGGAGCGAGCATCGGGTCGGGGCGCAGACCGTGCTTCCCGAATAATGATCCGCGAACTTCATCCCCTCAGTCGCGAGGCGGTCAATGTTCGGCGTCGAAAACTTCTTCTGTCCGTAGCAGCTCAGGTCCGCGTAGCCGGCATCATCGAGGAGGATGTAAATGATGTTCGGCTTTTCCGCAGCGGAGATCAAAAAAGAGAGGCCGCCCGCGAGGACAAAAGCGAGAAGGAGGGGTTTCTTCATCATGCAGGGAAGGATGACGGGGCTGAAGCGTTGCGTCAAATTCGCAGACGCGCCGTCGAAAAAAGTTGGAGTGAGGCCTTCAGGCCCTGGCAATCCGGGCGAGACACATCGCAAAACGGCTAAAACCGTCCATCCGATAAGCCAAAAGTCAGCTTTCGACGGAAGCGATCACCTTGTCGGCAAGATCGCGGAAGGCGGCCGATACAGAGTTCGTCTCCGGATCTGCTGTCGCAATCGGCGTTCCCTGATCGGCTCCCTGGCGGGTCGGCGGATCGAGCGGAATCTGCCCCATGAGCGGCACTCCCTGTTTTTCAGCCTCGGCGGCACCGCCATTCTCGCCGAAGATGAAATATTTCTCTCCGTGGTCGCATTCGAACCAGGCCATGTTTTCGACGATCCCGGCGATGGACACGTTGACCTTTTTGAACATTCCGATCGCTTTGCGGGCATCAATCAAGGCGACTTCCTGAGGAGTCGTGACAATGAGAGCGGCATCGACTGCCACGGTCTGGACAATCGTGAGCTGGATGTCTCCCGTTCCCGGAGGCAGATCGAGAACGAGGTAATCGAGATCTCCCCAGAGACACTGACGCAAAAACTGCTGCGTGTAGCGCGTCGCAAGCGGTCCGCGGACAATCACCGGTGAGTCATCGCTGAGGAGGAATCCCATCGAGATCGCTTTGATTCCATGAGCCTCGATCGGAACGATCTCATTTTCCTCCGTCGCCATGGGCTGTTCGTCCTCAGCGCCAAGCATCATCGCAATGCTGGGGCCGTAGAGGTCGCAGTCGCAGAGACCGACTTTTGCGCCGGTCTTGCTGAGCGCGATAGCAAGATTGGTCGAAACAGTGGACTTCCCGACACCACCTTTGCCACTGGCCACGGCGATGATTTTCTTCACTCCGGGAATGCTCGACTGACCGGCGGCAGGATTTCCTCCCGTGACCGGATCGGGCGGATCTTTGATATCAAAATCGACATTCACCTTTCCCACTCCTTCCACGGCACTGATGACTTTTTCGATCCCCTCATGGATTCCGCGCGGGACATTGGGATCCTTCGTTGCGATGCTGATTTTCACGATGACGTCGGCACCATGCACCTGAACTTCCTGGACGAGGCCAAAGGACACAATGTCGCGGCTGAAGCCGGGGTAATTCACCTCTTTCAGTTTTTCTCGAATCAGTTCTTCGGTAATCATGTCAATTTGCGGGGCCCAGTCTGATAGGCCAATACGGCGAGAAGTCCAACACGGAGGCACGCCAGATGGAGAGAGATTTCACTATTCCGCCTCTGTCGACGGCAGAATCCCGTCCCCGCCGTGAAGGATCGCTTCCGCTTCCGCGATCGCTTCCGCGCTGATGGTCGACAGTTCGTGGGGAAAATGCGTCAATTTTGGTGAAGTCGCGAGGAATTCCGCAGTGTATCGACAGGCTGGCTTCGTGACGAGATCCGATGCGCGGCCCGACTCGAGAATTCCTCCTTCAAAAAACAGGAAAATGCGATCCGCAAAACGCTCCGCATTCCTGAGCCGCCCCATCCCGAGGACAAAGGTGACATTTTTCTCCTCGCGAATCTGAGTGATTAGATCAATGAACTGGCTCTCGGCAACGCGGTCCAGCGCGGCCGTCGCTTCATCGCAAATGATGACTTTTGAGGAGGACATGAGGGCCCGCATCAGGGCGAGACGTTGCAGCATCATGAGCGGGAGATCTCCGATAACAAGGGGAAGAACACGCTCAGGCTCGACGATGCCGACGGCATAGAACGCCTCGTTCCAGTCCATTTCCTTCGGCTTTTTCGAAATCCGTGCCAGCAGTCGGGTGAACTCCCGGAGAGAACGCTCCACGGTGTGATGAGGATTAAACGCCGACTCGGGTTCACGCCCCAGATACGAAACCTGCGGCGCGAGTCGCGCCGAACGCTTTCCCATCGCATCTCGACCTGCCACCCTGACCGATCCGTTCGTTACTTGTAAACTCCTCCTCGTGATCCCACTGATGAATTCGCAAAGCAGTGACTTGCCGGAACCGGCCTCCCCACCGAAAACGACGATCTCGCCTCTTCCAATGGACAGGGAAACGTGGCGCAGCCGAATCCTTCGACTGTCAATCCCGGCCGCGCCTGCGACGGTGAGGTCGGCAACTTCGATCAATGCACTGTTCTGATCTTCCGTCATCCTAGAGAAATCTCCTCACCCTTCCCGTCTTAAGTGATCGCGATGTCAACCAGCCTAACAAGCCCATCACGGTCAGAACAACCGCAGCAAAAAGCCCCGGATAAACCGCGAGCCAGGGCGCTTCAATAATCACCTGCTGCCCGTAGGCAACGAGACCTCCGATGCTGAGTCGCTCGCTCCCGAATCCGAGATACGAGAGTCCCATTTCGAGCAACGCGATCTGAGGAATCAGGCGGGCAAAGACACCAACCATTTTCCGGATCGTTGCCGGAACGATCCGGTTCGTGACAATCTCCGATCGTGACAGCCCGAGGATGTAGGCCGAAACAATATCCGGACGATTTTCCGACTCTTCGAACCAAATCGCAAGCGTCGGCCCGATGTGCCATGCCACGAGCAAGGCCGCCGTCGCGACCAGGGCCGTGATCCCACCACCACTGCCCGCAAGGATGATCAGCAAAATCAAGGCACAAGGCATCAGGGTACCGATCCGAGCGAATGACTTCATGAGCGAAAATCGTTTTTCACGCCGATCAAAGGCGAAGAGCATCACCTCGAGAAAAGCCAGTCCGAGACCAAGACCACTCGCTAGGGCCGCCAGCGCGATAGTCTGAGCCATCGAGACCCGGCAAAGGTTGAAGAGGTCAAGGCCGGTTCCCGTTGTTCCGAACCAATGATCTTTGCCCGGACCTTTCCACTCCGGGTCCGCAGGGGTGATGAAAATTTCCGAAGGTCGGATATCTTCCACCGTCCCGGCGGTAAAGAGCCAGCCAAACGAACTCAGATAGGCCAGGGCTAGAAGGATGACCCAACGGGTTTCCCACGCACGCGCGAGCAGGACGAGCGAGTGCCTTGAGGCTTTCGATTGCTTGCGGTTTTTCATCGTTCAATCATCTCCAAGACCGTGTCCGATTACCTCCCTGATCAGGGCGGCCAGGCCGATGATTCCTGCCATCCAGATTCCGGTGACAAAGATCCCCGGAAAATAACTCATTTGAAGAGAGCGAATCAGAAAGTTTCCCATGCCCTCGAAACGAAAGGCAACCTCCACAAAAATCAGGCCGCCCAAAATCAACGGGAGAGTTTCATCGGAAAGCCGGATCAACTGACCGGTGAGACGGTGCAGGATGTTCTTGTAGAAAATGTCGCTGTTCGAGTATCCTGCGCGGTGAAGTCCCCTGACAAACGGCAAACCCGCCTCTTCGCGGATCCGGTCGCTGACGTTTCGCATCTGCACTGAGATGCCGAGAACTCCCAGGGGAATGGCAACGACGACGGCATTCCACCATTGCATTAAATCGGGACCGGACTCAACAACGACCTCGTTTGCAAATCCCGGTCGCTCCCACTCGAAGTAGGAATAAATCGCCACTTGAATGACCCACCAGAATCCGGGGACGGAGGCCAAAACCAGCCAGGGAACCAACAGGAAATGATGCCCTTTGAATTGTCTCAGCCGTGCCGCAAGAATGCCCCAGGAGTATCCAACAAGCAAGGTCGTCCCCCAGGCCAGGCCGACGATGAGCATTGAGTTTTTCATCAAAGGAACGAGCTCCTCCCAGGTCGAATCCCCTGACAATTCACTCAAGGGAACCACTGGATCAGAAAAACGGACTTCCCAGATGTGGACATCAGAATTGCCGAGCACCCCGTATCCGAGCTCGATCGCGATCACTAAAATGATCGCAACAAGGACAAGGCGGACGAACATCACCAAAAGGCGCCGCGCAAAAAAGCGAATCATTCCCCACCTCCTTCCGGCACCACCGCAGACGGAGTCATCACTTTTCCGCTGCGAACCCACCAGGGACGGGATCGCTCCAACCCGGTCTTCCCAATGCCAACGGGCGAACGTATGGCCTCTCTACCGGTCAAGGGTCGGACGACTTCCACTGCTTCATCGCGAATCGTGATGATCCTTCCTGACTGTCCGATAAAGAAGCAGGGCTGGAGGTTCACAATTTCCTCCTGCAATCGATGGGCCACCACTGAGATCATGTCCGGCCGATGCTCCTCCCGGAGATTAGTCAGCAATTCATCAACAATCTGATTTCTCAGTCCGAAAAGATTCCCGCCCCCCTCTTCGACTCCTCTGGAGTGGAACACCTCATATCGGTCCCTCTTTAAAGGGATTTCCCAACTCAGCAAAACGCCCTGAAACTCGCGCGAGAGAAGTCGTTGATTCAAAAGAGCCTCCCAGGAAATCTCCTCAATTTCGATGACGACACCGATCGCCGCCCATTCATTCTGCAACGCTCTGGCAAGGCGGATATGCTCCGGAGCAGACTGATTTACCGAAAGCTTCAAAGTCAGCACGACACCGGCCTCATTCACCCGTGCCCCCTGGCTTTCGTCGAATCGATACCCGGCTTCTTCGAGCAACTTCTCGGCCCCTTTGAGATCAAGGAGGGGAAGTGGCAGAGCCCTGCTCACATAGGGCACCCCCGGAAAAAACAGACTCTGGACAGGCTCCTGATAGGATGTCGCCGTTTCCGCCAGCACCGCATCCAGATCGACTGATTTTGCGAGAGCCATTCGCACTGAATTTTGATCGAGCGGCTCGACGTCGAGATTCCAGGCGACGAGATACTGAATCCTCGGGAGACAACGAATCTGCCTCACCCGCCCCGGATTTCGCAGAGTCCAGTCACTGAACCGCTCGTCGGGAACAAGGCAATCAACACGTCCCGACCGGAGAGCCAGCAACTTGGACTCCAGCGAGTCAAAGCGGCGATAGACATTCCACTCCTGTTCGGGTTTCGCGCCGAAATAGCCCTCGAATGCTCTCAGGACGATGCCGCCATCGTCCCGTCGTTTTTCGATTCGGTAAGGACCGGAGCCAATCGGGCTTTCGGCAAATTTCGTCCATCGTTCCAAATCCGATTGATCACTCAGCAAATGAGCAGGAAGAAGCGGGAGCGCCTCGAAACTTTCCATCATCACCGCAGGTGTATCCTGACAAATACCCCTAATGGAAAACTCGTCGACCGCTTCGAGCGATTCCAGAAACCGGAAGGTTCCCTGTAACGGCATCGGGGATCCCGCCCGGGTTAACTCGTTGTAGCTGAAAAGAAGATCCTGTGAGGTGACGGCACGACCGTCGTGCCACTTCACGTCACCGCGCATCTGAATGGCAAGCTCCTTCGAACTCGTAAAACTCTGCTCTCCGACCACCTCGATTTCCGGAGCAAGGCTCAGATTGGAATCGTAATAAAGTTCGAGCTCCCGGAGAAACAAATCAGTGTCCCCTTTCACAAAAAGGTTCGCGATTTGATCCCCCTCGAAATCGAGCATTTTGATCTGCCCTTTCTCGACAGACGATTTCAGGAAGGTAGCGAGGGAATCCTGAATCGAATGCTTCAGGCGCAACCGGACAAGGAGATAATCACCAAGCAATCCCGGATCAAAATTACCGATGAGCCGCCGCTCGAAATCCGGTGCAAATCCCTCGAGCGCCACCGTAAGAACGGACTCTTCACGATTTAGCCCGAGCACCGTCATGTCCTCGTCGAGATATTCCTCTGAGAGAATCATCGCCTCGGCTTCGCCCGCAGCCTCTTCGCTGAAACAGCGGATCACGATGACGGTCTGAGCGTCCCAGCTCGAAATAATGTGAGGCCGTAGATTCAGATCGTCGTCGCGGATCAAAAGCGGATCAAAAACGAGATCGCGGACTTCCCGCGTCGGCCCGCTGATCGGGGTCAACGGATCGAGAAGACCAATCGGCTCACGAATCGAGGTCGTAAGCGCCTCCCCGGCTCCGGGAAGCTGCAGGTGACTGACTTCGCGGAAGAGAAGAACGACCGCGAACGCTATCGCCAGAGGCGACACATAGAAGAAAGTTCGCAGCCAGAACATGGCTTTGAACTTACGCAAGGCTATGCGCTTTGCCAATGCGAGACTGGCAAAGCGAACGCATTCAAATCAATGGGTTAATTCAGATTGAGGCACTTCACCATGTTCTGAGCCCGCATGATAAGATGCCCGTCGCTCAGGGCCATCGGTGACCAGTATTGAAAATCAGGCAGTTTCTTCACCTCACGGTTCGCCTGCTTGGCGATTTCCGCATCGACTTCCGCTTTTTTTCCGAAGACATCGAGAAAGGCAACTTCCTGATACCCTTCCGGGGAGGGCTTTACGGTGCGGAGGTAACCGACTTCGCCGTCCTGAATCAGGAGATGGCCATCGGCAAAAATCATGTTTCCACGGCCCATGAAAGGCTCATCGCCCGTCTGCCACTTGATGTTGCCGTCGAAATCCATGCACATAAGTCCACCGGTCTTGCGCGCCTCACCCTTGTGGTTCGCATTTTCGTTGGCGAGGAAATAGATGTGATCGTCGATTACAAAGGGCGGGTGAAGCTGAGTTCCCTGCGTCATGTCGAAAACCTTTTCCACGTCCCAGGGTTTGCCGTCATTTTTGGTGACCTTGACCATGCAACTGCCGTTCTCGTATCCACCGGTAAGAAAGACGAGATCCTCGGTGACCTTGTTCGGAAACGGAATCGGGATCTTGTTGAAGTAGACATCGGTTTTCCAGAGCACTTCTCCGGTTTCGGGCACGACGCTGATCGTGGTGCCGGTACCGTCGCCATCTTCGCCGCGCTTCGTCGCAATGAAGACAACTTGTTTGACTCCCTGAAGCGTCATCACCGTCGGGGTCGAATGCGAATCACCGAAGCCCTCAGTCTCCCATTTCACCTCCCCGGTTTTCTTATCCAGGCCAACGAGACCCGCGCTGCTGCTGTGAGCCGGAACGACGAGGATGTCACCGACCACGACAGGGCTCTGCGCCCATCCCCACTTCGGCGTCCCCTCCTCGGCACCATACTTTTCGCGCAGCGGGACCATCCAGTCAGGCTGGTGTGTCCCCCGGTTGATCCGGAAGACTTGACCGAATCCACTGATGTAGTAAACCGCATCGTCCTCCACAAGAGGAACACCCCGGGAGCCCGGAAAAGAAAGTTTTCCTATGAAGTCATAGCTGAATTCCCACTTCGTTTCCCCCGTCTCAAGCGAGAGACAGAGAAGGCGATCCCGCTCACCAAGATCCCGGTCCACCATGAAGACTTCATCTCCGTGAATCGATGCGCCACCGAAACCATTGTTAATCTCCTTTTCCCAAACGACCTCGGGAGCCCTGGCATCCCATCCGGAGAGATTCAGTCCCGTCTCCGTGGAGACCCCGTTTCGAGTCGGCCCCTGAAACTGCGACCAGTCATCGGCCGGGGCACTGGAAACCAGCAGGAAAAAAGCGAGGAGTGAGAAACATGAAATTTTCATGCGCGAAAGGTGGCTAACCTTTTCATGTTTTTCAAATCGCAATTCTGTAGCAATCGCGCCAACAAATCGGACGTTCGTTTCAGTAGCTTCGCCGCATGTGACTGGGGAGGATGTTGAGTTCCTCCCGATATTTTGCCACGGTCCGGCGGGCAATCTTGAGCCCCTTTTTTTCAAGCTCCTCGACCAGTTTCTGATCGCTGAGCGGCTTTTTCGGATTCTCCGCCCCGATCAGTTCACCGAGGGTGCGCTTCACGCTGGTGTTGCTCATCGTCTCCCCGTTCTCGGTCTCATAGCCGGTCGTGAAAAAATATTTCATTTCGAAGACCCCGTGAGGCGTCGAGATGTATTTGCCGGAAACCGCCCGGCTCACCGTCGTTTCGTGGACACCGACAACTTCCGCGATCTGAGCCATGTTCATCGGCTTGAGCTTGGATGATCCTCGCTCCAGAAATTCCACCTGCCGTTGCACAATCTCCATTGCGATGGATTTGATCGTCTGCTGGCGCTGATGGATACTTTTGATCAGAAATTTTCCGGCCCGGATTTTGTCGCGAATGTAGGCTCGCGCATCGCGGCCACTTCCTGCAGCCATCATATCCTTGTAGGTGTTGCTGATCCGCAGGCGCGGAATCTGCTCGTCATTCATCGTGACAACCCATTCATCCCCGATCCGTTCGACGGCGACATCCGGATTTACATAGGTGTTGTTATCAACCCGGAATCGGCTCCCCGGGCGCGGATCCAGCGTCGCAATGAACTCGGCTGACTTCGTGATCTGCTCGGGCGCAACACTCAGCTTCTTTCCGATCTGCGGATATCGCTTCCTCGCGAGATCGTCAAGATGATGATCCACGATGCGATACTCCAGACTGTGGTGCTTCCCCAACCTCTCCAACTGGATCAACAAACAGTCGCGCAAATCGGAAGCGCCAACGCCAACCGGGTCAAAAGACTGGATCAAAGCTCTCGCCTCCTCGAGATCATCGAAAGGAATTCCCAGGTCGAAACTCAGTTCCTCGAGATCAATCGAGAGAAAGCCCGTCTCATCGATGTTCCCGATCAGCATCCCGGCGATGTCCTGCAGATCCTTCGCCGCGTCGGTGAAGTGCAACTGATTCATGAGATGGTCCTGAAGCGTGATCGGCTCCACGATTGAATCCATCACGAACTGGTAACGCTCATCGGCATCGTCGCGTCGGGGCGACGCAACGCGCGATTGCTGCATGTATTCACGCCACTCCTCATCGAGTTGGGACAGCTCCGCGAACTCTTTATCAAATTCATCGTCTTCTCCCGGTGTCGATGCTTCGTCCAGCGAGACATCAGTCGACTCCTCCTCCAGGGTGGGATTTCCCTCCATCTCCTGCTGGACCAGATGGCGGAGCTCCAAAGTGGGAGTTTGCAACAACTGCAAACTCTGTTGCATCTGGGGTGCAATCGTTTGCTGCTGAAGCAACGATTGAGACTGATCAAAACGCTGTTCGGGCATAGGAAGCGCTCTCGGCTTACGGGGGCGTAAGCCGACCATAGCACAAATCAAGCCAAGCCAAACGCAATTTTTTAAAACGGCTGGTTTTGCCCATTTCAAGGCGGGCTCCCGGGACAGAATTGATCCCTCATGAAGATCCTTCTCACGGCCTTTTTCCTCATCTTTTTCCAGTGTCATTTCCTGGATACGCAGGAGCATCGTCTTCGTGTCAATCAGCCTTTGAACTCGCCGACCTCGAGCGGTCCTTCGTTGCCGGGAAAGGACAGAAGCTCACCGTCGATCTCGCCCGCCTCTGCGACGAAGGCGACTTCAGTCAGAACGCATCTCTCGAACCCGATGACTACATCTGTGTCGCCTCGGCAACCAAAAACGAAATCTACGTGCCTGGCGAAGTAAATGACCGGGGACGCTGCAAGATGCCGGCGAAGCTCACTCTTGCCCGGTCAATCTATGCACCCGGTCACGTGAACCGTCCCGGCCCGGTCTCTTACGAAAAACGCGTCAGTCTGCTTTCTGCGGTGGCTGTCGCCGGCCGAACCCGCCCTGATGCGATCGTCACCAAGGCGCTCATTATCCGGGGAGGCACTCACCGCCCCAAAGTTGCCGTGGTCTATATCCGCGCCCTCATGCGCGGAAAAGAGTCGGAACTCACCCTCCAGGGTGGAGACATTGTCCGGGTCCCCGCGAGCCCCTGGACCAAGCTCAAGGAACACACCGAGGCGGTCCTCGTCACGGCGGCCCAGACCGTCGCCGACCCGGCAGGACTCGGCATCCCCGGAGTCGAAGGTGACACCGGAGTCACGATCAATGCCGGTGGCGGACGCTCATCCCGGGTAGCAGAACGATCTTCGTTCCGCTCAGGGGCGCGAAGCGCCTGATGCCCTAAAAATTGTCGCCGTCGATCATTCGGCCGATTCCGCCGAGAACACTTCCCTCGCCCTGCGATTTCCCTCCTGCGGAGGGAGCCATCCGAAGGACTCGATCCGCGAGACGCGAGAACGGCAGGCTCTGCAACCAGACCCGACCGTGACCGCTCAGAGTCGCGACAAAAAGTCCTTCTCCACCGAAGAACATCGACTTCAGATTTCCGGCGCGCTCGATGTTGTATTCGATCCCGGGCGAAAACGCGACGAGACAACCGGTATCCACCCGCAGCTTCCGCCCCGTGAGCTCGCGCTCGATGATCGTTCCACCGGCATGGAGGAAGGCTTTTCCATCCCCCTTCAGTTTCTGGAGAATGAACCCCTCCCCGCCAAAGAACCCGCTCCCGAGCCGCTTGTTAAAAGCAATGGTCACCTGCGTGCCCTTCGCCGCGCAGAGGAAGGAGTCTTTCTGACAGGTGATCTCGCCGCCAATCTCCGAGAGATCGACCGGAACGATCTTGCCCGGGAAGGGCGCCGCAAAAGCGGCGCGACGTTTCCCCTGAGTCCCCATGTGGGTGAAATGCGTCATGAAGATCGACTCGCCCGTGAGCGCCCGTTTCCCCACGGCGAGAAGTTTCCCCATGACTCCCTCGTTCGGCGTGCTGCCGTCCCCCATCTTTGCTTCAAAGACAATGTCTTCCTCGACATAGTTCATTGCTCCCGCTTCCGCGACGACAGTCTCGCCCGGGTCCAGCTCGATCTCCACGATCTGCATGTCATCACCGAAAATTTCGTAGTCAATTTCGTGCGATTGCTGAGTCCCCGCCGGCGCAACCGTCTGCATCGGAGGAGGACCGGCCTGAGTTGCCGCACCTCCAAAAAGATGCGGAAGCACTTCTCCCGCAGGCGTCCAGTTTGCCATCCCGCTGCTCCAGACGCGGGTTTGCGGAGTGATCGCCCCGCTCTGAATGAGACCGGGCAATTCCGCCTCAGTGGTTTGAAGCTGCTCGTTCGTTGCGGATGCGTAATGCCAGTTTTTCATCGAATGTCGGGGTTTGCTTGAATCTATTTGCGGAGTTCTCCTGCCAGTTCAATGAGGAGGTCCCGAAGCTTCCAGACGTCGTCAATAATTGCAGGATCGAATTCGCTGGAGAAAAATTTCAGGCTCCCGTTCACTCGCTGGCTGCGGGCTATCTCCCGCTTCACGTGCGCGATGAGAAACCCCCGCTCAAAGCACCCTCCGTCGGAGGAAACCATGTCCGCAACGGTTTGGGACTTCACCATGAGCGTTAAAAATTCGCCCTGCTCCGGAAAGCCGAGCAAGGACTCGTAGGACGCCTCGATCAGTGATTTGCAGTGCCGCTGGATCGTATTGCACAAATCCAGAGTCAGTTCGTCCGCCTCGTAGCCTTCGATCTCAACCTCATCCTCCTCATAGGCAGGATCCGGTCCCGGGTCCTCCCCGAGATCCGGGTAGGCCATCTCCGCGAGCGCCTCCATTTCCTCCGGCGTCCGCGCTTCCTCCATCAGGGCATGGAACGCCTCTGCGCGTTTGTCCGACTCCTGGAGGCGTTTCTCCCAGGTAAATTCATCATTCGCCTTCGGGTCGATTTCCTCCTCCGCAGCGCGAATCTCCTCATTGGTCTCTTGAAAAATCTCGACCGCGAAATTCAAATGCATATCCATCGCGGCCTTCGCGAGCGCAGCCTGCTCGGCGATATCCTCGTCCGTCAGCGTCCACCTCGGCAAATCGATATTCCATTCGTAATCAACAGCTTCGACTACAACCCGTCCGTTGTAGTGGCTGAACCACTCGAGGTAGAGCGTGTTTTTCCAAACTGTCGCCGCCTCCCGTTCCTCTTCCGTCGCCTGCGAAAACTCCTCCAGCGGCATTGAAAGGACCTTACGCTTTTGAGCCGCGCTCATGTCTCCCGCGAATCCCATTTGCTCCAGTTCGAGATAATCAGCAATCTCGAAATCGAGGACATCGACCTCAGGATTGCTGAACGTCAGGACGCAGCCGGCGATATCCGGGTGCGGGGTGCCCTTGAGATTCAGCTTCATCGGGCTCGACATGCCCTCGACCAGCAATTCACCGGTGATCACGCCCTTCTCGGAACAATCAATCGTTCCGGCACGAACAAATTCTGCGAGACGGATTGCCATAGGGTAATCTGCCTGGCCCTCCCCGTTTGTCATCCTTGAAAATGCCCGAATCTTGAGACATTTCCGCATTGAAAGCCTTCGCGATCCGGCAAAGACTGTGACCGCTCATGACTCACCCGCTTCGCGACAGGACCCGACAGGGTTATCTCTGCGACCTAACCCTCTTAGGTCTCTGCCTCGTGATCGGATTTGCGGCCTCCGGATGCAAGCGGGAAACCAAGGTCGATATCGCGACCCGGGACAAAATTCTCCTCCTCGGGAACGGTGGCGAACCTAAAGCGCTCGACCCGCACCTCGTCTCCGCCGTCGGCGATGCCAACATCCTGCGCGCCCTCTTTGAAGGGCTCGTCGCCTATCACCCTGAAGACGATACGAAAAACGAACCCGGCGTCGCCGAGCGCTGGGAGGCGAACGAGGATTTCTCCGAATGGCGGTTCTTTCTCCGCAACGACGCGCGCTGGTCCAACGGCGCCCCCTTCACCGCTCACGACTTCGTCTATTCCTACAACCGCATCCTCCACCCCGACTTTGCGGCGCCCTACTCGTCGATGCTCTACTTCCTGAAGAACGCGGAGAAGTTCAACAAGGGTGAAATCGAAGACTTCCGCGAAGTCGGCGTGAAAGCGGTGAATGATTTCGAACTCGTCTGCACCCTCGAGAGCCCGACACCCTTTTTCCCCGACGTCGTCAAGCACACGACCTGGCTCCCCGTGCACGGACCGACCCTCGAGAAATTCGGAACCATGACATCAACCTTCACCGATTGGCAGAAACCGGGCAACCATGTCAGCAACGGAGCATTCCGACTCACCGACTGGAGAATCAACGCCTACATCAAGGTGAGGAAGAACCCTCAATACTGGGATGCTGAAAACG
Organism: Verrucomicrobiales bacterium; assembly: GCA_029233965.1. Lineage (GTDB taxonomy): Bacteria > Verrucomicrobiota > Verrucomicrobiia > Verrucomicrobiales > DEV007 > Arctic95D-9. The sequence continues at coordinate 10,520 of JARGOP010000050.1, read as the reverse complement.
TGAAACTCAACGGGCTCAATTTCTATCCGATTGATAATTCGTTCACCGAAGAGAAGGCCTTTCGTGGCGGGCTTCTTCATTACACCTACATTGTTCCGACCAACCTCATTCCCCGCTACACCGCAAAGAAAGATCCCAACCTGCGCACCGAAACCTACGCCGGCATCTACTTCTACCGCTGCAACACGCTGGAAGAACCCACCGACAACGTCGATTTCCGACGCGCCCTCGCCTACTCGATCAATCAGGAAACGATCGTGAACTACGTAACCCAGGGCGGGCAGCAACCGGCCTACGGGTTCACTCCGCCCTCCGAAGCGGGATATCATCCCCCTGATCTGATCCGCTACGATCCTGACAAAGCCAAAGCATATCTGAAGAAGGCAGGCTACGAGAGCGGGGCCGACGTCCCGGAATTCACAATCATCCTCAACACCTCCGACGCCCACAAGTCCATTGCCGTGGCGATTCAGGACATGTGGAAAAAGGTCCTCGGCATTGAAAAAGTCAAAATCGAAAACCAGGAATGGAAGGTCTACCAACAGACCGTCATCGACATGAACTACGATGTCGCCCGCGCCGGTTGGATCGGTGACTATGTCGACCCGACCACTTTTCTCGGAATCTGGCGCACCGGAGACTCTAACAATAACACAGGATGGGGGAACGCCGACTATGACCGTCTTCTCCGCGAGAGTTCGCTCCTCAGTGACACGAACGCCCGCTACGCGAAACTGGCAGAGGCCGAGTCCATCCTCCTCGACGAAGTACCGGTACTGCCGATTTACTGGTACACCCGGGTTTACCTCCTTCACCCCGATGTGAAGAACTGGAACCCTCTCCTCCTCGACAATCACCCCTACAAGCACATCGACCTCCAACGCGGCGGGGGGACCGGCGAATGATGGATACGGTGCGCTACATTCTCTCGCGTTTCGGGCAGTCCGTCTTTGCGCTGCTGTGCATCATCACGATCACCTTCTTCCTCGCGCGCCTCGCCCCGGGCGGACCGTTTCTCGACGACAAAGCGGTGCCGGAGCATCTCATCGAGCAGATGAACAAAAACTACGGGTTCGACAGACCTCTCGTCGTCCAATACGGCCTCTACCTCGGACGCCTTGTCACCGGCGACCTCGGCCCCTCGCTCGGAAACAAAGGGTTCACCGTCAATGAAGTCATCGCCGAAGGGTTTCCGGTCTCCTTTATGCTCGGGATCAGCGGTCTCATCATCGCGCTCATGATCGGAGTTCCCGTGGGCGTCTTTGCCGCCGCGAAGCGAAACACCGCCGTGGACTACACTTTGATGACGATCGCGATGCTCGGAATCTGCCTGCCGACCTTCGTCATCGCTCCGCTCCTCGGTGAATTTTTGGCGCTCAGGTTAGGCTGGTTCGACGTCGCGATGTGGGAAAACAGCTCCGCCTGGTTTCTCGGAGCGCTTACCCTCGGGCTCTACTACTCCGCCTACATCGCCCGCCTCACCCGCGGCAGCATGCTCGATGTGCTTAGTCAGGACTTCATCCGCACCGCTCATGCCAAAGGCGTCGCTCCGGTGAAGGTGCTTTTCAAACATGCCTTCCGTGGCGGGATCACTCCTGTCGTCGCCTACCTCGGCCCCGCTCTCGCCGGCTTAATCGGCGGTTCCTTCGTCGTCGAAACCGTCTTCGGCCTCCCCGGCCTCGGTCAGCATTTCATCAAAGCCGCCACGAACCGTGACTACTGGCTCATCAATGGCACCGTGACTGTTTTCGCGGTCCTCATCCTCGTCATGAACTTCCTCGTCGATGTCATCCAGGCCTGGCTCGACCCGAGAACGAAATCAAAATAAGGCACCAGCCCCCAAGACCCAGGATCCCAAACTAGACCTGACTTTCCCACCTTTAACCTTCCGCTGCCGCGACGCGGCAAACCATGATAAGCACCTCACATCGCCAGGGCGACACGATCGAGAAAGGTTCCTCTCTCGGTCGCGACGCCTGGCTGCGTCTGAAGAAAAACCACGTCGCGATGGCGAGCCTCTGGTTTTTCATCGCGGTGGTCGTGATGTGTTTCTTTCTCCCTTTTGTCCCGGGTATTCCGAATCCGAACATTACCCATCCGGATCTCCAGTCGATGAAGCCGTTTTCTTCAGCAACCTCGATTGAAGGCGAAGAAGTCTTCTATTTCCTCGGAAGCGATCATCTCGGACGGGACATCTTTTCACGCATTCTCCACGGCGGTCGGGTTTCGCTGGCGGTCGGGTTTCTCGCGACCGCCGTCTCCCTCACCATCGGTGTGGTTTACGGTGCCGTGTCAGGATTCATCGGCGGGCGCCTCGACGCGGCGATGATGCGGATTGTCGACATTCTCTACGCGCTGCCCTTCATGATTATCGTGATCATTCTCACGACTTACTTCGGCAACAACCTCTGGCTCCTCTTTGTCTGCATCGGAGCCGTGGAGTGGCTCACGATGTCACGAATCGTGCGGGGACAGGTCATTTCCCTGAAGAATCAGGAATTCGTCGAAGCGGCGCGGAGTCTCGGGCTTTCCCAGCGCCGGATCATTTTCCGTCATCTCATTCCGAACACAGTCGGCCCCGTCATCGTTTACACCACGCTGACGGTGCCTGCCGTGATGAGACTGGAGGCGATCCTGAGCTTTCTCGGTCTCGGCGTGCAGCCCCCCGACGCGAGCTGGGGCTCATTGATTAAAGAAGGTGCCGACCGCATGGCCAGTGATCCCGGGCTTCTCATCTACCCGGCAATCATCTTCGGGCTGACGCTGTTTTGCCTGAACTTTCTCGGGGACGGGCTGCGGGATGCGCTCGACCCGAAGAGTTCGAAAGATTGAGGATCCACCGGGAACGTGAGACCGGCGTCCCGCCGGTCGTTTGCTATATTCTCACTGGCGGACGCCAGGGGCACGTTTTTGCCGGGGCTCCGGCGACGAACGATTAAGAATCAAACGCGTGACCGGGAACGATACGCGAAGTTCCATCGCTATTCTTCTGAACGTGAACGATGATCCCGGGGCTGGAAGCCGTGTCGTGATTCACGATGGCACGATCCGCGTAGCCATAGGCGGTCGTTTTGAGGAATATCCATGTCGCGGGACGCCGGGTTGCCTTTGGCTTTTTGAAGAACTCACGCATGGAGATCTGAAGCGTGCTTCGTCACGGATTGCTCAGAGTTCCACGATCCAGTGCCCCCCCCTCGGCAGGGAATGAAAACCGGACGGAGCGTTTTGCCAATTCCAACGACGGAGACAACAATCGGTGACCGCGTCACCGTCGCTCGGGAGGTGCCAACCGCCGACACGTCTTACTTTCTTGTTGCAACTGCGTCTCAATTGCGGAACTTGAAGGGTGATGCCCCCTTCTTTGGTTCAAGATCTCGAATCGGACAGCCTGCTGAGTCTAACTCAGGCGCAGGTGGGGTGTGATTTTCAGATTCGACGTCTTGAGGGTCCGGGTTGCGACCAACTCAGAAATCTGGGTTTCTGCGAATCAATCCAGGTGCGGAAGCTCGCGAACGGTCGCAACCTCATCTGTTCGGTCTGCGGCACCCGCGTTGCCTTGAGCAGCGATCTTGCTGATCAGGTCAAAGTTGAGCCTACCGATTCCTGATTCCATCTCATGGAGGCATCGAACGATCTGATCGCCCTCGCGGGAAATCCGAATGCAGGGAAAACGACGCTTTTCAACGCACTGACGGGCTCCATTGAAAAGGTCGGCAACTATCCCGGTGTCACGGTTTCGGTGAAGCAGGGCGGCATGCGCAGTGCTCACGGTAAGGCCCTCGATCTGATTGATCTTCCCGGCTGCTACAGTCTCGAAGGCGGTTCGCCCGACCAGCAGATTGCTCGCGATGTTCTTCGCGGCGACAACGCAAAGATTCCGAAACCTGATCTCGTCGTCTGCGTTCTCGACGCCTCGAATCTTGAGCGCCACCTCCAGATCGCGCTCGAAATCATCGAGCTGGAAATCCCCGTCGTAGTTGCGCTCAACATGGTGGACCTCGCCGAGAAGGCCGGTCTTAGACTGGACCCGGTCAAGCTTTCCGAAGAACTGGGTGTCCCCGTCGTGCCGATTCAGGCGGATAAGGGCAAAGGCCTCGTAGAACTGAAGCAATCTCTCGGACACCCCTTTCCGGCGACACCGGAAATCCACTGGGAAACCGGCGACGCGGAGTCCCGCCGAGCCTTCGGCCTTCAGGTGGCGGACCTCGCGGCACGCCGCCCCGAAGCCCACACTTCAACGGTGTCGGACAAGCTCGACCGAATCCTCCTCCACCCGGTTCTGGGCTGGGTCTGTTTCATCGGCATCATGTTCACCCTGTTCTGGTCGATTTTCTCCTTCGCCGGAATTCCCATGGGCTGGATTGAAAGCCTCCAGGACTGGACCACCGGCATCATCGAAGGAGCCATGGCGGAGGGCGATCTCCGGGACCTCATCACTCAGGGGATTATCGGGGGCGTAGGCTCCGTGGTCATATTCCTTCCCCAGATTTTACTGCTTTTCTTCTTCATCGGCCTCATGGAGAGCTCAGGCTACATGTCCCGGGCCGCCTTCCTCATGGATGGCTTCATGTCCAGGGTCGGCCTCAGCGGCAAAGCCTTCCTTCCCCTGCTCAGTTCCTACGCCTGTGCCATTCCGGGGGTTATGGCGACCCGCACGATCGATTCGCCGAAGGAACGCCTCGTCACCATTTTTGTCGCGCCCTGGATGAGTTGTTCGGCGCGCCTTCCGGTTTATCTCCTCCTCGTCCCCATGCTCCTCGGCGGCAGTGAGGGGGGAGCAAAACAGGCACTCATCTTTCTTTCTATTTACGTCCTCGGGACCCTCACCGCTTTTGTCGTCGCGCGGATTCTCCGGGGAAAGCTGGGACCCGATGAGGTGCCGACCCATTTCCTCCTCGAACTTCCCCCGTATCGTTTCCCGCAGTGGAAGTATATCTTCCGCCACGTTCTCGACCGCGGATGGGCCTTCTTGAAAAACGCCGGAACCGTCATCCTCGGAATCATGATTCTGCTCTGGGCTGCGACGACCTATCCCAAGCTCGACAGCGATGATCCCGCCGAAGTCCTCTCCCACACTATCGTCGGCCGGATCAGTCATGTCATTGAACCGATCGTGAAACCGATGGGATTCGATGGCCGCACCGGAACCGCGATCCTCACTTCCTTTGCCGCCCGTGAGGTCTTCGTCGGATCCATGGCCCAGCTTTTCCACGTCGACGAAGCCGACGAGGACTCCGAAACGCGAAACAGCATCCGGGACCAACTCGCTAAAGAAACCTGGCCGGACGGTAGAAAAATGTTCAGCCCCGCCGCGGTGATTTCACTTCTCATCTTCTACATCTACGCCCTCCAATGCCTGCCCACGACGGCCGTTGTGGCGCGGGAAACCGGTTCGTGGAAATGGGGCATCGGTCAGTTCATTTTCATGACCGTATTCGCCGGGGTCGCCTCGCTCATCGTTTACCAGCTGGCCAAACTCTTCGGACTCGCCTGATGGAATCTCCCGACTGGCAAGCCTGGACCGCCCTCGGCATCGTCGCGATCACAGTCATTCTCTTCGCGGTGCGGGCAAAGCGATCCAACTCGTCGGGATGCTCGAATTGCGGGAAAGACGACGGCTGCTCCTGAGCCCCCGGATTGCGACGCCTCACGCATTCCAAAAATCGCTTCCGCTTGTAAAGGCGTCTTCATTCGCCCGATGAGAGGCTTCGTGAATGAACACCGGATCAGTCGCTCTCATCATCGTTGTTTCGATCGTCTTTCTTTTCGTGCTTCGCTGGTGTCATCGTTGCCGGGGCAAGGCGTTCCTCTCCGCTTTGTTTGCCCCGCTCGTCGGAGTGCCCCTCAGCACCGTCGCCTTCCTCGCGATTGCGCTCCTCCTCAGAGTACTCAACGGGTTTCTCTCAGGCTTCGGAGCATCCATTTCCAGGACCAGCCTCATGATGATTGCGAGCCTCGCGACCGCCCTCGTCGTGCTCTTTCTCGTCGTGCTCTATTGCCGGGAGCAGCGAAGCCTCTCCCTCGTCCAGTATGGCCCCCGGTTCGGACCTCGTTACCACGCTCCAAGCCCGAAAATCAATCAGAAAGGGCCTCTGCACTGAGCTCGATTCTGTCGCCGTTTTGAAATACCGGAACCATGGCCGCTCGTCTATGATCAAACAGGCTTTCCTCGCCCACAGGACTGGGATACAAGGCCTGCACCACGCAGAATTTTCTTTCGAATCGCACCCAACCCGGAATCAAGCCCCGGTCCGGCCACGGGGAACACTGATTTTTTCCTGTCTCAGCGGAAGAAACTCGCTTTGACATTGATTCAAACGAAAGGAGATTCTCCCCCCAAAGTAATGCTGAGAACGGTCATAGTTGGAGCCGGCGGCGTGGGAAACGTCGTCGCTCATAAATGCGCCCAGGACGCCGAGACATTCGGTGAGATCTGGCTCGTGAGCCGTACTCTCGGGAAATGTGAGGCGATTGCCAAAGATATCGAGGCCTCCACCGGCGTGAAAATCAAAACTGCTGTCATTGACGCCGACAATGTCGCTGAAACTGCCGCCTTTCTGAAAGAGATCCAGCCGAAGGTTCTGCTCAACATTGCCCTTCCCTATCAGGATCTCACCCTCATGGACGCCTGTCTCGAAGCCGGCGTTCACTACCTCGACACGGCGAACTACGAGCCGCTCGACGATCCCCATTTTGAATACCGCTGGCAGTGGGAATATCAGGACCGTTTTGAAAAAGCGGGGCTCACCGCCCTGCTCGGTTCCGGATTCGACCCCGGCGTGACAAATGTTTTCTGCGCTTACGCCCTGAAGCATATTTTCAGCGAGGTCGAAACGGTCGATATCATCGATGCCAACGCCGGCGATCATGGCCTTCCTTTCGCCACCAATTTCAATCCCGAGATCAACATTCGCGAGATCACCGCAAACGGTCGTTACTGGGAAAAAGGTGAGTGGAAAGAAGTCCCCGCCCTTTCCGTGAAGCAGGAGTTCGATTTTCAGCACCCCGATGTGGGCACCCGGTCAATCTATCTGCTCTATCATGAGGAGTTGGAGAGCCTCGCGAAGAACCTCCCCGGCCTTCAGCGCATCCGTTTCTGGATGACATTTTCGGAGAATTACATCAATCACCTTCGCGTCCTTGAAAATATCGGCATGACCTCGGTCGAGCCGATCCACTACGAAGGACAGGAGATCGTCCCCCTGCAGTTTCTCAAGGCAGTCCTGCCTGATCCTGCCTCTCTGGGACCCCTCACCAAGGGAAAAACTTTCATCGGCTGCCTTATCACCGGAACTCTCAAAGAGAGCGGGGAGAAGGCGACGCGCTTCATCTACAACCTCTGTGATCACGAAGAGTGTTATGCCGAAGTAAAAAGTCAGGCCATCAGTTATACGGCGGGAGTACCCGCGATGATTGGTGCCCGTCAACTCATGTCCGGGGCGTGGCTGCGACCCGGCGTGTGGAATCTCGAGCAGCTGGATCCCGATTCCTTCATGGACGATCTGAATGCCTGGGGGCTCCCCTGGCATGTCCGTGAAGCGAATCAATCGTTAGAACTGTAGGCGCGGCGGTCTTTCCGTCCGCGCCTCTTCCGACTCCCCGCCTCCGGTCCGGAGAACTACGGGGACTCGCGTCCAGACACGCTCTCCTGTCTGCCACACGGTCCGGCGACCGGCTCGCCGTCTTTCTAACGAACTATTCCATCTTATCTCTATCCATTTTTACGACATGAAATCTGTCACCTCTGTTTCCAACGTTTCCTCCGAATCCCGGATCGCCTCCGACGATGCGCAAAGCTTTGCCGCGCAGGAAACGTTCACCCGTCTTAGCAACGCAGCCGCCTCGGCCAAACTCGAGACTCCCTGCTATCTCATGGACCACGCCGCGTTCCACCGGAACGGCCGCATCCTCAAGCACGTCCAGGAAGAGACCGGAGCGAAGATCCTCCTCGCTCAAAAGGCCTTCGCCTGTTTCAACCTCTACCCGACCCTCCGCAACTACCTCGCCGGCACGACCGCGAGCGGAATTCACGAGGCCCGCCTCGGTGCGGAGGAATTTGGCGGAGAAGTCCACGTGTTCTCCCCTGCCTACACGCCGAAGGAGATGACCGATCTCATCAAAATTGCGGACCACATTGTCTTCAACTCCCTGAGCCAGTGGAATCGCTACCGTGAGGAAGTCCTCGCGGCGGAGCGTCCTGTTTCCGCCGGTCTCCGCATCAATCCTGAGTACGCCGAGTCCGTCGCCGAGATCTACAACCCCTGCGCCTTTGGATCCCGTTTCGGCGTCCTTGCCAAAGACCTCACTGAGGACGATCTCCTCGGGATCGATGGACTCCATTTCCACACGCTCTGTGAGCAGGGTTCCGACGCCCTCGAGCGTACTCTCGAGCACGTCATCGCCAAATTCGGCACGCACCTTGAGCGCATGAAGTGGCTCAATTTCGGCGGCGGCCATCTCATCACGACCGCTGGCTACGACGTCCCGCGTCTCATTCGCGTGATCCGTGAAGTCCAGGCCCGCTTCCCCCATCTCCAGATCTACCTCGAGCCCGGTGAAGCCATTTCCACCGGCACCGGAGTCCTCGTCGGCAGCGTCATCGACCTCGTTACTAACGGCATCGACATCGCTGTCCTCGACGTCTCCGCGACCGCTCACATGCCCGACGTGCTCGAAATGCCCTACCGTCCCGACGTGGAGAACGGAGGAACGCCCGGCGAGAAAGCTCACAGCTACCGACTCGGTGCCCCGACCTGTCTCTCCGGCGACGTCATTGGCGATTACAGCTTCGACAAGCCCCTCGAGATCGGAGACCAGATCGTATTTCAGGACATGTCACACTACACCATGGTGAAAAACACGACCTTCAACGGCGTGCGCCTTCCCAGCATCGCGATCTTGCAGGAAGACGGCCAGATCGAGATGGTGCGTGAATTCGGCTACGCGGATTACAAAATGCGTCTGGGGTGAGCCCTTACCCAAGCCTGTGACAAAGCGGCTCGACGGCCTCCCAACGCATATCGAACCTACTCCGTGCTTCCGCTCTCCTCCGCCCCGGATGGGAGCGGAGCACGGGAAAAGGTGGCTTCAGGTCATCCCCGGACAAGCGACCTCCTTCCGGGCCTGAATCCCGGCACAGCATGCGCTTCCCCCTCCCTCCGGAAGGCTGAAAACTTCCACCACATCGGTGATTCACCCTTGCAAACTGTCGATTCAGATCGAGCAGGAATCGTCAGTTTTCTCTCTGGAGATGATCTCAAGCCATCTCAATAATTCTCATAAACCATTGATTGCCATTACGTTGCAGAATCCTGACTCCGTCTGGCAGAGACCTTGCGCCTCTAAGGTAGTGAATGAAGCGATGAGCGCTTCGAACTAAACAATCACAAGACTATATAATATGATTTCCCGGGCAATTACCTTCCTTCTTATCGGAATTATCGCCGTAGTTCTCGGCTTCGGCGGCGTTGGTGGTCTCGCAATGAACATCGGCTGGATCCTCCTCGCCGTGGGCGCTGTGGTTTTTCTCATCCACGCCATCACAGGACGTCGTCGCGTCTGATTGACCTATGCTTCCGGTCTAACCCGCATTTCTCATACGTGAAAATGCGGACGGCTTGGATTTTGGTGTAAAGTATTGGTGTTCAATACAATGCCTCACACACAAAACCAAAGCGCCGTACGACAGAGTGTATTCAGCAAACCTTCGCTTTTCAAGACCTTGGTAGCCGCAAAGTGGAGGCCGATTTCAAGGGCGGCAATCTCAGTGCCGACGGCGGCGTGCTCCTGTTGCGCGAGATCGATCAGCGCACCGGCATGATGGATCAGCTCGCGACCTGCTTCACCGACTACCGCGACAGCCGCCTCATTGAGCACTCCGTGCCCGAACTGCTGCGTCAGCGCATCCTCGGCATGGCGATGGGTTACGAGGACCTCAACGATCATGACACTCTCAGACGCGATCCCATGATGGCCCTCGGCGTGGGCAAGCCCGATCCGCTTGGCCGGAACCGAGCAGGCAAGTGCGGTGATTTCAGCTTCCAACTTCCCGTCTACCTTGATCTCGCGAGGTGGGACAAGACGCTTTTTTCGCTCAAGAGACTCCAGTGCTCCCTGCTCGTGGCATTGCTTGCGCAAGCGCTCGATGGCACTGACTGCCATGCCGGTTTTCCCGGCGATATCGATATCCCTGAGCGGGCCTCCCTCGCGATTCCCGTCACTGCGCAGGAACACTCTTGCTCGCAGTTTCCTCTGCGCGGAGACGCGCTGCTTGCGACAAACCGATTCAAGCTGTTCGCGTTCCGATTGGGTTAATTCGATGCGATATTTCCTGGGCTTCCGATACAAGATACCCAACTCCAGCAAGTACAAGTCGAAAAACCATAAATACCACCTGTTTTAAGTGTGGCGTTATACGAGACCGATTTACATCAACAGAGCGAATCAAAAGAAGTGAGACCTGGGGCTAGTTTCCCCAGTTGGTGATGTATTTCGCCTCGTCCCGGGGATCGCCGGGATCC
>JARGOP010000131.1 GCA_029233965.1 Verrucomicrobiales bacterium | reverse complement strand
TTCAACAATCCCGAAATCGAACTCGCCTCCCCCTCCTCGCAGCCCGCGATTCACGCCGATTCACGCCCATTCACGCGCATCGGTGACAAACTCCCCCCTCCAACAAAACCCGTTGCCTCGTCCTCCCAACTCGACTAGATCAACATTCCGCTTTGAACCTCCCCTTCGACGTCACCTGGATCGCTATTGCGATCGCCTGCCTCGGGGCTTTCAGTCTCGGCATTTCCAAGACCGGATTTCCCGGTCTTGCGATCGTGAATGTTCTCATCATTGCCGAGATCTTCGGGGCAAAGAACAGCGTGGGGATTATCCTGCCACTCCTCGTTATCTGCGACCTCATCGTCCTTCCGCTCTTCTGGAAACACGCGACCTGGAAAATGATCCGGTCGCTCGTGCCGGTGACCTTCCTCAGCATCGTCGGGGCCTGGTACCTCCTCGACGCCTTCGACGACCTCACTGCCCGCAGGGTCATCGGCGCGATCATTCTCCTCATGTTTTTTCTGCAACTCACCCGCGAGTTCAAAAAGGAGTTTCTCATTCATCTGCCCGCCTCCCGCTGGTTTCGCTGGATCAGCTGTCTTCTCATCGGCATCTCCACGATGCTCGCCAACGCCGCCGGGCCGGTTTATTCGATCTACGGGCTCGTGCACAAAATGCCGAAGATGCAGTTTCTCGGCATCGGAGCCCGGTTTTTCCTTCTCGTGAATCTGTTTAAAATTCCTTTTCTCGGACAGATTGAGCTCATCAACGGGGAGTCACTGAAGCTGAACCTGATTTTGCTCCCCGCTCTCTTCCTCGGTATCTTCCTCGGTCGCAAACTCATCGACCACATCCCGCAGCGGACTTTCGAGGTTCTTCTCTATGCCTTTTCGGCCATCGCCGGTGTGCGCATGCTGTTTTTCTAGGATCCGAACGCGGAGTCTTTTCTCTACCGAATCGTTGCGTTCATTCGTTCAAACAGGAAGACCCTTCCCCGCTGTGACTTCGACGCTCTTAACCCCTCTTTCCTCTATCCTCTCGATCGTGGTGATCTCTTCGCTGAGTTCCTGCAAGGTCACCGATGTCACGGATGAAGAGCAGTCCGCTTCGCTGGTCGCATATTCCGATGACGGCGTCGCGGGCGCAGAGATCAACAAACAATTCAGCAGACGAACCGCAACCCTGTTCTCCACGGACGCTCTGGAAAGGAATGCCGGCACCGGGGAATCCTCTTCCGGGAACTCAGGGACTCAGGATGTTTCAGCGTCCATCCAATTGGACCCGGGTAAACACCTCGCATTCGGAACTGCCATCCCGATCGACCCGAGGGGGTATTTCCTCACTGCCGGCCACTGCCTCGACGGACGGGAAACTTACGCGATGTACACGAATACAGATCATGAGACCGTCATTCAAAAAGTTCGACCCGTCTGGGTGAGAATTTCCTCCCTTCCGGAAATCGATTTGGCCCTGTTTCATGTCGAGGGAGAGCCCTTCGGAACATTCAACTGGGCCGGGTCGTTTGAGATCGGCGAAACTGTGTTCTCGGCAGGAACCACCGTCAAAGTGAACGGGGAGGAAGATCCGCCCTTCCAAACTTCGATCGATAGCTTTGCCGGGGAAGTGAAAAAGGCGCGCGACATCAGTTTCCAGAAAACCACCTTCCAACTGATCTGGCACCGCTCTCCCGTGCGAAGCGGAAATAGCGGCGGACCGCTCGTGAACAGGAAAGGAGAGCTGATCGGAGTCAACTACGCCTCAAGCAATCCAATACAACGGGCTACCGGAGCAGAAATGACTCCGATGGGATATGCGATGCGGCCGAACCGGGATTGGATGCAGGATCTCATCGCGAAAGACTGGGCGAAACGACAGGGGCAATAGACTCCGGAAAGGCAGCCCCAATCAACAAAGCTCGTTCCGCCTGAGGCTGCTCTGCTCCTGTCCTTCCTTACTCCTCTGCACCTTCCTGAAACTTTTTTGAACAAAAAGCTGCAATGAAAATCTAAAAAGGCAAATAACGCAAAAAACGACGGCTTCAGAACAAGCCCCGCTTGGCGCACCACCCTACCACCTTTTAGATTACCTCAGGCAACCGCTTATGAATCCAAATCAGTTCACTCTCAAACTCCAGGAAGCCTTTCAGGAGGCTCAGAATTTGGCGAACAACAAGAGTCACGCCGAACTCAGCAGCATTCACCTGCTCTCCTCTTTGTTGAATCAAAGTGAGGGCGTGACCGGCCCGATCCTTTCGAAGCTCGGTGCGGAGCCCGCGACCTTGAAAAGCGAAGTCAACACACTTCTCGACAAGCTTCCCTCCACTTCCGGCAACGCCGGCCAGCAGGTCTATCTCAGCAGCGATCTCCGCTCGGTGATGAATACCGCCGAGAAACTCCGGACTGAGATGAAGGATGACTACACCAGCGTCGAGCATGTCCTTGCCGCGATCCTCCGCGAAGGTCACTCCGATCTGAGAACGCTCTTCAGCGCGAAAGGCATTACCGAAAAGTCACTCCTCGAAGCGATTGCTTCAGTGCGCGGAAGCCAGCGCGTCACCGATCAGGATCCGGAAGGGAAGTACCAGTCGCTCGAAAAATACGGCACCGATCTTACCGCGATCGCCCGCGAGGGCAAGATCGATCCGATCATCGGCCGCGACGAGGAAATCCGGCGCGTCATGCAGATCCTTTCGCGCCGAACCAAGAACAATCCTGTGCTCATCGGTGATCCCGGCGTCGGTAAAACCGCCATTGCCGAGGGCCTCGCGCGACGCATCGTGAGCGGCGACGTCCCGGAGTCACTCAAGAACAAGCGCCTCATCTCCATGGACATCGGCTCCATGATCGCCGGAGCGAAGTATCGGGGTGAATTTGAGGACCGGCTCAAGGCCTTTCTCAAAGAGGTCACCGAAAGCCAGGGGGAAATCATCCTCTTCATCGACGAGCTTCACACCATCGTCGGTGCGGGAGCGAGCGAAGGAGCGGTCGATGCCTCTAACATGCTCAAGCCCCAGCTCGCGCGGGGCGAACTCCGCACGATCGGAGCAACGACCCTCGACGAGTACAAAAAATACATCGAGAAAGATGCCGCCCTCGAGCGGCGCTTTCAGCCCGTTACCGTTGACGAGCCCTCGGTTGAGGACACCGTCGCGATCCTACGCGGGATCAAGGACCGCTACGAAGTCCACCACGGGGTCCGCATCAAGGACTCGGCCCTGGTAGCTGCCGCCATGCTCAGTGACCGCTATATCGCGGATCGCTTCCTTCCCGACAAAGCCGTCGACCTCATCGACGAGGCGGCTTCGCGTCTGAAGATCGAACTCGACAGTCTTCCCACCGAGATCGACCAGCTCGACCGCCAGACGATGCAGCTGGAGATGGAGCGTCAGGCTTTGGCCAAGGAAAAAGACGACGCGAGCAGGGATCGCCTCCAGAAAGTCGAGAAGGAAATCGCCGATCTCAAGGAACAGGCCGACGCCCTCAAAGCACAATGGCATAACGAAAAAGGCGTCATTGTCAGGGCAAACGAAGTCCAGGAGGAACTTGAACAACTCCGCACCGAACTCGAACAGGCGCAGCGGCAGGGAAACCTCGGACGTGCCAGCGAAATCCAGTATGGCCTCATCCCGAAACAGGAGGAAGCCCTCAAGGAAGCAAAATCTGAACTGGAAAAAATGCAGGGCAGTTCCCGGCTTCTCAAAGAGGAAGTCACCGAAGAAGACATCGCCGAAGTCGTGAGTTCGTGGACTCACATCCCTGTCTCGCGCCTTCAGGAAGGCGAGCGCTCCAAGCTCGTCAAAATGGAGGATCGCCTCGGCGATCGCGTCATCGGACAGCGCCAGGCCATCACCGCAGTTGCAAATGCGGTGCGCCGCGCCCGTGCCGGATTGCAGGATGAAAACCGCCCCATCGGCTCCTTCCTTTTCCTCGGCCCCACCGGCGTCGGCAAAACCGAGCTCTCGCGCGCCCTCGCCGAATTCCTCTTCGACGATGACCAGGCCATGGTCCGCATTGACATGAGCGAATACATGGAAAAGCACGCAGTCGCCCGCCTCATCGGAGCGCCCCCCGGCTATGTCGGCTACGAGGAAGGCGGCCAACTTTCGGAAACGGTTCGTCGCAAGCCCTACTCGGTCGTTCTCTTCGACGAAGTCGAAAAAGCACACCCCGATGTCTTCAACGTCCTTCTCCAGGTCCTCGACGATGGCCGGATCACCGATGGACAGGGCCGCACCGTGGACTTCCGGAATACGGTCATCATCATGACGAGCAACATCGGATCGGAATACATCATGTCCGAGTCAAATCCGGAGCAGCGTGAAGCTCTCGTTACCGAAGCGCTTCGCGGACACTTCCGGCCGGAGTTCCTGAACCGCATCGACGAAACGATCATCTTCGACCGACTCACGGAAGAGGACATCAAGTCTATCGTCACGATCCAGCTCGCGAGAGTGATGAAGCGACTCGAGGCTCAGGGGCTTACCCTGGAGTTGAGCGACGCCGCGATCGCACAGCTTTCCATCGAAGGCTACGATCCGGCCTACGGAGCGCGACCGCTGAAGCGGGTCATTCAAAACCGCCTCCTCGATCCCCTGAGTCTTGAATTGCTCGAGGGTAAATTCAAGGACGGCGACACGATGTTGGGCGACTTCAAAGACGGAAAATTCATCTTTACCCGGGAGGGTTAGCCCGCATTTCTCACAGTGTCACGGAGCTCGCCGGATTTTCGGCTGCTCGTGCTTATCCATGAGCCAAGCGAGTCATTTTGAGGCAAAAAGCGTGCTGGTTTATTGGTTTTTCGTCGATCCCGACTCCAATCCGGTCGGGTTTCTCCAAATAACGCAGGGTCAGGATAGAGTTCGGAAGTGTCCCCTGAGTCGTTAAAATAGAGGTGGCGGTTGGTTAGGCCACGC
>JARGOP010000130.1 GCA_029233965.1 Verrucomicrobiales bacterium | reverse complement strand
CCTTTCCCTCCGCCTCCGGCGCTTACCCATGAATTTAACCAACAGCAAAGTCTACATCGCCGGTCATCGAGGCATGGTCGGCAGTGCTCTCTCCCGTGCGCTCGAAGCGGCGGGCTGTCACCATCAGGTCAAGGCGACAAGCGCGGAGCTCGATCTGCGCAATCAAAGCGCCACTGCGGATTTCATCGCGGATCAAAAGCCGGACGTCATGATCATCGCGGCGGCGAAAGTGGGCGGCATCTACGCGAACAACACCTACCCGGCGGATTTTCTCTACGACAACCTCATGATCGCTTCGAACCTGATCGAAGCGGCCTATCGCAACGGCGTGGGGCGGGTCCTCTTTCTCGGCAGTTCCTGCATCTATCCCAAGTTCGCGGAACAACCCATCAAGGAGGAGTCGCTTCTCACCAGTGCTCTCGAGCCGACCAATGAAGCCTATGCCATTGCCAAGATCGCCGGGCTCAAGATGTGTGAATACTACCGCCGTCAGCACGGCTGCCTTTTCCATTCGGCAATGCCCTGCAACCTGTATGGGATCGGCGACAGCTATCATCCTGAGAACTCGCACGTGATTCCCGCCCTGGTTCGCCGTTTTCATGAAGCCAATGAAGCCGGCGCAGATTCCGTGATCATGTGGGGCACCGGGACGCCGCGCCGTGAGTTTCTCTTCGCCGACGACCTCGCCGAAGGATGTCTCCATTTGCTCGGCCTCCCCGACCCGCCGTCTCTCGTCAATATTGGTGCCGGAAGCGACGTCACGATTCAGGAACTCGCGACGCTGGTGGCGAAAACCGTCGGCTTCGAAGGCAGGATCGAAAACGACACCACGAAACCGGACGGCACCCCCCGCAAGCTCATGGATTCGAGTTTGATCCATTCGCTGGGCTGGAAGGCAACGACCTCGCTGGAGGAGGGTCTCAAAGCAGCCTACGCCGATTTCCTCACGAAGTAGCGGAAGGAGCCACCCTTCCGACTCCCCCCAATCGAAACGTGGAACGTTCCGCTGCTCCAGCATCCAACCCGCACGCCAATATCACGGGCACCCCCGACCCGGCCTCATCCAAAGCGGCGTCAAGCCGCCGCACTCCAAACTTTCCTACCTTCCCACTTTTTACCTTTCACTGCGCCTCCGGCGCAAAATTCTCATGAAAAAAGCACTCATCACCGGAATCACCGGTCAGGACGGATCCTACCTCGCCGAACAGCTCCTCGAAAAGGGCTACGAAGTTCACGGCATGATTCGACGTTCCAGTTCCTTCAACACGGAGCGGATCGATCATCTCTTCAACGACGAAAAACTCCGCGACGAAGGCCGCTTCAAGCTCCATCACGGCGACCTCACCGACTCATCCAATCTCAACCGGCTTCTCGAAAAAATCGGGCCCGACGAGATTTACAACCTCGGCGCCCAGAGCCACGTTCAGGTCTCCTTCGAAGTGCCGGAATACACCGCGGAAGTCGACGCGATCGGAACGCTCCGCTTTCTCGATGCGATCAAAGAGACCCGGCTCGATCAGTCCGCCCGCTTCTACCAGGCCTCCACCAGTGAGCTTTACGGCGAGGTCCAGGAAGTCCCTCAGACCGAAAAAACGCCCTTCTACCCGCGTTCACCCTACGGCGTCGCGAAACTCTACGGCTTCTGGATCGTCGTGAACTACCGCGAGTCCTACGGCATTCACGCGAGCAACGGGATCCTTTTCAACCACGAGTCCCCCCGCCGCGGCGAAACCTTTGTCACCCGCAAGATCACCCGTGCCGCCGGTCGCATCCGCGAAGGTCTCCAGGACTGCCTCTACCTTGGCAACCTCGATGCGCAGCGGGACTGGGGCTACGCCCCCGAATACACCGAAATGATGTGGCGCATCCTCCAGCAGGAGACCCCCGACGACTACGTCTGCGCGACCGGGGAAATGCACACGGTCCGGAGTTTCTGCGAGCACGCCTTTGCCGCCGTCGGGATCCAGGTCCGATTCGAAGGGGAGGGTGTCAACGAACGGGGGATCTGTGAAGAGAGCGGGAAAACGGTGATCGCGGTCTCCCCGGATTACTTCCGTCCTGCGGAGGTGGAACAACTCCTCGGTAATCCGGCCAAGGCCAAGGAGAAGCTGGGCTGGGCGCCGAAAGTGACTTTTCAAGAGTTGGTCACTATCATGGCGGCGGCGGACTGGGAGCTGGCGAAGGCCGGGAAGTGATCGGCCACATCTAAGGGGTGCAACCGTTTCAGCAACAGCCAAAGCGACTTCTCTCCGCAATTTCCTTAATTCCAATCGGCATGACGTTTCACTTCGATTTAGCGAACAGTATCATTGCGGAAGCAATGAGAACTGTGGACGTCACCTGGCTGATTGCCCGCAATGAGATCAAATACAAATACCGTCGTTCCGCGTTAGGGCCATTTTGGATCACGATTTCACAGGCCGTTTATATTGCCGCCCTCGGATTTATTTTCGGAAAGCTGTTCGGGCTGAGGGATATGAATTTCATTCCCTTTCTGACTTCGGGAATTCTGCTCTGGTCGTTTATGACTGGATGTATGACCGAAGGGGCCGGTGTTGTCATAACGAAAAAAGCGGAATTGCTCGAGGGTTCCGGGAACCCGATTAGCTTTGTTCTGCAGATTGTGTTTCGAAATGGAATCATCTTTCTTCATCACATCGTTGTATACGTGGTCGTGGCGATCATCTATTCCGTGCAGCCGGACTGGGGGCTCCTCCTCTTCCTTCCCGTCGGATTTGCTCTTCTGATTGCCAACATGATCTGGATCAGCGCGTTACTCTCTCTCTTGGTTCCGCGCTACCGGGATCTCGATCCACTCGTCACGAGCGGAATTCAAATCTGCTTCTTTGTTACGCCGGTCATGTGGCATCCAACTTTGTTGGGTGAACAGGCAAAATGGGTCAACCTCAATCCCTTCTATCACCTCATCGAGCTGGTGAGGTCGCCGGTCCTCGGTGAGGGATTTCCTCTGCTCAGTGTCGCGGTCTCGGCGGGCTTCCTCGTTGTTGGTGCAGCGCTCTTCTACCTTCTCC
Organism: Verrucomicrobiales bacterium; assembly: GCA_029233965.1. Lineage (GTDB taxonomy): Bacteria > Verrucomicrobiota > Verrucomicrobiia > Verrucomicrobiales > DEV007 > Arctic95D-9. The sequence continues at coordinate 1,868 of JARGOP010000130.1, read as the reverse complement.
TCAGTCGAGTTGCGTCGCGTCTCTCGTTCTGGGTTTGACCGGGAAAATGCTCTTTGACTCAAATGATAAAAATTTCACTGCAGAACGTTGATGTTTCTCTGCCCGTTTTCGGGCCGAACGGGTTGTCGCTGCGAGCGAAGCTCGTCAATTTTGTATCACGAAATTCATCGGCTGCGGGCACGGGCGTCGAGGTGTTTCATGCCATTCGTGACATGTCGATTGAGTTGAAAGAGGGAGATCGTATCGGATTGAGAGGACCGAACGGTGCTGGTAAATCGACTTTCCTGCGTCTCGTGGGCGGGATCTACCAGCCAACGGGTGGGAAGATCACCGTCTCCGGGACGAGGCGCTGCCTCTTCAGTTTAGCGTCCGGGATGGAAATGGAAGCGACCGGTTGGGAATATATTCGTATCGGGGGACGGCGTATCGGAGTCCCGAAGTCGGAATTGGAAGCACTTTGTGACGACGTCGCCGAGTTCAGTGAGTTGGGCAAGTCTTTGGATCGCCCCATTCGTACCTATTCGCAGGGGATGCTTCTTCGGCTGAGTTTTGGCGTCGTGACGAGCAAGCCTGCAGACATTATCTTGATTGATGAAGTGATTGGTGTTGGTGATACCAAGTTCATGGAGAAGGCGAATCAGCGAATGATGAACTTTGCGGACCAGGCGAAGATTCTTCTTCTGGCTTCGCATTCGAATGAAGTGATTGAGATGTTTTGTAATCAGATTCTGACGTTTGAGCAGGGTAAAATTGCAAAACGTATTATGTGGAACGGTCCGTTAGTCGCGAACACGACTAACGAACTTAATAATCCTTCTATCACGTCGTCAATTAACACACCTATTGAAAAACCTGCGGTAAAGCGAACAGAAAATTCGTATAACACTAGTACCTTTTGTGAAACTTTCGGGCAAGCGATTGCTCAGATTCGAAATTCCGGAGATGCCCCTGAACTTACAAAGTTAAAAAATCAGATAGTTGAAATGCCCTACTCGCCGGAGTTGCATGACAAGATCGGAGACGTTTATGAGGAGTTCGAGGACTACGCCAGCGCATTTATGCAGTATAGAAATGCTTTCGCGTTGGGCTCAAACCGGCATACTTACGACACGTTAGTGGCCCGCAGGAGATCACTCGCCGATACTATCCCGAAAAGCTATACTATGGGATATATCGGACGTTGTTATGGCACGGAAATGAATTCAATGTCAATTAAAGATCAGCACTTGGTAGTTGATCTGCTGAGTGAGTTTCGCGAGCACACCCTGGAATTAACCCATCTGCGGTATTTAATCTTTAGTCACGAGCTAAATGGAATTCAAATCCCGGAGGAATCACCTTCCCTGGATCCTGTTGGTCTTGTGTCGAGCTTCGGTACAGCTATAACCGGAGTGGTGTCTGATGGACGCCGAATCTTGAAGTTTGCAAAGGACAGTTCAGCCGGCTCGGTGCTTTTCTCGCACAGAGCGGTTGAGTCGACAAATCTTTGGGAAGCAGAATTGAATTTCATAGCGAAGAATTTTGGAGTTGAGTGGGCGAAATCGTTATTGAAAGCACCAATTAGTTTAGCACCTCGGGAGTTTCTAGAGAAATTGGAACGAACAGAGAAGTTGCAATTTTCTTACAATAAGTACGGGGTTCTTTCGCGTGAAACGTCTCGTGAATACCTCGAAATACTTCTCAAAGAATCGGGGAGGTTTGACACTTCAAGCCTACATGCATTCTGGAAGAATATTGACCAATCTTCAGACAATATGCCAAATGAGTCTCCATACATTGAGTTTGCTTCAGCAGATATTGGTAGGATAAAACATGGGTCTCCGCTGAAAAGTGTGGATTGACCGACTTGATCTTGTCAAGTGGGCGAG
>JARGOP010000129.1 GCA_029233965.1 Verrucomicrobiales bacterium | reverse complement strand
CAAGCAGGTCCGCGCCCCGCCCTTCAAATCCGCTTACTCCTGAACTTCCCCCTTCGGCGGATAAGGCAACTCAAGCCCGGTTTTTCCGAAGGGCACCGGTTCATTCGTCAGCGCCTTGCCCCAGTAGTAGAGATGAAAGGCCGGAGACTGCTTCGGATAGGCATAAATGAGGAGCCAGCGATTTGCTCGCGGCGGTGCTTCGGGCCATTGCCCCTCCTGCATGATTTTTCCATCCAGCGTGAGCGGTGTGGCATGAGGATCACTGCCGTAACTCATGAGGTTCGCACCGTCCACGATCTCGATATCGTCGATATCAAAATGCTGCGTGTGGCCGGTCACCGTGATATCCACCGCGACGAGACGCGCTTCGATCGCGGCATTCGGATCCGGACTCAAATAGGAATAACCGCCGTAGTTCCAGGCCCCGTTCACTTTGACGCCCCCGCTTCCGAGGCCCTGCGCCTGCTGCTGCGCCCGCGCTTTCATGAGCTGATCCACGACCACTTTCTGCTCCTCCGCAGTGAGGGGCCGCGTTCCGCTCTCAGGCAGCGGGATGTTGTTTGCGGCTGCTCTCTCAGGAACCGGATCCGGAGTCACCGGTTCCTCTGTCTTTTCACACCCTGCGCTAAGCAGAAGAAGACAGAAAACCGGAACGAGGGCAAAAAATCGAAACTGGAAACTCATGGTGGAAGAAAGAGCGACGAAGGATCTCCCGGGAAACATTTCAAAAGCTTCCCTTTCAAACCCTTTCCGTCATGCGTAAACTATGACATGGAACACGAAGTGATCGAAAAGAATTTTCAGATCGCGCGACTCGCGGAGATTGAGCCGACGCCCTGCCCCTGCGGGCAGTCTCGACGCGCCTTCATGAACGACGAAAATGAAGTCGCTTCGATGCATCTCGTTGAAATCAAACAGGATAGCGAAAAGCACTATCACGCAAAGATGACGGAGATGTATTACATTCTCGAAGGGGAAGGCCACATCGAACTCGATGACCAAGTCCACCCCCTGACCCCCGGCACCGCCGTCCTGATCAAACCCGGCTGCCGTCATCGAGCCGTCGGAAACGGGCTCAAAATCCTCAACATTCCCGTTCCGAAATTTAATCCTGAAGACGAATTTCACGCCTGACCCCCGGGCGTCGTTTCAACCTGTGTAAAATCATGGCATTCAGCCCCATTGAAGAAGTCATCGCCGACATCCGTGCCGGCAAACTGGTCATCGTTGTCGATGACAAAGACCGCGAGAATGAGGGTGACCTCATCTGTGCGGCAGAGAAAATCACGCCTGAAATGGTCAATTTCATGGCCACCCACGGTCGCGGTTTGATCTGCGCCCCGATTATGCCGGCTGCGGCAGAACGGCTCGGGCTGCCGCTCATGGTGCGTCGCAACACCGAGTCTCACGGGACCAATTTCACCGTCGCCGTGGATGCCACGGAAGGCGTCACCACCGGCATCAGCGCAGCGGACCGGGCGAAGACGATTTCCATCCTCGCGAATCCACTCTCGGAACCACAGGACCTCGTTCGTCCCGGACACATCCTACCCCTGCAGGCGGTGCCGGGAGGTGTCCTGCGACGGGCCGGACACACCGAAGCAGCGGTTGATCTCGCGCGACTTGCCGGGCTCGAGGAGGCCGGCGTGATCTGTGAGATCCTGAACGAAGACGGCACCATGGCCCGCCTTCCGCAGCTCCTTGCCTTTGCCGAAAAGCACGACCTCAAAATCGGCACGATCGAATCCCTCATCGAATACCGTCGCCGTGAGGAAAAACTCGTCGAGCGCGTCGAGCAGATCGAAATGCCGACCGACTTCGGCACCTTTGAACTCATTTTCTACAGCAGCCGCCTGAATCCTGCGGAAGAGCATCTCGCGCTGGTGAAAGGAAAGATCGACCCTGCGGAGCCGGTTCTCGTTCGTGTCCACAGCGAGTGCCTCACCGGTGACGTCTTCGGGTCACGCCGCTGTGACTGTGGAAGTCAGCTCCACAGCGCCCTCGAGCAGATTGAAGCCGCCGGCTCCGGTGTCCTCGTCTACATGCGCCAGGAAGGTCGCGGGATCGGACTCGCCAACAAGATCCGATCCTATAAACTTCAGGAAGAGGGACTCGACACCGTGGAGGCCAACGAAAAACTGGGCTTTGGCTCCGACTTAAGAGACTACGGAATGGGCGCCCAGATCCTTCACGACATCGGGGTCCGGAAAATTCGTCTCATGACGAACAACCCCCGAAAGGTCGTGGGCCTCGATGGACACTCTCTCGAGATTGTGGAGAAAGTTCCCATCCGCATTGAATCCAATCCTCATAACGAACGCTATCTCTCGACGAAGCGGGACAAACTCGGACACCTCCTTTAATTTCCCATGGCTAAGTCAGCTCCTGATTCCCCTTCCCCGACGGCTCAGTCCGGTCGCGTTGTCATCGTCGCGAGTCGCTACAACAGTGAATACACCGACGCTCTCGTCGAATCCTCCTCCGCCACGATTTCGAAGCTCGCTCCGGAGCTGGAACTGGATATTGTCCGGGTTCCGGGTGCCTTTGAAATTCCCGTTGTCGTCGAGGCGGCCGCGTGTCGGGAGGATCAGCCCCTCGCGATCATCGCTCTCGGAGTGATCATCCGCGGCTCGACCGCTCACGCGGATCTCATTGCGCAGTCGATCACGAAGACGCTTCACGAAACGAGTGTCTCCCACCTCATTCCGGTGATTCACGAAGTCCTTCTCGTCGATACGGCGGAACAGGCCGAAGCAAGAGCCCTCGGAGACGAGCTCAATCGCGGTCGTGAAGCCGCCGAGGCTGCCGTCGCGATGATTGACGTCATGGAAGGGATCCTGAGTTCGGAAACGCTGTAGCGGTGATCGGACGCGGTCCTGTTTTCGCTCACGCTCAACCCTACTCTGGAGACTCCACCGGCTCCGCCGTGGGAATTTCCGCTTCACCTGCCCCGAAGATTCCCCGGAGAAGTCCTCTCACTTCTCCGCCGAGTTCCTCGCCGATGGCTTCATCAAGAGGGGCCCCAAGAATCTCCGCGGCGACTCCCTCCCGGTCACTGATCATTCCCTTCAGCTGACCAAGAGTCTCCGGTGAGGTTCCTAACACTTCACTGAGTTTCTCCGAAGCGAAGTCTGCCGGAAATCCCGACAGCGAGAGCGTGGGATTGGAAAGGTCACCGGAGCCTGAGACTTCGATGACTTTCTCTTCGAGCCCCGTCGCCACGGCGAGAGCGGGCTGGAGAGAGGCCTTCGTCGTGAAGGAAACATACTGCTTCTCCATCATGATGCTGCCGTTCGTCACGAGCTGGGCTCCCCCCCGGGCGACCGTGAGATCGTTCGTGAGCAACGTTCCCGATTCAATGATGTAAGCACCCGTCAAGGATCCCTCTCCCTGAATCCCGAAGGCGGGAATCACGGCACCGAGGAACTTCTGAACCGGGCCGATCACGGGAAATTCCGGCAGCTTTGCGTCATCGATCCGGAGCGTTCCGCCTCCACGAATTTTGGAGATCTCGCTGTATCCGATTCCCCGGAAGTCGAAGAAAATGTTCCCGGTCGCTCCCAGCTCACCCTTACCGAAGTAGTTTGCCACATTGGCGAGGGGCAGGCTGGAGACTTCGATCAGACCGCTGAAGGGCGTCGACTCCGCCGTGAGGCGAACCGATCCATTGATGGCCACATTCCCTTCCAGGACTTTCCCGGCGAAGTCGTTTGTCTCCAGAGTTCCCCGGGAAAATTTGAAAGCTCCACGAAGATCCCGGACGGGGAGGGATCGATCACCCGCGGAGTAGATCAAACCGAGCCGGTGATCATAGGAAAGGTCCAGCTGAGCGAGCTTCGGATCCGCCACGGGAATCGTACCGCTGAGTTGCACCGTCGGGGCATCGACAAAACTTAGCTCGGCAAGTGCCTCTTTCGCCTCAGCGTCGAGATCTGAAACCAGCGCCAGAAGATCGACGGAGGACTGCATTCGCTCGACCGTGAGAATCTTCGACTCGATATCAAAGGCCATCCTTCCACCGATGAGCCCCTCTCCGTAGCCGAGCTGAAAGGTGCTGAAATGCAGCGATTTCGAAGCCGGATCAAACTGGCTTGAGACTGACACAGAGGCGATCGGCACTTCCTGCCAGAGAAAGCTTTGACCGTTCAACGAAGCCGACACCTGAGCGGTTTCCGGCGCATTGGCATCCAGCGAAAAGTCGACCCGAAGGATGGGGGCCGCTCCACTGCTCTCAATTTTCAACCACGGCAACACTTTCGTAACCGGAGCAAGGTCGAGAGCAAAGACACCCGTTTCTTCCTCCTCTTCCGCCGCCGCTTCATCGGACGCTGCAGAAATTTTTTCGGACAGGCGAATGTCTCCTCCCAGGATCACATCGAGTCCTTCGATCCGCGCGCCGAGACTCTTAATTTCGACCCGCTCCTTGCTGACAAAGACCTCACCATCCAGCGCGGAAATACTTCCGACTTCCTGAGCTTCCTGAAAAAAGGTGAGGATGGATTCGTCGAACGAAATCTCCGCCGAAGCAGGATTGCTGCGGCTCCGGATCATGCCGACGACGTCAATATTCACACCGATATCAGAAGCCTTGAGAACCGGTCGCTCCTGTTTCCCGGTTTCAAACAGGGTGACATTCTCGATCACAAGACCGCGGGGGTATTGATAATTCCAGCCGCTGTAATCGAAATGGATCCCCTGCTCCTGAAGTGCAGGCCGGACCCGTTGCACAATTTCATACTCCAGATTGCCCAGTTTCGACCAGACCCAGAGGGCACCGATCACAAGAGCCATGAGAACAGCAATCGTCGCAAAGAAAAACAGATTCACAAAAACGGCCCAGCACCCTGCCTTCTTCTGAGCCGGAACCCCGGCTGCAGCAGCAGTTGTCTCGTCGGCATCGTC
>JARGOP010000049.1:8860-33934 GCA_029233965.1 Verrucomicrobiales bacterium | reverse complement strand
ACGAAATCACCGCTCAATCACCTCGAAGCGATCAACTCAGGGGTGATCGAAATTTTACTTAATCCCATCGCCGCCCGGGCGGCCGGTCCCACTCTGCTCAAAGAAGTCGCCTGCGACAAGGCGGAGAACCACCGGGGCCGCATCGTTCACATGATCACGGGGACGCTCCAAATGCAGGAGGAACTCCGCGACGATGGCAACAGCTTCGTGAAACGAAGTCACTTCGCGAACCTCGGTCGCCTGCGGGAAACGCACGATTGGGTCACGAAGCGATATCGCCGCCGCATCCGGCAACTGATCGAGGCCAATCAACATGACACTGAGTGTTTCCGGACGCCTCCTCTGCCGGGAGTTCCCGGAAAGATTGAACCCATCACCAGCCCCGAAGGACTCGTCAACGAAGGTGAGGAACAGGGAAATTGTGTCGCCAGCTATGCTGAGCGAGTCCGTCAAGGTTCCACCTTTATCTATCGCATCCTCGACCCGGAGCGGGCCACGCTCTCTCTGGTGAAGCCATCTCCGTTTTCCAACTGGGAAATCGGCGAACTGGAGGCAAAATACAACACCGATGTCCGGAGTGAGACGGAGGACTTTGTCAGCGCCTGGCTGGAACGACACCAGAGCATGGTTGGATAAAAACCTGAAAGATTTCGCCCTTTCGTTCGTCGAAAGAAAAAACCCTCCTCTTGATATGAAACAAAAACTCCTTATTCTCGCCCTTCCAGCCCTCGCCCTCGGTGCCTTTCTCTTCCAGGGAAATGCTACCTCAGCCGAGAAAGCTACCTCCGCTGAGAAACCGGAACTTCGGATCCTGAAATTTGAAGCCGACTGGTGCGGCCCCTGCCAGCAGATGAAACCCGTCTTTGACAAGGTTTCGAAAAGCATGGACTCCAAAGCCCGCTTTGAGACGATCAATGTCGACAACCAGCCCGGCCTTGCCGACCGCTACAACGTGCAAGGACTCCCCACGGTGATCGCAATCAAGAACGGCAAAGAAGTCGACCGCTCCATGGGCTACATGAACGGGTTGAAGCTGAAGGGATTCGTTCAGAAAAATCTCTGATCCCGCGCGCCGGGCCGGCGGGACAACTTTCCAGGTTGACCGCTACGCCCCGGCCCTTTGCTTCTGCGGTCGAGGTAGAACTCGACCCTCCAGAGCATTGCCGCATCTCCCCCTGACGGGATAGCTTCCGCTTGGGCTGGTACGCCCTTGTTCTGTTGCCAGCCCTTTCCCGTCAGCCGAGCATCAACCGGTCGATCATGGCGCCGAGTTTCTTCGACCCCAGTCCGGGAACGTTCTCCACCTCATCAAAGGTCTCGAACGGCCGGTGATTCATGATTGCCTCCGCCATTTTCGGTCCGACTCCGGGCAGCGTCATGAGTTCCTCAAGGGTCGCGTGATTCAGGTCCACAATCGGTCCGGACGGGGCACAGGACTCCTCATCAACAAAGAGATCGTCGCCGGGCATCTCTTCTTCCGGCGCTTCGTCACCGCCGTCTGCGTCCACGTCTGTAGACGCCTCTGATTTGAGGTCTTCAGGCTCCGCGTGATCGCTTTCCATGCCGTGGTGCAAATCGTCCTCGTGACCATCATGCCAGTAGTGGTCGTCGGCGTGCCAACTCTCATCATGCTGATGATCATGATACGGATCCACTCCTCCGTGGAGGCTGTCCCTCGCCACCCTGCCATCGTCTCCGTGATCGCTCTCCTCAAGGTAGAGATCAGCATGTTCTTTCTCATACTGGTCGATCTCCGCCTGATGGATCTCGGCTTTTTCCTCCTCAGTGAGTTCGTCAGAAGATTTCGAATAGAGTCTCTCCAGCCGCGTTTTCCGTGCTTCCTCCTCAGCAAGCATTCGCTTCTCCCGGGAGCGTTCGATGATCGAGGCAATGAGAATACAGATCTCGTAGAGGATGATCATGGGACCGCCGAGCAGGCCCAGCGTCATCACATCCGGAGGAGTCAAGATCGCCGCCGCGACGAGAATAATGATCCACGCGTAGGTCCTTGTTGCCCGCATCACACGGGCCGTGAGGAGTTCCAGTTTCACGAGGATCGTGACCACAACCGGAAGTTGGAAACTGATTCCGAAGACCAGCATGAGACGGGTGATGAAACTGATGTACTGCCCGATTTGGTAGACGCTGCGCCCCCCTTTCGTCTCAACAATGATGAGTTTCCCGCGGCTCTCGTCGTAGCGCAGGGCCAGATTGGACGCCTCGACCGTCGCAAAACTGCCGAGAATCATATCGCGGACTTCGGACCGCATTTCGGGAGTGAGCTTGGAATTTGCCACCTCATCGACTTCCTCCCCTTCCTTCACCGGTGGATAAATCTGTCCGTCAATACCCACGAGCGCCATCTCGCCGATAGATTTTTCCATGGCCTGTTTCGTTGGATCAACATTCGAAATTCGTTCATTTTCAAAAACGTAGAAAAACTTCAACGCAACCGGGGCCGCGAGGAAGAAGGCAAAGGCGACACCCACCAGAAAGAGAACAAACCCTACCGCCGCACCCGGAATCACCGCTCTTTTCTCCACCTGGCGCAGGCCCGGAAGAATAAACTGGAACAGAAAGTAGACCGTAAACGGAAAGGTCAGGATCACGCCGCTAAAGAAGGAAAGCTTCAGCATCAGGACGATGAATTCCGGCGGACCGAGCGTGATCAAGTCGAGTCGCTCCCAGAGCGTGACTCCATCCGAGATTTGGGCCAGCGGCATTTTCGCAGGGACCTGGACGAGCTCAAATATCTGCGGATGAAACGCAAAACAGGCAATCGTCGAAATCGCGAGCGTCGCTCCGATCTTGATCAGCGTCGTGCGCAGATCCTCGAGATGATCGAGAAACGGCTTTTCATGGGCATCAAAACCCTCATCCGCACCGGGGCGGGCACGCGAGGCGCTTTCACGCAGTTTGAACAGTTTTTCGAACGCAGTTTTCAGCATGGCAATCGACCGTGAAATCGGAAGGCTGGAATAGTAGCCCGAAATCTGAAAACGGCAAAGGCCACGGTTAGAGGCCCCGAATCGCGTCCCTCTGAAATTGTTACAAGAATAATCTCGTTTTTACGTGACCCTCCCCGCTTGAAAAGCCATTCCCCGATGATAACTAGAAACGCTCAGATACTTGGGCAACGTGGTCCCGCACGGCCGCGAAAGGAATCTACAGGAGGAAAGAATACGCCATGTTCGGCAACGACGGAGACAATCAGAGATCGGACAACTTCCCGATCCATACGGAAAAAGTGGTCGCAGACCGGAAGATTTTCTTCCTCGACCTCAAAGAGAACGACCGCGGTCAGTTCGTCAAAATCACGGAAGACGTTCGCGGTCGGCGCGACACCATTATGGTTCCCGGCGAGATTCTTGACGAGTTCATCGATGCTCTGCAGGCGGTGAAAGAGGCGGCTGACGCTTGATTCTGGATTTATTTCAGGAAAGGCGCACTGTGCCCCATGCGTAGTATGACCGGATTCGGTCGTGGCGAAGCCGCGACCACCGAATGGAAAGTCGAAGTGGAGTTGTCCGGGGTAAACCGGAAACAACTCGATGTGGCGATCAGCCTCCCCTCCACCCTCGCGGAACTTGAGGGCGAGGCAAAACGCCTCATCTCAGATGCGATTTCCCGCGGCCGCGTTGGCGGAAAAGTGACCCTGAGCCATACCGGCGGCACGAGCAGTCACCTGATTTTCGACGAAGGGCTCGCGCAGCAATACATTGCCGCAGCGAAGACGCTCTCTGAAAACAGCGGGATCGAAACCCGCCTCACCGCCGCCGACCTTTTCCGCGCACCGGGCCTTTTTAAAATCGAGGAGTCCAACGCTGACGCCGAAGATTTGCGTGAGCCCCTTCTCTCTGCACTGAGTGAAGCCATCGCGCAACTGACCTCGATGCAGGACAGCGAAGGCGAACACCTGCGTGCCGATCTTCTCTCCCGTCTCGATGCGATCATGGCGCAAGTCGCGGTCATTCGTGAGATCGCCCCGCGCGTCCCGGAAGCACACCGCCAGCACCTCCATAAACGCCTTCAGGAAGCCGGCCTCGACCTCGATCTCAACGATGACCGCATCCTCCGCGAGATCGGGATCTACGCCGAGCGCAGCGACATCACCGAGGAACTCACCCGTCTCGACAGTCACGTCGTCCAGTTCCGCTCCTACCTCGAAAGCAACGAACCGGTCGGTCGTCCTCTCGATTTTCTCTGCCAGGAATTCAATCGCGAGCTCAACACGATCGGGAGCAAAGCGAACGACGCCGACATCGCACAGCGCATCGTGAACGCCAAGACCGAACTCGAAAAGATCCGCGAGCAGGTTCAGAATGTGCAATAATCCAACAGGGTTGAGTCACTGACCTGACCCTGTTGAATCCACTTCCCGGCATGACTTCTCTCCACGCTCTCATCACAGCGCTCGTTCGTCTCCTCGGGCTCTTTTATGCGGTTCGTGCGTTCGATCAGACGTTCTCATCGCTATTCTGGATGTTTTCAGTGCAGCAGACAGCTTCCTCCGAGTTCCCGATCAGCCAACATCCGCTTTTCCTGTCTCTCTCCACAATCATTATCTACGGTGGAATTTGCGTCGGGCTATTTTTTCTCGCGCCGAAGCTGTCAAATCTCATGATCGGAGCTGGCAGGAAAAGCGAAGAACTCATGGTGCCATGGCACGAGACCTTAGTTCTCACCACCGGCATTCTCATCTCAGGGTGGGCATTTGTTCGTGTCACTGATACGACCTACACAATTCTTCAAAACGCTACGACGAATGGTGGAGTTTACCAAACAGACCTGCCGATGTTGGTTTTTCTCTTCATGACGGCAATCCTCCTCGCCTCTGGAATTCTTCTCATCGCGAAGTTTCACCGTATCAGCCAGTGGATGGAGGCGCGGCGCGAGGGCAAACACGTTTCCTGAATTTTTTATGAGTAACCTGGAACTCAAACGTCGCGGACTTTTATGCGTGGTTTCCGGTCCCTCCGGATCCGGAAAGACGACCCTGTGCCGGCGCTTCTCAGAATCTGACACAGCCGCGGTCTACGCAATTTCAGCAACGACACGGGCTCCCCGTGAGGGTGAAGTTGACGGAGTCGATTACTACTTTCTCGCCCGCGAGGAGTTCGAATCGAGAACGACGCGCGGCGAATTCCTCGAGTTCGCCGAAGTTCACGGAAATCTCTACGGCACTCTGAAGAGCGAAGTCATTACCCATATCGAAGCAGGGCGGGATGTCCTCATGGATCTGGACGTCCAGGGAGCCGAAAACATTCGAAACCGGGACGATCGCCAGATCGAGGAAGCGCTCGTCGATATTTTCATCCTCCTCCCGAGCGACGAGGAACTCCTCCGACGCCTCGGCGGACGCGGCACGGAAACAGAGGAACAAACCCGGCTCCGCCTCGCCAACGCGCGCGAGGAAATCCGCCACTGGTCCAGATACCGCTACACCGTCGTGAGCCGCGATAAAGAAACTGATTTCCAAACGTTCAGCAGCATCATTGTCGGCGAACGCTGCCGCTCGAGCCGTCTCACCCCGCGTGAAGAAGGAACCGCCGACCAGCCGGAACTGGGACTTTGATTTTACGGGCCATGCGATTTCTCATCACCGCAGGACCTACCCGTGAACCGATCGATCCGGTTCGCTACCTTTCGAACCGTTCCTCAGGCAAGATGGGCTACGCGCTCGCAAAGGCGGCGCGAAATGCCGGGCACGAGGTCACCCTGATCAGCGGACCGGTTTCCATCCCCGCTCCCGAAAGCACGGATCTTGTTCGTGTTGAAACCGCCGTAGAGATGTTTGATGCCGTTAAAATCCGGATCAACGAAGCTGACGTCGCGATCTTTTGCGCCGCAGTTGCCGACTATCGGATCAAAGAAATTTCGGCTGAGAAAATTAAGAAAAACGACGAAGAAGTCACCCTGACACTCATGCAAAATCCGGACATCCTTGGGAGCGCCCGGAGCGAATTTGGCTTCACTGGTAGACTCGTCGGGTTCGCCGCTGAAACCGAGAACGTGGAAGCCAACGCTCGCGGAAAGCTCGAGCGGAAAGGCTGCGATTTCGTTGTCGCCAACGATGTGAGCCGCCGTGACATCGGCTTCGACCGCGACGCGAACGAGGTCATCCTCTTTGCCGCCGACGGATCAACGATGCGTCTTGATCGCGCCTCGAAAGATGAGATCGCCAAGGCGATCATCCAGCACATCCTGACTAGGTAGCATCGTTGGAGTGAGGCCTTCCCCTTGCCCCTCACGAACGACCCTTTTCGTGACTTCCTCCGCGTCCTGAAGGGGGCGGAGAGACTTGAGCACTTTGACCTTTTCGTCGCGACGAAGCGAATCCGTGACGTGGCGGAGTTGCTTCGAGTTGAACTGGCGGACCACGTTGTGGTCGGTGAGGCAGGGAAGTATTTCAGCTTTCGGGAGTCGGAACTTCTGTGAGGACGGTGGAGGTTTTAGGATTTCCCGAACGCAGCAGTGGCTCGATCATGGGATAGTACCGACTTCCGTAGAGACACTCTTTCAGGTTAGGTCGATCAGTTTAGTGAGAGAAGCTTAGTACGATTTTGAAAAATGAGCGGATTAATTCAAGGGCTTAGCTCGTCGCCATTCATTGCTGGCCGGGCATTTCTTGCGGCTTTTCTTCTGGCACTCGCGGCTCGCTTTCAATGGGGTGACTTTGAGAGACCTCCGGAATGGTTTTTCTGTGACGCTGCGCTCTGGGTTCTTGGCGCTCTTGCATTGGCCGAAATTACAGCCGACAAGATTCCAGAGTTCCGCGAGTTGCTCCTCGCTGTCGACAACTACGTCAAACCCACCGTCGCTTTCGGAATCACTCTCGGAGTTTTCAGCCCTGAAGTCAGTTCCCTCCTTGAGCCGATGGTCGAAAATCCGAGCGTTTCTCAAGCAGGCCTGTTGGTGGGATTACAATCCTCATTTGGAGGCGGGTTGTTATCCGTTGTGCTGGCAGGGATCAATGCAGCGGGGACCTTATTTCTTGTCCGGACAAGAAATACCCTGCTCGGAATTTTGGTAGAAAGCGATCAAGATGACGATTCAGGTCTAGCAGGGATGACGAGCTGGATGACTGACATCTACGTGGTTGGAGGTATCATTCTCTTTGTCTTCGCTCCGGTAGTCGCGTTCCTGCTGACAGGCTTTGCCCTCGCGGCTGCTACGTGGGTTCAGCAGGAAGCGGAGAGAAGGGAACAAAAGGTGCGTGTCCCATGTTCAGCCTGTGGCCACAAAAATTTGACGGTTGCCCTGAAGTGCGCCAAGTGTGGATCGGCCCTTCCCGAGCCGAAAAAATTGTCGTTTTTGGGGACCGCCACAACCTCCGGCGCGGTGTCGAATTTGGAGCAACATCGACAGTCTCTTCTACAGTGGAAGCGATGTCCTGACTGTGGGACGGCTCTGCCGAAAAAAGAGTTTTATCAAGATTGTTCATCTTGCGGTCTTCAGACTTTTCGGGATGTGAATGAAGCAGAGAAATATTTGTCTCGGATAGAAGGAAAAATCTCACAGGTTCTTTTGATCAGCGGCGCGCTCGGACTTGTTCCCGTTCTTGGCTTGGTTGCTGGGGTTCTCTACTATCGTTGGAGCCTTATCCCCAACCTGCGGCGCTATTTAACCCGAACCGAGAGTTTGGGGGGACGGTGGGTCGTTCGCGGCATCAACTTTATCATCCTGTGGTTCCAGCCCATCCCCCTGTTAGGAGCATTGGCGTTGCCCGCTATGTGCTTGACGAATTACAAGTTTTACCGAAGTCGGTTTAAGGCACATCTGGAAAAAATGCGGATCGAGGCGCAATCCGGTGAGTATCCCCCTCGTTAGCCCGCATTTCTCACCACGAGGGCGGTGAATGAAGATTCGTGAACGGTCAGGGTGGCTACGCGGCATTAGTGGACTCTCTGGATAGGGCAAAACTTCTGTTGGCTGGATTTTTGACTCTAACGCATCCATAATCCAGTCTCAGAGGCACGGTTGTTCACCAGGCACCTATTCGCACCCCTCTCATTGTGAACCTTCGTCTCTCGGCTGCTTTATCCACTCGAGGCCTCATACGCGAGTTGGTAACCCTGCTATCGGGACACGCCGAGTTCCATTCCACCGGGACCCGTCGCGTACTCACCGTCACCCGCGCCACCACCTTGAAGCCCCCCGGGTTGGTCCCCGGTCGGGTCCGCTCTGCTTTACCCACGACCCGGCGCTTCCGGATCCAACTTTTTTTGGTTCCGTAGGTGAAGTCTTTGAACCGGCAACACGGAGCTTCGAGTCCGCCCGCTTCAATGCCGCTCTCGATTTTTACGAAGTCCTCTTCGAGTTCCTTCTGCAACCGGGGCGTTGCGCGCCGTTCCCAATAGATAGGAGAAATTACGCCGCTTTTCGCACCAACTCATGACCGCATCGCGGGCGAATCCCCTGTCGCGGAACACGAGGATTTTCGCTTTTCTCCCAAATCGCGCACGGATCGCTTTGACGATCTTCTCCAAGGCTTCCACCGTGCCTTTGTCGGCATCGCAGTCGCTGGTGCACAGTTGCGCCCGCAACGGTATTGCTCTTTCAAACCCGCCGCTCCGTCACTTCAACACGCCCGCAGATTTGCGGGGACACTCATTCTCCGAAGAACCCAGGAAAGCATACTGAATTTGCTCGAGGATTCGCTCCATTGATTGAGGAATAGACAAATGTTCGGTTGCAACGCTTGCCCATCCTCCCTTGGCGATGCGGAATGCATCCTCCGGCCGACTTCGCAATCTGGATAATTTTCCCACCAATCCCGGGATCCCATCGTAGAAAACCGCCTCGGACTCCGAGAAGAAATCGACGGCTTCATCGCTGCGTTTCTTTATAAGCACCGCGCCACTCATGACTGCCTCGCAAGCAATGCGTGAAGGAACCTGCGGTTCCAAGGTCTCCGCCCCCCATTCCAATACGAATCTGGACCCGGATAACAGTGTCGCATAGGAATCGATATCGGGTTTCTCTTCGATGAAGGACACGAAGGCGTCACCGGTATGAGCCTTCAAAAAGGTAAGCCATCCAGAACCGGCAATCCGGACCGGAATTCGCGCTTCGATGAGGTCTAAAATTAGTTTCCCAAGTTCTTTGCTGTACTCTGAAACGACGAGCACGGAGTTTGCCCTCTCCGAAAACGGTCTCGATGCGGTAAAGTAAGTCGGGTCATACCCCGGGGGTTCCGTAATAATCCTGGAGTAGGGGAACGTTTTCCGGTATAAAGCCATTAAGGGTGGGTCGGTGACAACGTGGAAATCATAAAGTCGTCCGGCCCGACTGAAATTTCGTTCCTGATAATTCCGGATATTTCGTTCACTGAAATGAAGTAAGACGTCGCTGATTTCTCTCAGCTTCATGACGACCCTCCTGTTAAGTTGCTCGCATCCGTCGATCCAGATCAAATCGAATCGGTCGCCATTTGTTCGGATTGTCGACAATGCCCTTCCTATGACTGATTCGAGTCTTCGTTTCGGCCGGAAGAGATGCGAGCTGCTGCTCGCGTGAGATGTCTGGGTATCAATACATTTTATAGGTTGAGGGAGAAGATAGGTTAAAGCCGAGAAGCGGGAATGAGAGCCGCAGCCCCGATTTTGATTGCCGATAAACAAGAGCTTCATCACGATTGCGAGTGGAGGTGCCCCCTGAGCCAGTCGAAGAACCCACAGAAAAGCCGCGAATTCCTTCGGCGATCAGTGACAATGAAGCGGAGGATGCCACTCGCCGATATCGCACCGCCCCTATTGCAGCTGAATGCTCCCCGCCCTCCTTGGCGGTAATGTGAAAGCCAGCGGAAAACGCTCGTCGTTCCCGCCTCCAGATGCCAAGCCACCTTGATCGGCAGTATTCCATCGTGCACCATCGAAACGGAGTGCGTGCATGCTTCCTCTTGCCGTGACAGGCTCAAAAGGCGACAATCGTTTGCAAACATATCTATACATTAGCATGACTCGACATTTTATCATGCATTAGTAACCTCGGTGAACAGTCGCCCCCCCGCCTGCGGATCGCGCTCCCGCCGCGTGTCAAGTCTATCGCGCTCCGCGCGGTTCGTAACCAACAAAAACCTCGCGGGCACGTTTGCTCGCTTCCAAGGTAACCGACAGCGATTCGTCGGCACTCATGAAATATTCAACTCGGTGGAACGCCCCCTTCACCTCGCACTCGCCGAAACAAAGCAAACCCGCTTCGACCGGATCCCGAAAGACGGTAATCCCTACCCCGCGCACCGCCTCGTCGGACCGTTTCCGGTACGACCGACGGGAGTGATCGCTGACTGATCACTCCGAAGAGGACACAACCGGAACCGCGCGGCGAATTTCACCGTCGGTGGTTTCGGTGGTTCTCTCCGGAACCGGATCGGTTCCCGCAGGACGCAGGGCGGCGGCGGGCTCCTCCAGGATCTCTTTGATCTTCGACAGCTCTGCCGACTGAATCGGGGCAACCGGAATCTCCTCCGACTCGATCTTGAGGTCCGGAGTTTCGCGGGATTTGAGCGCCCCGGGCTTTGTGCTTCCGACACGGGCCAGCGGTGAAGGTTTCCTGTCCTCCACGCTCCAATTAACGTCAGGCTTCACAATGTCAATCCCTGCTGAAGCGACAGGCGGACTCGCCCGTTCGGATGGATTCGATTGTCCAGAAGTGATTGTCCTGACCGGGCTGTCAGGCTCCGGTTCCAGGGCCAGTTCCACCCGCTTCAAGGTCGGCCTCGCTATTTGTGTTCCCTCAGGAGTCTCCTCCGACGGGTTTTCAGGGATGACTGCCCCGGCAGCTCCTGCTTCGACCGTGACCATCTCCGCTTCCTCCGCGCCAAAAGGGTTCGCCTCCTGGAAACCTTTTGTAATTTCGTCCTTCGCCTCTTCAGGAGAACTCGCCTTGTATCCGAAAAAATAGAAGACTCCAATCGCTGCGATGAGCGCCACGAGTATGATATTAAGAATCACGGGAGCGCCGCCCGGTTTGTCGAGTCGGCGGCGAGAAATGGGATTTCGCTGAAGGCGAAAAACCCGGTCCTTGTTGATCGTCTTTTTCATCTCCCCCATCAATTCGTTCTTGCCGAGACGGAGAGTCTTGCGCGAATCGAGCGCTTCCAACGATTTACCGAGATCGACCTCCAGAAATTCCGCGTAGTTTCGAATGAAGCTTTTCGCGTAGGCGACGCTCGCAAACTTCGAGAAATCGTCTTCCTCGATGTTGTAGATCATATTCGCGTGAATATGAGTCTTGTGGGACACATCCGCTACAGACAAGCCTGATTCCCTCCGAGCTTCGCCCAGCTTCTGTCCAATCGTCGCCATTTTCCGATGACCCGGTGAAGGGTTTCCACGAGAAAGGGAACCGACGATTTCACTGAAATCGCCTCGGAGAAGGCTTCTATGCAAAGATCGTCAGTTCCTTACCCCTTTCGTGGGAAGGAAGTTAATCGAGGTCGTCGGAAAGATCGACCAGAATTTCGCGGGGCTTGGCACCATCGCCGGGACCGATAATTCCGCGACTTTCGAGGATGTCGATCATGCGGGCGGCACGGGTATAGCCCAGTCGTAAGCGTCTCTGCAGCAATGAAGTAGAGGCCTTCTTTTCGGAGTAAACGACCTCAAGACACTTCTCAAGAATCTCCTCATCGGCATCGGAAATCTCGTCATCGTCCTCTTCGAAGCTGCCGGATTCGATCGCTTCGCGGGCCTCAGGCTCGAATTGCGGCTCTCCCTGAGCAGCACAGGCATCGACCAGATCCTGCGCTTCCTCATCCGTAATCAGAGCACCCTGGGCTCGAATCAACCGGGCACTTCCAGGCGGCAAATAAAGCATGTCACCCTTACCGACGAGGTTTTCGGCACCATTTGCATCGAGGATAATCCGGCTGTCGGTCTTCGACGAAACCTGGAACGCAATCCGCGAAGGGATATTCGCCTTGATGATTCCGGTAACCACATCAGCCCTGGGAGTCTGAGTCGCGACGATAAGGTGGATTCCAGCGGCACGGGCCTTCTGCGCAATTCTTGCAATGCCGGTTTCCACATCCGCCGGAGCGGTCTGCATGAGGTCAGCAAGCTCGTCAATGATCACAACGATGTAGGGGAGACTGTCCGGAAGTTCCTCACCACTGCCGGAAGCGGGCTTGTTCTGACGCCCCGTCGGCATGTCGAAGGGTGGCTCCTCTTCCGCGGCAAAACCTCCTTCGGCTTCAAGATCGTCACTGAGTTTGACATGGTGCGCGATCGCCAGCTCGGGTTCCTCAATTTCCTCCGCAGCCAGTTCTTCCGCCTCGCGAGCCTTGGCCCGCATCGCATTATAACCATCGAAGTTTCGAGTGCTGACCTGAGCAAAGAGGGCGTAGCGGCGCTCCATTTCATTGATGACCCATCGCAGAGCGAGAAGAACCTTCTTCGGATCGGTCACCACCGGGACAACCATGTGAGGCAAATCGTTGTAGAGCTGCATCTCAACGACCTTCGGATCAACCATGATGAAACGCAGCTCATCCGGCGTGAAGCGATAGAGCAGACTCGCGATGATGCTGTTGATGCAGACACTCTTACCGCTGCCGGTCGCGCCCGCGACGAGGAGGTGCGGCATGCGGGCGAGGTCACCAATGATCGTCTTGCCGTAGACATCTTTACCGAGCGCAAGCGGGAGCTTCGCGGTCGAGTTCCGGAACGCATCGTCTTCGAAGAGTTCCCGCAGCGCGACCGCAATCTTGTCAGAGTTCGCGATTTCAATGCCCACGGTATCCTTGCCGGGAACCGGTGCGAGGATATTGATCCGCTCGGCACGGGTCGCCCGGGCGATGTCCGCCTCCAGCGAGGTGATACGGTTCACCCGTAAGCCGGGCATCGGATAGAGTTCGTAGCGTGTGATCGTCGGACCACGGGTGATGTCACCGGGCTCGACGTCGACGCCGAAGGTTTTCAGAGTTGAGACAATGTTAGTCTGCTGTTTAATCAGCTCGCCTTGATCGGTGGGCTCGGCCTCGTCCTCCGCATACTGAAGGATGCTCAGACTTGGAAGTTCGTAGTCTTCGAACTGCCCGCCCTGAAGAAGCTTGCTCTCTTTCTCTGCTTTGGTGAAGAGGGACCCCGCCGCTTCTTCCGGGGTCAGTTTTTTCCGCGCACTCTGAGACGAGTCGATAATCTTCGGCTCCGGGGTGTTGCTCGGAGGGGGTGCCTGCGAAAAGAGATCCGGCTGTTTCTCGACTTCAGGCTTTTCTTTGACTTCCTTCTCCCGGACGACACGCTCTTTTTTCGCCACCGGCTTTTGAGGAGCTCTCGCCGCGAAATCCGGCCAGGAAACCGGACCAAAGAGCGGACCAAAGAGCGGACCACGCTCACGAATCTCTTCGATCAGATTTGCGGTTCGCTCCTTGACCATCATCGCAAACTGGAAGGGATGGATGCCGGTAATCACGATCAAAGCAATCGTGTAGACGATGCTCATGACGATGACCGAACCAACGGAGCCGAGAAGCTGCTCGATAAGGCGATTCCCGAGTCCGTAACCGACAAATCCACCGGCACTTTTCGGCAAATTAATGCGGCTTGCCCATTCGGTGAAAAACCAGGTCTGAAACTCGACAAGGCAGGATGCGGAAACGAGGAGGCAAAACACAGCAATCAGATTCCGACCGTGAAAAGGTCGGGAGCCGGTCAGCACCTGCAGGGCCCACCAGCCACCGATCGCCGGGATCAGGTAGCCGACGACACCGAAGAAAAAGTAAGTGTATCCCGCCGCAACCGCTCCGACCGGTCCGATGAAATTATTCACCACATCACTCTGGCCGGACTGACTGCTGAAGGGCACCCACGAGGGAAGATCCGCAGGAGAGTAGGAAATCAGCGCGAGGAGCAACATGACCGACAGCCCCATCATCGCAATCGCGACGACCTCGTGAAAGGCGTAGGGCCCGTCAGACGGGACACGTCTGGGGCGGGCGGGTTTCGCCGCCGGCTTTGCCGCTTTTTTTCTTCCTGTCGATTTCGTTTTAGAAGCACTGGAGGAGCGGGCGGCCATGAGTCGGGGATACAGTCACAAAAGCGTTTATTTTCTGAAAATTATAAAAATTTCCAGAGGACGTAAATTTAGCCACAAATATGGACCATTTGATGGTCAGGATCAACGGTTATCTTAGAAAACTAAGACAGTTTCAGTCTGCGGTCACAATTGACAGGGTTGCGCTTTCCCGCGTAGCCTCGAGGGGTGAAAACGATTCGATCTTTCCTTCTCCCCTGCCTGCTCCTGACTTCCACCCTGCTTCTCTCTGGATGCGGCGGAAACTGGCTCGTCGGAAAGTGGGAATTCGACAGGGATCGCACGCTCGAGGTTATGGAACAACCCGCTCCGGAGAGCCCCAATGCCGCCCCCGGAGGAGGAGGGTTGCTGAAAGACATTGTCGGGGGGCTTCAGAAAGGATTATCCCGCGTCATGCTCACTCAGTTTGAGGGCATGCAGATCGAATTCACCGCCACCGAAGTGCGCAAGACGCGAAACGGCGTCGGCGAAGCCCTGGGCTACGAGATCATCGAAAAGCCGGGCCCGGGGGTTTACCTCGTGAAGACCGACGACGGCACCATCGTCACCTGGGAAAAAGTGGACTCCGGGATTCGCCTCAAGCTTTCCGGCGAAGCAGATAGCTGGGTTTACTTTCGGTCGGGGGAGTGATTCTGGAACAGCCTTTTTAGCAGCCCGGGTCTCTTTGCCCGTGGAATGCCGGGATGCCATCGTCCTGTCGTCCATGGTTGATCGACCATCTCACGCCACTTCAATGGTTCCTCTAAATTTGGCTCGAGGAGGCGAAAATTGCTCCAGAGAAAATTGATATAGCTCTCGTGAATCCCCATTTTCGGGCCGAGCGCGATCAGTATTTCGGCTTCTTCGGATTCGATCACGCCGAGTCTCACGTAGTCGTTAAGACTCAGAAACTCCGCACTTTGACTCTCCACGAGATGATCGAGAATCGTGCGAAGTGCCTTCGCTGCTTCTGAAGCCTGGTCTAATACACCATCCTGAAATTCACCGCGGTGGCCGATCCCGATGCCGGAAGGGTTCGATAGAATGAGCTGCTGAGAAGTCGGTGACGCAGGCAGTTGAAGCTGCCCTTGAAACCGGCCGTCCAAAGTCGCGGCCCCCACATAGTCGCCGACCTGAAGATTCTGAAAGGAGACCCTCCCTGATGAGTCGGTCTCCCGCTCCTCGAGGCGTTGATACGACGGTTGCATCCCCTTCGGCCATTTGACCTGACGGGCGATCCCGACCTTTGTTCCCGGAACTGGATTTCCAAACCGGTCCACGACTTCGATTTGAACGCTCGTCAAAGGAACCTCCTCGCTGTCTGCTGCCGAAGTTAGGCTGCAAGGCGCAAGAACCGTCACCAGCCAAAGTCGCAAAACCATCATCTTTCATCATCATACGGAAGCTGATGCTGCAAGGCGATCAGAATTTCATCTCGACAGCGCAGGCTCTCGCCCACCATGCTGATCGGGTCGGTCATTCTACCGGCAAAAACCCCACTACCCTATGATTGATCCCACGCTTGCTCTCACGCTCCCCACTATCGTCAGCCCTGTCCTGGCCCTCATCGCCGGCATTCTGATTCTGATCCGACCCGCTCTCCTCGCCAAGATCGTCGCGATTTACCTGATCGTTGTCGGCGTGCTTGGATTGTTGGGCTGACGCCCGAGTTCATGCCAGGCCAATTCCGGAGCCAGTGATTCCGGGATGGCATATTCGAAGTGCAAAACCCGTCTTCGGGACGGGTCTTCGCTTCGTGCCGAAGAATGCAGAATCAGAGGTGACATCAGGAGCACATCCCCTGCCTTACATTCGCAGACCTCTTCGACCGCCTCCCCAACCAGCGCGGAAATGGACCCCTGTTCGATCCGCCCACATCGATGCGATCCCGGAATAACCTTCAAGGCTCCATTCGTGGCCGGGGTCGGATCGAGGTGAATGCGAACGGTTATCATTTGCTCAAGCAACGAAACCGGAGGCTGTACGTGGTTCACCCCGTCCTTCATCGACCAGTTGCGATACCCCGCGATCTCTGATTCAGCATCGACCGCGATGGTCAGATCCTGATGCCATAACACCGGCCAGTTCTCCCCGGGAGTCTTATCGAAGAGAATACTCCTCACTGGAATTCGCCCCGGCCCGACAAGGGATTCCAAAACCGGTGAGTGACTTAGCTCCCGGAATACCGAAGATCGGTCAAACAATCGCCGCACGCTTGCGCTCCCGGCATTCGCGGCGATGCGGTCGCCTTCGAGACGAAATGCATCCAGCTCCGCGTCACTAAATACGGCGCGGTGCATCTCAAATCCTTCGACCTCCAAATTACTCATGCTCAAGCAAAATGCTTTCGATAGGGCGAACTGGCAAGGTCACTTCAGAGAACCAGCTAGCCCCCCCCGGATGAAGAATAAGATGGCAACTCCGTGGAGGACGGCGGCCCGACGCCGCTTTTGATCCAGCCCTGCTGCGCGAACGGAACCGCTCATGGACACTGATGTTCGCTGAGGCGAAACCGCTGGAAACAAGACTCTTGATCGTAATTCGTATTTAGATCCCCACTCCGGAGTTGGCCTTCGAAACCCGGCAAACGGGCCACTTTCTGCTACCCGGGATAGGGGGCCTGTGGCCCCGCAAGCCCGGAAGGTGCACGAGTCTGTTTTTATCGCCCCGGCGGGATGGACTGCCAGTCTGTCCTACTTATTCTTCCACGACCCCACAAAAAAGCCGCCCTGCTCTCGCGGGACGGCTCTTTTGAAATCGTTCTTTCGAGCGATGCTCAGCTGTAGGAAGCCTGCGAACCTTTGATGTCGCGCTTCTTGAGCCATGGCATGAGACCGCGAAGGCGCTTGCCGACTTTTTCGATCTGGTGCTGCTCGCCCTCTTTGCGGAGAGCTTTGAAATTCGGGCATCCTTCGTCGGACTCTTTGATCCACTCTTTTGCGAACTTGCCGCTCTGAATGTTCTTGAGGGCACGCTCCATTTTTTTCTTCACCGAAGCGTCGATGATCGTCGGGCCGGTTTTGACATCGCCCCACTCTGCAGTGTCCGAGATCGAGAAACGCATCCCGGAAATACCGGACTCGTTGATGAGGTCAACGGTGAGCTTGAGTTCGTGAAGACACTCAAAATACGCCATCTCGGGCTGATAACCTGCTTCCACGAGCACCTCGAATCCTGCTGTGATGAGCTGGCTGACGCCTCCGCAAAGGACGGTCTGCTCGCCGAAAAGATCGGTCTCGGTCTCCTCTTTGAAGGTGGTCTGGAACACACCGGCGCGAGTGCCGCCGATTCCCTTGGCCCAGGCGAGGGCGATTTTCTTCGCATCTTTGCCCGGGTTCTGTTCGATCGCGATGAGACTCGGAACGCCTTTACCCTCGATGAACTGACGGCGGACAATGTGTCCCGGTCCCTTCGGAGCGACCATGACGACGTTCACGAAATCGGGAAGTTCGATCGTTTTGAAGTGTACCGCGAATCCGTGGCTGAAAAGGAGAGTCTTTCCCTTTTCGAGATTCGGAAGGATATCCGCGTTGAAGATACCGGCGATCTTGGTATCAGGGGTCGCGATGAAAATCACGTCCGCAGCTTTGACCGCATCGGCGGTGTCCATGACTTTAAAGCCATACTCCTCTGCGACTGCGCGGGACTTGCTCTTCGCGTACAGTCCGATGATGACCTTCACTCCGCTGTCTTTAAGGTTCAGCGCGTGAGCGTGCCCCTGTGAACCGAAGCCGATCACGGCACAGGTTTTTCCTTTAAGCACACCGAGGTCTGCGTCTTTATCCGTGTAGATTTTTGCTGCCATGTCTTCTCTATTTTGAGGCGCGTAGATTCCGCGCAAACTCGTCAATGGTCAACCTGTATTCTCCCTCAGGCCTTGCGGCTCGAACTGATGACACGCCCGCCCCCACTGGGCATGACGACCTGAAGTTTCGCCACCGCGTTCTGAATCGCGTCGACCGCTGCTGAAATTTCGTCTTCGCTGTTGAGACGGGAGAGCGAAAACCGCACACTGCTTCGGGCACGGGACGAGGAAAAACCCATCACTTTGATGATACGGCTCGGCTGCACCGCCCCGGTGCTGCAGGCTGATCCCGGCGAACAGCAGATCCCGGCTTCATCCAGGAGGATAAGGAGACCCTCCCCGTCCACACCGGGGAAGTAGAGATTACCCGTGTTGGGCAGCCTCGGTGATTCTCCACCATGCACCTCGACGCCGGGAATCGCCGCCATGACCTGTTTTTCAAATTCATCCCGGAGCCGCGCGAGTGCTGCGGTCTCTTCGAGAAACTGTTTCGCCAAACCGGCGGCCACTCCCATGCCGACAATCCCGGGAACATTTTCCGTACCGGAACGGCGCTCGTTTTCCTGGCCTCCACCGAGAATCTCCGGCTGGAAGCGGGCGTGACGATTCAGATAAAGGGCGCCAACTCCCTTCGGCCCGTGAAACTTGTGCGCTGAAATCGAAAGTGCGTGCAGAGGCATTTCCGACACCTTCACCGGAATTTTTCCGACCGCCTGAACCGCATCGGTGTGGAAATAGACATCCTTTTCCGCCGCTAGAGCGGCAGCTTCAGCGATCGGACTGATCACACCCGTTTCGTTATTCGCCCAGATGAGACTGACGACCGCAACGGTGTCGTTGGCGAGATTCTGCTGCCACTGCCCGAGATCGAGCCGGCCCTGTGAGTCAACCGGGTTGAGTCGCACATCATACCCTGTTTGCCCGTGAAACTTCGCCAACTCGTAGACCGCACTGTGCTCGACGGTCGAAGTGAGAATCGTTTTCCGCTCCGGCCGCAGCGCCATCGCGGAGCGGAGCGCGGTATGGCTCGACTCGGTCCCGCCGCTGGTGAAGACGATCTCTTCAGGATGTGCCCCGATTAAATCCGCGACCTGCTCGCGCGCGAGGTTGATTGCTTTTTTCGCCGCTTTTCCAAACCGGTAGCCGCCCGAAGGATTGCCATAGTTTTCCCCGAGCCACGGCAGGATCGCCTCCCGGACTTCGGGAGCAACCTGAGTGGTGGCGTTGTTGTCGAGATAGATCACGGAGGAAGGAGGTGAGAAGAAGAGAAGAAGGCGGAGTCACTGGAGGCTGACTTCGAAGGCGTCTCCGTTGAGGAGGCTCAGGGTTTCCCCGATCAGAAAGAGAGACCCGGCGACGAGAGTTTTTCCTTTTCCACTCTGCGCCATCTCAAGGGCGGAGGCGAGATTTTCCGACTCTGAAACGTGAATCTCCTCCCCGCCCGCGGCAAGGAGCGCGGCTTTCATTTTTTCGACAGAAAGACGCCGCTCCGATTTGATGGGAACGAGCGTGACGGACCCGATGATCGGCAACAGCTCGCGGAAAATCTCGGTGACCGCCTTGGATTCCGCGGCCCCGAAAATGAGGTGCGCTCTCTCATTCGGAAATTTCTCCTGCCAGGTTTGGCAAAGGGCTTTCGCAGCGGCTTCGTTGTGCGCTCCATCCACAATGATTTTCTCCCCGACCTCTTGAAACCGCCCCGGCCAGCGGGTTGCCGCGAGTGATTGCTGGATTCCCTCCTGCGTGAGTCGCTCTCCGGCGATCCGGCAGGTCGCTTCGACCGCAAGCGCCGCGTTTTCACGCTGGTGGGGCCCGGCGAGACCCAGTTCCCATTCCCCCGGCAGCGGGTGGGCCTCAATGTAGGGGATCCCCAGAGAGAGGGCCTTTCGACCGACGACGTCACGGGCATCGGGATGAAGGTCCGCGACCACAACCGGAACCGTCGGCTTCAGGATCCCGGCTTTCTCCCCGGCGATTTCCCGGATCGTCTCCCCGAGCCATTGCTGATGATCGAGCCCGATCGGGGTAATGACGCTCACTTTAGACTGGACCGCATTGGTCGAGTCGAGCCGTCCTCCCATTCCTGTTTCGAGAATCACGACTTCGCATCCCTGCTCCGAAAAATGTCGCATCGCAAGGACGAGGCTGAGTTCGAAAAAAGTCGGATGGGGTTCCCAATCGGCGACTTGCTCCCGAATTTCGGAAAGAATGTCGGCGACGGTTTCCTCTCGGATCATTTCCCCTTTCACCCGAATGCGCTCGCGGTAGGTGATGAGGTGAGGGGAAGTGAAGAGACCTGTTTTGATTTCCGCATCGCGGAGAATCTGCTCGGAGAAAGCACAGACCGAACCCTTTCCGTTTGTCCCCGCGACATGGATGACCTCCATGCCTTCCGGAATCTCCGCAAGACCGGCTTCCGCGAGAAGTCGCCGCGTATTCTCCAGACCCAGCTTGATGCCGAAGGCCTGCGTGCCGTAAAGCCAATCGATGGATTCCTGAAAGTTCAAAGCGCTCGCACTTAAAGATACGAAAAAAGCCCTGTCCACGGTCAATACCGTGGACAGGGCCGGAAGCTAAACCAGGGGGGGTTGAGGGATGCTGTCGTCTTAGAACGAGACACGGGCCCCGAACACCACGGCATGGCTGTAGGGATTCTCGTCGGTCACGATCAAGAAATCACCAAAGTCGATGACGAAGGACTGGTCTGAAAGAACGCGGTAAGCATACCGGGTGAAGAGGGAGAGGCTCTCCGTGACAGGGAAACCGACTCCAGCGATGAGCCGCCAGGCGAAGCCTGCATCTCCGCCGCTACATTCGATCGTGTCCATCCCGCCGTCGATTGAATTCGTAGCACTACCGGTACCACCACTCGAGCTAGCATTTGCACTGGTCTCACCGAGTGGAATTTCTTTCAACCTGTTGAACATGATTACGAGCGTCTGAATTTCGAGATCTGCGGAAGGCTCGAAGTCCTGATAGGCCCGGTATCCGTTTTTATTCTACGTGCTGAAACCTTCAATCTCGAAGCGGGTGCCACCAAGAGGACCTGAATACACACCTGCAACACCGCCGAAGATCCATCCGTTTCGAAGATCAAAGTTGATCGGGGTATCGAGCGGATAGGGGCACCATTTTCCCTCGTAGTAATTTCCGGTGGTGTCTAAGTTTCCTATCGTAATGGGAACCGGATTCAAATCCACCGTAGCCAAAGAAGTAGGCTTTGTGCCGTCGAGGCTGGTAAACCAAGGGGGACCTGGAGCCAAGTCGAAAACCGGGACCGGCAAACGCTGAGGAGGTAATCGCGGCAAAAGCGGCGACAACGGCTGTTGTAAGGAGTCCATTATTTATTTCCATAAAATAATTTTTAGTAACGAAAAAACTGATGTGACCCTGATTTTTGAAATCAGAATCCGTAGGAATTCGCGTAAACTCTCTAAAGTTACCGGACTGCAACCGGATCGACGCTCTGGAACGACATGACAATTCCATCAGGGAGCTGAAACACCCAAAAACTTCAAGAAAGGTGAATAGTCAGCGATTCCAGCTCAGTGAATCGCGACGACCGAAGCCGTATGCGGAGAAAACGCGATCAATTTCATCGCGGACCCGACGGAAGAACTCCATTTGCTCCTCTTCGCTTCCCTCTGCATGATCAGGATCATCGAAGGGCCAGTGATAACGTCTTGCCTGGCCGGGGAAGGCCGGGCAGGCCTGGTCGGCATTTGCGCAAACCGTGATCACCGTTTCGACATCCTGATCAAGAAACTCGTCGATCGACTTGGAACGGCCCTCTGAAAGATCGAGACCAATTTCCGCCACCGCCTTGATCGCCAGGGGATGAACATATCCACTCGGCCGGGATCCGGCGCTTTCGACGCGAAGGACATCCCCTGCCGCTTTTTGAAGAAGAGCCTCGGCCATCTGCGAACGGCAGGAGTTACCGGTGCAAAGAATAAGAACGAGGGGGCGGTGGTCAGAATCAGTCATCGTGGCAGAGAAATGGGGCCTGCCATTTTTGTCAATTCATGGTTTGTTACGGCACAATCTCCCACTATGCCAGCGCCTCCGATTCAACCCAAGCAACCCAACTCTGTTTTTGACCTGACGCTCGATGACTGGATCGGATGGACGGAGTATCATGGTCATCCGAAGTTCCGGGCAAAGCAGATCGTTCAGTGGCTCTATGAGAAACGGGTCAGCTCATTCGATGAAATGACCAACCTCAGTCAGGATCTCCGAGCCAGGCTGGCGGAGGCTTTCGATTTTACCCTCATGCCGCACGTCCGCGTCACGGGTTCGCAAGACACGACTCAAAAATTCCTCTTCCGTCTCTTCGATGGACGGCTCATCGAAACGGTCCGCATTCCGGCGAACGCCAATTTTCACGGCGACCGCAGTGGTCGCATTACGCTCTGCGTGTCTTCGCAGGTCGGCTGCGCCTACGACTGCAAGTTCTGCGCAAGCGGCCTCGCCGGGTTCACCCGGAATCTGTCCGTCGGGGAAATTGTCGGGCAGGTCATGGCGGTGGAGCGTGAATCCGGCGAGCCGATTCGAAACCTTGTTTTCATGGGCATGGGTGAGCCACTCGCGAATCTCACGAACCTCACCAAGGCACTCGAAATTCTGAACGCCGACTGGGGAATCAACATCGGTGCCCGCCACATGACCGTCTCCACGAGCGGCCTCGCTCCCCAGATTGAAAAGCTGGCGAAAGTTCCCATGCAAATCCGCCTCGCGATTTCGCTGCACGGCGCAACCGATGAAGTCCGTGAAAAGATCATGCCGGTGAATAAGAAGTACAACCTCAACCGGCTCTTCGAAGCGATCCAGACCTGGCAGGATCACAAGAAGCAGATGATCACCTTCGAATACATTCTCATCGAAGGGGTCAACGACAGTCTGGAGCAGGCCGACATTCTCGCGAAGCGGGCCCGCTCCCTCCACGCGAAGGTGAATCTGATTCCCTACAACACCGTGGAAGGCCTACCCTGGAAGCGTCCCGGCGAGGAGCAGCAGGAAGCCTTCGTCGCTTTCCTCACCAAAGCCGGTATTTCCGCGACCCTGCGCCGTGAAAAAGGTCACGACATCGACGCCGCCTGCGGTCAACTCCGCCTGCAGGAGGAAACCGCCGAGGGAACGATCGAAAGAGCGATGCCCGAGGTAAAACGTTCCATCTCGAGCGCCCGATAACGTCGAGTGCCCCGCTCGAGAAAATCCGGTGGAACCTTCGACACGGTCTTTTCCCGATCGCGGAAGTCCTACCTGCGGATCAAATTGCGCCTCCCCAGTCGGCGGCAATTGCCCATGACCTGACGCTCTTCTCTTGCAATAACCTTGCGGAGGCCCGGCTCATTGCCAAGAGTCTCCACGAGATGGGTCAGGTTGGCGAGATCGTTGCGATCGCCGAGACGGGATCCGAGACGCGAAATCCTGCGATCGTGAATCCCCGGATTCCGACCCTGTATTTCCGCCAGGAAATCCCGCTGGTAGCGGAGACGTTTGACCCGCTTTCTCCATGTATGCCAGAGTTCCGCTTCGTCGTCATGGAGCGCTTCTGCCGTAGCTCGTTTTGCGGCCTCTCGGCTCTTCCGAATCGCGGCCCGGTGCGCGCGGATCTCCGAAGCATGATCAGAGAACTCCACCCGCTTCCAGGCTTCCATCTCACTTTCGATGATCGCTTTGACCCGGGTCTCCGCTTTCCGATCCTTTACTTGAGTAAACTCACTCTGAAGATGGGCGATAACATCATGAAAAGCCGGTTCCTCATGACGCCCTGAGAGGTCGCGACTCAAATTTACAAGGACAGCGAGATCGCGATTCCCGGCAAGGAGCGCAGAGAGTTCACGAAGTACATTGCCCCGTTCCGCTTCAAATTCTTTACCAACGACCTCCGCTCCAATTTTCCAGGCTGCCCGCAATTTTTTGGTCAGAACCCGGAGATCATGAACCACGGTTTCGTCGCCAAGGCCATCGGGCGACGCTTCGAGCGCGGACAGGGAATCCGAGAGGAGTTGGCGGCAGAGATTGCTGAGAAGCAACGAGGCGGGCATGGTATTCGGGAAGCCATACCCCGCTCCGGCCCGCAATTCAAGCCGGACGCAGGTGTGGCCGCTTCAACACTGAACGTTTGTTCCGCAACGCGGGACGCTAGTCCTTAAACTGCCCCACGAGATCATTCATCGTCGCTTTCGCGTCGCCGTAGATCATGCGGGTGTTCTCGCGGAAAAAGAGCGTGTTCACGAGACCTGAGAATCCGGCGCCCTGACCACGCTTCAGCGCGAAGACCGTCTTTGCCTGATGCACGTTGATGATCGGCATGCCATAAATGGGGCTGCTCTCGTCTTCGCCGGCGGCGGGATTCACGACATCGTTCGCTCCGATGACGATGGCGACGTCGACCGATTCCATGATCGCGTTGACGTCGTCCATTTCGCAGAGCTGCTCATAGGGCACATCCGCCTCGGCGAGAAGGACATTCATGTGGCCGGGCATCCGACCGGCCACGGGGTGAATCGCATAGCGAACTTCCGCCCCGTTCTTTTCGAGAATCTCTCCGAGTTCCTTCACTGCGTGCTGGGCCTGCGCAACCGCCATGCCATAGCCGGGAACGAAAATGACGGACTCAGCCGCTTCGAGGATGTAGTAGGCATCCTCAGTGGAGATCGCTTTCATTTCGCCTTCGACTTCCTGAGCTTCGCCACCCGTTGCTCCGAAGCTGCCGAAGAGAACATTGCCGAGGGTCCGGTTCATCGCCTTACACATGATCACCGTGAGGATAATCCCGGATGCTCCTACGAGACAGCCCGCAACGATCAGCACGTTGTTCAAAATCACAAATCCGGCAGCTGACGCCGCGATACCCGAGAAGCTGTTGAGGAAAGAGATGACCACCGGCATGTCGCCACCACCGATCGGAATAACGCCGAGAACCCCGAGAGCAAGCGAAAGAAAAATTACCACGTAGAGAGCCCAGGAAGCATTCGTTGCGACAAAGACTCCGCCAACCACAAGGAGAGCGATGAAGAGAAGCAGGTTGACGATCTTCTGGCCTGGAAACGTCGTCGCCGAGCCACCCATTTTCCCCGAAAGCTTGAGGTAGGCGATCATTGACCCGGTGAAGGTGATCCCGCCAACGAGAACCGCAAAAACGACAGCACATCCGGTGAAAATCGGGAATTCCGATTCGTCAAAGCTGCCGGTTTTTGCAAACTCGGCCCAACCCACG
Organism: Verrucomicrobiales bacterium; assembly: GCA_029233965.1. Lineage (GTDB taxonomy): Bacteria > Verrucomicrobiota > Verrucomicrobiia > Verrucomicrobiales > DEV007 > Arctic95D-9. The sequence goes on along the minus strand of JARGOP010000049.1, from coordinate 8,888 downwards.
AGGAGCGAGGCAAGACCGCCGAAGCCAT
>JARGOP010000049.1:0-8760 GCA_029233965.1 Verrucomicrobiales bacterium | reverse complement strand
GTTTTTGCAAACTCGGCCCAACCCACGAGGAGCGAGGCAAGACCGCCGAAGCCATTGAACAGCGCCACCAGCTCAGGCATGCCGGTCATCTGCACCCGTTTCGCGGCAATAGCGCCAATCGCCGAACCGATCAGCAATCCGGCAATGATCCAGGTGTAGCTGAGACCGCTTTCGAGCAGCGTGACGACGACCGCGATGAGCATACCAACGGCGGAAAGCATGTTGCCTTTCCGGGCCGTGTCGGCGGAACCGAGCATCTTGATGCCCAGAATGAAGAGCACCGAAGCGACGATGTAGGAAATGTTAATCAGATATTCCATGAAATGAATGAGTCGAGTGTCAGAGCCGGTTTACTTTCCCTTCTTCCTGAACATGCCAAGCATGCGGTCCGTGACCAGATAGCCGCCGACCACATTGATCGTCGCAAGAATGAGCGCTGCAAGTCCGAGCCATTTACCCAGTTCCCCTTCGATCGAACCGGCCGCAAGGATCGCTCCAACCATCGTGATCCCGGAAATCGCATTGGATCCGGACATCAGCGGCGTGTGCAGCTGGCTGGGGACTTTCTGGATCAATTCAAAGCCGAGAAACGCGGCCATCACGAAAACAAAAATAAGGAGAATGAGTTCCATTTGGGGAAGTAGGGAAGAATGAAAGAAGCAGAGGAGTGAAGAAGGCTCTGCGGGTTAGTCTTGGAAGCGTTCGTGGACGATGGAGCCGTCGTGGGTGATGACACAACCTTTCTGGATTTCGTCGTCGAGATTGATTTTGAGCGAGTTGGATTCCTCGTCCCAGAAGTGCTCGATCATGTTCGCGAAGTTCGCGGCGAGGACCTGCGAGGCGTGCCTGGAAACCTGGCCCTCGAAGTTGGCGAGGCCGACGAGCTTGACGCCGTTTTCGGTGACGGTCTCTTCACCGGGGGTAATGCCTTCGACATTTCCGCCGGTTTCCGCAGCGAGGTCGACGATAACGCTGCCGGGTTGCATCCCGTCGACGACGTCTTTCTTGATCAGCACGGGAGGCTTGCGGCCGAAGACTTTCGCCGTCGTAATCACGACATCACTCTGGGCACACACCTTGGCCTGCGCCTGACGCTGTTTCTCAAGTTGCTCAGGGGTGAGCTCTTTGGCGTAACCCTGATCCGTGCCGCTCGTTTCGCCGAGATCGATGCGAAGGGCTTTCGCACCGAGCGACTCAGCCTGCTCAAGGGCTTCCGGACGAACGTCGAAGGCGGTGACGCGGGCGCCGAGTCGTTTCGCGGTCGCGATCGCCTGGAGGCCGGCAACCCCGATCCCGACGACGAAGACTTTCGCGGGGGAAATCGTTCCCGCCGGGGTCATCATCATGGGAAAAATACCGTTGAGCCGGTTCGCGGCGGTGATCACGGAGACATACCCGGCAAGGTTCGCCTGCGAACTGATCGCATCCATCTTTTGAGCCAGCGTTGTTCGTGGCACCATTTCGAGACTGATCGCGGTCGCTTTTTGCGAAGCAAACCGGCCGATGAGTTCTTTCTCGTTAAAAGGATCGAGGAAGCTGATGTGGATCGCTCCTTCTTTGAGCTGTCCCACTTCCTCTGACGAAGGCTTTCGCACGCGGGTTACAATGTCTGCTGAGCCGAGCGAACCGGCGGGATCCGTCGTGACGGTAGCCCCGGCCTCCTCGTATGAGCTGTCAGGATGATCGCTGAGAACTCCGATGCCGGACTCGACGACTACCTCGGCACCAAGGCCAACAAGCTTCTTAACGGCCGCAGGATCAAGCGACGCGCGGGTTTCAATCGGATCAGTTTCTTTGGGCGCAAAAATTTTCATGCCGTGTTGTGCCGACCTTTGTGTCGGGATAAAACCCGCGGAAAAGCCTCTCTTCTCCTGACGGGCTCGCTACTCTATCAACTGAGACGACTGTGTCGATAGGATTTCTGTATCTGATAAAGCAGCCCTGATCTGCACAATTTCGCAGTTCGCGCCACTCTCTTGAGCAGCGGAGAGACCTCACGAAGCCTTCGCAGGACGACCTTCCTGCAGGATCGCTTCTTTCTCCTCGACCTCCCAGTCATCAAGGACAGTGTCATCGATGTGAACCTCATCATTCACCGCCGCATACTCCGGGCCGAGGACTTCGACGACGGTCGGGGTTCTTGGGCTCTCGTCTTCCGGATCGCGCGAACGGAATGGCGATCAGCATCCAGGGATCTCCCCACTTCTGAACGACAGTACGGTTTACGATCACGAGAAAAACAATGCGAGGGTAAGACGCTCCGGGATACGTTTCCGCTTTTCCAACTTCATCCGGCAGGGTCCGCCTTGGTGTGACCTGATCGTGTTGTAGCGAACCCGGACGATGACGTACCGCACGAGATCAATGAGCAGGGCAGAATCATCATCTTGATGAAGCTCAGCTTCCCGACCGGAAAATTCAGCCATTATCCGCCGTCCTTCAGCAGCGCAAAATCCGGATCGTTTACGAACCGATGGTGCGCAAGGTGATAGAGCCGGAATTGATAGACCGGGGTCAGAATCGGAAACATGCAGAGATAATCACCTGCCGACTCATTGAGCTTCCGGCTTTTGACCACGGTGTGATACACCGCCTCATGGCCCGCACCGGCAAGCTGGTGCTGCGAGGCTCTGATCTCCAGAAGCGCGGGCAGGTAAACCGGCACGCCCCACCCGAATGAGAAGCCCCGGACTTCGCGGTTCTCGAAAAAACGGCCCCGGCGATGGTCAGCAAAACGATGAGCCCGGCGCGGCCGATCCAGGGAAATTTGGTGAAATCGTCTGTCGCGAGGAATTCGCAAAGGCGGCGCTTTAACTCCGGATCGTGACGCAAATCGGCAGCAGCTTCTTCGTGACGGGAATGTCCGCGCAACGAGTGGTATCAGGTCAGGGGAGGTATGTCAGGCCAACGGAAATCACCTCTCAGAGACGGAAATGCGCGAAAGGTTCAAACCGTTATTCAAATCACGTTTGAAATTACTGAGGAGATCTTACCCATTTTCTCCGAATTGTCCTATCGAATCGGGGAGCGCGGATGACAGGCTAGTCAAAAGTCGAAGTCGATCAAATTCTGCAGAAGATCGCGATAAGCAATTCCGGCTCGAATAGTCAACACCGAGACGAGTAAAAGAATCGCCCAGTAAAACAGCTTCGGAGTCCACTCCGCAAGTTGCTCCATTGCCTCGCGGGCCGAATCGGAATAAACCCTTCCCCACTCGGCGAGCTCACGATCCAGTTGCCCAGACTGCTCGGCCGAGTCCATGCCCCGGGCAAAATCATTCGGGAAGGCCGACTGGGCTGAATAGAGCGCCGTCGCAAGCGAGTCTCCCCCGGCGACCGTTTTCGCTCCGCGTCGACTCGCGCTGCGAATCAAGCCACTCCCCGAAGCCTCCCCCGCCCCGAGAATCGAATCGCTCATCTTTTTACCCGCCTGCAGGAAAATTTCGAAAACCCGGCTGAATCGCTCCATCGCAGTGGCCTTGCGCGCTTTTCCGATCAGGGGAATTCCGTTGAGAAAGCCGTCCACCGCACCCGAGGTCCGTGCCGCCTTCGTGAGGATTCGAGCCACGACAAAAATTACTGCTATTACCGCATAGGCGATCAGCATGTTTTTCCCCATTTCGAGAAAAGCCGATCCGTATCCGGCATCCTGTGAAACCCCGTCGAACGAAAAACTCCGGAAGGCTGTCACCACAAGCGTCGAGACCGGCACTGCGAGATGGATGAGAATCAAAGGATAGGTCAGTCCTTTGAGAATCTGGCGGCGGGTCCGGTCCATGCGACGGAAATACTCGGCAAGGTGACCGAATCCCTTTTCGAGCATCCCGCCTTCTTCAGCGGCTGAAATGACTTCCTCCTCAAGAGCCGTGACATCGCCCGAAGCTCTTCCCAGCGAATCCCCGATCGTTTTCCCCGCCGCAAGGCCTTTGAGGACTCCTTCGTAAATTTTCCGCTCGGCACGCTTCACACGTGGCTGCTGCAGCAGAGATTCGCACGCCTTTTCCATACCCATGCCCGACCTCGCATACTTCTCGAGACTCGAATACATCTGGCTCTTCGCCTTGGCGGACATTGCGGACATGCCCCAAGATGCCATTGTCCGGCAGGTTTTGAAAACCGGAATCACAGGAAATCCAGCGCGGCTCTGTTGCGACCGGAAACCCGACTGGCTGAGAAATCTCCCTAAAGCGCGGGTCTTGACGATCCGCTCGTCCGTAGCGATCAGTATCCCATGAATCTCACGAAAACAGCATTTGGATCCTGGAGCGGTGGTCGCTTCATGCACTTTGGTCAGCGCATGGAGGAAGACCGCTGGGTCAAGATGGCGCGTCAGGCCTACGATGAAGGCGTCCGCACGTTTCTCACCTCCGACGTCTACGGGATCGGACAGGGCGATGAACTCCTCGGCAAAGCGCTCGAAGGCGTGGACCGCGACAGCTACTGTCTCGTCGCCATGATCGGGCATGACATCTATGACGGTCAACGCGCCGGTGCAAAAGGCTACGCCCGTTTCACCAACCCCGAGCTGCGCGGGCCTGACGGCTACGCCGAGTATCTCCAGCGCGCGACGACGAAGTGTGCCGGGCGCTGCGGAACGGACCATTTTGACATCGTCATGCTGCACAACCCTGATTCCATCGGCTACTCCAGCCCTGAGGTCTGGTCCGCGATGGCGACGCTCCGCGAAAAAGGGCTCGCGGAGAGCACCGGGATCGCTCCCGGACCGGCGAACGGCTTCGCAATTGACATGGCCTACTGCATCGAGCACTTCCACGAAGAGATCGACTCGGCGATGATCATTTTGAATCCGATGGAGCCCTGGCCGGGTCGTTACGTCCTCCCCATCGCCCAGGAATTCGACGTCGACATCCTCGCCCGGGTCGTCGATTTCGGCGGCATTTTCCACGACGACGTGAAGCCCGGTCATTTTTTCAAAGACGGCGACCACCGCACTTACCGCCCGGAAGGCTGGATTGAGCACGGGAATGAAAAGCTCGAAAAAATGCGCCCCATCGCCGAAAAATACGACCTCACCATGCTCCAGCTTGCCTGCATCTGGGACTTGAGCCAGGATCCGGTCAAGTCTGTCGGCCCTACCTTTATCCAGGAAGCCGGCCACGACGCCCGCCCCGTCGAAGACAAGATCGCGGAATTCGCCGCCCTCCCCGACGTCACCCTCACCAGTGAAGAAATCGAGACGATTCGCGAAATCGGCAACAATGAAGGCTGCATGCCGCTCAAGGGGGCCAGCACCCGCTACGAAGGCGAGCCTCAGCCCGACCATTGGCCGATGCGGCCCGAGCTCCAACCCATCGCGGACAAATGGAGCTTGAATCCCGCGTGGTGACAACCGACCATAGGCCTCCCCCCATTTTGGACGGGGAATTGCCTAAGAGGGGATGGAGAATTTAACCGATATACAAAGCCAACCGGATTCCCGGAACCTCGACATCGATCGTGTCGGGGTGAAGGATCTCAAGTACCCGATCCGGATCCGGGACAAAGAAAAGTCCGAGCAGAGTACAGTTGCGACCTTCTCCATGGCCGTGGATCTGCCCAAGGAATACAAAGGCACCCACATGAGTCGCTTCGTCGAAGTGCTCAACTCCCACGGCCCCGTCCTCGACGTCCATTCCATCGCCGCGCTTCCTGCGGAAATGCTGGAGCGGCTCGATGCCCAGCGCGCTCACATCGAACTGCGTTTCCCCTTCTTTCTCGAAAAGCCGGCTCCGGTCACAAAGAAGGTCGGGATGATGGACTACGAAGTCATTTTTGACATCGACGGAGACCGCGACGACTCCGATTTCATCGTTACCGTCCTCGTCCCGGTTACGACTCTCTGCCCCTGCTCGAAAGCGATCAGTGCCTACGGTGCCCACAATCAGCGCGGCGTCGTGACTTACGCGGTGCGCTTTTCGGACGAAGCGATCTGGATCGAAGATCTCGTGCGCCTCGTCGAAAAATGCGCGAGCAGCGAACTCTACAGTCTTCTGAAGCGTCCCGACGAAAAGCACGTCACCGAGGAGGCTTACGACAATCCTGTTTTCGTCGAAGACCTCGTTCGCAACGTTGCTGCCGCGTCCGAGAAGCAAAGCGGCATCGCCTGGTATCGCGTTGAGGCAGAGAACTTCGAGTCGATTCACAATCACAACGCTTATGCGGTGATTGAGAAGAAGGGGTGAGAGAAACTCCTGAAGGCGCTCACCCACGTCGCAAAAGTCTCTCATGAAGCGGCCAGGATCTACGCAGGTCTCCGACTCGATCTGAAATCGCGAGGCACTCCCATCCCTTCGAATGATACCCAGATTGCCGCTCTTGCCTGCCAGCACGATCTCCCACGGCTGAGCAACGATGCCCATTTCGATCTTCTGGATCGGATGAAGCATATTGCGTTTTAGGACGCCGCTTTCATCCTCATGGCAGCACAAGCAAGGTGAAGGCGATGAGGACAATGATCGCCACGATCCACCAGAAGAGTTCCTTACCTGACTTCCGGCTGGCTACGGAGCCAAACTCGCGCGCCACGAAGTCCTCGTGGTCGAAGTCCCCGTCATCCGGGAAATCGACGCCGTCATAGGTTCCCGCTTCCACCCAGCGACCTTCCACTTTTTCTGCGCCGCAACCTCTGCATCCGACTGCGTTGGGAGATACCCCCGCTCCGCAGGAGGGGCATTCAAAGTCGGATCGCTTCATGAACACTAACCCCGAAAAGGTCTACCCATCTTCTCTCTATCCAAAGGCAATAATAGCCGCTTCGATCTTATGAATCGAGCGGCCATCTTCGTTTTCAGCGTTTGAAATCAGCCTTTCGGAATCGGGGGCACATTCGGGCCCGAATCTTTCGTCGCATCGAGTACCTTCGCGAGTCCGGCGACCATGCCGCCGACGTCGGAGAGATTGTTTGGAATGATGAGCGTGTTGTTCGTCTTCGCGAGATTCCCGAATTCTTTCACATACTGCTCGGCGATGCGGAGGTTCACCGCCTGGGCTCCGCCCGGGCTCTCGATCGCTTCGGCAATCGCGCGGATTCCCATCGCAGTCGCGGTCGCCAGCATCTCAATTTCCTTCGCTTTACCTTCCGCCTCGTTCACCTGCTTATCGCGAATCGCCTCGGACTGCTTGATGACCTGCTGCTTCTCACCTTCGGCCACGTTAATCTGCGCTTCTTTTTCGCCCTCCGACTCGGCGATGACAGCGCGGCGTTCGCGCTCGGCACGCATTTGCTTTTCGAGAGCATCCTGAACGCTCGGAGGCGGCGTGATGTTCGCAATCTCATAGCGGGTGATTTTGATCCCCCATGGCTCGGAGGCCTTATCGAGTGCGAGAATGATGTTCGAGTTCACGGTGTCCCGCTCCTCGAAAGTCCGGTCGAGCTCGAGCTTACCGATTTCCGAACGCAGGGTCGTCTGGGCGAGCTGAGTCGAAGCATACATGTAGTCTTCGATACCATAACTGGCGTTCTTCGCGTCGAGCACCTGGAGGTAGAGGACTCCGTCAATCTCAATCGCGATGTTATCCTGCGTGATGCACATTTGCGACGGCACATCGACCGCGATCTCTTTCAGGGAATGCTTGTAGGCAACCTTATCAATGAAGGGAACGAGGATATGAAATCCGGCCTCAAGAGTGCGGCTGTATTTCCCGAGTCGCTCCACGACAAAGGCCTTCCGCTGCGGCACGACCCGTGCGGATTTCAAAAGGACGACAATGATGAGGAGGACGACTCCGATAGGGATGATGAATTCCATGATTGGTGGTTTTTTACAGGTTAGGTTTTCAGGGGAGAGATTTTCAGCTACGGGGCTTCACCTCCAGGGTGATGTTGTCGCGGGCGACAACGACTGCCTTTTCGCCTTTCGGAATGCTCACGTCGGAAAAAGCTTTCCAATGCGCGCCTTTGAGTTCGACGCGACCGAAATCACCCGGTTCGATGGATTCCAGCACCGAGACAACTTTCCCCACAAACTCCTCATCGACATCACCTTCCGAGGTCGTCTCGCTCCCACGAAACCAGCCTTTCACATAACGGCGTGCAAACACAACGAGAGCGATCGAAACGAGGCCGAAGATCCACAACTGAATGCTGAAGGAATCGACTCCGCACCAGTCAAGGATGGCGACGATCCACGCAGCAACGCCAATGAAGACCAGGATCACTCCCGGAATAGCCAGTTCTGCGACAATCAGTCCAAGCCCGATGAGAAACCAAATGATAGCGGAGTCCATGGCTTGCATCCTGCACGTTTTTGCGCAAGAGAGCTATTCCAAAATGACGCCGGGATTGTAACCGGACTGAATCGAGGAAATCAGCAGCAGCCACTGCCGATCGCGCATCCTGTGACCTCATCAATTCCGCAAACATCCTTGGCGAGGCAGTCGGTGTTTTTCCCGATAAGGCGGATCGTCACTTTGTCCTCCCCGATCTCAATGCCGGAAACAGGAAAATGAGAAATCACGGGATGCTCATACTCGATTTCGACGGGCAATTCTTCACTCGGAATCACGGGCTTCCCGTGCGCGAGAATCTCAAGAAATCGCGATACGTTCACCCGATGCTCGACATCATTGGCGACCCAGATCTGGAGAAGACACTTTCCCTCCACGCGGATCGTTCCACCGCAATCGACGAACTCCTTTTTATTAAAACCAATCTCCGTCACGTGAAAGTGAGCGGGAATGGATTCTCCATCAGGAAGGGAGAATTCGAGAGATTTCTCTCCATGTGAGGCAAGCGCCTCTTTCAATTCAATGATTGTCATCC
>JARGOP010000128.1 GCA_029233965.1 Verrucomicrobiales bacterium | reverse complement strand
TTTAAGTTTACGCTGATGCTCCTCAGCCCGGCGGCTGGCTTGCGGAGTGAGACAAAATTTCCTGGAAACGGGAATTGAATCCGCAGTGTTCCAACCTTTCTTACGCCATGCTCCGCTCTCTCTTTTCCGTCAGCTTCGTTCCCGTGCTCAGCCTCGCTCCGGTGCTCGGAAGCCCGGAAGCCGTCATCGCGGAGATGGAAAAGATTCAGAACGAACCGGCGACGAAGACCGCATCGATCGGGCTTTGTTTCATTCCTCTGGACGGCGAACCCTCCGATGCCCGGGGCTATCGCCTTGATACGGCCCTCATCCCCGCCTCAACGATGAAGGCTATCACCACGGCAGCGGCGAACGAAATTCTCGGGCCGGATTTCACATTTCAAACCCGCCTCGAAACAGCTGGACTCGTTGATGAAGAGGGAACCCTGACCGGAAACCTCGTGGTGCGCGGAGGCGGAGATCCGACGCTGGCCGAATCGGGAATCTCCTCCACTTTTGCAAAGTGGAAAACCGCCCTGCAGGAAGCCGGCATCGAAAAGATCGAAGGATCCATCGTCGGTGATGCCTCCATTTTCGGAACACAGCGCGTCTCCGACTCCTGGCCCTGGAATGATTTCGGAAACTACTATGGATCCGGACCCTGCGGCCTGACATTTCACCAGAACCAGTTCTACGCTTCCTTCAGCACCCCGAAAGTGGGTGGTCCGGCCCCCCTCATCGGAACCGACCCGAAACTGCCCGGAGTGAAATTTTTCAATGAAATGCGGGTCGGGGCTTCCGGCTCAGGGGACAACGGATACATCTACGGAGCTCCCTACGGAAACGTTTTCTACCTGCGGGGCACGGTCCCTGACGGCAGTTCCAGTTTCACGATCCGGGGCGCGCTGCCCGACCCCGCTCTCTTCTGCGCGCGCGCCTTTACGAAATATCTCAACACAGGAGGGTTCGAGGTGAGCGGTGAACCGACCACGGTCCGCCTCATGAATGATGCCGGCGAGTCTCTCGCCGCTCGCAAGATCATTCACGAGCAGGAGTCGGCGACGCTCAAAGAGATCATGTATTCCACGAACATGAAATCAGTCAACCTGCGTGCCGAGTGCATTTTTCGCATGATCGGACACAAGGTGAAAGGCAAAGGAACAATCGATGCTTCGTCCGATGCGGTTCGTGATCATTGGGCAGCCAGGGGAGTCGACATGACCGGCTACATCATGGACGACGGCTCCGGTCTTTCCCGGGCAAACCTCGTCACGCCCCGTCAAATGGCGGAGATTCTCTACCACGCCGCGAAGGGGAAGGACTTTAATGCCTTCAAATACACCCTGCCCGTCGCGGGTCAATCCGGGACCCTGCGCAGCATCGGCGGCGGCAGCGCCGCGTCGGGAAGAGTCCGGGCCAAAAGCGGGACGATCGGCCGCGTCCGGAACTACTCCGGCTACGTCAGCACACGATCGGGAAAGGAGTACGCCTTCGCCATTTTCATGACGAACTACTCCGGCGACCTGAGCACGATCAAATCTCAGATCGTCCGCGTCTGGAGTAAGATGGTGGCCATGTGAGGATTGGACGTTGAGAAAACGAATGGCAAGGAATTGAAAAGGACAGTCACGAAGAACTCGAAAGAAATTCGTGATCCTTCCTTTCAGTCCGTGACCGCGAAGGGCGTTCGTGTTCCCGGAGCCTAAGACAACTTCCCGTCGAGATATCTCCAGGTGCCCTTGTAACGGCGGAAACGGGAGCGCTCATGAAGCTCCTGTGGCTCGTCGTTGTAGTAATAGCTGGCGACAAACTCGACCTTTCCGACTTTGTCATCTTTCCCGCCTTTGACGACGTCAAGAATTTCAAGCCCGCTCCAGTTCACCTCGCGGATATTGCTTTCCAACTCGGCTTTCAACCGGGGAGTCCTCGTGTCGGGGTGCGTGGTCTCGACCAGGTAATCCGTCAGTCTGAAAAAGTAAGCACTGTAACGCGAGCGCATGAGCTGTTCCGCGGTATCGGGCTTTGCCCGCCCGTAGTGAAAAGGCATGCAGCAGTCCTGATACTTCTTCCAACTCTTGCACGGGCAATGGGAGACTTCACGCTCGCGGGGAACCCAATTGGGATCATCGGTCATGCTCACTCCCTTCCATCGTCAGCGGCAAAAATCCAATGGTAAACGATGGCCCTGAGTTCGTTCGACACCTTCAGCGCCGGTTGACAGAAGGGCTCTCATGACGGAAATAGGCGATGCCAAACCGCTGTGAGTGGCCTTTCGGGGTCGCTCCATGTGCTGAAGCCCCGGTGTTCTCCCACCGGGGTTTCTTTTTGCCCATCAGTCGAGCCATCCTAACTCAGCCAGAAATTCATCGAGTTGAGTGAGCGTCTGCGGTAGCGCGGGTTGGTTACCGTCCGCCGGCTTTCGCCCGGCGTTGAAAAATCCGTGTGGCTCCCCTTCGTATTCGTGAAGGATGCATTTCACCCCCTTCCTTTTCATTTCCACCGCAAACTGCGCCGCCGTTTCAAAAGGAACCATGTCATCGGCGGTGCCGTGAAAAATGATACAAGGCGGCGCCGCCTCGGTGACATGATGAATGGGCGACAGCTCTTCAGGCTCCATGCCCATGCGTTCTTTGAGTTCGGCATGACGGTCTTCCGGCCAGGGGCTTTTCCCTTTGAAAGGAGCAAGGACGCAGGCGGGATTGAAGAGGGCGAGGGCCGCAGGCTTTGACTCCGGATCAGCGGCGATGACCCCGAGGCAGGCGGCGATATGCCCCCCGGCGCTTCCACCGGCGGCGGCGATACGATCAGAATCGACTCCCAGCTCCCCTGCCTGCGACCGGACAAAACGCATCGCGTCACGGGCATCTTCGACGCAGTCTTTGGCGAGGGTTTGATGGCGGGAGGCGACGCGGTAATCGACGACAAAGGCGGCCATCCCGCGATCCGCCAGATAGCGGGCGTGAGGCTCGAACTGCGCGGGAGATCCAGCGGTCCATCCTCCGCCGAAAAAGAAGAGGATCGCAGGTCGGGAGTCCTCCGCTTTCCAATCCTCCGGCAAAAAGCCCCACATTTTCAGGTCCACCTCACCCGCTGTCTTGTAAACGTGCTCAACAGCCCCCTCAAAGACAGGAGGATAATTTTTCTGAGCTTCGGCAGAGACAAGCGAAAAGAGGAGAAAAAGGAGGGTAATCAGGGGTTTCATTCCCGAAGACTAAAGGGCCGATACCTGAAAAACAAGACCGCCAATACGTCTCAGCTCAGCCCGTCAATCTGCCCCTCATCGTTCAACGAAATGTGTTCCGCCGCGGGCACTCGCGGCAGTCCCGGCATGGTCATGATGTCTCCGGTCAAGGCGACGACAAAACCGGCTCCCGCAGAAAGCCGGACATCCCGGACCGGAAGGGTGAAACCTTCAGCCGCTCCCCGCCTCTCGGGATCGGCGCTGAAACTGTAAGGCGTCTTCGCTATGCATACCGGAAACGCTCCCGCCTCCGTTTCCTGCCACGCCTTCAATTTGCGCCCGGCGAGAGAACTCAATTCGATATCATCAGCCCGATAGATTTCCGTCGCGACGGTCCTCAATTTTTCGATCAGCGAAAGCTCATCCGGATAGAGCGGAGCGAACGAAGACGGCGAATTCGCGTCGGCAAGTTCCACGACTTTCTGAGCCAACGCCTCCGCCCCCTTTCCGCCCCCGGCCCAGTGGGTTGCGAGGACACAGGGAACGCCACGCCCTTCGCAGAGCGAGAGCAGCAGCTCGGTTTCAGCCGCCGTATCGGAGTTGAACGCATTCACCGCGACCACGGCAGGCACGCCGAACTTCGCGATGTTCTCGAGATGGCGCTGCAAATTCGCAAACCCGCGCTGCACTGCCTCCAGATTTTCCGCGCCGAGCTGCTTTCGCCCCACTCCCCCGTGATACTTGAGCGCCCGAACCGTCGCGACAACCACGGCCGCGTTCGGCTTCAGACCTGCCTTTCGACATTTGATATCGAAGAACTTTTCCGCGCCGAGGTCAGCTCCGAAACCGGCTTCGGTCACGACGTAGTCGGCCAACCCGAGCGCAGTGCGTGTCGCGACAATCGAGTTGCAGCCATGAGCAATATTGGCGAAAGGACCGCCATGAACGAGAGCCGGGGTCCGTTCCAGCGTCTGCACGAGATTCGGATTCAAGGCGTCTTTCAACAACACCGCCATGGCCCCTTCCGCTTTCAAATCCGACGCGAGGACGTCCTCCCCCGCAAAGTTTTTCCCGATCACGATCCGCCCCAACCGTGTCTCGAGGTCATTGAGGTCTGCAGCGAGGCAGAGAATCGCCATGACCTCGGAAGCCACCGTGATGTCGAATCCTGTTTCACGGGGATAATCGAGGACATTGCCCATTCCGGTGATCAGATTCTTCAGCGAGCGATCGTTCAGATCCATCGCACGCCGCCAGCTGACGCGACGGGGATCGATCTGCAGCTTGTTTCCCCAGTAGAGATGATTATCGATCATCGCCGAAAGGAGATTATTCGCTGAAGTGATCGCGTGAAAGTCGCCCGTGAAGTGAAGATTGATCTCCTCCATCGGCACGACCTGCGCGTGCCCCCCGCCGGCGGCGCCCCCCTTCATTCCGAAGGAAGGACCGAGACTCGGCTCGCGCAGACAGACCATCGCCTTCTTCCCGATGCGGCTCAGCCCGTCGCCCAATCCCACCGTGGTCGTTGTTTTTCCCTCACCCGCCGGGGTCGGGGAAATCGCGGTGACGAGGATGAGTTTTCCCTGCTCACGGTGAGACCCTCCGTCGAGCGTCTCCAGATCAAGCTTGGCTTTGAATCTGCCATATTGAATGATCTGATCCTCGTTCAAACCGAGACATTCGGACGCCAGTTCTGACACTCGCTGCAGGTCGACAGCACGGGCAATTTCGATATCGGTCATGATCGGGAAAAAGCGCCTCACCTCGGGCACCGGTTCCATAGCTTCGTCCCGGCGATTCGTCCACCGCCCACCGCAATTTTCCTAGG
>JARGOP010000048.1 GCA_029233965.1 Verrucomicrobiales bacterium | reverse complement strand
CTAACTTTCTCAAAATCCCGAAATAGACCAAAGTCACGGCGACGACAATCACCATGCGGTGGAAGAAGGTCGCGAGAAACGGATTACCGGTGAGGAGACCAAATGCCCCAAAGTACATTGAGTTTAAAGGAGACCACGCCATTGAGAGGGAACTGAGATCAAGCAATGCTCTGTAGCCTGAGGAATAGTGCTAGGCCTCATCTCCCATTGGCCACTCGTAGTTTTCCCAGATATTCCAGTTCGATTTGAGAATAAAGAGAGCAACAATAGCCCAATGAAAACGCGGAGACGCGATCATCCGAAATATGAATTTAAAGAACCCTCTCAAATATTTCGAAACTTTCGCTAATGACATTCGCCCGTATGTTTCAATGCCGCCGCCAATTGCTCAACCCTCATTTTGTCTTTTCATCCCCCTCCAATCACCCCACCGTCGTCATGGAAATGGCATCGACTGGTAATCCTGTTCATTTCATTAGCCGAGTGATGCCTTGCATTTCCTGAAATTCTGCGAAACCTTGCGCCCATTTCTCATGCGGAGTCTGCTCAGATCCAAGATCCACCTGGCCACGGTCACCGAGGCGAATGTCGACTATGTCGGGAGCATCACTATCGACCGGAATCTCGTCGATGCAGTCGGTCTCTGGATCGGTGAGAAAGTGCTCGTCGTCAGCGCGACGACCGGGGCGCGACTGGAAACCTACGTTATCGAAGGCGAGCGGGGATCCGGTGCCATCGAGATCAATGGCGCCGCCGCTCATCTCATCAACGCGGGCGAGAAAGTCATCATCATGGGCTTTGAACTCACCGAAAAACCGGTCGATCCCAAAGTCATTCTCTGTGACAAGGAAAACGGGATCGCCGGGTTCCTGAGCGAAGCACAGGGGCAGATTCCGGCGCTGTAGCGGGAATTGGAAATCTTTGGTTTGAGAGCTTTCTGTGAAGCGACCGGATCACTCAGTCCAACGCCCCTTACTCCCCCGGATTCGCCCAGGTTTTGACGACCTCCTCCAGTCCCTCGATCACCTTCACCAGCATCTCCAGATCGAGTTTATCGATCGTGTCAGTGGATTTGTGATAGTGAGGATACCGGTAGGGCGCGGTGTCAGTCACCATGATCGCTTTGTAGCCTTCCTGCCAAAACGACCAGTGATCGGACCATCCCACGCCGGGGACTTCAGGGGGAAAAGCGCCTCCGATCGCAGGGATTCCACTCGCTCTCTCAAACGCGGCACGCGCGGAATCGGCAAAATAGCGTGAGTGCTCGTTGCCGACGAAGGCGAGAAAGTCTCCCGTCGTCGGGAAAGATTCCTCAAGGCCTTCGGGAACCTTCTGGCTGTTTTCCTCTTTGGAAAAATACCCGATCGTTTCAAGCGCCATCATCGCGACAATATTCTCGCGACGGCTTCGACTGCGGGCCGCGTAGACCCGGCTGCCCATGCGGTCCGTCTGAAAATACGGGGGCTCTTCATTCACGAAGGCCACGAAGCGGATTGTCCGTTCCTGCTGATCGCCCGCCATTGCCTGAGCCAGACTCATGAGCGCGGCGATCCCCGTCCCGTTGTCATTGGCGCCCGGACAGTTCGGGATCGTGTCGTAATGGGCTCCGACAATGATGATTTCGTCCCGGCGTGACTTCCCGGGAAGCTCCGCAATCAAATTCCGCACTTCGACTCCATCCGCATCGTGAACATGTCGCTCGACCGGGTAACCGATATTCCCGCCCCCGAGAGAGGACTCGATCCAGACGGCGGCCTTTTCGAGATTTTCCGGTTTGCCAACGTGACGTTCTCCGATCTGTTCGGTCAACGTGGTCAGGTAGCGTTCGATATCCACGCGGTTCACCGGTTTCCGGTTCAGGGCAGCCGCGTCGAGACGGGATTCTTCGTTGGGGTCGATCGGTATTTCAGGAGTCGAGAGATGCGTCTTCAGCATCGCCGCGACGCCGAGGAACAGCAAGCCGGTCGGCAGAGCAACAATCAAAAATCGAATCAAAGCACCTTCTTTCATCGTCGTGAATTACGCTGTGACCTCCAATGCAGCTGCTACTGATTGAGCAGCCTTTTCGTGCGCTCCCCCGCCCCCCAGCATCGCCACGACTTCGGCGATCTCGCGCCTGATCGCTTCACGGGCCGCGGTATCTTCCAGAAGCCGGTTCAACTCGGCCGCAATTGCCGCCCCGTTTGCATCGTTTTGCAGCAGTTCCTTCACGACTTCCCGATCCGCCATGACATTGACAATCCCGAGGTAGTCGACCGACATCACGCGTCTGGCGACCTGCGCGGTGAGCCAGGCCACCTTGTAGGTCAGACAATAGGGCAGCCCGAGGCAGGCTGCTTCGAGCGTCGCCGTGCCCGACGCGACCACTCCGACCCCGGCTTGCTGCATGATGTGGTGACTCGTTGACTCACCTACGGAAAACGCATCGGAAAGGCCGGCCGCAGCAACCATCTCCCTGAGACGCTCCGTGAGAGTCCGAGTTGCCCCGGTCGTCGCAAACATCAATGAGGGGTGGGACTCGAGCAGTTCGGCGGCAGCCTCCAGCATCGGAGGAAACAGCTTCGCGATTTCACGCTCCCTCGAACCGGGAAGCATCGCGACGAGATTTGAATCTCTCACGATCCCCTCATCGCGAACCTCTGCCATTTCGTCGATCAAAGGATGCCCCGCGAACTCCGTCGGGAGGCCACTCTTTTCGTAGAGCTGTTTCTCGAAAGGGAAAATGCAGATCATGAGATCCAGAAGTCTGGCCATGACCTTGATACGCCCCTTTTTCCAGGCCCATACCTGAGGGCTGATGTAGTAAATCAGCTTCCCCTTGTAGCCCTCCTCCCGGAGCCGTTTTGCGAGACGGAGATTAAATCCCGGGTAGTCAATGAAGAGGACACCATCCGGCTTCACTTCGTGAATGTGAGCGACGGTCTCCTCCATCTTTTCGCGGAAGTAACCGTATTTCTTCAGAACCTCCAGGAGACCGAGGACCGCCGCTTCGTCGAGCCAGTTTTCGATCGTGCCGGTCCATTCGGCCATCTTCGGCCCACCGAGCCCGGAAACACTCCACCCGTCTGTCCCCGGAAGCGCCCTGAGAAGTTCGGCTCCGTGAGTGTCTCCACTGATTTCACCGGCAATGACGACGAGAGATTTCAAAGACTGCTTGGCGTGACAGGTTTTCATTAGCGGACCTGAATCGCCTCAGGCGGCCCGGTCTCGTAGTTCCAGGCATCGAAGGAAAACTTCCAGCGCTCCCGAATTTCCTTCGCTTCCTCTTCACTGACGTAGTGAACGTTGCGCTGGTAATCCTTCAGGCCGTCGAGATACGAACTGATTTCGGAGAGTCCCTCCTTTTTGCCGCCGAGTCCGAGTTCATCGTAGATCCGACCGATTTCACCCAGAGGGTCTTCGGTGATCGCTTCGTAGGTGGTCTCGACCAGCTGGTTCGACGGCAACTTGAGTTCGTCACGATCGGCAAGATAGCGTCGCATCAGCTTTTCGTAGGTTTCCAGAGTGTAGCCTGGAATATCGACATTCTGAAACGACTGCCACGCGAATGCATTGAAGACGCGGGGAAAATGGCTCCTCGTCGAGCAATAGACTTCCCAGGGATTCCGAACGATGTGAACAAATCGAGCATCCGGATACATTTCGAGAATCATCTTCATCCGGGTCGTTGACGGCGGATTCTTAAACAGCAACTGACGCCCCTGTTTCGCGTAGTTGAGCTTCCTCACGAGAAACGAGTAGTTCTTTTTGAAACGCTTCACAGCTGAATCCGGGCATCCCTCGAAAAAGAGAGACACGTCGCGCAGTTTTGCCATCTCCTGTGGAAAATAGTAGATGCTGTAATAGCCGATCGGATTCAGATTTCCAAGCGCCATCTCCTCCTCCTGCGGTTCGTCGAGCGTGAGCTTGACCTTGTCGAACCCGCGATCATCCGGGAGCGCCCGGTCAATGATGCGGCGCATGATGTGCACCTTGGGCCCCAGCATATCGAGCGGGAGCGCCGTTTCCGTAAACTTGAGATACCCGAACTGGGGATCCCGGCTCATGAGATTATGAAGATGGGTCGTGCCACTCCTCCAGTGCCCGATCAGAAAAATCGGCGGCGTTTTCATCGTCTGCCGGTTGATGGCACCCGCATATTTCACCTTTTCAATCAGCGCAAGCGGGAAGCGGACAACCTGGGCCACGCAGGCGATGAATCGCTGGTAGCGAGTCCGCGGATCAAATCCCGGGGTGAACAAAAAATGCTGCAGAAAGACGCGCAAGCGGGACCCGGCCAGCGGATGCAGACCCGGTGCTTTCTTCTCAGCGGCTGATTCGAGTGTCCATTTCTCTCCCATCGTGAAGGTGGTGCGACCCTAGCCGGAATCAGTTCGATCCGCTAATTCAAAATCAGGCAAACGAGCGGCCCCGGAGTTAACACTCTTGAAAACAACTCAAATGAACACTTGTCATTCCGGGTTTTTTCAAGTATCCAGATTTATCGATGAACTCGAAGGATGCATTTCTCGCGCTGAATTTACTCCCCCGCATCGGGCCGATCCGGGTTCGGCGGATGCTGGAGTATTTTCAGGAACCGGATCGCATTCTCTCGGCATCGGCACAGGATCTCCAGGAGGTCCCCGGGATCGGGCGGGAGATGGCAGAGCAGATTCACCAGTGGGAACGCCACATCGACCTGCCTGAGGAACAGCGCCGCATGGAAAAGCACGGGATCAGAGCGATCACACTGGACGACGACGAATACCCTCCGGCGCTCCGCGAAATCCACGATCCTCCTTTCCTGCTTTATATAAAGGGCGAGCTCCGACCTTCGGATTCGGCAGCGATTGGCGTCGTCGGCTCCCGTCGCATGACGCACTACGGCCGGGAACAGGCCAGAAAGCTCAGTTTTCAGCTCGCGCGCACCGGTTTCTGCATTGTGAGCGGACTTGCGAGAGGAATCGACACGGCGGCTCACGAAGCGGCGCTTGCTGCCGAAGGCCGAACTGTCGCGGTCCTCGGTTCCGGGATCGGAAATGTCTACCCGCCCGAAAATCAGGCGCTCGCCGACAGGATTGCGGAAAACGGGGCGGTAATCTCGGAATTCCCCGTCCTCTACGTTCCTGACAAACAATCCTTTCCCCTCCGGAACCGAATTGTTTCCGGAATGTCACAGGGACTCCTCGTCGTCGAGGCACCGGCGCGCAGCGGATCGATGATCACCGCAAACCAGGCGCTCGAACAGGGACGAACCGTCTTTGCCGTACCCGGACCGATCGACCGCCCGACTTCCGAAGGCTGCAACCGGCTGATCCGCTCGGGAGCAACCCTGGTCTGCACAGCGCAGGACATCGTCGATGATCTCGGCGCAGGAATCAACTCACTCGCCCTCGATTTCGATCCTCCGGTCGCCCCTGCCCGGATCGCCCGGCCGATTCCCGAATTGAACGAAAACGAGCGAACCATACTCGACGCATTGGAGTCCGGAGAGTCGACGATTGATGCGCTTTCCGAGGCGCACGCACTTCCCGCCGGAGTGGTCAGCGCGACCCTGCTCCAGCTCGAAATGAAGAGTCTGATTAAACAGCTTCCGGGCAAATACTTCACGAAACTGATTTGACGGAACGTTGAAATCGGGCCACTCCATTGACGACCGGGACACTTTCCGCCGCACACCTCCCCCCACTTATCCATGTCGAAATCACTAATCATCGCCGAGAAACCGAGTGTCGCCAACGACCTCGCCCGGGTTCTCGGAAAAGACCCCGCGATCGGGAAATTCGACAAGAAGGAGGATTTTTTCGAGAACGATCGATACATCATTTCCTCTGCCGTCGGCCACCTCGTGCAACAGGCTCTGCCCATGACCGCCGAGGGAAAAACCCTCCCCTGGAAGTTTGACTGTCTCCCTGTGGTCCCCGATCAGTTCGCGCTCGAACCCAGTGAGCAAAAGGGATCGAAGTCCCGCCTCAATGTCCTCAAGCGCCTCATGAAGCGCAAGGATGTGACCGAACTCATCAATGCCTGTGATGCCGGCCGCGAAGGGGAACTCATTTTCCGCTACATCGTTCAGTTCGCCGGAATTGATAAGCCGACCCGCCGACTCTGGATGCAGTCCATGACCGATGGAGCAATCAAGGAGGCCTTCAGCAACCTCCGCAGCGACGAGGAGATGCGCCCTCTTTCCGACGCGGCCTACTGCCGTTCGGAGTCCGACTGGCTCATCGGGATCAACTCGACCCGGGCAATGACGGCCTTCAACAGCAAGTTCGGCGGGTTCAACAAGACTCCCGTCGGTCGCGTCCAGACTCCGACTCTGGCCCTCCTTGCCGAGCGCGAATCTGAAATCGACCAGTTCGTCAGCGAAGACTACTTCGAGGTTCACGCTACCTTCGGCGTGAAGGCCGGTGACTACCTCGGCCGCTGGTTCAGCGAGACCTACAAAAAGGTGGAGGACAAGCCGCATGCCCGCGCCGAGCGGATCTGGGATCAAGCGACGGCACAGGCAATCGTGGATCGCTGTCAGGGGAAAACAGCCGCGGTTGAGGAAAAGAAAAAGCCAACCAGGCAGATTTCGCCGCAGCTCTACGATCTCACGAGCCTTCAGCGCGAGGCGAACGGACGCTTCGGATTCTCCGCCCGCCGCACCCTCCAGCTGGCGCAGTCTCTCTACGAGCGCCACAAAGCGCTGACTTATCCACGAACCGACTCCCGCTACCTGCCTGACGACTACGTTCCCACAACGATCGAAACGCTGAAGAAGATTTCGGGAGCCTCAGGCTACACCATAGGCGACATGCCCGGGCACGCCGCCAAGGTGATTGAGAAGTCATGGGTCAACGGCAGGGACAAGCGTGTCTTTAACGGCGCCAAAGTCAGTGACCACTTTGCAATCATTCCGACCGGACAGATCCCGGCTAACCTCGACGAGGCCGAGCAGAAGCTCTACGACATGGTGAGCCGTCGCTTCATTGCGACCTTCTATCCGCAGGCCGAGTTCGAGATCACGACCCGCATCAGCCGGATCGGTGAAGACGCCTTCAAGACCGACGGCAAAATCCTCGTCGAAGCCGGCTGGCTTGCGGTCTACGGCAAAAAAGTCGGCGCACCCCCGCCCGCCCCTGTCGATGACGGCGAAGAGGGCCGGGTCAAAAAATCCTCCGCCAGTGCCGACAAAGAGATCGTTCCGGTCGCTCCCGGTGAAAGTGCCGAAGCAAAGAAGGTCGAGCGCCTCGATAAGCAGACGCGCCCGCCCGCACGATACAACGAGAGCACGCTTCTCTCCGCGATGGAGACTGCGGGCAAACGCGTCGACGATGAAGAACTGCGCGACGCCATGTCCGAGCGTGGACTCGGCACCCCCGCGACCCGGGCCTCGACAATCGAGGGTTTGATCAATGACAAATACATCACCCGTGATGGCCGTGATATTTACGTGACGACTCGCGGAATGCGGCTCATCGAGCAGCTCAACAACATGAGGATCGGCATTCTCACCTCTCCGGAAATGACCGGCGAATGGGAATACAAGCTGAAGCAAATGGAGCAGGGCAAAATGGAACGCCCCAGCTTCATGAACGAGATCAAGGAGCTCACCGGCACGGTCGTCGAGACGGCCAAAGAGTATGCCCGGACCGCTCTGGAGCGGGAATGGCCGGAGTTCCCGGTGGCATGCCCGGTCTGTGGAGCCTCTGCCCTGGGTCAGGATGACGGACGCTACAAATGTAAGCAGCCGGAATGTAAATTCGCTCTTCCGAAAGTGATTGCGAGCCGCCCGCTTTCCGAGGAAGAGGCAAAAACCCTTCTCACCACGAAACTGGTAGGGCCGCTCACCGGCTTCGTGAATCGCTTCAAGCAGCCCTTTGATGCCGCGATCGAATTGCAGGAGGACAAGAAGACGGGCCTGAAGGCATCCTTTGTTTTTGAGAAGTCCCCCGAAGAGGAGGAGGAAGCCGAAGCAATCAAAGCGGAGAACAAGCTTTGCAAATGTCCGCTCTGTGAGAAAGGTGATATCTACGTCACTCCTCACAGCTACCTTTGTGATCGCCGTGCCAGCGGTGATGGCTGCAAAGCCCGCCTCTCGAAGGAGATGTGTAAATACGAAATCCCGCGCGAGCAGGCTCTCAAGTATTTCACCGAGGGAAAAACGGATGTCATCGAACAGTGGATCAGTAAGAAGGGCCGTCCTTTCAAAGCTGCATTGACCTGCAACACGAAAGGCAAGCGCATGCTTGGTTGGGAGTTCCCGCCCCGCGAACCGGCGAAGAAGAAAACGGCTGCGAAGAAAGCTGCGCCCGGGAAGAAGGCGGCCGCAAAAAAGGAAAGTAGCTGAGAAGCTGAGAATGAAATTTCCACCGACTCTGTCGGTGCTGATTCCATGCTCTAAATTTCTCCTCCTCTACTCCCTTCCTTCCCCGAGCTTGCGGCAAAGCTCCGCTTTGACGCAAGTGGGCACAAACTGATCGATGTCACCTTGAAGTCGCGCGACTTCTTTCACGATGCGGGAGCTTAAGTATATATTCT
The DNA here is from genome assembly GCA_029233965.1 of Verrucomicrobiales bacterium. GTDB lineage: Bacteria > Verrucomicrobiota > Verrucomicrobiia > Verrucomicrobiales > DEV007 > Arctic95D-9. The sequence continues at coordinate 26,452 of JARGOP010000048.1, read as the reverse complement.
CCTGGCTCGGCATGAGGAAGACCGTTTCCAGATTTTCGTCGAGGCTCTGGTTCATCAGAGCCATTTGAAATTCATACTCGAAGTCCGAAACCGCCCGGAGACCGCGGACGACGACATCAGCCTTATTGTCCCGTACGAAGTTTACGAGGAGACCTTCGAAGGAAGTCACCTCGACATTTTCCAGGTGACTCGTCGATTCCCGGATCAACTCGACCCGCTCCGCAGGAGTGAACAACCCTGCCTTGGCCGCATTAAACGCCACCGCAACGATCATGCGATCCCAGAGCTTGCTGGCTCTCTCGATAACATCGAGATGGCCATTGTGGATCGGGTCAAAACTGCCCGGATAGATTGCGGTCTTCATAAAACTTTGGGAGGTTCCCCCCCTATTCTTGAGTCTGATGGTCCCATATTCCAAAATTTTTCAAAGACATTTCATGAATTCCCGCTAGTATCTGGATGATGAAAGTCGTGAAAAGTTGGATGTTTACCTTTTCTGTTGTCGTTTCTCTCGGACTCGTCGGTTGCGAAACGACGGGAAACAATGGCAATGTCATCTCCCCTTCCCAGACTGCTGACAGCGGTCCGATCAATGCTGCGGGCTTTCTGAAGACTGACTATGAGCCGCTGAACAAATGGCTCGATGAGCGCTTTGAAGTCGATTACAAGCACATGACTCCGACGCTGATCTTTGATCAGGTCCCTCTGAACGATATCTTCTACGAAACTTCGAACCTTCCCACCGGCGCCCCCGCTTTCAACTTCTCGAGCAGCGATGTGTCCCGTCGGGAGCTTCTCAAGAAGATTTCCACGCACTGGAAATTGAAGATGAGCTTCTCCACCGACGAGTCCGGCACGCCCACGGCGGTTCGCGTCGAGGGCTGACTCCTCTCAGCAAACTCTCGGATAACTGTTGCGAGAAACGTGAGAGACCGTTACAAACGCAAGACCGTTACAAAAGCAGTCCGGAACGAGGCAATCCATGTCTATCCTCAAAATCTATGTTTAATCCATGCAGAAAATTTAGTAGGCATGGATTTCACGGATTAGGTTAGGATCTGCAACAGTCTTGTGAATTTTTCGGCTTCTTCCCTCCTCCCCCGAAACTCTCCCGGATTTCTCTACCGGTAGGCTTCGCGAACCACTTCGCCGAAGATCCGCATTCCGTCTTCGACAATCGCTTCCGGTTGCGTGTAGCTCACGCGAACGCACTGCCGTGAGTGCTCCCAATCTGCGGTCTCAAGGCCGAAAAAGAAATATTCGCCCGGGACAACGATGAGGCTGGCTTCTTTCAGCCTCCGATAGAGTTCTTTGCAACTGATAGGAAGCTTGTCGAACCAGAACCAGAGAAAAAAGGCCCCTTCGCTCTCATGGACTCTCCAGGGGATGTCGGATGGCAGGTGCTGATGCGCGAGAGCGAGGGCACGATCTGATCGCGTCTGGTAGTAAGGACGAATCACCTTCTCCGCCAGCATCTTCATTTCATGCGATTCGAGCAAAGGACGGGCGAGGGCCTGTCCGACATTGTTGTTCGCGAGCCCGACGATAGCGGTCATGGAGCGAACTTCCTGAATGATTTCCTCGCGGGCCACGATGATACCCGTACGAGTGCCGGGAAGCCCTAACTTACTGAGACTCATCGTCAGGATTATGTTTTTATCCCAAACGAGCTCGACGTCGTGAAAGATCACGCCGGGGAAAGGAAGGCCGTAGGCATTGTCGATGATCAGCGGTATCCCGTTTGCTTCGGCGAGATCCCGCAGACGGGCGACCTCTTCATCGGTGATCACATTGGAACTCGGGTTCGTTGGTCTCGAGACCGCGATCGCCCCGTGCCCGGAATTCACCTCCAGAGAATCGAAATCGATTCGATATTTAAAACGGTGGTCTGCGGTGAGCTCAATGAGCGGGCGCCGCGAGTCGAACATCCCCGTGCCTGAAACCCCCTGGTCACTGTAGCCGATATACTCAGGCACTAACGGAAGCAGAATTTTCCTCTCACTCCCGTCCGGCATCCTCCCCGCAAATCGATTGAGGAGAAAGAAAAACGCGGTTTGCCCCCCGTTCGTCACCGCAATATTCTCTTTCGTAAGGTCCCAGCCATATTCCTTCGAGAGAAATCCGGCGACTGCTTCCCGAAAAGCGGGACTCCCGGCGGGCTGATCATAGTCGGCCATGACCCGGTCGAATTCTTCGGGAGTATCGATAACCAGTTCCCGCATCCGCTCCCGCCAGATCAGTTGCATCTCCGGTATGTGTGCAGGATTTCCCCCGCCCATCATGCGCATGCGCCCTCTCCCTGCCGTGAGCGCCTCGCCAAGGTCGTCCATCAACTCAGTGATGCCGGAATGGTCCGTCAGCTTCTTTCCGAAGACAGATTTGGGATAGAGGCTTTCTTCACTCACATCCGCATTGTCGATACAGAACGCGTTGGATCAAGAACACTTCCGTGGTTTCGGGTCGAATTTCGCGGCGTAACCTCTACCATTGATGACCATGCACCTTGCTCCACCTGTTGCTCTGACCATTGCCGGTTCCGATTCTTCATCCGGGGCCGGCATGCAGGCTGACCTCAAGACCTTCGCGGCTCACCGGATCTACGGGGTCAATGCGCTGACGGCCACCGTTGCCGAAGTGCCCGGCGAAGTGGCCCGCTTTGACGCCACGGAGGCAACCCTCTTAGGTCACCAACTTAACAGTGTTGCCTCTCATTTCTCCATCGGTGCCGCCAAGACCGGAATGCTCGCCAATGCCGAAAACGTGGAGGTCACTGCGGACTTTGCGAAAAGCCATCCTGAGATTCCCTTCGTGATCGATCCCGTTATCTTTGCGACAGCTGACTCTCAGCTTCTTTCCGATGCAGGGGTGGAGAAGATGAAAGCGGGGCTTCTTTCACTGGCCCGGATTGCGACCCCGAATTTGCCCGAAGCCGAAGCGCTCCTCGGCCGCCCCGTTCGCAACGCGGATGAGCTCGCCGCAGCTCCCCGCCAGCTTTCCGAACTCTATGGCTGCAGCTTTCTCGTCAAAGGGGGACATTTCTCAGAGGGAGACGTCATCACTGACTACGCCTGGATCGAAGGAGAACAGATCCCCTTCTCTCATCCCCGGATCGACGTCGCGGACACTCACGGAACCGGGTGCACCCTCTCTGCTGCGATCTGTGCAAACCTCGCCATGAAAAAGCCGCTTAAGGACTCGGTCGGAGAGGGCATCGCTTACCTCACAAGATGCCTCGGCCAACAGTATCAGTGGCACCGAAACGGGGACATGATCGCAGCATTGAACCATTTCCCCGATGGCGTAGAATAAAACCGCTATGATGATGCGCTGTCTTCTGCTAACCCTGCTCTTCCTCCCACTCTTCGCCTCATCGATTGATGAAACGCCTGCCGTCGAGGCTCCACCGGAGACCGCTCCGGAAGCCGACGACCCGGAGAAGCTCAGCGAGCTGATCGACACCCTGAATCAGGCGAGCCTCCAGGAAGCGTTCCGACTTCTTACGGACGACTACATCAACGGGGAAGAACTCGATTCTCTGGAAGTGAATCGATCCGCGCTCCAGGGGATGCTCAGTCGGCTCGACTTCGGAGCGATGCTTCTGACCGCAAAATCGATTCAGGATCGTAACTCGCGCTTTGTCTTTCATGCTGAAAAGATCAACCGTTCCACCGCCTACCTGCGGTTCGGGCGCTACAATCAGGCGGGCCTCGCCGAAATGGACGAAGCCTTGAAGGAATTCGTCGCGGAGAAAGAGATCACCGATCTCATTATTGACCTCCGCTCCCCGCAAGCGACCGCCGAGTTTGCGATCGCTTCGGAGATTTTGAGCCGGTTCCGTCCGCCCAACGAACTACTCTTCAAGATCCGGCGCCCGGGAGCGGACCGCCCTACTCTTTTTGTCTCCAAGTCTTCAGGGCCGAGCTGGTCCCGAAATCTGATTCTGCTGGTCGACCGGGAGACCGGAAATGTCGGTGAAATCATCGCCGCCGTTCTGAAGCGGAAATCAAACCCCCTCATCATCGGGGAGACGACCCCCGGCCTCACCGTCGAGTACCGTGATGTTCCGATCGGTGAGGATCGCATCATGCGCTACGCCATTGCCGAGGTTGTCCTTGATGACGATTCCTCAATCTTCCGCAAAGGCATCGCGCCCGATATCGAAACGCCAACCCCGGTTAAGTCGAAGCACGCAATCTTTGATGCAACGCAGAAGGATCAGAAGCTCACTGAATTCCTGTATCAAAAGCAACGTCCGAGAATGAATGAAGCGGCCCTCGTCGCAGGAATCGATCCGGAAATCGACTACTACATCCTCCGGACAAACGGGAAAGAGACTCCCTGGGACAAGCCGCCACTTCAGGATCGTGCTCTCCAGCAGGCCGTCGATCTTCTCAACGCCAACGCTTTCCTCGAATCCGGACGCAAGACCCGCCGCTGATGCGCGAGCCGGAAGAAGAACTTAAAGCTCTCGAAGCGCAGGGACTGCGACGTCATCTCCGACGCCTTGCTTCTCCTCAAGACGCAACAATTGAGCTCACCGATTCCGGTGCCTGCCTGAATTTTTCTTCAAACGACTATCTTGGCCTCGCGAACTCGGATGCGCTGAAGTCAGCGTTTCAACGCCACATTGAAACTTACGGCGCCGGTTCCGGAGCGTCCCGTCTCATCTGCGGCACGATGGCTCCCCACCTCGAACTTGAGGAAAAGATGGCTTCTCTGAAGCGCTCCGAAGCAGCCCTGACCTTCAGCTCCGGCTTTGCGACCGCGACCGGGATCCTGCCGGCGCTGTGCGGGAAAGACGACTACCTCATTCTCGACAAACTCTGTCATGCCTCCCTGATCGACGGGGCGCGTCTCTCCGGGGTGACGATGCGGATTTATCCCCATAATGACTTGAGTAAGCTCCGGGATCATCTCCTTTGGGCCACCTCGAAGGCGACGGACCAGAGCAGAATCGTCATCGTCACGGAATCTGTTTTCAGCATGGATGGAGACCGCGCCCCGCTCGCGGAAATCGTGACCTTGAAGGAGGAGTTCGACGCGCTCCTCCTCCTCGATGAAGCCCATGCCTTCGGGACAATTGGCCCTCAAGGGCGCGGACTGGCGGCCGAACTTCAGTTGGAGTCACGTGTCGATCTGCAGATGGGAACCTTCAGCAAAGCCGTCGGGCTCTCCGGCGGGTATGTCTGTGCGAGCCGCGCTCTCATCGATCTCCTCATCAACCGCGCCCGCAGTTTCATCTACTCTACCGCTCCCCCGCCCGCCCTCGCGGCCACGATTTCGGATGCTCTTGATCTGATCACGGGAGATGAAGGGACTCGACGGCGCGAAGCCCTCTGGAAAAACATCCACCTCTTTTCCCCTGATGCGGAGAGTGCGATCTTCCCACAAGTCATGGGAGAGAATGACGCCGCACTGCACGCCTCTCAGGTGCTGCTGGAAGAGGGATTCCTCGTGCCCGCGATTCGCTACCCCACCGTTCCCCGGGGAACGGCCCGTTTGCGCTTCACGCTTTCCGCCTCGCATCGGCAGGAGGACGTCACCGCGTTGAAAAACGCGCTCGCCCGTCTCCTCACGGACTGCTAGCCTCCCCTTCCGATGAAATGCATCTTTTCTCTTCTCACCCTTCTGGTATTCACTCCTCTCTGCATGGCTGAACCCTTCGCCCCGATTCCCCTCTGGCCGAAAGGAGTTCCCGGAGAAGATCATCTCGAGCTGCCTGAAGAGTCCGTCGAGTTCAAGGGGGAATACCAGATCGAGATTCTTTCCAACGTGAGCACCCCCACGCTGACCTGGTACCCTGCCAAAGAACCGAACGGCGCCTCGGTCCTCGTGCTTCCGGGAGGGGGCTACAACATCCTTGCGATGTCTCATGAGGGCACCGAAGTCTGTGAATGGCTGAACTCCATCGGCATCGCCGCCGGTCTCCTCAAATACCGCGTTCCGCGACGCGAAGGGCTGGAGCCTCATGAGGCTCCTCTGCAGGATGTTCAACGCGCAATCGGGATCATGCGGACCAATGCGATCAAGTGGAACATTAATCCGGAGCGCCTCGGCGTCTTGGGATTTTCCGCCGGCGGCAATCTCGCGACCATGGCTTTGACCTCTGACGGAACCCGGAACTACGAATCCGATCCGGCCTTCGACACGCCGAACTGCGTTCCCAACTTCGGCGTCCTTATCTACCCTGCCTACCTCAACGATCCCGACAATCCGGACGAGCTTGCACCCGGGATTACAGTCAACGAAACGACGCCCCCGGTTTTCATGGCGGTCTCGGACGAGGACAGGAAGTTCGTCGAAGGAAGTGCCCGCTTCTACATCGAAATGCAGCGAAAGGAACGCCCCTGCGAGCTGCACATCTTTACGGGGGGACGTCACGGCTTCGGTCTCGACAAGATCGACAGCCCGATCAAACAGTGGCCCATGCTAACCGAACAATGGATGAACGAGCTGGGACTGTTGACGCCCTAGCACCGCGCTTCAGTCTTTCACTTCGTTTTTCGAGGCAATTCTTCAACCAGCGGATTCAGAATCCTCTAACCCGGGGAAACCGCATCGAAGCTCTCCCGAATCTCAGTGAAACGATAAAGCCGGTGAGCTGACCTCGCGGCCACTCGACTGGAAGGATCACAGGCGGCAACAAAGCAATCGGCGCCCCTCCCCGCCGACAAACGCGTCTGCACCCTGTCGTCAGTCTCGGCCGCGATCACCGGGCGGATTCCCTCGCGTTATAGCACGGGATCAAACGCGACCTGATGGTTGCTGTGCCCGCCTGTTTCGGCGTCCCTCCGCTCAGAGGGCCTGTTTTGCAACACACGGATCATGAGGCGACGCCCGGCTTTTCGACCGCGTCGGTGAGGGGTGCCCTCATTCGCGATCGCACGGAAGTAGCCGGGGATGATGATCATCGAGGAAGTCCATTCTCAATTCTGTTTTTCCGAACATTATTTCATGAAAGATATACTAGGAAGAATTCCACTAGAGGGCACCATCAACAGGTCGGGACGGCAACGACCGGCTCAAACAACTCAACACAACCGCCTCGCTATGGACATCCTCACCACCATCCGCAATCCCGGAGTGCTTTTCTTCATTCTGGGTTTCGTCGCGATCCTGCTTAATTCGAATCTTTCGATTCCTGAATCCGTCGTGAAATTCGTCAGCATCTACCTGATGCTCTCCACCGGATTCAAAGGGGGCATCAGCCTCCACGGCTCCAACCTGTTCGGAGACGGAATCCTCATCATCGGAATCATCATCGCGATGAGCGCCATCGTGCCGATTTACTCCTTCCTCCTTCTCCAAAAAAAAGCTGGGAGTCGCCGACGCGGCCGCGATCGGTGCGACGTATGGATCAAACAGCACCCTGACCTACATCACGGCCGCCGGTTTTCTGACTTCAATCGGGGCTTCCTATGCCGGTTCCATGACGGTCGCCCTCGTCGTCATGGAAACTCCTGCGATCATTTTCGCAATCATCATGGCGCAACTCTCCCTTAATGGAACCGGTCACAAGACCACGAAGGAGGTGATCAAGGAGGCGCTCACGGACGGAACCCTCCTCGTTCTCGTCGGCAGCCTGATCATCGGATATGTGCTCACCGCTCTGGGAACGGAGAAATCCCCTCTCGCCACCTTCATCGGGGGAGACATGTTCACCGAGATGCTGGTCTTCTTCCTCCTCTACATGGGCACGCTTGTCGGGAAGAAGTTCAAGGAGATCGATTCTTTCCCTCCGATTCTGATCCCCTTCGCGATCCTGGCGCCCGTCTTCAACGGTGTGGTCGCGATTCTGATCAGCAAAGCCTTCGAATTCGACCATGGTGACGCCCTTCTCCTTACGATACTCTGCGCCTCGGCCTCCTACATTGTCGCCCCCGCGATCCTGAAGGACGCACTGCCGGAGGCCAACCCCGCCAAGTATCTTACGATGAGCATGGGAATCACCTTCCCGCTCAACATCATTCTGGGTATCCCGGTTTACTGGTGGGCGATCACGAACAGGGTGTAAAAGCGGCCGGAACCTGACTGAGAATTCCTGACATCATTCTTACAAATTGCTGACAACTCCGGAGCATTTCTCTTCCAGAGTCTTTGCATGAGTAATCGATTCCCTTTTGTCCCCCCGGTAAGATCAGCTGTTCTTTTTATCATTTCCGCCGGATGGCTCTTCCCGCTCTACGGGGCCATTCACCTGGTTCTAACCTGGGCACAAACTGAGGTCAGCCCAACCCTGAGAGGGAAGCGCCCTCTCGAAAACTCCTTCCCACACCTCAGCGCAGCGGATGATCTCTTCGCCCTCAGTTTTGCCTGGGCCGCTGTGGCGATCGGTTTGACGATCTTTCTCAGGAGAAAACATTCCACCGCATTGTGATCCATTGCCGTCTCCTCATCTCACTACCGGGCCCCGGGATACGACCTGTAAAAGTAATTTCCTCTCGATATATCCGGATTCCAGCTTGGCCCGTAACGCGTTGCAGGACGTTATGAATTTGGAAAATTTCGACATTGCTCAACTCGACCCCGGCAAGCTCTTCGTTCAGTTTGTGATCCCGTGGACGACCAACTTCTTCTTCGCTCTCGCGATATTTCTCATCGGAGCTGCACTTGCAAAGTGGATCGTCAAGCTGATCGGGAAAGCACTCGGCAAAACGGTGCTGGATCCGATGCTGATCAATTTCCTGAAGAATATCCTCCGCTGGGTCTTCATGATCCTCGTGATCGTTGCCGCTCTCGATCAACTCGGTGTCGACACCACTTCCTTTATCGCCGTGCTGGGTGCGGCCGGACTCGCTGTCGGTCTCGCCCTGAAAGACTCCCTCCAGAACTTCGCCTCCGGGGTCATGCTGATTCTCTTTCGCCCGTTCAAGTTGGGAGACTTCATCGAAGCAGGTGGCACGGCGGGTGTCGTCGAGGAGATCAAGATTTTCAGCACCCAGCTCCGAACCCCGGACAACAAGGAAGTCATCATTCCGAACGGTGACGTCTATGGTGGCGTGATCACCAACGTCACGGCGAAAGAAACCCGCCGCATTGATCTCGTAATCGGGATCGGCTACGATGACGATCTTCGCGAGGCAAAACGCATTCTCGAAGAACTCGTCACCTCGGATGAACGAGTCCTCGAGGACCCTGCCCCCCTCGTCGCTGTCGGCGAGCTGGGTGGATCCAGCGTCGATCTTCTCGTGAGACCATGGACAAAGACTTCCGACTATTTCGCAACGAAATGCGACCTGACCGAGCGGATCAAGCTTGCGCTCGATGAGGCCGGCATTTCAATTCCCTATCCTCAGATGGACGTTCATCTCGATTCCCCGGTCGGGGAGAGTGCCTAAAGGCAGTCACGCAAAAGCGCGAATGAATCCGACCTCAAGAGCGAGCGCCTCAAAGACATTCGTATTCAGGTTCGCACGGAGCTTCTCGACGGCTTCGATCCGCTTTCCAAGCTGATCCACGGAGAGTTTTCCGGCGAGATGGCGTGTCGCATCCGCATACTCCGGTAAATCCAGGTGCACCCCCCCGTTTTGCTGACGCATGGCATCGCCGAACCACATCATGAGGTAATCGATGAGGCGATTCCGCTGCTCCAGATACTCCGCCTCCGTGAGCGCTTTGTAATACTCTTCCCTTTGCTTCAGATAATCGCCCTCTGTCGTCTGCCGGTAGTGAGTTACCTCGGCCTTGAGCGCTTCGTCATTCCGCTTTGCGATCGTGGTCTTTTCCTCCTTCAGGATCGCCGCAAACCGCGACATGAGACCGAGAGCACCGGACACCCCGCCTTTCCCGCTTTCGGCATGTCGCTTCAGACCCTCGAGAAATTGTCTCGCTGATTCGCTTACAACCGCAGGCCCGGGATTTCCGCTCAGGGACACAGGAATGCAGCGGGAAAGGATCGTATCGAGAAGCATCTCGGGGCGTGAACTGAGAAGCAGAAGCCGACTGTCGGCCGGGGGCTCCTCCAGCGTTTTCAAAAATGCATTCTCCGCCTCGACTCCCATACAGTCCGCATCTTTGATCACTGCGAATTTCGTGAATCCATCCGGCGCCGCCATCTGCAAGGTATGTTCCAGAGCCCGAACCGCTTTCACGGTGATTCTCCGCGATTTTGATTCGGGACTGATCACCGCCATGGTGCTGGATCGCAGGGCCTCCAACGTCGTCACCGCCGGATCAATGCCCGCATTGACCATGCGGATCATCTCGATCGCGAGCCTCTCCTTGCCGCTGCCGACCGGTCCGGTGATGAGATAAGCGTGCGCAAGGCGGCCATTCGCCTTCGCCTGCCCGATCAGCTCGACCGCTTTTTCAAAGGTAAAACTCATGTCCCGATCTCCCCGAGTCGTGAGTGAAAAATGGCATCGATCTCAGCAGTCACTTCTTCGATACTCTTCGAAGCATCAATCACGGCGATGCGCTCCGGTTCGGCAATGGCGAGGTCGAGGTAGCCCTTTCGAACAAGCTCGAAAAAGCGGATCGGCTGATCCTCCATCCGGTCCTGCTTTCCCTCACTTGCGGCAACAGCACGAGCATGTCCGATCGTGACGTCCAGATCCAGAAGGATCGTGAGATCCGGCATCGTGGATCCGACCGCAAAACCATTGATCGCCTTGACCGCCTCGAGATCGAGCCCTCGGGCCACGCCCTGATAAACCGCCGTGGAATCGAGAAATCGATCCGCGACGACCCAGTTACCGGCGACGAGAGAGGGCTCAATCACCCTGCGAACGAGCTGAGCCCGGCTCGCCGCGAATAGGAGCAGTTCACTCTCGTCCGTAAGATCGGCAGCCTCGGGATCAAACTGAAGAAGGTGGCGGATTTTTTCTCCGACCACCGTTCCGCCCGGCTCACGCGTCTGGATCACTTCGATCCCCCGACTTTCCAGAGTAGAAACGAAGCGCTTGATCTGGGTGGACTTACCGCACCCCTCAGATCCTTCAAATGTGATAAATTTCCCGCGTTGCATCAAAGGCTTTTGCATCTATGAATGGCTGGAAGAGGATTGTCTAATTGAAAATAAACTGACTCCCCCACTCATCATGTCCAGCTCATCAGAAATCACCTTTGGCTCTCGTGAAGATCGCAAGCTTGTCGAGAAAGGTCACACCTTTTCTCCGAAATTTGACGATCACGGTCTCATCGTCGCGATTGCCCAGGATGCCGACACCAATGAAGTGCTCATGGTCGCCTTCATGAACGAAGCTTCTCTGAAGCAGACCCTCGAGATCGGGGAGGCCGTCTACTACTCGCGGAGCCGCCAGGAAATCTGGCACAAAGGGGCCACCTCAGGTCACACCCAGATCGTGGAGAAGATTCTGACCGACTGCGATCAGGACGCTCTTGTCCTCAAAGTCCGCCAACAGGGACCCGGATGCTGCCATGCAGGATACCGATCTTGCTTTTACAGAAATATACAGGAGCCGGGTAGCCCCGTAGCCTTGGGACAGGAGATTGAGGACCAGTCCTACGATCCGGACAAGGTTTACAGTTGACGGCCTTACCTCTTCTTCATACTCCTACTCTTTTTCCTCTTCCCCTGCTGCGACGACGGCAAATAACCACGAGCGGGAAGAGGATTCAGAGCAGGAAGCAGATTTCTCTTTCCACCTATCTTCCCCATCCCACTTCTCTATGAAATCCCTCTGGTCCAACTCCGACGCGAAGAAATTCAAAGGCGATCTTGGCAAGCGTGTTTACACCTCACGACTCCTCGGCGCGAACCCTGAACTTGTTCTTCACGGTGGTGGAAATACCTCTGTCAAGACCACGGAGAAAGACTTTTTCGGAGACAAGGTCGAAGTGCTTCACGTCAAAGGGTCGGGATGGGATCTCGGCACGATCGAAGCAGCCGGTTTCGCGCCTGTCCGTATGGACGCACTCTTGAAAATGGCGAAGCTCGACACCTTGAGCGATCCCGAGATGGTGAAGCAGCAGCGCGCTGCGATGCTCGAGCCAAGCGCCCCGAATCCCAGCATCGAAGCGATCCTTCATGCGGTAATCCCGCAGAAATTTGTCGATCATACCCACGCCAATGCCGTCGTCGCCCTGACGAATCACAAACACGGACGCACTGCCGTCGAGGAAGTCTATGGCGACCGCGTCGTCGTGATCCCCTACGTCATGCCCGGCTTCGATCTCGCCAAGGCGGTCGCGAAAGCACTGGAAAATATCGATCCCTTTACGCTCGACGGCTTGATCCTCATGAATCACGGCATCTTCACGATGCATGACGATGCGAAGACCAGCTACGAACTCATGATCCAACTCGTGACCGAAGCGGAGATTTACCTCTCCAGCAAGCTCGGAAAGTCTTTTTCCTTCCCCACCGCCAAACCGGAAGAGGACCTCCTCGCGCTCTCTGAAATTCGGGGCAAAGTCTCCGCTCTCCGTAGCGTCCCCGTGATCGCCTGCCTCGATCAGTCGCCGGAGGCAGCAGGATTCGCGAGCCGCGCCGACGTCACCAAAATCGCGACCCGCGGCCCCCTCACTCCCGATCACACGATCCGCACCAAGCGTGTCCCGGCAGTGATCGGAAAAGACATCGATAAGTCGCTCGACAAATATGCCGCCGACTACGCGAAGTATTTCGAGAAATACAATCAGGGTGAAACGATGCTCGCTCCCGATCCCCGCTGGGCGGTCTGGCAGGACAAAGGTATCATTGCCTTCGGCGCGACCGAGAAGGAAGCCGGAGTCCTCACTGACATCTCCACCAGCACCTGGCGCACCATCACTCAGGCCGAAGAGGCCTTCGAAGGCGGATGGAAAGCTCTCCCCGCCGGGAAACTCTTCGAAATCGAATACTGGGAACTCGAGCAGGCCAAGCTCAGGAAGGGCGGCAGCGCGCCCGTTCATCAGGGCAAAGTCGCAATCGTGACCGGATCAGCGGCCGGCATCGGGTTCGCCTGTGCCCAGTCACTGGCCGAGCAGGGCGCGAAAGTAATCGGGATCGACCTCAGTCCCGAAATCGAAGCCCAGATGGAATCGATCGGTGGGATCGGAATCATCGCCAACCTCACCGACGACGCCAAAGTCATCGAAGCCGTCGAGGGTGTCGTGCGCCAGTTCGGCGGCATCGATATTGTCGTGAGCAACGCCGGTATCTTCACTGCAGGTGCCTACCTTGAAAATCTCGAAGGCAAGAACTGGGATCTCTCCATGGCCGTCAATCTCACGAGCCACCAGAAGCTCCTCAAATACACGATTCCCTACCTCAAAAATGGCATCGACCCCGCCATCGTCCTCGTGGGATCCCGCAATGTGAACGCTCCGGGGGCCGGTGCGGCGAGTTACTCCTGCGCGAAAGCAGGGCTCACCCAGCTCTGCCGCGTCGCGTCGCTCGAGCTCGCCCCCTTCGGCGTGCGGTGCAACATCATTCACCCGGACGCCGTCTTCGACACGAAGCTCTGGACCGAGGAAAACCTGAAGCGATCCGCTGAACGCTACAACATGACCGTCGAGGAATACAAGACGCGGAACCTGCTCAAGACCGAGATCAAGTCCAAAGACGTGGGCAACATGGTGGCGGCGATGGCGAGTCCCCTTTTCGGAAAGACGACCGGTGCCCAGGTGCCGGTGGATGGCGGGAACGATCGCGTGATCTAGCCGGGTTCGACGGACTCCCTCCCCGGCGAATCTTTGGAAATTGCGCCAGGGACTCCCTTGGGAGATCGACGCCTTCACTTCCCCGAGAGGCATTGCAAATCCGGATCGTGTCCCGAGCCCGCCTGAACGATTTGCCATCGGATGCAGGATTGACGAAGCCTGCTTTCAAACCGATTCTTTCCTCGACTGGAGAGATTCGGTTTTTCCCTTTTCATGAGATCCTACCATCTACCTGCGCCGGGGCCTTTGCTCCTTTTCGCGACTTTGATCGGTGGCCTCCTCCTCTCGAAGGCATCGTCGCAGGAGACCGGAGATCAGGAGAAAATGCCGCAACCGGTCGCGTCCGGAGACTTCGACAGAATCCTCACCGCCTCCCCCTTTCTCCGCTCCCTCAATCTTTCCGAGGCGTACATTCTCACCGGGACGGTGCGTATTGAGAACGAGAATTATGTGGTCCTGATGGACCGGGAGTCCGGCAAAACGGACCTGATCACTGCGAGGGCAAATGAGAAAGGTTGGAAGCTGGTCGGGCTGGAAGGGAATCCCCGGGACCTGCGCGCCATCACTGCAAAGGTCTCTACCTCCGGAGGCGAGGTCTTTGCCATCAAATACGATGAACAACAGTTCGAGCCGGAAACAGGCGGACTCGGACGCGGCGGACCACGCGGCTATTTGCAGGAAAAGAAGGCCCCGGTTCCCGAGAGAGATTATCGCGAAGGGATCTCCGGTGACGGCCATCGGGGCCCGGCTCCCCCGGAACTCGTCCGAAAGCTTTCCCAGTTGGATGAAAACACCCGGAACCGGCTCATTCACGAAATCCGGGTGATTCGTGACAAGGGAGTCAGCAGCGAGGAACGAAAGGTCCTGTTCGTCAAGATGGTCGACAAAGCACTGGCACAGAAGAGATAGTCAACTCAACGCGGGGCGGGCCGCCTGCGGCGATCTGTCACTCCACAAAAAAAAGGCAGCCGTTGCCGACTGCCTTCTTCAAAAATCCGGGCCTGAGTCTCAGGAATCCTTCGCCGCTGCAGCAGCTTCCACCTTTTTCGGGTGCTTCAGTGCGGTGAGGACATCGCGGGAGTTCATCTGAGCGACCACTTTCTCGTCCATACCAAGAGCGATGAGACGCTTCTTCTGATCACGACGACGACGGTTCTTCCTGCCGGCGGCCTTCTTAGGACGAGTCCGGTTCTTGTTGCGTTCTAATGTCGTTCCCATGAGTAAAAATCGGTGCGTAGTCTTGTTGAAAAATCGAGGTTGAAGCGCTCAATTCTCCCCTTGGAACCGGGGAGCGGGACTGATAAGCCCTTTCTCTGCCCCGGTCAACGGGATTTCCGCCCGGTTTTGCCTCAAAACGCAGGACCTGACGCCGAACAATAAAGGGAATGTCCGTGACAGAATGCGACTGGTTCCCTCAGATGTCCTTTGCTAAACTGACGTCATGAGCCTCGACAAACTCGCCCGCCATCTTTGCGGGGGAAGATTTTTATTCCTGATCGCAGCCGTCCTCGTCGCCTCACTGACACGCGAAGCCCATGCTGAGCGGGCGATCCATGTCTTTGGCGTCTTCTGCAACGCCTACGAGGGGGATGCTGCGACAATCAATAGCGGGGTCACCTCCGACAAGTTCATCCTCGATAACATTTTCACTCAGTATTTTTCCGAGCAGTCATGGGGGGTGAAGCTGAATCGCCTCACCATCGAAGGAAAAGACGCGACGCGGGAGAATATCCTCTCGCAGTTTGAAGCGTTTACCGCATCCATCGGCGAAGATGACACGGTTTACGTCCACTTTTCCGGCCATGGAATGATTCCAGACCCGACCAAGGGTGAGCAGTTTCTCGATTTAGTCGATGAGTCATCCCTGAGTCGGGATGAATGGGCCAATGCCATCGAAGCGCTTCCCTGTCGGCTTAAAATTCTCATTACGGACTGCTGTTCCAGCTATCCCCCGGAGTTTGTCATCGCGGAAGGAGACGAAAAAGTGGAACCGTGGAAAACCCTCTATTCACTGCTTTTTGAACATGAGGGGTTTGTCAACATTACCGCTGCCGAGCCCGGTCTCGCAGCCCTGGGGACCGCGAACGGTGGTTATCTAACGATCAATCTCGAGTCCGACATGCAGCGCTACTCAAACTGGGATCAGGTTTTTGCCGAAACAAAAAAACGGGTCGCGGAGGAAACCGAGGGAGCGATCCGTGCGGCAGGGTTGACCGGGGTGTATCAGACCCAGACCCCTTTCGCCTACAGTCTCGGAAAACGGATCGGAGGTTCAGAGATGCCGGAGGCACGCTCTTCCTCGTTCACTGAATTTGTGATTCCTGATTCCAACCTGCGCGAACTCACAAGGGAAGAACTTGAACCGATGGGACTTCAGCAACTCTACCTCGCCCGGAACGAAATCTTCGCCCGCTACGGATTCGATTTCAGCAGCCCGTTTCTGCAGGAGTATTTCGGCAGCCTTTCCTGGTATGAGAAGATCCCGGCCTTCAAGAACCCGTCCGTGACCGCTCTCGAAACAAAAAATGCCGCACTGATCCTCAAGATCGAGACTGAACACGGCGGGCCTTTTATCAGCAGCAAAAAGGTCATGCCGGGAGAACAGTCGAACAACGCGGCCTTTCCCGATATTTTTGCCTATTCCTCGCAGCGCACCCTTTCCCGTTCCGTGCTGCAAAGCCTGACGCCGGCAGAGCTTTCGATCGCACGAAACGAAATTTACGCGCGCCACGGCTATCCATTCGCCTCCCGCGCCCTGCAGGAATACTTTGCCTCGAAGCCCTACTACGTCCGCAATCCGGCGGCAACGGATCCGAATTTCTCCGATATCGAGAACCACAACCTGTGGCTCATCCGCAAGGTTGAAAGGATCAATGGCGGTGCCTACTCCTGGTGATCCCACGGGGTTGGGTTGAGGACTTCACCCTGTTGGGTAAAGGTTTACAAGTTGGCGATGGCAGGGCCTGCCGGGCGAGTCACGGATTCGTCAGCGTGAACTCTTCCTCCCTGTACCTGGCAATCAGCTCATCAACCGCCGCGACGATTTCGTCTTCCGCTCCCACCACGATCCAGTAGCGATACCGCAGGGTCGACTTCGGGCCGAGCTTCACCTTGCCGATCGGCGCAAGATGGACACAGGAAGCGTCCATCGCCTCCGAACTGTTTCCCCGGCCGTGCGGGCCGAAATTCCAGTGCTCCGTCGCGGTTGGGCTGAAGACTGCGACCCCCTGTCCCTGTGGGTTGAAGCAGGCCATGACCTTGAGAGGCGGCTCGGATCTTCCCCAGGGCGGTCCCATCGAGTGAGCTTCTTCCCTCCACTCGCCCCGGCCGAGATAGCTTCGAAAGATTGAAAAATTGCGGGTGAAATACAGGGCCGGCAATTCCTGGTGTCGCGGAACCGCAGGTCCCCAGCGGTCTCCCTCTTCGCGGCGGCATTCCAGTTCGCACTGCACCACGACTGCATTCGGGATGTCCGGCTCAAATCCCGTCCATTGGCGCATCGTGGCGGCGGCTTCTTCGTCGGGCATGTCCCAGAGCTTGGGAATCGTCTCGGCGTAGAGATTCCCGTCGTCTTTTTTCTCAAACACGGTGACCCGCGCCCAGGAACCGACGCCACCACCCTGGATCGGGTTCCAGGCCCATGGCACCCAGGACGGGCTTTGGCCCTCAGCCGTGCGATCAAGAGGATGCCCGGCGTAGTAGGATTGTTGAATGAGCCGACCGGGGTCATGAATGTTCACCGTGTTTTTCCGGTAGCCGGCCCAGGAGAGATGCGTGAGCGATGCCCCCATCTCGCGATCAATGCCGACCCTGACCACTTCGTTTTCTGCGAAAAGAAAGTCCCTTTTCTCTCGCGGACCGATGTTCGGGGTCCGGTCCGGTTCAGCAGAGGCAGAGGCGGCCAACACAGAGACCAAGAAGAAGGCGCTGACTTTCATCTGCGGGGTCTCCACGGATCATTCCCCTTTCGACTTTTCGGGCCGTCCGTCTTTCATGAGGCGGGGAGGCGTCTTGCCGCTCACCGGTCTTGCTTTCTTTGTCGAAGTGCGATCCACCTTCACCGCAGTCTCACGCCACAAGGCGGACAGTTCTTCGACAATCTCCGGATGCTCACTGGCCAGATCGTTCAACTCGGTCCCGTCCTTCTCGATATCATAGAGTTCCCACTGACTGGCCCGATGCGTCACGAGCTTCCAGGGGCCTTTTCGAATCGCACGATTGTCGCTGAATTTAAAGTAGAGGAATTCGTGCGCTTCCCTTTCCTGCCCCGCGAAAACGGGGACGAGAGATTTTCCCCGAAGAGGATCGACCTCAATTTCCGTCCCGTCCGCGAGAGTCAGTGCATCAGGATACTCAGCATTACCCAGTTCCAGGCAGGTTGCCATGAAATCGATCAGGTGAGCCGGCTGATCCGTGATCGAACCTGACTCCGCTTTGATTCCCGCAGGCCAGTGGGCAATCATCGGAGAGGAGATCCCGCCCTCATGCTGGTTCTGCTTGTGGAGACGGAAAGGAGTGTTGCCAACATGAGACCAACCCGTGTCATAGCACCAGTAGGATCGTGCATCCCAGGGCTCGAATTCCGCACCGGTGGTTCGATCGAAGGGACAGGCACCATTGTCAGAGCAAATCATAATGAGCGTATTTTCGTAGACGCCTCTCGCTTTCAGAAACCCGATGAGCCGTCCCGTCGTCTGGTCGACGCGGTCCACCATCCCCGCAAAAGCAGCCATGCGCCGCTCGTCCCATTTCCGATCCTCTTCGCTCATTTCCTCCCAGTCCGGGACAAGTTCAGGGCGTGGACTCAGCGCCCACGCTTCCGGGATCAGTCCCATCTCCAGCTGCTTCCGGTAGCGGCGCTCACGAATCACATCCCACCCCTCTGAATAGCGGTTTTCGTATTTCCGATAATCCTCCTCGAGGACGTGCAGCGGATAATGCGGCGCATTGTGGGCGATGTAGAGAAAGAAAGGCTTCTCCGGAGACTCCTCCAGTGCCTCGCCGATAAACTGCCCGGCGTAGTCGATGAACACTTCCGTCGTGTAGAAGTTTTCATCGAAGTCGTTCCACGGCTCCCCGTTGAGCCGGAAGGTATTGTCGCCGGTGAAAAAATTCGTCGCTCCTGACAAGTGTCCAAAGTATTTCTCGAATCCCCGCTCAGTCGGTTCACGATCAAGGTGCCACTTCCCGACCATCGCCGTGGAGTAACCCGCCTTTTTCAGCACTTCCGGAATCGTCGCAGCGCGCTTCAGACTCTCGCTCCCAGCCTGATCGCAATAGAGGCCGGAGAGCAGCGAGACCCGGGAGGAATGACACTTTGCGGTGTTGTAGAAGCGGCTGAATCTCAGGCCATTCTCTGCGAGCGCGTCAATATGCGGCGTTTCGATCTCGCTTCCATAGCAGCCAAAATCAGAGAACCCGAGATCGTCGACCATCATGATGACGATGTTAGGACGCTCTCCTGCTTGAACTGAGAACAGGCAGATAAAGAGGGCGGTAAAGAAGACAAAAAACCTCATGCGCGCAAAATCGCAGGAATCCTCAACCTGTCGAGTATTCAGGAAAGCGTAATGAGGGAACTAGCTTCCACATCCGCCGCCGCACCCGCCGCCACATCCACTGTGATCGCCACCACAACCGCCTGTTCCTCCACCCCCACAACTTCCACCGCCTTTGCCGCCGCCGCCTTTCCACGGCCTGGAAAAGAGAGCAATTATGATGCAGATCATGGCAATGATGACAAAACCGGTTGCGACCTGAACAGAACCGATCTTGCAGCCAACCGTGGTCAAGGCAACGACCGAACAGAGAAGCGCGAGACGAAAAGCATGCGCAGGGATGAGAAGATTCCGTGACTTATCCACTCGAACCCATTCGGCACGCCGAAATCGTTCCGGGGCGGACGGCCAGATGTCACCGGGAGGATGATTTCCAAAATGGGTTGTGTAGGAATGGATCGTAGCCTCATACCAATCGGCAAACTTTTCCGCCTCTTCCTTTCCGCCCCGTGTCGGTCCATGATGAATCGGCTGTCCGATGGTATCCCGACACAAATCCTCCCAGTAGGATCGGGTGTAACAAAGATGCAGGTGCCATGCCTGATCGACTGCATCCGAAGGCGTCACCGGATGCCCCGCCTCTACACAGAGATACAGGAACCGCCGATACTCTTCGAGAACGCGATTGGTGAACTCAAGGGTCCATCCATTCTCCCGCCGCAGGCGCCCGGAGAACCTGAACGAGGCGCCGGGAGAGTCGAAAGAGAAAGCCTCGAGGGCACTCCAAAGGGGCGAATTCATTTTTCCTCAGCTTCTTCCTCCGGTTTCAAGGGGGTCTCACAGGACCAGCAGGAGTCAAAGTTGCCCGGGCTCACCTCACCGCATTTTTCACATCTCAGCTCAAATTCGACCAGGGCCTCATTACGCGTCCGGTGCTCACGGATCAATTCCCAGGCGCGTTCGAAGTCTTCGTTGTTCACCACACAGAGCGCGGGAAAAGTGTCGGGAATCGGAATTTCGCTCACCCCCATGAGCGCGACCGTTTCGTTCTTTACATGGGTCCTGATGCCGCAGGTCTCCAGAAGGGACTGATAATGCCCAATCGTCGTGAAGTCCGGTTCGCGAAAGAGTTCTTTCATACCTCGCGCAGACTATCGGACTTTCCACGCTGCGAAAAGCCTATTTCACCGGACTTCCCTCTCATCCGTGTCGAGAGAGCGGTAGACCTCAGGGAATACTTAACCTATCTTTACAATCGCAGATCATGAGTCGGAAGAAATCTTCACCCCAGTCCCCCGGCCCGTTCGCCTCGCTCTTTCACGACGAGCGCGGCACGGGAAAAAGATCACGAAAGCGCCGTGGCGGCTGCTTTCGCAGACTCTTTTCACTTTCTGTCTTCGGTATCGCCCTCGCCGCGATCACCTACATCGGTGGCAGCGTCTACTACGGCGCGAAGGCTCTCACCTTCGACCTCGACAAACTCGACGAAGTGCCGGAGCGAACCCTCGTCTATGATCGCGAAGGCGAATTGCTCGGGCACGTTTCCGGGCACGGGGAAAACCGTCTCGTCGTTCCTGCGTCCGAAGTCTCTGCTCATTTCATCAAGGCGCTGCTAGCCCGCGAAGACAGTCGCTTTTACGAGCACCGCGGAGTCGACTATCGGGGCGTCGTCCGTGCCGCGATCACGAACCTCAAATCCGGGGGCATGGAGCAGGGCGCCTCCACCCTCACGATGCAGCTCGCACGCAATGCCTTCGAAATGCGGGAGAAAACGCTCAATCGAAAACTCCTCGAGGTCGCCATCGCGAAACGGATCGAGCGCAATTTCGAAAAGGACGAAATCCTCGGCTTTTACATGAACCGGATCTATTTCGGTTCGGGCCTCTACGGAATCGAACGGGCCTCACAGGGATTTTTCATGAAGCCCGCGTCGGAACTGAGCGCCGGGGAAGGTGCGATGCTGGCGGGAATCATCCGCGGCCCCAGCCTCCTCAACCCCTTCTGCAGCATCGAAAACGCCGAAGACACCCGCGACGAAGTCCTCGCCCGCATGGTTGCCGACGGGACCCTGACAGAAGAACAATCGAATGCAGCAAAAGCAGAAGTAATCACTCTCAGGCCACCCGACAAGCGTCTCGCAACGGGAAGCTATGTTCTCCAGACCATCTTTGATCTTCTCGCCCGCTATCTCGAGAGCGAAGAGGAAGTCAAATTCGGCGGTCTCCGTGTTTATACCACGCTGGATTCAAATCTTCAGGCCACCGCAGAGCAGGCCCTCGATTCCCACCTCACCAAGATCGAAAACGGCCCGGGCTACCGCCATCCCAAACGCGCCGCGCACAAGAAAGGTGAGACCACGAAATATCTTCAGGGCGCTGTCGTCACCCTAGACAATTCATCGGGAGCAATCCGGGCACTCGTCGGAGGCCGCAAGTTTGGAGACAGCTCTTTCAATCGTGCCTACAAAGCCCGCCGACAGGCGGGATCCACCTTCAAACCCTTCATTTACGCAGAAGCAATGCGCCGTGTCGGCATGCTCCCCGGTGTGTATGTCAGCGACGATCCAATTCGCATCACTCATGGAGGCGGGCCCGTTTGGTCTCCGCAAAACAGTGACGGGACCTTCACCGGACTCCAGCCCGCTGCGATAGGACTGATTCGCTCGCGGAACACGATGTCGGTGCGTGTCGGGCAGATTGCCGGACTTCAGAATGTGAGAAACATGGCCTATTCCATGAAATTCGGTGAGATCCCGGATTCGCCCGTCATTTTTCTCGGAGCCTTTGACACCACTCCCTTCACGTTGACGAGCGCCTTCTCGACCCTCGGTGCAAAAGGCGTGAACTACACTCCTTTCCTCATTGATCGTATCGAGCACCGCGATGGCCGCGTTCTTTACGAAGAAAAGCCTGCGGGAGTCGCGATTTTTCCGGAGTCGATCTCGTGGGTGACCTCCGACATGCTCGCCAAAGTGATGGATGAAGGAACCGGGCGCAGCGCTCGAAGCCTGGGTTACACCGCTCCCGCGAAAGGAAAAACCGGCACCACGAACGACTACCGCGACGCGTGGTTCGTGGGATACACTGACAAAATCACGACCGGTGTGTGGGTCGGCCTCGATCAGCCCGCCAAAATCATGGATCGCGGATACGGAAGCACTCTCGCCCTTCCCGTCTGGACCGAGGTCATGAAGAGCGCCGAAAAAGACTATCCCGCCGCGAGGATTCCCGCGCCCGAAGGAACCACCAACACCGTGCTCTGCCGCGAGTGCGGACTCCTGCAGAGCAATCGCACCCGCAACCCGTATCAAATGCTCCTTCCTCCTGACATGCGTCCCCGGGGAACCTGCCGCGGGCATGGCGGCGGCCTTTTCACCAACAACCGCGGCTTACCTCAAGCATTTCCGGTCCCCGGTGAAGCTGGAGCACAGCTTCCTCCGGAGATGAGACCGCCTCCCGAGGAGAGTGGGATTGGAAAGGCGTTCCGGGGAATCGGCCGATTTCTTTTCGGCGGCGACCCTCAACGATAGGTATACATTTTTTGTACCTCTGGATGACAAGGATCCCGCGAAACCACCGCAATTAAGGTCTCGACATTCCGATACAGTGTGTCATTTTCGGCCAATTGCGGAAATGAGCACAAATAAGGAATCGTTTTTCAGTCTGGTCCCGGACGGGTCCCCCCACGAGGTGGAGGGCGAAAGAGAGGTCATGCTTCCGGGCATGTCACTCGAGATTCTGGCGACTCGGAAGATCCGGCTTCAGCGCTGGAATTTGAAGGGGCTTTTCGATCCCTACTGGCGGCTCTACTGCCCGGTCGAAGGCAAAGCCGTGGTCGAATTCCAGGGCACCGAAACCGAACTCGTTCCCGGCAAGCTCTACCTCATTCCTCCCCGCACCTCATTCAGCTCGAACAATCCTGAGCCGTTTTCGAAGTGGTATGTTCACTTCATTCTCGGACGCTCCGACCTGCTTTCTGTTCCCGGTGTCTATTCTCAGAACGTCGATGACATTTCCTCAGGATTCATCGACACGCTCGCCACCGCAAAAGGCGAGCCCTACAACTGGGAGTCTGCGAGCCTCGTCATTCATGCCCTGACCAAACTCCCGAATGCGGCGTGGACGGACCAGAAACTTGATTCACGCGTCGAGCGCGCCATGGAGTTTCTCCAGTCGAATCTTGCCCGCAAGATCAGCGCCGACGATGCCGCCCGCTCCGCCGGTGTGAGCGTCCGCAATCTGAATCACCTCTTCCGCTCCCAGGTCCGCATGGCACCGATGAGCGTGCTCCTGAACTATCGTCTCGACCGTGCCTGTCACCTCTTGCGCCATACCGATCAATCGATCGAGCAGGTCGCCGAAAATTGCGGCTTCCCGAATCGTTACTACTTCTCCCGAATGTTGAAACAGCATCGCGGCATCTCTCCCGCGGCGTATCGTAAAGGACAACTCTATTGACGATCTGAAATGATAAAATCACCCACCCTCGACGACCGGCAACGCGTCTGCCGTCGTCCAACGGATCCGGTGGTGATGTATCAGAAGTGGAAAGACCTTCTCTTCCTCCACTGGGAGGTCGCACCGGAAACAGTCCAGTCTACGCTCCCCGAAGGTCTCACCGTCGACCTGCATGAGGGCAGGTGCTTTGTGGGACTGGTGCCCTTCTACATGTGTGACATCCGCCCGCGCTTTCTTCCCACGGTTCCGGGTATCTCGAACTTTCTGGAGATGAATGTCAGGACCTACGTTCACGACAGGCACGGTAATCCCGGCGTCTGGTTTTACTCTCTGGATGCCAATCAGTCACTCGCCGTTGAGCTCGCGAAGCGATTCTTCCATCTTCCCTACTTTCGCGCTGACATGGTTGCATCGCGCGAAGCGGAGATGATTCAATACGAGTGCCGGCGGCGAGGCGCTCCGGATGAGGTCTCCAGGTTCAGCTATGGCGGCGGCAACCCCGTCAGGAAACCGCGGCCAGCTTCGCTCGAGTATTTCCTGCTCGAGCGCTACCTTCTCTTTGCGTATGACCGCAAGCGGGAAATTCTTCTATCCGGGCAGGTCCACCACACTCCCTATCCGGTGCACGAGGCCGCCGTCACTTCTTTTGACCCCGTGGCTGTAAAGCAGGCGGGGTTCGATGTCGGCCGGGATGCGCCCGTTCACTCAGCTTTCTCACCGGGCGTGACGGTTGAAATTTTCGGGATTAAAACAGTGAAGACCTGAAGAGATGGACTGGGAGAACTTCAAACCGTTCACCGCCACTCATTTTCTGGCTCTGATCGTTTGCCTCGCGGCACCCCTCGCACTTGCGATGACAGCGGGACGCATCCGGTCAAACCCGGGAGTGCTGAAATCAGGCCGTCGTTTTCTTTCCATCGGCAGCGTTGTCATCTGGCTCATCGCCTGCGGATTCTGGTTTTACCCCGGCTATTTCCGGATGGATCAATCCCTCCCTCTGCATTTTTGCAACATCGCAAATCTTATCGCGGTTGCGGCAGTGGGACTGCGCGCCAGAGTCGCGCAGTCGTTGCTCTACTTCTGGACGTTTGCGCTCTGCATCTGGGCCTTTCTGACCCCCTTCCTCACGGTCGGTCCGGCCCACCCGTGGTTCTGGGTCTTCTGGCTCTATCACCTCTTCATTCCTCTTGCCGCCGCCTGGGTTCTCGCCGTGGACCGGTTCCGGCCTCAATTCAGCGACCTGAAGAGCGCCATCGGGATCACCTTCCTCTATACGGCACTGCTTGCCCTCCTGAACGCGGTCACGGGCTGGAACTACGGCTTTGTCGGGCAGGGAAAACCGGGACAGCCGAGCCTCATCGATTTCCTCGGGCCCTATCCAATCCGGCTTCTCTGGATGACGCTTATCGCCGCTCTGCTCTTCTCGCTCCTCCTCCTGCCCTGGAAACGACGAAAAAGTTCCCGTTTCCCGCCGTAAGTTTCTTGTCGTTTCCCGTTTCATTTGTTCACAATTTCCAAATTTAATCCACGACTTACATGACCAGCGCTGAGCAAAAAGAACTCGATCAATTCATGCAGGGCCTCAAAAAGCGGAACCCGCATGAGACCGAATTCCAACAGGCGGTCTACGAAGTCGCCACGTCCGTGATGCCCTGGTATCTGCAGCACGACGAGTACCGCAAGGCACAGATCCTCGAACGGGTCACCGAGCCGGACCGAATCATCACCTTCCGGGTTACCTGGCAAACTGACGAAGAGGAAATCCGCGCCAACCGTGCCTGGCGGGTCCAGTTCAATCATGCGCTCGGACCCTACAAAGGAGGCCTGCGTTTTCACCCCTCGGTCACCCAAAGCGTCCTGAAATTTCTCGGCTTCGAACAGATTTTCAAAAACAGCCTCACCGGTCTTCCCATGGGAGGAGCAAAAGGTGGCTCTAACTTCAATCCCAAAGGGAAAAGTCAGAACGAGATCATGCGTTTCTGTCAGTCCATGATGATTGAACTCCATCGCCATATCGGTGAAGACATTGACGTCCCTGCGGGCGACATCGGGGTCGGTGCCCGTGAGGTCAGCTACCTCTTCGGACAGTACATGCGTCTCGAAAACCGATGGAGCGGAGTGCTCACCGGAAAAGGCCTCTCCTTCGGGGGCAGTGCGGTTCGCAAAGAGGCCACCGGATGGGGCTGTGTCTACTTCTGCGATGACATGCTCAAGCACCATGGCGATTCACTCGAAGGGAAACGCGTCGCCGTCAGTGGCAGCGGAAATGTCGCTCTCTACGCCGCTCAGAAACTGATTCAGATTGGCGCTAAAGTCGTTACTCTGAGCGATTCAAACGGTTTCATCTATATCAAAGACGGACTGACCGAAGAGCGATGGGAGGCAATCCGGGCACTGAAAGAAGATCACCGGGGCCGCCTTTCTGAATTCAAGAGCATCGATGCCGAATTTCATGGGGGTGAACGCCCCTGGAACGTCCCTTGCGATGTGGCAATGCCCTGCGCGACCCAGAACGAGCTTGGAGAACCGGGAGCGAAAGCTCTCGTCAAGAACGGAGTCATGGCGGTCTGCGAAGGGGCCAATATGCCGACCACGATCGATGCCATCAAAATCTTTCGCGAGAATCACGTCCTCCACGCTCCGGGAAAAGCCTCCAATGCCGGCGGTGTCGCGGTGAGCGGACTCGAGCAGAGCCAGAATGCGATGCGAATTTCATGGCCAGCCGAAGAAGTCGATCAGCGCCTTCAGCATATCATGAAAAACATTCACCAGCGTTGCATCGATGAAGGCACCATTGGAATCAATCGCGTCGATTACATCGACGGATCGAACATCGGAGGATTCAAGAAAGTTGCCGAGGCGATGCTGGCCTACGGAGCGGTTTGACATCCG
>JARGOP010000047.1 GCA_029233965.1 Verrucomicrobiales bacterium | reverse complement strand
ACTGAGGAGCTTCAGGTGAAGAAGCTACCTCTCACGGAAGCAATCGAGTGGGTAGACAAAGGAGCCATCACCGATTCCGTATCCGTGATGGCTCTCTTACGACTCGCCGCAGATCTGTAGAAGAATCGCGGATCCAGTGTCACTTGCTTACACCCCCGTCATAAGGCAGCTGATCGCAAGCACGACCGAGGCCGCGATCGCCAGCCAGAAGACGTACGGGGCAAGCGCTGCGATCGCAAACTGGCCCAGAACGGCGAGGATGAACGGAACAAGTGAGACAAGAAAAAGAGGTTTTCGAACACACCCTAACATTTCCTGATATTGATTTGTACAGAGAATGCTCTATAGCGGGCGCGGATGGAGAGCCGATACCAGATTACCGGGCCTCTCGGTAAGGGCGGAGTCAGTGAAGTCTTCCGGACCATCGATCTTCACAGTAATGAGGAGGTCGCCGTGAAAAGACTGCTGCCTCTCCGTGAAACCCGATTGAACGAGCCGCAGAGAAACGCGTTGGAGCGCGAAATTCTGGCTCTGTCCCGGTTGAAGCATCCCCATGTCGTCCGGCTTCTCGAATTTGGTGAAGACGCGGAAGGCCCTTTCGCGGTTCTCGAATTGATCGACGGGGAATCTCTCTACGATGTCATCCAGGAAGGGACTCTGACCTATCCGGATTTTCTCGATGTCGCCACCCAGACTCTGAGTGCGCTGGCCGCAGCGGATACAATACGACTGCTCCACCGGGATCTCAAACCCGGGAACATCATGTTGGGAGTGAACCGGGACGGAGGATTTGAAGCGAAAATTCTCGATTTCGGTGTCTCCAAGCTGCTCGACCGCCCCAGTCTTCAGACGGTTGATCACAAGGGCTCCATTATCGGTTCCGTCGATTACGTATCCCCGGAACAACTTGAACTCCAACCGCTTGACGCAAGAGCCGATCTCTATTCTATGGGCTGCATTTTCTATTTCTGCCTCACACAGACCCCGCCCTTTCACGGCCAGTCTCCTGCTGAAACCGTCCGGAATCATCTCGACCACGATGTCAAACCGCTTCACCTGATCCGGCGGGATATTCCGATGATCGTCTCTGACTGGATCATGAAGTTGATCGAACGCAATCCGGATGATCGACCGATCGGGGCGCAGCACGCCCTGACACTTCTCAATAAACTGAGTCCTCTTGCGCAAGTCCCCGATGCCCGGCTTGCGGACCTCGATGATTCCACAGCACCGCTTTCCTCCACCTCGATCCTGCATCAGCCGCTGACAAGGGTCGAGAGCCACCACATTCCCCCGATGCAAGACAGAGAAGACGCGGCGACCGAAGAGACTCCCGTCCAGTTCGTCCGGGCCGGGGAACACCCACCGGGGGCCCGGACCGGTTGAAGACGTTATCTATTTCAGCGTGGCCGAGAAAGTTCCGTCCCAATTCTCCGGCAGTCCATCCCTCAGGTATCGCTGACATCGCGCGATCAGCACACGGGTCGGGCGATCCAACGGGAGATTCAGGGCCGCTTCGTGAAAGCCTGCAAGCGCAGCATCGAGGTCGCCTGCAAAATAGGCCTCCAGGGCCGCTTCGTATTGGTCACGTCCACGGAGAACCACTTCCTCCAGTTCACCCTGACGACCCATCGGTTCATAAATCAGGTTCGCCTGGCGCCGACCAACGACCGAAATCCGGTCCACGAGTCGCCATTCGATTTCATCCGCCACGGCCTTTGCCGTATCGGAGCCGACGAGGATTTCAGTTCCGTAAAATTTACTCAACCCCTCGAGGCGGCTCGCCAGATTCACCCCGTCTCCGATCGCGGTGTAAGCAAAGCGCTCGCGGGTTCCGAGGTTGCCTAACAGAACATCTGCCGTGTTGATCCCGGTCCTTGCCCGGAACTCGAATTTTCCGGCTGCCTTCCGTTCCGCGTTGCAGCGCCGCAGCGCCTCCAGCAAATCGAGAGCGGAGAAACAGGCATCCCGCTCGTGTTCCTGATGATCTTTAGGCGCATTGAAAAGGGCGAGGGTTCCATCCCCCGTGAAGCTGCTTGTGATGCCGTGATACTTTTCCTGACATTCTGCCACAATTTCGAGGAACTCACTCAGTTCCGAAAACGCTTCATCCGGAGTCAGTGATTCACTGAACGCGGTAAATCCGACCAGGTCTGTGAAAACCACCGTGACTTTCCGGAGGCTTCCGCCAAGGTTCGCTTCGTCACCGCGCGCAAGAAGGAGACGCACGAGATCCCGCGGCACATACCGGGAAAAGGCCCGCAGGCTCACTTTCATCTTCCCGACCGAGTCCGAAAAGAGCGCCACTTCGCGAATGTTGGACTGAATCTCGCTTCCGGTGTCCCGAAAGCTGAGATTCCCGATGTTCTCGAGTTCACGGCTGATCTTCTCGAGAGGTTCCGTAACGCGGCGCGCCTGCCAGACTCCGAGCGCAATGGCGATCGCAATGATGAGGATTCCGAGCACCAGGGTGATGAGGAGGTTGCGATAGACGATGCCGAGGTACTCGCTGCGGGGCACGACCACCCCGGCAAAGTATCGGGTCGGGCCGGGAATATCGATCGGCTGAATCAGGGCGATGTAACGCTCCTTTTCAAACTCAAAACCTTCCTCCATCGTTTCGCCGACATCGAGGTCCGTAAAGTCCCACAAGCGACTCTCGAAGGCATTCTGAAGTGTCTCGACATGTTCGCCTTTCCGCGACGAGCTCGGGACGACGGCGGCTCCGCCATCGAGGAGAAGGAACGCCGCTCCGGCTTCACCGACTTCAAACTCATCGAGAAAAGTGGCGAGTCGTCCCAGCTCCAGGTCAGCGCCGAGGACGCCGACCACTTCGCCGGCATCATTTCGCACCGCCCTTGCCGCCGTGATTCCGATGACCCGGGAACTCAGAAATCCGTAGGGTGGTGTCCAGACGAGGCCGTCACCCAGGACCGCTTTTTGATACCAGGGCCGCAGCCTCGGATCATACGGGTTCGGGTTTCGGGGAAGCAGTTCAACCGGCGCAAGACTCCCGTCGGCCTGGACCTGGAAGCCTTCTGCGATGCGACCATTGTCAGGATGAACCCAGCTGATGACGTAGCGCCCCTGCAGGTCAATGTTGCATCCTAACATGGCACCTGTTTCATGATCGGCGTAGTAGAACCAGACAATGCCCGGTTCCGTTTTCAAATACGAACTCAGAAGTCTCGCTTTTCCCTCCCAGTCCGCTTCTATATCAAGATCCTCAAAAACCGCCGTCTCGAGAAAGTTGAGAGCGGAACCGGCCCGATCAAAATAGTCCTGCATTCGCTCCTGAACCCGCTCGTCGACCTGCTTCAGCAGATCGCTTCGCAGATTGACGATCGAACTGCGAGTCGTAAAGAAAGCGACGCTTCCCAGCAGAAAAGCCGTGCCGAGAAGGGTGCCCACCACAAGGATGACCAGAGATCTGCCCAGGGTGGTTTTCATTGCAGTATTTCAATCATGAAATGTTGGTGTCGCATTCCGGCATCTCAGATTACTCTGCTCCCGTCAACCTGAACCCGACTGAACTCGTAATCTCTCCGACATGCCAGATCCCAACATTGCTGCCAAAGCTCCCGCCAAAGTCACCCTCGAGGAGGGCAAAACCTACTTCTTCTGCACTTGCGGTCACTCCGCGAACCAGCCCTTCTGTGATGGAGCCCACAAGGGGACCGGCTTTGCCCCGAAGTCTTTCGTCGCCGAAAAAGACGGGGATGCATTTCTCTGCCAGTGCAAGCACAGCGCGAACCTTCCTTTCTGCGACGGATCTCACAGCAAACTGTGATCCCGACGCTTTTCAGGATTTCTCGCCACCCGATGGCAGATACTTTCTGAGATCCGGGACGCTCATGCCGAGCGTCTTCGCAGCGGCTTTCGAGTCCTGGTCCGAATCTTCCATCGCGGCGCGGACGAGTTGGCGCATCGCGATTTCCACCGGGGTCGCCTCGTTCTCGAGAGCTGCGTTGAGAAAACGGCGGGCGGCACGCTCCAGCTTGGAACGACTGTCTTCTTCACGTTTGCTCTTGCTGTCGAAGGGGAGGTCGGAAGGAAAAAGAACGTTTCCAGACGCTAAAACGCAGGCGCGCTGAACGAGGTTTTCGAGCTCGCGCACGTTGCCGGGCCAATGGTGCTCTTCGAGAACGTCCACCGCCTCGATGGAAAATTGCATGGGACGGTTGCGGCCCTTCTCGGTCTGCTTTTGAAGAAAGTGTTCGGCGAGAAGCCGGACATCTTCACGACGACGACGAAGCGGCGGGATGTGAATCCGGACGACATTGAGTCGATAGAAGAGATCTTCCCGGAAAGTGCCGTGCTCCACCTCCTCTTCGAGTTGCTTGTTCGTCGCCGCGAGAATGCGGACATCGCTGTGCAGATTTTCGTTTCCTCCCACCCGTGAATACTCGCCGCTTTGGAGGACACGGAGGAGCTTGCTCTGGACTTCGAGCGGCATGTCTCCGATCTCGTCGAGAAATAGAGTTCCGCCATTGCACTGCTCAAAGCGGCCCACGCGCTGGCTCACCGCTCCGGTAAACGCCCCTTTTTCGTGGCCGAAAAGTTCGCTCTCCAACAAGTTACTGGGAATCGCGGCGCAGTTGATCGCGACATATTCCTCCTTCGCGCGGCGGGAAAATTTATGGATCGCATTCGAAACGACCTCTTTTCCAACCCCGCTTTCACCCGTGATGAGAACCGGTGCGTCGGCCCGGGCAACCCGGCCAATGAGCTTGTAAACGTCCTGCATCGCCGGCGAACGACCGATGATCAAATCGTCCGTGGGTTGGGGAGGAACGATGGACCCGGTCTCGTTCATGTCTTCCATCATCCTCATCCGGTCCGCAGACTGGAGGGCGCGCTCTGCGACCTGACGGATTTCAAAATTCAATGATTCCCGGCGAAGAACATCAAAGGCGCCGAGACGCATCGCTTCGATCACGGCATTGGTCGAGCTGACGAGACCATTCATGATCACCATCGCATTCGGCTTCGAAAGACGAACCTTCTTCAGCAGTTCCACGCCGGATGCGGGGCGCAGGTTGAACTCTGCAATGAGCAGGTCAGCATCGTGCTCTTTGAACAATTTCAGGGCTGCTTCGGACGAAGATGTCGTCAAAATATTCAACGAATCAGCTCCCAAATGCTTGGAAGACCAGTCAAGGAAGTCGGGATCATTGTCAGCAACAATGACCGTTTGTTTCTGGATATCTGACATATAGGGTTGAAACTCAGAGTGTTCGAGAGGGTTCCTGCACCTTCTCAAAAATTCCCGTGCAAACTACATCACATTGAACTCCTTTCACTGAGTTTCTGGCTATGAAATATCGGAAAATTCCTTCGGAACTCTTTACTAAAAACCGCCAAAAACTCCTCAGGGAACTCCCGGAGAACTCAATCACGATCCTCCATGCTGCAGAGATTCCCTGGCTATCAGCAGATGGGTCGATGCGGTTTATCCAAAGCAGCGATCTCTTTTATCTCACCGGAGTCGATCAGGAGGAAACGATTCTCATCCTCTGCCCGGGGCACCCCGACGAAACCATGCGGGAAATTCTTTTCGTTCGCGAGACATCCGACTTCATTGCGATCTGGGAGGGACACAAGCTGACCAAAGAACAGGCCACCGGCGTGTCCGGCATTTCCTCAGTGCGCTGGATTGAAGAATTTGAACCCATCCTGCGCCGTCTGGCCCGGGAGAACGATACCATTGTCCTGAATTACAACGAGCACGCCCGGTCCGCCGCCCCGGTCAACTACTCCCGGGAGGACAGGTTCCGCGAATGGTGTCAGGATCTTTACCCCTCACACAACTACAAAAGGCTCGCCCCGCTCCTGCATGCGATTCGCGTCGAGAAATCGGAACACGAAATCGATCTCATCCAAACCGCGTGCAACATCACGGCGGACGGATTTGCGAGAATCCTGAAATTCGTCAAACCCGGCGTGAAGGAATACGAAATCGAGGCTGAGTTTCTTCACGAGTTCATCCGGCAGGGTTCGCGCGGGTTTGCCTACGAGCCCATCATCGCCTCGGGAAACAATGCCAACGTTTTGCACTATCTATCGAACGATCAGGTCTGCGAAGACGGCGGGTTGCTGCTCATGGATGTCGCCGCCGAGTATGCGAACTACAATTCCGACCTCACCCGGACGATTCCGGTGAACGGAAAATTCACCGAAAGGCAGCGCGCCGTCTACGATGCGGTCCTCAGAATCGTCCGCCTTTGCATCGACGAACTCCTCGTCCCCGGGAAGAAAATCCGCGAGGAATATCACCGCGAAGTGGCCCGTGCGATGGAGGACGAGCTGATTGCCCTGGAGTTGCTGGATGCCGACATCGTCGCGGAGGAGCGGAAAGACGAAAATCTTCCTGAGGAAAAACGCGCCTATCGCAAATACTTCATGCACGGCGTGTCTCACAGTCTCGGACTCGACGTGCACGACGTGACTCCGACCGATGGGGTTTTCGTCGAAAACATGTGCGTCACCGTCGAGCCGGGGATCTACCTGCCGGAAGAAGGCTTCGGGATCCGCCTTGAGAACGACATCATCGTCCGGAGCAGCGGAAACGTGGATCTCATGGCTCACATTCCGATCGAGGCCGATGAAATCGAAGCCCTCATGGCGGACTCGTGACCCGATAAACGGTTGCTCCCCTCACAAATCTCCGCTTCGCTTCCCTCATGAACCCATCCTCCAAAGCCGCCCGCATTCGGGAAATCTCTCTCTACTTCATTCCCATCGAAATGAGGATTCCCCTGAAGTTCGGCAATCAGGTTCTCGATTCTGTGACCTGCGCCCGCGCCAAAGTCGTTCTTGAGGGCGCAGATGGATCCGTTGCCGAAGGCTGGGGTGAAACCCCGCTGGCCGTAGCCTGGGTCTGGCCTTCCGAACTCGGCTACGAGGATCGCCATGAAGCATTGAAAAGCTTCACCCTGCAACTGGCTCAAGGTCTCGAAGCGACTTCCGCTTCCGGCCACCCCATTGAGATCGGTCACGAGTTCATTGAGAACGATCTTCCCTCCCTGCAGACCCGATTCAATGCGACCCGCGAACCGGGAGCTGAAATGCCCCACCTCGCGGCCCTCGTCTGTTTTTCGCTCTTCGACATCGCAATTCACGACGCCTACGGCCACCTCCACGGCGTTCCGGTTTACGAGACCTACAACGCGAACTACCTGAGCCGCGATCTGAGCTCGATGATCGAGCCCGCAGCCGCTCACGTCTCCTTCGACGGACTTTACCCGTCCGATTTTCTCCTCGAAAAGCCCGAACTGAAACTCCCGGTCTGGCACCTCGTGGGTGGACTCGACGCGATTTCAGAGGAGGAACTCACCGGGAGCGAACCGGACGATGGATATCCCGTGCTCCTGAGAGAGTGGATTCGCCATGATGGCCTCGATTGTCTCAAGATCAAACTGCGCGGCAACGACGCCGAATGGGATTTCGACCGCCTTTCCAAAATCGGGATGATCGCGCAGGAGGAGGGGGTCACCTGGCTAACGACGGACTTCAACTGCACCGTCGAGGATCCCGCCTACGTGAATGAAATCCTCGACCGCCTCAAGCTCAGCGATCCTGTCACCTACCAGAAAATTCTCTATGTCGAGCAGCCGTTTCCCTACGATCTTGAGAAGAATCGCATCGACGTCCGCAGCGTGAGCGCCCGGAAACCGCTCTTCATGGACGAAAGTGCCCACGACTGGAAGTTCGTGAGGATGGGTCGCGAACTCGGCTGGTCCGGTGTCGCTTTGAAAACGTGTAAAACCCAGACCGGCGCCCTTCTCAGCCTCTGCTGGGCAAAAGCGCACGGCATGACCCTGATGGTCCAGGACCTCACGAATCCTATGCTCGCGCAGATTCCGCACTTCCTCCTCGCCGCTCACGCCGGGACGATCATGGGCGTCGAGTCCAACGGGATGCAATTCTATCCGGAAGCGAGCGCTCCCGAGCGGGAGACGCATCCCGGACTCTACCGGAGAAAAGAGGGTATCCTCGATGGCTCAACCCTGTCCGGTCCGGGCTTCGGCTATCGCATCGACGACATCCCGCGCGAACTTCCGGCACCGGTCTACGGATCATAAACGTTCGTATTTTCTCCTCATGAGCCAGCCCTTTATCGTCATCATGGGAGTCTCCGGTTGCGGAAAGACAACCATCGCCAGCCGGCTCGCAAACGCACTCGGGGGAACCTATCTCGAAGGGGATTCCTTTCACCCTCCGGAAAATAAAGCGAGGATGGGGCAGGGGATTCCGCTGAATGATGATGATCGCTGGCCCTGGTTTGACATTCTCATCGCAGCGGCCAAAGAGACGCTTCAAGACGGGCAGACTCCGGTGCTTTCCTGCTCGGCCCTGAAACAGGCTTATCGCGACTACCTCTTCGCTTCCTTTGAGAATTTCCGGCTCATCTTTCTTGAGGGCAGCTTCGAACTCATCAAATCGCGCATGGACGCCCGCGATCACGAATATATGACCTCCGACCTGCTCAGGAGCCAGTTCGAGACGCTGGAAGACCCTGAGCCCTCGGAGAATATGCTCACGCTTTCGATCGAGAAGACACCGGAGGAGATTCTCGCTGAAATTCGCCAGTGGCTGGGATAAGCGATTATGGGAAAAATTCTCTTCATTCGCGGAGGAGCAGTCGGCGATTTCATCCTCACGATGCCGGCAATTAAGTTGGTGCGCGATCAACTCCCGGACAATCACATCACGGTCCTCGGCTATCCGGCGATCACAGAGCTCGCCAAAGTCACCGGACTCGTGGATGAAACCCGTTCGATCGAAGACGCGAAGCTTGCGCATTTCTTCAATCCCCGCAGTGAACTCGACGAGGACTGGTGCCGCTTCTTCGCCGGATTCGATGTTGTCGTCAGCTATCTCTATGATCCCGACGGCTTCTTCGCGGGGAATCTGGAACGAGCCGGGGTGAAGACCCTGCTCATCGGACCCTTCAAACCGGTCGAGGACGAACCCCACCTTCCTGCTGCGGTGCAGCTCGCGGAGCCCTTGAGCCAACTGGCGCTGTTTCTCGATGAGCCGCAACTCATTCTCGATTTCCCGCCGGAACTTCGCCCCGAGCTTCTCTCTGATAGAGACACCGTCCGCGTCGGAATTCACCCGGGCAGCGGCAGCCCGGCGAAGAACTGGTCCTTCGAAGCCTGGTCTGACCTCCTCGCGGAAATTCGATCCCTCCGCCCGAATGTCGAGTTTCTTGTCACCAGCGGCGAAGCCGAATACGAGTCGATTGATCGCTTCCTCGATCAACTCAGAGGAAAAGGCCTCCCCTTCGCCCACTTCTACGGCAAATCGCTCGCCGAGATCGGAGCGACCTTTTCCCGGCTCGACTTCTACCTCGGGCACGACAGTGGCATTTCCCACCTTGCAGGAAGCACCGGGATTCCCGGCCTCCTTCTCTTTGGTCCCACCAATCCAAAGGTCTGGGCCCCTGTTTCGGATCAGTTTCAGATTGTCCAGTCTCCTGACGAAACGATGAGTGGGATCGGAGTGTCGGAGGTATTGGATAAGGTGAGGGAATCGAACTTATTCACACCCTAAGAGAAGAGATTAATTTTTTAAGGAAATCATTCTTCTTATTATAGTCGTGAATAACTCTTGATGTCATCCATAAGAGCCTGAAAACGAACGGACAAAGAATGAAACGAAACTGTCAATAAGTGGCCGGAAGCTCGGGAATGACTTCGCCCCGTTTCTGAATAACCCCGGTTACTTCCCATTTGTTCCGGGTTATTCACCAATTATTCACCGGTTTCGAAACCCGCCCAGCGCTTCTCTTTGAGAGCCACCGAGGCAGCGTTGACTTCCGCCTCTTTTTTGCTCGCTCCCTCTCCGCGACCGAGCTTGAGGCCTTCCCAGGTGACTTCGGAAACGAACACCTTTTCGTGGTCGGGACCCTCCTGTGAGATAATGCGATAGGACGGGCTGCTGGGGGTCAAAGCCTGGAGTTGCTCCTGGAGCTCCCCTTTGGGATTGTTCTCTCCGGGCTCCCTCGCGATTTCCTCGATGAAGTGAGCAAAATTATTGAGGATGAAAGCGCGGGCCGGATCAAGCCCCCCGTCGAGGTAGATGGCTCCCGCGAGTGCTTCGAGGGCGTCGGCGAGATTGCTGGGACGTTCCCGCCCTCCACTGGTGTCTTCGCCCTTTCCGAGACGAAGATGGTGACCGAGTTTGATCGTTTCCGCAAAGCGGCAGAGAGCCTCCCTTGAGACGAGGCGACTGCGAAGTTTGGTCAGTTTGCCTTCGCTGAACTTCGGAAAGAGGTGGAAAAGCTCATGTGTGAAGATGAGCTGGATCACCGCGTCACCGAGATATTCGAGGCGCTGATTGTCGAAGCGCTGGCGTTTCGTCTCGTAAGCCAGGCTTGGATGCGTGAGTGCCTCTTCGAGCAGAAGGGGATTGGCAAAATGATAGCCGATGCGTGATTCGATGGTCTCCATCCGGGTTGGGAAGCGCCCCCTGGGCGCCTTGACGATTCTCTCCCTGGCGAAGACATCGCCGCGAATCGAGGAAAAACGGGGTGGCTGACGGGATTTGAACCCGCGACAACCGGTACCACAAACCGGGGCTCTACCCCTGAGCTACAGCCACCATCTGCAGAAAGCTGACACAAAGTCGACCGTCCGGCAGAGAGCGAAATTAAGTCATCCCTTTCCATTTTCCAGCGGAAATTTGGTCGCTCTTGCAAAATGAATCAGCCGACGGATCATTTACCATTCCCGAGAATGAATCCTACCGATCCAGACTGGCGCCCCGTCGCCTTCAAAGAATGGCAACTGGTCTCTGATGCGCTCGCTTCCGGCGAGCAGTCGGTGATCCTGCGAAAAGGGGGGATTTCCGAGGGAAAAGCGGGTTTTCAGTGGATCCATGATCGCTTTTTTCTCTTTCCGAGTCTTTTTCATGAGCAGTCGAAGCAGGTGAAGCCAGATGCCGACGGGAAGGGGCGATCCATCCCCGACCCCACCGCTCCGGAAGGCGAGGTGGCCTTTTCGGTCTATGTTGAAACGATCAAAGCGGGTCGCCTCACGGACTGGGACGACGTCCTCCGCCTCGAGCCCTATCATATTTGGAATGAAGAGATCATCCGTGACCGTTTCGAATGGGGGGATGAGCCCGGCCTTTCCTTCGCCGTCGTGAAAGCCTTCCCTCTCGACGAACCATGGATTCTCCCGGATCGGAAAACCTTCGGTGGCTGCCGGTCCTGGTTCGGTCTCCCGGAAGACGAAAACGGCGGTTGGAAAAAGCATCTTGAGACGGCCCGCGAGATCGAACCCTCCTGCGGACTTCCTCATTGGTTGATTTAGATTGGCAAAAGGCGGGACGTGCGGTTTCATTGCCGAACCGATCGTTGCGAAGAATCCTTGCAAAACACTATCATGCTGCCCGAAGTCGAGAAACTCCTCCGTGTTCAACACCACGATCAAAAGCTCGCTGCGTTGACCAAAGAACTGGCCGGCATTCCTCAGGAAGAGGAGGACATCAAGGACAAGCTCCTTGAGGATCAGAAAGCCCTAGAGGAAGCCAGGACCGCGCTTCAGCACGTTGAGGTGGCCATCAAGAACCTCGAACTCGACGTTGAGACCCGCCGCGACAGCATCACGAAGCTGAAAGTGCAGCAGTTTGAGACAAAAAAGAACGAGGAGTTTCAGCGCATGGGAAAGGAAATCGAGCGCTACGAGGAAGAAATCGTCGGCCTCGAGGACAGAGAGATTGAACTCATGGAGCAGGCCGAGGAGCAGCGGAACGCTTTCAATGCCGCGAAGGCGAAACTGGAGGAGAACGGAAAATCCGTCGCGGAGGAAATTGAAGATCTCGGGTCCCTCGCGAAGAAGCTCGCCGCCGATATCGACGCGGAGAAAGTGACTCGCGGGGAGCATGCGTCGGCCATCGACGAAGATCTGCTCTACAGCTACGACCGCCTTTTCAAGGCCAAAGCAGGTCAGGCCGTTGTCGGTTTGATCGACGAAGTCTGCAATGGCTGCCACACGAGGGTGACCAAATCCACGATCGTCGACGTCAAAGCCGAGAAGAAACTCGCCACCTGCGAAAACTGCGGCCGCATCCTCTACTGGTGGACCGATGACTCCGTCGGGAAGAATCGCGGGGATTATTGAGACCGGATTTCACGGGCTCAAACCCCGCTTGCACCCACGCTCAGGGGCTGTATTTTCCCGGCCTTCCGCGAACCGCGGCTCATTTGACTCAGGAATACCATGTACCGAACCCATCACTGCAACGAACTCCGGAAATCCGACGCCGGCGAGAATGTCATTCTCGTGGGTTGGGTCAATACGGTGCGGGACCACCATGGCGTCATTTTCATGGATATCCGTGACCGCGAAGGTGTCACCCAGTGTGTTTTCCGCTCCGAGGAAAATGCCGACGCCACCGCCCTCAGTCACACCCTCCGCAGCGAGGACGTCATCCAGGTCACCGGTCGCGTTGAAGTCCGCCCCGAGATAGACGGTCAGTCCACCTTCAACGACGCGATCGAGACCGGCGAAATCGAAATCGTCGCGACCGAGTTGAAGATTCTCAACAAATCGGAGGTCCTTCCCTTCCAGCTCGACAAAGAGCTCAGCAACGAGGACCTGCGCATGAAGCACCGCTACCTCGATCTGCGGCGTCCGCGCATGGCGAAGAACCTGCGCACGCGCCACGAGATCACGAAGGCGATTCGGAACACGCTCGACGAGCAGGGTTTCCTCGAAATCGAAACCCCCGTGCTTTCGAAGTCCACTCCGGAAGGCGCCCGTGACTTTCTTGTGCCCTCACGATTGAGCCCCGGTAAGTTTTACGCTCTGCCTCAGGCGCCGCAGCAATACAAACAGCTCCTCATGGTCGCCGGTGTCGAGCGATACTTCCAGATTGCCCGCTGCTTCCGCGATGAAGATCTTCGCGCTGATCGTCAGCCCGAGTTCACCCAGGTGGACATCGAAGCGAGCTTCATCACCGAAGAAGATATCTACGCAACGATTGAAGCGATGCTCTCCAGCGTTTTCGAAACCGCTCGCGGCATCAAAGTCCCGACGCCCTTCCCGCGCATCACGCATCAGGAGGCGATGGACAAATACGGCAGCGACAAGCCGGAGCGCCGCTTCGGTTGTGAGATCGTCGACGTCACCGAGCACTTTAAGGATTCCGGATTCGGAGTCTTCAAACGCGCCATCGAAGGGGGTGGAGTCGTTCGCGCGATCAACGCGAAAGGGTTTGCCGGCATATCCACGGGTCAGATCAAGCGTCTCGAAGAGGTCGCCAAAGAGGCCGGAGCGGGAGGGCTTGCCTACATCCAGGTGCGCGGCGCGGCCCATGACACCTGGCGTTCTCCGATCGTGAAGTTTTTCAGCGAAGAGGAACTCGCCGCGATCGAGAAGGATCTGAACATCGAGGAGGGCGATCTCATCCTTTTCGGCTGCGACAAGTGGTCGACCGTTTGTGATGTGTTAGGTCGTCTCCGTCTCGAGTGCTGTGCGATGAACGGCTGGCTCGAAGGCAAGGACGACGTGCTCGATTTTCACTGGGTCATCGATTTCCCATTGCTTGACTATGATGAAGAGGAAGGAAAGTGGAACGCGGTGCACCACCCCTTCACCCGTCCCCATCCCGATGACGTTGCTTTGTTAGATGACGAGTCGAAGTGGGGCGGGATCCGCGGCGCGGCCTACGACGTTGTCCTCAACGGAAATGAGCTCGGTGGCGGAAGTCTCCGGATTCACGAAGGGGACCTCCAGGCAAAGATGTTCCGCGTTCTCGGCATCGACGACGAGGAGCAGGCCGGGAATTTCGGCCACATCCTGGGAGCATTCCAGTACGGAGCCCCGCCTCATGGAGGAATCGCTCTTGGTCTCGACCGTCTCGTCATGTTGGCGTGCCAGGAACACAGCATTCGCGAAGTGATCGCTTTTCCGAAGAACAACAAAGGCATGGACCTAATGTCTTCGAGCCCGGCGGAAGTGGACTTCAAGCAGCTTCGAGAGTTGTATATGAAGTCGACGGTTCAGGAGAAGAAGGACTAAGCCGCTGGAGTGAGGCCTTCAGGCCTTTCTCAATAGCCCGGAGAAATGAAACGAAGGCCCGAAGGCCTCACTCCAACTCATGAAAAAATCGCGCCTCGTTCGAATCGTTCTCATTCTCGTCGTTGCCGGTTCTGTCTACTGGCAGCGCAGCAAAGGGCCGATCGAGAAAGCAGAGACGGCGCCAGGCAGTGGGGGAGCAGCGGTCCTTAAAAAGGATCCGCTCGGCGGGAACGCTGCTTCGGCAAAGGTCAACGGCTACGACAAGTTCGTCGGAGCGAAGCTGATCAATGACGACGGCAACGACGGGGACAGCTTCTATGTTGATCTCAACGGTCGCAAGGTTCAGCTGCGTCTCTACTTCGTCGATGCTCCCGAGAAATATCTCAGTGACCGCTATGAGAACCAGCGGCGTCGCGTCGCCGAGCAGGCGAGCGAGATGGGTGGGGTTTCTCCGGAGCAGATCGTGGAAGTGGGTAAAGCAGCGAAGCTTTTCATGGAGCGGGAGCTCAAAGGAAAGCCCTTCACGGTGTACACCTACTGGGAGGAAGTCTATGACGGCGATCGCTACTATGGCTTCGTTGAGCTTGCTGACGGGAGTTATCTCGGAACGAAGCTCGTCGAGAATGGGCTGGCGCGCATTCATACGAAAGGACCCGGCTCAAAAGAAAACCCGGTTCCGACTCCTGACGGGAAAAAGTTTTTCGATCACCGTGACATGCTGGAGAATCTCGAGCGGAAAGCTCAGAAAGCGGACCGCGGCGCGTGGGGACTGTAGCATCGCGCGATTTTTCTTGGTATCTTCCAGCTTCGGAAAGATAACGGTGCCATGAAACCCTGCTGGATTGCGATCATCAGTCTGTCGATTTCCCTCCGTTTGTCGGCTGACGACTGGGAGACGATTGCCCTGGGAACAGACGAGCCGGCCGTGGGGGTCCGGATCGAGGCCGTGGAACCGGGTTCGGTCGCCGAAAATCTGAGGCTCGAGCCGGGAGATTTTATCCATCAGATCGGCGAGCAGCAGATTCGTGGATTTGGAAAGCGGGACCCCCGACAGGAAGAGGTCATTTTTTTCGTTCGCAAAGGGGGGTTCACGGAGAGCGCAGTCGTCCCCGCCGGAAAGCTCGGCTTTCGGAGTTCCTACGTTTTTAAACCGTGGCTTGAGTATTTCCGTGGGGGCATCGGGCGGCAGGATACCACCTGGGACGATGAGGTGGTCGCGGCGCTCGAGGCGATGCACGACGATCCTGAAGCAGCGGAACAATCCTGGGCGGCGGCGCGCGAAAAGGGCTACCCTGAAGATGAGCTGGATGCCTTTGTCAGGGCTTATCTCAGCTGGAGAAAAGGAGATTTGATCCCGGTGCAGGAGACCTTTGATAAAGTCTTCCAGGAATTTGAAGTGCTCCCGGCCGTCTATGCGACCCGGCTTGAGGACTTCGCCTTTTTTTCCCACAACACCTCTGTTTTGCGGAAACTGAAAGCACTGGATCCCGACAGCGCTCTCGTGTCAGACGCGTATCTGGAAGCCTGGGATCTCATGGAAGTTCAGGATCCGGCACCCGTCCATCTCCTCCGTCTCGCCGCGGATCTTCGCGGAGAGGATCAAATCGAAACAGTCAGCGCTCCTCCTGACATGAAGCGGGATTACCTTCCGCAATTTCTGGAGAAAAAAGGACTCGGGGCTCCACCGGGGCACTTCAACAATCCCACCTTTGAACTTCCCCCGGGTCTTGAGGATTTTCATTTCTCGATGACGTTCAGCGCCCATTGCACTGGATATCATGAACGGTGGGGATCGTTGATTCGGGTTCTGCTGGTTGATAGTGAACGAGACTCTTCAAGTCTCCCGCCCGGGAAAACGCTCGTCGATGTCGGTATCGGTGACAGCCAGTCTGTCGGCCCGCACGTCGCCGTCAAAGGTGGACATGTCCGGGACACGAGAGCGTTTCCGGAACCGGAACTGAACCTGCCGCTCGTCATCAAAGGTGAGGGGATGGTGCGAAAGCCACGCAACGGTGCTTTTCCCCGCCATCAAATGGATGTCGTGAAGGTGGGAAAAGAGATTGCCGCCTATGTCAACGGGATCTGCTATCTGCATCTCCCGGTGGATGAGCGCCCGAACCGCATGGTCATGACCGTCCATATCTGCGGCATGGCGATGCGGGCGGAAAAGATCCATCTGTGGGAGCTTGAGCCCTAGGGGCTGCCTCACTCCTTCGTCCAGATCCTCGTGTTGAGATCCAGTTCCTCGATGGTCTCAAGAAAGAAGCGGAGGTCATTCAGCATCTGTCGAATCTGCTCCGGATTCGTTGCCGGAATACTCGTTGAGGGCTCAAGAAATGGTTTGCGGTGCGGTACGGCAAGGATGAGGCAGGATTCCTTGAAGGCGATCCGAACATCTTTTCCGAAGCGCGCCTGCATGTCGAGAATCCGACGCATCATGGAAGTGCTCAGAACGTAGCGGGCTTCGACTTCGTCCGTCGCGTAAACTTTGAACCGGTGCTCGAACTCCGGGTCTTCGAGCTGAATCAAGTCGGTCTCCCGGCGTCCACCCGCTTTCTGAAAAAAGCGGGCCAGTCCCCCGAAGGTCTTTTCGGCTTTGTCAGGAAAAATGAAAGTCCGCCCGTGGAAGTGCTTGTGAAAATCCGCGATGAGGAACAAGCCATCGAAGAAGGTCACATATCGCGTTTGTGTCCGCCCTTTGCTGTCCGTCGTCGTCTCTCGTTGCTGTGCATTGACTTCGGCAAGCTGGAGGAAGGTTTTGCCGTAGTGGCCTTCGATGAGGTCTTCGGTGGAGTAGCGATCAGGACGGGTCCGGAACAGCTCGCTCTCCACGAAAGTCCCGGAAGGAATGCCTTTGTCTGCAGAGTGGGAAAGCTGGTGATCAATGGATTGGAGCAGCCGCGGAATCACAGCGGATTTGTAGTTGGCCTTGTAGCGTCCGCCGATCTTCCCGGCTTTCATTTGATAAAG
The DNA here is from genome assembly GCA_029233965.1 of Verrucomicrobiales bacterium. Lineage (GTDB taxonomy): Bacteria > Verrucomicrobiota > Verrucomicrobiia > Verrucomicrobiales > DEV007 > Arctic95D-9. Next base: position 18,494 of record JARGOP010000047.1, on the reverse strand, counting down.
AATGATTCCGATCACCAACCAGATCCCGGCCGCGATAAAGAGGCCTACATTTGCCTGAAGGGCGAAGGCGGCAATGACAAGGGCCGCCAAAGGAATCAGCAGAACCGAAAGATAGATCTTCGATTGGCGTTGATAGAGAAGACGATCCGGTTCCAACTCTTCGAGAGTCGGAAGCAGCGCCGATAGGATCTGGTCAGTGCTCTTCACGGGACTAGATCTTCACCGATTCTCTCGCCGATTCATGGGCTTCGAAAAAGTCGTGGCGTTGAAATCCGAAGGCATTGGCGATGAGGTTCGAGGGAAAACTCTCCACGGCGTTGTTGATTTCGTAAACGGCCGCGTTGTAGGCCCGCCTTGCTGCCGAGATTTGCTCTTCCACTTCGGTCAAATTCCGCTGCAGGTTGAGAAAGTGATCGCTCGATCTCAGTTCCGGGTAGTCCTCGGCGAGGGCAATGACGCGCTGGACCTGCGGGCCGATCTGTTCCTCGATCCGCAGGCGCTCCTTCCCGGTGATGTCATGACTGCCCGCCTTCTGCCGCGCCTCGATGAGACGGGTGAAGGTTTCCTTTTCATGTGAGGCATACGCTTTCACCGTCTCGACAAGGTTCGGGATGAGGTCGTGCCGCTTTCGCAGATTTACATCAATGCTGCTGAAAGCATTGCGGACCATGTTCCGCTTTGCCACGAGACTGTTGTAAATGAAGATCAGGACGAGCCCGATGAAGGCCCCGCCTCCCAGAAGCAGCATGAGGGTGGATCGCATGACATAGGGAAGGTAGCGGCCATCGCCACCTTTTTGCCACTACAATTCACCCGGAAGGTTGGAACTCCTTATTTCGACAACCGCCGGCTCGCTTCGCTCTTCAGGCGCAGAGCATTGAGGTGGATGAACCCGGTCGCATCGTCCTGGTTGTAGGCATGCTCGGCGCCGCCTTCCATTGTCGCGACGTCTTCGTTGTAGAGGCTGAGCGGGGAACGGCGTCCCGCCGACATCGTGTTTCCTTTGTAAAGCTTGAGACGCACCTCGCCGGTGACGGACTTTTGCGTTTCTGTGACGAGAGCCTGGAGGGCCTCACGCTCGGGAGCGAACCAGAATCCGTTGTAGACGAGCTGGGCATACTTCGGAATGAGCCCGTCGCGGATGTGCATGACCTCGCGGTCGACGGTGAGGCTCTCCATGTGACGGTGCGCGGCCATGAGGATCGTGCCGCCCGGGGTCTCGTAAATGCCGCGACTCTTCATGCCGACGAAACGGTTTTCGACGATGTCGACCCGGCCGATGCCGTGCTTGCCGCCGAGGAAGTTGAGGACGCGCATGACGCCGTAGGGAGTCAAGAGGGTATACTCACCCTGCGAACCCTCTTTGGTCACGTCGCCGAGTTTGGTGATCACGTCGTCGATTCCGTCGAGGGCGAGGCCGATACAGTTGCCCTGTTCGAAGAGAAGCTGGACGTGCTCGGGGGTATCGGGAGCTTCCTCGGGCGAAACGCTGAGGACATACATATCACGATCCGCTTCACCGGTGGCGTCATACCAGGGATCCTCGAGGACACCGCTTTCGAAGCTGATGTGAAGAAGGTTCCGGTCCATCGAGTAGGACTTTTTCGCGGAAGCCTGGACGGGGATGTTGTGATCGGCCGCGTACTGGATCATTTCAGCGCGACCGGGAAACTGGTCGCGGAAACGCTTCTGGCGCCAGGGAGCAATCATTTCGATGTCGGGAGCGAGGGAGGCGACGGAGAGCTCAAAGCGGACCTGGTCGTTGCCTTTGCCGGTCGCGCCGTGCGCGATCGCATCGGCTCCGAATTCGCGGGCGGCCTTGACCATCCCTTCGGAGATGCAGGGGCGGGCGATCGAGGTGCCGAGGAGGTACTGACCTTCGTAGATCGCTTCGGCCTGGATCATCGGGAAGATGAAGTCTTTCGCGAAAGTGTCCTTGAGATCGTCAATGATGCAGGCGGAAGCGCCCGTGTTGAGCGCTTTTTCCTCGAGCCCGTCGAGTTCCTCCTGCTGACCGACATCGGCACAGTAGGCGATCACTTCCGCCTCGTAAGTGTCTCGCAGCCAGGTGAGGAGGACAGAGGTATCCAGCCCACCGGAGTAGGCGACGACGATTTTGTTGATGTTTTCGCTCATGAGAAAAAGGGCGCGTGTTTCGCTGCGCGCATTTTACGTGCGCGGGTCGGGAGTGCAAACGGGATTGACGAAGAGCTTGGGGTGCCGACGTCCCTCTCGCCGTACCGGGGGAGAACTACTTCTTCGTCTTCACCCCGCGTTTCCGATCCGGGAACAACTCGCGACAGATCGGGCAGACGGTACCATCGCAGCCTCTCGCAGTGCAGTATTCACGGCCGTAGAAAATAATCTGCAGATGCAGCTTGTTCCAGCTTTCGCGCGGAAAGGCCCGCTTCAGGTCCTTCTCGGTCTGGACGACATTTTTCCCGTTGGTCAGTTTCCAGCGCTGTGCGAGCCGGTGGATGTGCGTATCGACGGGAAAGGCGGGTTCTCCAAAAGCCTGACTCATGACGACCGAAGCGGTCTTGTGTCCGACGCCGGGAAGTTCCTCGAGAGCCTCCATATTTTCAGGAACCCTCCCCTTGTATTTCTCGACGAGAATTTTGGAGAGTTCAGAAATCGCGACTGATTTTCGCGGGGAAAGTCCGCAGGGCTTGATGATTTCGCGGATGGCCTCTACCGGGACCCGCGCCATCGCCTCCGGCGTGTTGGCAAGGCTGAATAGAGCAGGGGTGATCTTATTGACCCGCTCGTCCGTGCATTGAGCGGAAAGCAGCACTGCGATCAGCAGCGTGTAGGGATCGGTATGATCCAGCGGGATGGGAGTCTCAGGATACAGGGCCCTGAGTCGCTCGAAGACATGAGCCGCCCGTTCCGCTTTCGTCATGGCGGGGGGATCAGGCGCTGCCGCCGGAAGGCTTGCTGAGATAGCCGGCCTTACCTTTTTTCTCAATCTCCCGAAGCATCGTGCGAACGTGGTGGGCGTGCTTCACGTGTGTCCGGCCCCGGAGAATCTGAGCGCTTTCTTCAAAGCTTCCCCATTCAAGAACGCGAATGGGAAGATTGCGGACCCCCCATTGGCCGATGCCGCCCAGGTCAGGCTTGTAAATGTCGATTGTCTCCGTGCCGCAGAGAGCACTGCCATAATCATCGACCACATAGGTGTAGGGAAGGCCTTCGATTTGAAATTTGGTTCCGAGAGGATATTTGGACCAGTCCGCCGCCGCACTTCTGACCTGAGCCCCATACATAAGGTCGTTTCCGGCGGCACTCTTGCGACCGTAGGGGAGGCTGTCGGCCTGGAGGTGGCTGTAGGCCGTCGTCCGAATCATCATGATCTGGTTGGTGGGACGATTTTCCACTGAGGTGCGCGGAACGGATGTAAGAACGATGGGAGGCCCGGCCTCGACGGGACGTTCCTGAGCGACCTGCTCCCGGACCGCAGGCTCTTCGATCACCGGCGGTTCCGCTTTGAGATCGTCAGCGGTAGCGGCTTCTCCGGTCAACTCGACCGGAGCAGTGACATCGACGGAGTTTTGAGCGGGCGCACTGGCGGTCGACAGCATCGCGAGATTCGACGTCGTGGTGCAGCTCGTTAGCGGGAGAACCAGGAGGGCTCCGGCGGCAAGCATCCAAAAAGGACCATGGAGGGTGTCACTTCGCATCGGTGGGTGTTTCTTCCTATTCGGAAACGGAGGGAAGTCAATGCCTCGCTCCCCGTTCCTGAAGATAATCTCGAATCATCGAGGGGTCTATTCTCTTTTTACTGATGAGAGGTGGAATCCCGGGTTCCGCCGTCCGGCAACAAAGTGGTCGGGCTTGGGACGGGGGAGAACCGTCACTTCTTAGAGAAATTTTCGTTTCGAATGGAGAAACGATTCTTCGGAGTGGCAAAGGGGGCCACCTCAACCAGCGCAGGCCGAATGGAGAGACTCACCACTCCGGTCCGGTCCAGCTCAAGCAGCGGAACTTCAGAGTCAGCAAGCATGGTGCGTAACGAAGCCGGAATGACCTGAGTGGCCGGAAATTCAGAGGAGGTCGAAATGACAAGTTGTGGCGAAACGGCTTCGACGAAAGCCGGAAGGCCGGAGGGCGACTCGACATGCTGGCCGCGGATCCAGATTTCAGACTGGAGATCGATATCGGACTCGAGGAGCTGCTTTTCGGTTTCGAATCCCGCATCTGAAGTCATCAAAATTCGCATGTCACCGTATTGCAGCTTGAGAACCAGGGCTCGATCATCGGCCAGTCGGCCTGACCGCACCGGATCCGGCGCGAGGACACGAATCGTCGCATTTGGGTGCGGCCTCATTCGCTGACCTTGCTCCAGAAAAATGCGCTGGACCGGAAGGGCGTCTGCGATTTGATCGATCTCCGGATAGGCCGGGGACCGGTTGGGAAGGGAGGATTCAAACAAGATGCCGGGCTGAAACTGCGAGAGAACGGTCGAGGTCTCCCCGATGTGCTCGATATCACCATGGGTGAGAAGCAGCGCATCGAGATTATTGATGCCGCGTGACCGCAGAAGCGGCAGCATCTGACGCCGGTAGGTTTCGGATCCGCCCGGGTCAATCATCCAGAGGGAGCGCCGCGCGGAATCCGTTTCCGGAAAGGTGAGCAGCATCGCGCTGCCTCCGCGTTCGCTCATGACATCCAGGGTAAGCACGTCAGAGGCAGGCGGGATTCTTTTCGAAAAGTCGCCACTGTTCTGATAGGCACCGGGGAGGGAACCAAAGAACTGCGCCAGCGTCGTGAGGAGGAGGGTAAGTCCGATGTTAACCTGATTGATCCACCCGCTCAGCCAGACGGCGTGGAGGCTGAAGGAGGCGAGCGATACCGCCGCGAGGCTCACCACGAGCGAAGCGAGGGGGACCATGAACACGTTCGCGAGGACTCCCACGGGAGCGAAACTCTGAAAATGCCAGACGAGCAGCCCGAGAGAGCCCAGCCAGGAAACCAGCGAGACCGCGAGAGCCATCGCCAGTCCGGTGACAAAGCGATCCTTCATCCGCCGCACCGGCCCCCGAAGTGTTTTCGGAATGAAGGGATCGGTCAATAGAGGGACAGACATACAATTTTGAAGCGGAGCTGCGAAGAGTGCGATGAAAAGCAGCACCGCGAAGGACAGCTGAAAACCGGGTAGAAAAAGCTGTTGTGTGTCGAATCCGAGAATGAGGAGGGCGGCGAGGGCAAGGCTGTTCAACAAATTGGGCTTCTCCTTCACCGCGAAACTGGCCAGCACCACCGAGAGCATCAATGCCGCACGGATCGCGGACGGTCGGAGGCCGGTGAGGACAGCATAGAACAGGACGAGGGGAATCACGATGAGCACGGCGGTTCGGCGCGGCACGCGGCAAAGCAGCAGGCTCCCGAAGAAGAGACCGGCGATCACTCCTACGTGGAGCCCGGAAACGGCGAAGAGATGCATCGTCCCGCTTCGGCGGAAGGATTCCTCCAGATCCTCCGGCGTGTTCTCGCGGGCCCCGAGCGACATCGCCGCGATCAATTTCGCATAGGGAGTCTGATCGGTCGAGACTCCCGCGAAAAGTCCGGCTTCGAGATGGTCTCTGAGCCGCTGCGCCTTTGCGACGAGCTTTGACCCTTCCGATCCGGCTGTGAGGTTGAGCTCGTCTCCTTCCCGGATTTCAAGCCGGGCGAGGGATCCGGATTCGCGAAAGTAAAAGGAGGCTGGATCAAATCCACCCGGCGCCGGGGCACCTTCGAGCGGTCGCAGCAGACCGGAGAATTCAAGGCGCTGTCCATAATGCAGATCCGTCCGGCGCTGGTCGATCCAGACCGGCACACGATGATCGCAGGCGACCTCGACCTCATTCAGCCGGATCGATTTGATCTGGAGTTTGGTCGAAGCGCTCCCTTCGCCTGCGTCGACCCGGTCGGCGATCCAGCCGCTTCCTCTGATTTCAATGGCATTTCCTTTCCTGAGCTCTCCGGCGAGGGGAAAGGCTGCGATCGATGAAAGCCGTTGCTGATGAAACCCCGCAAAGGCCGCCAGAAAAATCAGCCCTGCGAGAAACAGCGACAGAACCGGTCCCCGTTTCCGCCAGCGAAGGGCCACGAATCCGGCGCCGATCACGAGAATCAGCGCAGCTGCGATCCAGTTCTCACGGTCTGCGAGAAAAATTCCGATCATCCCAGCCACGGCGAGCACACCGAGTGGAGTTCGACGTATCGCGCCTTGGGCCCGCTCCATAGGGCCTTTGAGACAGGGAAATCGCCCGGGAGAGCCCGCGCATGAAGATTTCTTAAAAAATGAAGTTGGCATTTTCAAAGACATCGCTACATTTCACGTCCTCTCCGGCGTCAAACCGGAGTCGGTTCTGAGTGTAACAACTTTAATTAATATTTAGAATTTCTAAAATTTAATTGAAGGTTTTATAAAGTTCAGGCACCGTATGCGAGTGCGGGTATAGCTTAGTGGTAAAGCCCTAGCCTTCCAAGCTAGTTATGTGGGTTCGATTCCCACTACCCGCTCCACTTCTTCAATTCATCAGATGAAGCTTGCGTTTTGTCTTTTGGCCCCCGCTTTCTTCCCCGTTGACGGCTCTTCATGCCTCGGAATCAGCGTCCGATTGTGAATACGCCGACAACACGCTGGTCGCCGGACTAACGGCGCATCCGGATCAGGCGCCGATGCTTTTCCTCGACGCGCTGCGAACCAACCCGGATCCGCGAAGAGTTCGCCCGCATCACTGCCAAGGTCGAAGGTAAGCACCTACTACATCCCGCCTGCGAAAGGGGATTTCCGGTCCACGATCGACATGGATGATTCGAAGCGTGCGCCACCGATTATTCGCTCGCCGGCTTCCGCTCCGACGACACCGGAGTGATCACAGCCTCGGCTCATGAAACGGCGTCGTCGGCACTTTCCCGCTCGCTTTCGCTCGCAGGAGCGGCTGTAGCTGGTCCATCACAGCCCGGTCCGCCTCTGTGGGATTCATCGCAAGATTGTCGAATTCCATCGGGTCTGCCCAGTGGTCGTAAAGCTCAACGCCCGCGGTCCCTTCCGCCCATTCCGTGTAGCGCCATCGATCCGTGCGGATGCTCGTTCCCATCACCGGCGTTTCGAGGCGGTCATCAGCGGGGCGTAGTATCTGGGTGATCGCGTAGCTGTCCCACTCGGCATTGGGATCTTCGATCAGGGGCATGAGGCTTTGACCTTCCAACCCGTCCGGCGTCTCGATGCCGGCCGCTTCCGTCAGGGTCGGGTAAATGTCGACAAACTCAACGATGGCGGGACTCGGGGTGCCATTCCCCCCGGCTCCCGGAACCCGGAAAATCAGCGGCGACCGGGACGACTGCTCGAAGAGGGTTCGCTTTTGCCAAATGCCATTGTGCTCTCCGAGGTGATACCCGTGATCGCTCCAAAACACGACAATAGTTTTGTCGGCAATGCCCAGCTCATCGAGCGAATCGAGGAGACGGCCCACCTGTGCATCGACAAAGGAAACGCAGGCATAGTAGGCCTGGAGCGCTTTCAAGAGCGTCGGCTCATCGAGTCCGTAGTTCGGAATCGGGCAGTTGTGGGCGAAAGCCGCGGTTGGAATATCGTCACGGTCCCCCTCCGGAGCATAAGGCAGACGCATCTCTTCCAGCGGATACATTTCGAAGTATTTCTTCGGCGCGACGAAAGGAGTGTGAGGCCGGAAAAATCCGACACCGAGAAAGAAAGGCTCGTCCTTTTTTTCCTCCATGATCCGGATCGCTTCCGTCGTGATCATCCCGTCGGTCTGCTCCTCGTCCGCTCCCTCAGCGGCGAGCCAACTCAGCGCGGCGCTGATCTTGCGATGGGGCTCCGCGTTGAAAATGAGATTCTCCTCGTCTTTGTCGCGGCCTTTGGGATTCACGGTGAGCTGCCACGAAGGCGGATCATCGAAGCCGTCGGTCCCGATGCTGGCGGGCACATTGTAGTGATAGATTTTGCCGACACGACCGGCGAAGTAGCCGGCCTTCATGAACTGCTGCGACAGGGTCACGGCGTCGGGAACCTCATCCCGGAAGTGCCGGTCGAGATCGTAGACTTTGAGGGTGTCCGGCCGCAGCCCCGTCATGACACTGGCCCGCGTCGGATTGCACAGCGGCAGCTGATTGTAGGCCCGGTCAAAGCGCACCCCGGTCGCGGCCAGCCGGTCGATATGCGGTGTCTTCGCGATGAGGTCCCCGTAGCAGCCCAGCGAAGAAGCGAGATCATCGACCGAGATGAAGAGGACGTTCGGCTTTTCTTCGGCGGATAAAGAGGCGCTGAGAAAAGCAAGGCTCAAGAGCAGAGACTTCACAGGGTTAGGTCGATGAATGAAGAGGGTTGGGTGGGGCATGGATCTGTCTTAGCAGATTGAGATGTGAAACGAAATTGGAAATCGCTTTCCGTGACCCCCTGTGATTCACTTCGCGATGCAGTATCCCCTGGAACTCACCTTCAAAATCGTCGCCCTCGCTCCCCAGCTCAGGGTCACAAACGCTGCCGGGGAAACGGTCTGCTACGTGAAGCAGAAACTGTTCAAGCTCAAGGAAGCGGTCGAGGTCTTCACCGACGAGACGCGAACGGAAAAACTCTGCGAAATCAAAGCGGACCGGATCATCGATTTTTCCGCGAAGTACACCTTCTACACGAACGCGGGAGAGGCCTTCGGTGCGATCCGCCGCAAGGGGATGCGATCTCTCTGGAGAGCGCATTATGAGATTCTCGATCACGAGACGCCGGAGTATGAAATCCGCGAGGAAAACGGATGGATTAAAGTGATGGACAGCGTTTTCGGAGAGATCCCCATCATCGGGGCGTTTGCCGGCTACTTCTTCAACCCGACCTATCTCATCCAACGCATCGACACGGGCGAGGTGTTGGTGTGCATCAAAAAGCAGCCCGCCTTCTGGGAGGGGAAATTCATTCTCGAACAGGTGGGGGCCATTGACGATGGAGACCAGCTTCGTATCATGCTCTCGACCTTGATGATGGTCGTGTTGGAGCGGAGTCGTGGATGATGACAAGGACGTAGCGGGACGATCCTCGTTCCGTGTGACAGGAAGGGCCGGGAAAAGCCTCAGCGGTTTTCGAAAAAAGCTTTCAGTTCCCGGCCGGTGAGGATGCCGTCGTCATCTACATCCACCTGATCGAACCGCCGCTCCATCGGGCCAGTCGCCTCGTCTTTGGTGAGGCTGCCGTCATTGTTCGTGTCGAATCGGCTCAGGATCTGATCAGGGTCCGGCATCCCGCGTCCTCCGCCGGGGCCACCTTTCATTTTTCCGCGTTGCGACCGCCCGCCCGGCGGCTGAACCCGGCCCGCGTTGCGGTCCACTTCCAGCGTGATTTCGAAAATCTGAGTCACCGGTTTACACCACTTTCCTGCGTCGTCGCAGGCGAAGTAATCCACGGTGACGGTGAGGGGTGCGTCGGCTGAGCCTCCTGTGATTTGGGCGAGAAACTCCCGGGGGTCCAAATCAGATTCCGCTGCGGTCACTTTCGCGGCTTCTCCGGAGGGAGGATCAATCGTGACTCCCTCCGGAGCATCGATCGTGAATTTCATGGGGGGAGCGAGGTTGTTCCAGTGAACCTCATGAATCGGATCCATTTGAAAGCTCAGGTGGAGGGTTCCTCCTGAACCGCGCGAAACCGACTTTTCGGCCTCGGTCCGCAGTTTCAGGTAGTGAGGTCCTTCACCGGTCGCTTTGACGAGGAGAGCTTCGGAATCGTCCGGTCGGTCCAACCGCGGAACAATTCGTGTGGGAATGTCAGGGTGATCTGAGACATCGTCGACAACTTTCAGATCCAGTTCAGAAACCTGCGTCAGGGTGTCAGCTTTGCCGACGAGTTTTTCCAGATCGATACGCAGCGCTGCAGGATCGCTCCAGTCGCGGGCGACGGTCATGATGCTGTCAGGTGTCACCACAATTTCGGAATTGTTTCGATCGCCCAGGGCGTTTTTGAGTTCGTTCGTCATCGAGTCGGCGATCCAGGGGATCGTCGTTCCCAGCTGCTTCTTTGCTTTTTCGATGTGGCTGAGCCGTTCTGCAAGAGTCACGGGTTGCACGAGCCCGTCCTTTTCAGGATGGGCGAGTGCCTTGTAGACGAAGTAAAAATCGACACCCTTTGGCTTGTAATCACGATAGATTGCCTCCAGACCGGGGACGTTGCGTATGAAAGGAGGTCATGTCAGACAGCCGAAAACAATGACGCCGTGTCTGCCCTTCAATTTCTGTCTCAGGGGAAAGGCATTACCTTCCTCGTCGAATCCGGAGATATCGGGGAGGGTTTCACCTTGCAGAGGCATGGGGCGTCCTTTGCCTTTGGTTGATTTTTCCTGCGCCCGGAGGGAAGTGGTGAGAAACAGGGCGAGAACTGCGGGGAAACAGACTGGGAAGACTCTCATGGGAATTGAAACACCCCGGTGAGCGAATGGTTTCTATTTCATCAACTTTCGCAAACTCCCAAGGCGATTGCCGTAAGGTGGTTTCACGAGAAAGGGGTCTTTGCAGAACCAGCGTTTCGTGACGGCACGCTGATAGGAAAAGGCTTCAAATCCCGCTTTGCCACGATAGCGCCCCATCCCGCTGGCACCCACGCCGCCGAAAGGAAGCTCAAGGTTGGTCGCCTGTTTGATCGCATCGTTGAAACAAACCGAACCCGACGGAACGGCGGCGGCAATCGCTTCGAGAAAATCGTCGCGACGTGAGAAGAGGTAGAGCGCGAGAGGCGACGGCATCCGGCTGAGACGACCGATTTCCCCGTCGATGTCGTGATACGGGATGATCGGGAGGACAGGGCCGAAGATCTCCTCTTGCATGACGGGGCACTCCCAGGTCGAATAAGGGATCAAAGTCGGGGCGAGGAAGCGGTCTTCGGGATCATCTTCCCCGACGCGAATCGCTTCCAGCGGAATGAGCGAACGGATCCGTTCGTAGTGGTCGTGATTCACGATGCGGGCGAGGTTTTCGCGGGGATTGTCGGCGTAGGCATTTTCGAGCGCGGCTTTCGCGGCCGCCACGAACGCTTCGTGTCGATGACTGGGCACGAGCACAAAATCCGGGGCGATGCAGGTCTGGCCCGCGTTGAAGAATTTGGTGGTGATGATTCGCTCCACCGTGGTTTCGATGGGAGCGTCATCGGCGACGACAACGGGACATTTCCCCCCCAACTCCAGGGTGATCGGGGCGAGGTAGCGCGCCGCTGCTTCACCGTAGAGACGACCGACCCGCTCACTTCCGGTGTAGAACCAATAATCGAAAGAGTGTTTGAGAAGCTCTTTGCCCAGCTCCGAACCGCCTTCCACGACCGCGACGTGCTGGGGGTTAAACGCGGCTTTGATAATTTCAGCCAGAATCGTCGATGAGGCCGGAGCGAGTTCGGATGGTTTCAGGACGACTGTGTTTCCGGCCGCGACTGCCGCCACGAGAGGACTCAGCGAAAGTTGGACCGGATAATTCCAGGGCGCGACGATCAACGCGGTCCCGTAGGGTTCGCGGCGGACCTCACTGCGAGCCGGCCAATAGTAGAAAGGATTCCCGACCCGCTTCGGTTTGGCCCAGCGCGAGAGCTTTTTCACGACGAGCCGGATCTCAGCGATGCTGAAGAAAACCTCGGAAACGTAGGCTTCGAGCGCTGGTTTTCCGAGATCGGAAGCGAGCGCGGCGAGCAGGTCATCGCTCCGTTTCACCAGCTCAGCCTCGAGCCCCTTGAGGCGCTCCCTGCGGAAATCGATCGATCGGGTCGATCCGAGGCGAAAATACGCACGCTGAGCTTCCAGAAGTGCCTTCAAATCGTAATCGACAGGGTCAGGAGGCGAATCAGACATACAGGAGTTGAGCAAATTGTGCGGAATGCTTCCCACCATTAGCTCTGAACCGCTCCACAGTCGAAAAAAATAGTCGACTTCGCACAGACCCGAATCGAAGAATAACCAGCCCTACTGGCCTTACAATGAGGATGAGAGGGAGACAACAGACAGGCATTTCAGAAAATATGAGAGGACCAGATTCTGACGGGTCAGGCGGCGGCCGGAAAAAGGTTATCATCATTGGCGGAGGTCCCGGCGGGGTGGCCAGTGCTTTGCTGCTCGCGAGCCGCGGGGTGGAAGTTCATCTCTTTGAGAAACATGATCGTCTCGGGGGGCGCACCGCTGCCCACGAGATCGACGGCTACAAGTTCGACATCGGGCCGACGTTTCTCATGATGAAGTCGCTTCTCGACCGCATCTTCACCGAAGCCGGGAAGTCCTCGGAGGACTACCTCGATTTTGTCCGGCTCGACCCCATGTATGAGCTCCGCTACGATAACGAGATTTTCCGCGCCGGAGACAATGTGGAAGACACGAAGAAAGAGATCGAACGCCTCTTTCCGGGCCAATCCGCCGGGATGGATCGTTTTTTAGAGCGGGAGAAATCCCGTCTCAACTGCCTCCTTCCCGCCTTTGAGCGCGGTTTCTCGAGTCCCGTAAGCGCCCTTGATCCGACGCTGCTCTCGGCGCTGCCGCATCTCTCGCTCGGGACCACCGTCTTCGACAACCTCAAGAAATATTTCACCGACGACAAGCTCGCGCTCCTTTTCTCCTTCCAGTCCAAATATCTCGGGATGTCCGCCTGGGAGTGTCCCGGAGCCTTCGCGATGCTTTCCTACATGGAGCACGAGCACGGCATCTTCCACACCATCGGCGGCCTCAGCAAGATTCCCGAAGCGCTTGGAAAAGCGGCCGCCGACTGTGGGGCCCACATTCACACGGGAACGCCGGTGAAGGAACTGATCCTCGATGGTCGCAAGGTCGCCGGGGTTGAGCTGGAAAATGGCGAGAAGGTCATGGCCGACAGCGTCGTCATCAACGCCGACTTCGCCCAGGCGATGTCAAAGCTCGTGCCGGATGGAGCGTTGAAGAAATACACGACCGAAAAGCTGAAATCGATGAAATACAGCTGCTCGACCTTCATGATGCATCTCGGCGTGAAGAAGAAATATGATCTCCCGCATCACACGATTGTTTTTGCGAGGGATTACAAAAAAAACATCACCGAGATCTTCAATTCCTGTCAGGAGTCTGCGGACATTTCTTTCTACCTGCGCAACGCCAGCGTCACGGACCCGACCCTCGCGCCGGAAGGGAAGTCCAGTCTCTACGTACTTGTTCCGACGCCGAATCTGGATGGAAGCATCGACTGGGACGAGGCGCAGGCCCGCTACCGTGAACTGACGATGCGGGCCCTCGCGGAGCGTCTCGGCATGGACGACCTCGAAGAAAACATCGAAGTCGAAAAGATCTACACGCCGAAGACCTGGGAAACCGAGCTCGATATTTTCAAGGGCGCGACCTTCAATTTGTCGCACTGCCTCAGCCAGCTCGCCTTCATGAGGCCGCGGAACCGTTTCGAAGAATTCCGGAACTGCTACCTTGTCGGCGGCGGCACCCATCCCGGCAGCGGACTGCCTACGATTTTTGAGTCGGCACGTATCTCATCGAACCTGATCTCCGATTCCTTCGGCCTTTCCTACACCAAAACACCCGTTTCTGTATGAGCGAAACCGCCTCCCCGAGAGGGAAAAAAGTCGTTGTCGTCGGTGCCGGTCTCGGAGGTCTATCCGCTGCCATCTCCCTGCGGGGCGAAGGCTTCGACGTTGAGATCGTCGAGAAGAATGAAAAAGTCGGCGGCAAGCTGAACTTCAAGGAGATCGATGGTTTCGGTTTCGACCTTGGTCCTTCCATTTTCACCCTGCCTCAATTCTTCGAGAGTCTGTGGGAACGGGCCGGAAAGAAAATGGAGGACTACGTGCAGCTCCAGTCGGTCACCCCCCACTGGCGGAACTTCTTTGAAGACGGCCTCGTCCTCGATCTCTACGAGGAAATGGATCTCATGAAAAAGGAGCTCGAAAAGCTCCCCGGGGATCTCGACAAAAACTGGGAGCAGTTTCAGGCCTTTCTCGAATACGGACGCGAGCAGTATGCGCTCACCGATGAGGGCTATTTTGACAAGGGCCTCGACAACGTCTGGGAAATGCTGCGCCACTACGGCTGGCGTCTCATTTTTAAGATGGATCATGGTCACACCATGTCGGAGTCCATCTACAACAAGCTCGATGACGAGTATCTCCGTCTCATCTTTGAATACTTCATCAAGTATGTCGGCTCCTCCGCGAAAGACGCGCCGGGCTACATGAACATGATGTCCCTGATCCAGTTCGACTACGGTCTCTGGTATGTGAAAGGCGGCATGTACAATCTTGCCCGCGGGCTCGACAAGCTCGTCTCCGATATCGGGATCCGGATCCGGTTCAACAGCGAGGTTGAGACGATCAATCAGTCCGGCAAAGACGTCACCGGCGTGACCCTCAAAAACGGCGAGACGATCAATGCCGACTACGTCGTCTGCAACATGGAAGTCCTGCCGGCTTACAGGAAGCTTCTCAGTGAACCGTTGGAGTTCACGAAGAAACTTGAGAAATTTGAGCCCGCCTGCTCCGGTCTCGTCATTCACCTCGGGACGGACAAGATTTACGACCAGCTCGCGCACCACAATTTTTTCTATTCGAAGAATCAGAACAAGCACTTCGACACCGTCTTCCAAAAAGGCGAGCTTCCCGAGGATCCGACGATCTACCTCGTCGCCCCGACCCGGACCGATCCATCGAAGGCCCCGGAAGGCCACGACAACATCAAGATCCTTCCGCACATCCCCCCGATCAATCCCGACAAGCCGCACACCCACGAAGACTACATGGCGCTGAAAGATCGCGTCATCAACAAGCTGGAGCGCATGGGTCTGACCGATCTCCGGAAGCATACCGTGGTGGAGGACGTTCTTACGCCCGTCGATATCGAGGCCATGTACAATTCGAATCGCGGCTCCATCTACGGCGTCGTCAGCGACTGGAAAAAGAACCAGGCTTTCAAAGCGCCGAAGCAGTCCTCCAAATACCGGAACCTCTTCTTCACCGGCGGCAGCGTCAACCCCGGGGGCGGGATGCCGATGGTCATCCTCTGCGGGCAGAAAGTGGCCGACCGCGTCCTGAAGCAGGAAGCGAAAATGTCGTGAAACGTGTCACCTGCGTTCCGCCGGTGCTGCTGGTGAAAAACGCGGCGTGACGCCGGTATCCCATTCGTAACCTCGTCCGGCGTACTGCTTCATGGACCTCTTCCTCTGGATCTTTCTCAGTCTCGTTTTCCTCTGCTGGATCTTCGGCTGGATCCTTTCCGCCCGTTTCCGGACCGTTCCTCCGCTGGCTCCCGGAGCGCCGAGGCCGCTCGTGAAAATTTCTATCATCATCCCCGCCCGCGACGAAGAGGAAAACCTCTCCCGCCTCCTTCCCTCACTGCAGGATAAGGAATTCGCCGCTCACGAAATCATCGTCGTAAACGACCAGTCTGCTGACAACACCGCCGGGCTCGCGACCTCGCTCGGGGCCAAAGTCATTGATGGCAAGCCCCTCCCCGCCGGGTGGTATGGAAAACCCTGGGCCTGTCGGCAGGGAGCCGGGGCCGCGACCGGGGACTGGTTTCTCTTCCTCGACGCCGATACCGTTCTCGAAGCCGGCGGCCTTCTGCGCATCGCCGATCTTTCGAACGACCCGTCGAGCGTTCATTCCATCTGCCCCTACCACCGTGTGAGGTACCTCTACGAGCAACTCTCCGCCTTCTTCAATGTCATCATGATTCTCGGGATGAATGCCTTTACCCTCAAGGGCTCCGGGGCGAAGCAGGTCGGTCTTTTCGGGCAGGCGCTTTTCATCTCGCGCGAACAATATGAAAAAGTCGGGGGTCATGAACCCGTCAAACACGAGGTCCTCGAAAACTTTCACCTCTCCCGGTTCCTCTCCGAAGCCGGTTACACCTGCCGCTGCTATCTCGGGCGCGGCACCATCTGGATGCGAATGTTCCCGACAAACTCTAGCGACCTCGTAGCCGGTTGGAGCAAAGGCATTGTCTCCGGTGCCGATAACACGCCGAAGAGCGCTCTCATCGGCATCTCGATCTGGCTTTCCGGACTCATCATGAGCGTCATCGCCCTGGCGTTCATTCCGCTGGCTTCCGTCGCGGCTCTCTACGTCATCCTCGGGCTCTACCTGCTCGGGGTGATTCAGTCGCTCTATCTCCTCAAGAATGCGGGGAACTTCAGTGTCTTCAGCGCGCTCTTCTTCCCGGTGGGCCTGGCTTTTTATCAGGCCGTCTTCTTCCGCGCCCTGAGACGCCGGAAGGAAGGCGGGGCCGTGCAGTGGAAAGGGCGCAATGTTACTTGATCTCTCCAATGTCTGGATCGTTCTCCTGAACGTCGTTGGCATCCCTGCGATCCATCTGAGCATTTCGTGGATCTATACCCGGATGGACCGGGACCGCTTTGACCCGCAGTCGGCGCTTTTCCGTATCCGCCCCCCGGAAGCGGGCGGGGACCTCTACCAGCGTCTCTTTCGCATTCGCCGCTGGAAACATCTCCTCCCCGACGCCGCGCCTTGGTTCGATGGATTCGCCAAGGGGAAACTCGGCGATAAAGACCCCGTCTACCTGCGTGCCTTTATTGCCGAAACCTGTCGCGGCGAAGCCGCCCACTACGCACAGATTCCCGGGATCCTCCTCACCCTGTTCTGGAACCCCTGGCCCGTCGCCGCGATCGTCATGATCGTCTACGCCTTTCTCTCCAACCTGCCCTGCCTCATCCTTCAACGATTCACGCGGGCGCGGTTGGAGGGGTTTTTGAAAGAGGTGAACAGGGAGGCGTGAGCCGCAGCCGTTCGGGAATGATTCGTCTCGCTATTCCTGCCCGAAGTCGAGCGGGCTCACCCCGCCCAGTCCCGCCCTTCCGATGACGTGGGTGTAAATCATCGTAGTACGGACGTCGGCATGACCCATCAACTCCTGCACCGTACGGATGTCGGCCCCCTGTTTCAGCAGGTGCGTCGCGAAAGTGTGGCGCAAGGTGTGGCAGTTGATCTTTTTCATGATGCCAGCCTTTTGTGCCGCCGGTTTGATCGCTTTTTGAATCCCGTTTTCGTGGATGTGGTGTCGCCGGATCAGGCCGGTTGCCGGATCAGTTGAAAGTTTGAACGAGGGAAAGAGCCACTGCCAGGCGAGTTCCTTCCCTGCATTCGGATATTTGCGCTCGAGGGCGGCGGTGGGCATGACAACGCCCGCGACTTTGTTGAAACGATCCATTTCCCACACCTCGCGGGAAAATTGGATCGCCTCCAGCAGTGCAGGAAGACAGGAAGAAGCGATGGGCACGACCCGATCCTTGTCGCCCTTCCCGCCCCGCACCGTGAGGAGACGTTGGTCGAGATCCAGATCTTTGAGACGGAGTCGGATACACTCCATGAGTCGCAGACCCGAGCCATACAGCAGTTCCGCGATCAATCGATGCCGTCCCTCGAGTAGCGAGAGAAGCGCAGTGACTTCGCGCTTGCTCAATACTACGGGAAGCCGTTTCGGTGGCTTTGCTCTGGTAAATTCACCCATTTTCGAAGGATCGATTTCCAACACGTGGCGAAGAAAGTAGACAAGCGCATTCAAGGCCTGGTTCTGAGTGGATTTAGAAACCGCCCGCTCTACCGCGAGATGCTCAAGAAAGGAGCAGCAGTCAGCATGGATCTCTTCAACTGACGCCAGCGGGAGGGAGGGCAGGCTGCAGACTTCAGCAGCACGCTCCGCCCCTTTCCCGGAATGATGCCAGGCGCGAAATCGCATCCATTGCACTATCCAATCGGTGTAGGACTCCTCCGTTCGCATGGCTTTGCCGTCAGATCTCATGACACGTTTCAGTTTCGCGATGAATTTTTCCTCTTCGTCACACAAATTGATCGCGGAAATGGATTTCAGGAGGCTTGCCACTTGAGGGGAAAGAGACTCTCTTCGCGCCAGTGTGACATGCCCTTCCTCGAGTTCCCGGAATGCATCCATCCTTTCCTCCCACGGATATGCCTTCGCCCAGTCAAGATGGATCAGATCCCGCAGGAGAAGGGAAACCGCATGGATCTGCTGAGCGAGCTGCCAACCGGGAGCGGAACCGTCTTGTCCGAGTTCCCCGCACCACCGATCAAGATCTGAATGAGTCAAATTCCGCAGCTGATGATTGAAACGGGCGGCAAACTTCCGGGCATGGCTTAGATACCAGGGCTTCGCCTGAGGAGCGACCGGCGCATGAATCACCAGCTCCGCATACCGCTCCCAGAACTTTCGCCGCCGCTCCGCGAGATTGTTTGAATGTTCTTCCATAGGGAACTAATCTATACCTGTTCATTTGAGTATACATCAACTGAAAAATGTCCGATTTCTGCCTATCCCCGGCGGCGGAAAACGCCGGGGAGCAGTTAAAGTACATTGATCACCAGAGAGTTAAATCGGCTTCGATTGGAAACTGAAAAGGAATTAGACAGATTATGGAATTAGGTGGAATTCCGCCTAATCCCTCGCGTAATCTGCTTGCCGAAGCCGTGGAAGGTGAGATAACAGTAGATCCGCAGAAGGTTGCAGGGCGCAAGACAGAACCGAATTAGGTGG
>JARGOP010000046.1:6327-36359 GCA_029233965.1 Verrucomicrobiales bacterium | reverse complement strand
GCTTGACCACTTCCGCGACGGGAGAAATGTAGCGGAACGTGCCAACGTTCCGGCCGCATCTTGAAAGACTCCCGGAGTCACGAAAACTGCCGCCGATACTCCAGCGGCGTCACCCCGGTCACTTTGCGAAAGCGTTTCGTGAAATGGCTCTGATCGTAGAATCCCACGGCTGCGGAGATTTCACTCATGGGCAGTCTCGTCGTCGAAAGCAGGCGCTGCGCTTCCTGAACGCGAAGTGAGAGGACATACTCCATCGGGGAAAGCCGGAGGATTCTCCGGAAGAGACGGTTGAAGTGGGGGACGGAGACGCCGGCGAGTTCCGCGAGCTGGCCCGAACTGATCTCGTCGACATAGTGGGTGTCGATGAACTCGATGGCGCGCTGGAGATTGCCAAAATAGGCGCGCTGGTCTTCCGGCGTGTCGATCGCGCACATGATCCCGAGCAGTCCGATGATCCTGCCGGAGAGATCGCGGAGCGGTGACTTGCTCGACAAGAACCAGCCGGGAGTTCCGCGAATCGTGGGAACGAGCCAGACTTCGTGCGCGACAGTCTTGCCGTGTTCGAAGACAGCGCGGTCGTTGGCTTCATACGCATCGCCGAGGAGAGCGGGGAAGAAATCGCGGGCCCGCTTCCCGATGAGGTCCTCCGCTTTGATCCTGTCATACCGGATCCGGTGAAAGTCGTTGTTGTAGACATAGCGGCTTTCGAGATTCTTCACGAAGACGCCGATATTCGGGGTCGCGGCGATCAATTCAATGGGTTCCAGCAGAGTCGGATTCTGCTCGAAGAAGGCTGATTGAAACTGTTTCGCATCCGAAGAGGGCATGATCGAATTATACCAAAAGCCGTGCACGCGCTACAAGACAGGATTGCGGATTGTTGTCTATCTTTCCGTCAGAACAACCCCGATAGACTATGTTTGATTTCCTTGCTGAAGGTCCCGGTGCTCTCTGTGGCCCCAAAAAGTCCCGACGGGACTTCCTCACGATTGGAGCACTCGGTCCGATTGGATTGTCCCTCCCGCAATTTCTCGCCGCGAAAGAGAGCGGCCATGTCAAAGGCGATGACTCCAAATCGTGCATCATGATTTTCAACCTCGGCGGGCCGAGTCATATCGATTTGTGGGACATGAAGCCGGATGCACCGAGTGAGATTCGCGGGCCTTTCAAACCGATCCGCACCAATTCCGAGGCGATCGATATTTCCGAAATCCTGCCGATGCACGCAAAGGTCGCGGACAAGTTTTCGCTGGTGCGGAGTTGTCATCATGGCGGGGCGGCAGTGCACGATGCGGGTTGGCAGATCATGCAGACGGGGCGTCGTTTCACGGGCGGGGTGGAAACACCTCACGCCGGCGCCGTTGCGAGCTATCTCATGAAGGCGCGCAATGACCTTCCTCCTTTCGTCGTGCTTCCCGAACTGATGGGTCGGGGCGGCGGCAATCTCCCGAACGGTCAGGCGGGTGGCTTTCTCGGCAAGGCGATGGATCCCTTTGCGCTGATGGCGGATCCATCAAAGCCGAACTTCAAGGTGCCGGATCTCCTTCCCCCGGATCAGATCGGAGCGATGCGGATGGATCGACGCCGCGCGATGCGGGACGTTGTTGATCAGACCGTGAAGGACTTCGAGGCGAGCGAAGATGCCCGCCTCCTCGATGAGAATTTCCATTCCGCCTTTCGTCTCATGACGAGTGAGCAGGCTCGATCGGCGTTCGATCTTTCGAAGGAACCCCAAAGCGTTCGCGAGCGTTACGGCATGAACCGGGTCGGGCAGTGCTTTCTTCTCTCCCGGAGATTGATCGAAAACGGAGTCCGCTTCGTGACGGTGAACACCTTCCTGACCGTTTTCAATGAACTCTCCTGGGACATTCACGGGTCGAAGCCCTTCATTTCCGTGACGCAGATGAAGGAACTGGTCGCCCCGATGTATGATCAGGCCTACTCGGCGCTCCTCGAGGATTTGCACCAGCGGGGGATGCTCGACAACGTCCTCGTTGCCGGTCTCAGCGAGTTCGGCCGCACCCCGAAGGTGAACCCGGCGGGGGGACGTGATCACTGGCCGCAGTGCTTCACCTGTTCTTTTGCCGGAGGCGGCGTGAAGGGTGGTGAAGTAGTCGGCAAGAGTGATCCGATCGGTGGTTTCCCGGCGGAACGCCCGGTTGGTCCTGAGAATATCGTCGCGACCATTTTTCATGCGCTCGGTTTTGATTTGGAAACCCATCTCCCCGGACCATCAGGGCGCCCTTTCCCCCTCGTGGACTTCGGTAACGATCCCATTCGCGAACTTTTCGGATAATGAAGTCATTTATTTTATCAGTGTTCGTGCTGGCTTCCGTGGTCAGTGCTTCGACGGCAGCCGAGTGGGTCATCCTTCCCGGCGAAATTGAGCTGAAGGGGCCCGAAGCGAGGCAGCATCTCCTTGTCGTGGAGCGTGATGGCGAAGCTTTCACCGGAGAGGTTGCGGGAGCGGAGTGGGTCTCCGATAATCCTGAGGTCGTCAAAGTGGTCGACGGCGAACTCATTGCCGTCGGAAACGGGACCGCGACAATCACCGCTCAGAAAGGGGGAAAAACGGTGACGGAAACTGTTCAGGTTTCTGAAGTGGAGAAGCCGTTCGAGTGGAGTTTCAACCGGCACGTGCTCCCGGTTCTGACTCGTCAGGGTTGCAACATGGGGGCCTGTCACGGAGCCGTTGCGGGCAAAGGGGAATTTCGATTGAGCCTGCGAGGTTACGATCCCCCGGCGGACCACTACTGGCTCACGAAAGAGGCCCGTGGTCGCCGCATCGAAAAGGCGGCCCCGGCCCGCAGTCTCTTCCTGACCAAGCCAACGATGGCGACTCCGCACAAAGGCGGAAAGCGTCTCGACTCCGACAGTCGTGAGTATCGCATCCTCGCGGAGTGGGTCGCGGAAGGAGCGAAAGCACCGGACGAAACGGAGGCAGCGATCGACCGCATTGAAGTGGCTCCTGATCTTTCGATTCTGAGAAAGGGGGACAAGCAGCGTCTCATCGTCACGGCTCATTATGAAGATGGCACCTCCATGGATGTCACGGACTGGGCGAAGTTCGCCTCCGCGGACGAGGCCATTGCCATCGTCGATGAGAGCGGCGAAGTCGAGATCATCGGGTATGGCGAGGGGGCAGTCTCCGCCTTGTTTTCGAGCAATGTCGCGCTGGCCCGATTTCGTTCCCCCTTCGGAAGTGGACTGGATCCCGGGATATTTTCCGAAGCACCGCGAAAGAATTTCATCGATGAGCTCGTTCTCGCCCAGTTGGAGCAGCTGCAACTCAAGCCTTCGGGAAGAAGTAACGATGGCGATTTCATTCGTCGCGCTTTCCTCGACACCATCGGAAGCCTCCCCACGGTGGAGGAAACGCGGAACTTTCTCGCGGATGAAAATCCTGACAAGCGAACCAAGCTGATCGATGCCCTTCTCGAGCGACCGGAGTTTGTCGACTACTGGACCTATCGCTGGGCAGATGTCTTTCTTGTGAACGGGCAGGTTCTTCGTCCTGATGCCGTGAAGGCCTACTACCAATGGATCCGCAACGGGGTCGAAAAGAACCTTCCCTGGGACGAAATGGCGAGGCAGGTCGTGACGGCGACAGGACTGAGCACGGAAGAGGGCGCGACCAATTTTTATGCGGTTCATCAGGACCCTGAAAACATGGCCGAAAATGTGAGTCAGGCTTTTCTGAGTCTTTCGATCAACTGCGCGAAGTGTCACGATCATCCGCTCGAGAAGTGGACGAATGATCAATACTACGCCTTCGCCAATCTCTTTTCCCGCGTCCGCGCGAAAGGGTGGGGAGGCGATCCGAGAAATGGTGACGGGGTTCGCACCGTGTATGTCGAGCCGCGCGGTGATCTTATTCAACCCCGCACCGGCAAGCCGCAGGTTCCGGCGCCGTTGGACGGGGAGCCGATCGACCCGGATGACACGGAGGATCGTCGCGAGGCGCTCGCGGCCTGGCTCACCGATCCGGAAAACGATTACTTTTCCCGATCGATCGCAAACCGGGTCTGGGCGGCTTTCTTCGGCGATGGCCTCGTCAGTCCGGTCGATGACCTTCGGGCTTCGAATCCTGCGAGCAACGAGCCGCTTCTGAATGCTCTCGCGGCGCACCTCGTAGAGAATGAGTTCGACCTCAAGGCGCTGATGCGGGTCATCCTGAACAGCGAGACCTACCAGCGGAGCGGGGAGGTTCTCTCGGAGAACATCGACGATACGAAGTATCATTCCCGCTACTACCCGCGCCGTCTTATGGCGGAAATTCTCTACGACGCGATCATCGATGTTACGGATGTGCCAACGGTCTTCGGCAATGTCGTCCTCCGTGACGGCAGTACGCAGAAGACGGAGTTCTACGAAGCGGGGACGAAATCGCTGCAGCTCTACGATTCCGCGGTGCAGTCCTACTTTTTGAAAACCTTTGGACGGAACGAGCGCGAGATCACCTGTGAGTGTGAGCGATCAAACCAGCCCAGTATGGTGCAGGCCCTCCATCTTTCGAACGGCGATACCCTGAACGAGAAGCTCTCCGACGAAAAGAGCATCGTCGCGAGTCTGATTGCGGCGGGCGGATCCGATGAGGAGATGCTGGAGAAGGCCTATCTCACCACCCTGGCACGAATGCCGACGGCGGAGGAGTCATCGCGTTTGCGGGAACTCATGAAGAACTCCGATGCCGGGGGGAAACGTCTCGTTCTGGAGGATCTTTTCTGGGCGCTGATGACATCGCGCGAATTTCTTTTTCAGCACTGACATGAAAATAAAGACCTTTGCCATGAAATCTTTTCTCACGACTTCGATCCTCTTTCTCAGCCTTGCGGGGAGCGCTTTCGGGAACCTCGATTACCGGAAGGATATCGCCCCGATTCTGCGGGACTATTGCGCCGGTTGTCACAACGACGATGACTATGAGGGAGCGCTCACGATTGAGACCTTTGCGTCGCTCATGGAAGGTGGCGAGACGGAGGAGAAAGCGATCATCGTGCCCGGAAAGCCCGATCAATCCTATCTCTTTCAGACGATCGTAAAAACGGCGAAGCCGGCGATGCCGCCGAAGCGGGAGCCGCAACTTTCCACCGCGGAGATTAATCTGATCCGGCAATGGATCGAGGAAGGGGCGAAGGGACCGGAGCCGGACGAGGACCTGTCGATTCTTTCGACATTGAGTGTCCCTGACATCGCCCCGGGTGGGAACCGGATCGATCCGATCACGGCAATGGAGTATTCGCCGGATGGAAGAATCCTCGCAGTGGCCCTCTACGGGAAAGTGGAACTCCGTTCGGTCGCGAGCGGTGAGGTCATGAAGACGCTGGTGACTGAAGAGGGCAAGGTGAATGCGATTCATTTTTCCCCGGATGGAAAACATCTTGTTGCGGCAACGGGGACGTCAGGACTGCTCGGAGTGGCGATACTTTTCGACCTTGAGTCGGGCGGGGTCGTGCGCCGTTTTGGCGAGGAAAGCCATCACGACATTCTCTTCGATGCTGAGTTTTCGCCGGACGGCAAATTTCTCGCAACAGCGGGCTATGATCGTATCATTCGACTCTGGGAGGTTGAGACGGGCAAATACCTGCGAAATTTTCCCAGTCACAACGGCGCTGTTTACGATCTCGCCTTTTCGCCGGATGGAAAAGTTCTCGCGAGTGTGAGCGGAGATTTCACCGGCAAGATCTGGAAGGTGGAAACGGGCGAACGTCTCGACACCTTGAACCAGCCGCAGGCGGAGCAGTTCCGCATCGACTTCACTCCGGATGGAAAATTCATCGTTGCGGTGGGAGCCGACAATCGCATCCGGCTCTGGCGTTTTCTTTCGAAGGGAACGCCGAAGATCAATCCGGTCGCGATGGCGAAATTCGGTCATGAGGATGCCATTGTCGAAATGGCGATTTCGGCCGACGGAAAGTGGCTCACGACGACTTCGGCGGACCGGGCTCTGAAAAAGTGGAGCCTTCCCGGACTCGAGCCTCTGGGCGTGGCCGAAGAGCAGTCCGATCTTGTTTCGGCGATTGCGTTTACCCCCGGTTCGAATGAAGTGACGGTATCCCGTCTTGATGGATCGGTTCAGTCTTTCGGATTGGAGCCGGTCAAGGTCGCGAAGGCCCCTGCGTCCGGTTCCGTCGCTGCCGTTTCGTCCGCTCAAGCGGCGCCGTCAGGTGCGAAGCGAATGATCGATGAAGTGGAAGGCGGTCCGGCACCGGCCCTGGCGATGGGCGTGACCGCAAAAGGGGTCATCGGAAAGGCCGGTGACACCGACGATTTCGTTTTCGAAGCGAAGCAGGGAGAAACCTGGATTTTTGAAACGAAGGCAAGCCGCGCCAATTCGAAGCTGGATTCCCATCTTGCGATCCTCGACTCCGAAGAGCAACCGGTCGAGCGGGTTGTTCTCCAGGCGACACGGAATTCCTGGCTCACTTTCCGCGGGAAGGATTCGATGGCCGCGACCGACTTCCGCGTCCACAACTGGATGGAGATGGAGTTGAACGAATACCTCTACCTCAATGGGGAGGTCGTGAAGTTGTGGCATTATCCCCGCGGCCCCGATTCCGGATTTCTTGTCTACCCGGGCTTTGGCAATCGGCATAATTACTTTGAGACAACGGCTCTGGCGCATCCGCTTGGCCAGCCATGTTACATTGTCAGGGCTTTGCCCGCAGGGACGGAGCCCAGTCCGAACGGCCTGCCGGTCTATCGACTTTTTTACGAGAACGACGATGAGTCGAGTCGCAGTCTCGGGAAGGATTCCAAGATCACCTTTCAAGCCCCCGCAGACGGGAGCTATCGCGTTCGCGTGAGGGACGTGAGCAATGCAGGCGGGGAGGGATTTCACTACGAACTCAGTGCCCGCCCTCCGAAGCCGGATTTTACGATCCAGCCGTTGGCAAAGGAATACACGCTCAGCGCGGGCGGAGGAGTGGAGCTCGCCTTCACGGCAACGCGCGAAGATGGCTTCAACGGCCCCATTGAAATCAGAGCGACGGGTCTTCCCGAAAGTCTCTCCCTTCCCGAAAAAATCGTCATCGAACCGAATCAGTTACGTGCCTTTACCGTGCTGAGGGCGAACCCGGAATTTGCGGGGCTTTCCGGAGAAGCGGCAAAGAAGGTGAAACTGATTGCCTCGGCGAAAATCGGAGGGGAATCCGTGGAGAAGTCGCCCGGAAGCTTCGGGGAGATCAAGGTGGCGGAAGAGCCCAAGCTGTTTGTCCGGATCGAACCGGATGGAGATTCAGGGAAGGTCGCGGCTGACGGGACGCTGGAATTGGTCATTCATCCCGGTGAGACCATCACGGCGCAGGTTCTGGCGGACCGCCTCGGGCTGAAGGAACGCATTGATTTCGGCAAGGAGGATTCGGGGCGGAATCTTCCACATGGAGTCTATGTCGACAACATCGGCCTGAACGGTCTCATGATTCCGGAAGGGAAATCAGAGCAGCAGTTTTTCATCACGGCTGCCCCCTGGGTGCCGGAAACGGTTCGGGAGTTTCATGTGAGAACGACGGGGAAAGAGAAGCAGGCTTCGCAGTCCGTCCGTTTGATTGTGCGAAAGCAGGGTGCTCTCGCCGAAGCCCGGCCGTGATCATCGCCCCGGTTTCCGGCCCGGCAGCTCAAAATCCGAGATCACGATGCGATGATCCGAGTCGGCAATGCGACGGGTCGTGGTTTTCAAAGGAAATAGATTCGGAGAACTCCAGATCTGATCCAATCGCAGAGCGGGGTAATTCGCCGGGTATGTGTTTCCCCATCCCGTTCCACTCACTGAGAATGCGTCGATCAACATGTTGCTTTGAAGGGGGCGGAAGACATCATCTCCGGGAGGGGTATTGAATCCGCCCCCGATGAGTCGACCGGTGGAGGATCGGGTGATTTGATTTTCGCCGAGGCTCTTCCGTAAGAGTCGGCGGTTGGAAACGCGACGTTCCGTCAGGCCCTTCCAGGTGGAAAGTTTCCAGAGGTAGGGGGACGGGTAGGAGGGCTCAAGATCGACGCTGGTGAGATCGATGATGAATTCATCCTGCAATTTGAGGCGGGCGTGGATCGCTTTGCCATGGTCTTCCACCATCGTTGCCATGAGTTCTCCCCGACCAATAATGGCTTGTCCGGCCCCGACGATGATTGCGCTCTCAACGCCAAACTCTTTGTTGGTGATTTCTGCGACGGTGGTTTCGTCGGGGGCCTCCTGGACCATGATAAGATCCGGATCGAGATCAAAGACCTTTCGGAGGATTTCGCCTGAACCCGATGCGTTCACATTGATGACTCGCAGTTGCGACTCCTCTGACGGTGCCGGTTTTTGATCGATCGATTGAATCAGTTCGCGGATGAGCCCCTGCGGTTCCTCGGAAAATCCGATTCCGGTGACGAGCCAGATGCAGAAAACAATGATGGAAGGCAATCCGCGAAAGGCAATCCAGGAAATGAGGCAGGCCAGCATCCCGACCGCAGTCCACGCCCAGATCGGGATGATCGTGATCGCCGTCATGGAATCCCAGCGATTCAGATAGCAGATCATGACAATCAGAAAGACTGCCAGGATCAGAGACGGGACTGCCGTCGCAAGACTCTTTTGGATTTTTCGCCACATAGGATTCAGGGGCACCATAAGGCAAAACCCGCCGGATTTCCTGCATGATTTGCTTACTTGCAGGGATCGCAAAGTCGGTTTCTTTGGGAGTTATGCTGGAAGAGTTGAAAGAGGAAGTCCTGAAAGCCAATCTCATGCTGGTCACGGAGGGGCTCGTTCGTTTGACCTGGGGAAATGTCTCCGGGGTCGATCGTGAAAAAGGGATGTTCGTGATCAAGCCAAGCGGAGTCGCGTATGAAGACCTGACCCGCGACAGTCTCGTCGTCCTCGATCTCGAGGGGAACGTGGTCGAGGGATCGCTGCGTCCATCCTCGGACACTCCTACGCACCGGATTCTCTACTGCAAATTTCCACAGATCGGAGGGGTCACCCACACCCATTCCGTACACGCGACGATGTTTTCCCAGGCCGGGGTGGAGTTGCCCTGTCAGGGAACGACTCATGCCGACCATTTTTTCGGAACGGTTCCCGTCGTGAGAGAACTGACAGAAGCCGAGGTGGCGGAGGACTACGAGACGAACACGGGCCGCGCGATCGCGCAGCACTTTCACGAAAATGAGATCGAACCCATGGAGATGCCGGCCTGTTTCCAGAAGTATCACGCCCCGTTTACGTGGGGAAAAAATGCCGTCGACTCCGTCAAAAATTCCGTCGCACTCGAAGTCTGCGCGCAGATGGCGCTGGGGACCTGGCAACTGAGTGCGGAGCAGTCAGGGCTTCCGCTCCACCTCCTCGATAAACACTATCTCCGGAAGCACGGATCCGGAGCGTATTACGGACAGGGGTGAGTTGGATTTTGGATTTTGGATTTTGGATTTTGGATTTTGGATTTTGGGCGGGGCAGAACCCGGCGTTTAGGCAGGAGAGTAGACTGAAAGCCCCATCCCTCTCAGTTCCCAGGGTTTTCTCTCAGGCAAAACCCGTGGAGCTTTTCATGCACCGCGATTGCCTCAAGGACGGCACCGGATTCCAGATCCGGAAACGCTCCAATGAGAATCGGGTAATCCTCTCTCGATTCGGGGATGCAGCCGTGAGAGCCCTTCACCAGTGAGGCGTCGAGCGGAATGACGTCCATGAGCATGCGGAAACCGAGGATTTTCCGGAGAAGTTTGCCGGCGATCTTCAGTTTCGGAAACTTGATCTTAGGATTCACGAAAAGCTCGACCGGATCGTAACCGGGCTTGCGGTGGATATCGACGCAGCGGGCAAAGTCGGGAGCTTTGCGGTCGCTCTTCCAATAGTAGTAGGTGAACCAACTTCGCTCATCGGAAACGACGACAAGATCACCGCTGCGCTCATGTGCGATGCCGCGGGCGGTTTGTGCTTCACGGTCGAGCACGTCGGTGACGCCGTCGATCCCGCGGAGCGTTTCAGCGACCTCGTCGAGAAGGGAGGGATCGTTCACGTAGACGTGGGCGACCTGATGGTCGGGAATCGCAAAGGCCCGGCAGTTCCCGGGGTCGAGCATCTCGCGTTTCAGCTCCTTTCTCCAGCTCAGCCATCCTTTCTCCCGGAAGATCCGGTTGAGATGAATCGGGCGATCGACTTGCGTGATGCCGTATTCGCTGAGGAGAATAACCCGCACACCGCGCTTTTCGAGGTGCCTTACGAGGTCCGCGACGACTTCGTCAATTTCCCGGAGGTCAATGCTGATCGCCGGATCCTCCGGGCCGAGACGCTGCAGATTGTAGTCGAGGTGGGGGAGGTAAACGAGGTTGAGGTCCGGTGAGAATTTGTCCTCAAACCATTTTGCAGACCGGGCGATCCAGCGACTCGACTCGATTCCGGCCGCCGGACCCCAGAAGGCGGGGAAGGGAAACTTGCCGAGCTTGCGTTTGATCTTTCCCCGCAGATCCATCGGCCAGGTTTGAATGTCGAACACCTTCTTCCCGTCGGCGCAGTAAATGGGACGCGGCGTGATCTGATAGTTCGCGCTCGAATACATGTTGTTCCACCAGAAGACCTTGGCGCAGGTGAAACCGGGACGGCCCTCCTCGCGGATCGTCTCCCACAGTTTCCGGCCCTGCACGAGATGGTTCGACTGCTTCCAGCAACGATGTTCGCTGTAGTCGCGATCATACCACATGTTCCCGACGATGCCGTGCTCCCCCGGCGTTTTTCCGGTGAGAAACGTGGCCTGCATCGACGAGGTCACTGCCGGGATCGAAGGCTCAATATCGACGACCCGATTTTCCTCCCGCGCGACAAACTCAGCGATGAACGGCGTGTCCGGCCCGATGTGCCGGCGCGTCAGGCCGACGACATTCAGGATCGCGGTGCGGGGATGAGGGGGATCAGATTGGCTCACGGGAAAAGAAGGTTTCCCGCGAAGTTACATCGGCAATCCGGAGATCGCCAGCGATTCGGGCAGGCGGTGCGGTTGTCCTGCGGCAAAGAAACTCCGCCCGCCAATCCCCTCAGGCGCGAATCTTCTGCCCCAGCTTTTCCTGAAAAAATCCGGACATGGGCAGTTTTGCAAAATTCGGGAGCTTGTGGTGCTCTTTGCGAAAGGTGAGAAAGAGCCAGCGATGCTCGAACACATTCAAGACCGCACTGAGATCCCAGAGCGGCGGAACCACGAGAGTGACATGTTTGGACACGCGTGAGAGCTCTTCATAAAACGCAACAGGATCCTCGACGTGCTCGATCGTGTGAGAGCAGAGAGTGTGCTCGAACTGATGGGTTGAAAAGGGAAGGTGGTAGATGTCGTCGACGACGATCAGATTTTCCACCTCGGCGTGTTTGACGATGTCGACGTTCACACCGCCTCCGTCCGTTTTTCCGCAGCAGATATTCAAATCCCAGGTCTCACGACGATTCCGAATGATGCCACCCATGATGCGGTAGCTCAGGAAATTCAGTGCCGGCAGGAAAATGACTAAGGTGGCGGCAACTGCGAGCAGGATGGGAAGCATGGCGATGAGAGTGGTTGTTAAGATACGTAAAACAATCAAATCCTCTCTCGAGCCCACGAAATCAAACCGGCGAATTTGACGATTTCGACAAGTCGGGAGCGGAGATGACGCGGCAATGCGGTTCGATGGACCTTGACCCTGCGATCCAATTTCCGGAAAAGTCGGATTATGAAATTTCAATTCACCCTCGTTCTCCTGGGGTTGCTGTGCGGCCGGGCTTTTGCTGAGAATCCGGAGCCGACCCACAAGGACGTGTCCTACGGGCCGGACGAAAGGAACGTGATCGATTTCTGGAAGGCGGAGGGCGAAGGGCCGCGTCCACTATTGGTCTACATTCACGGAGGAGGCTGGACCACGGGAGACAAATCCAAACCCAGCGGGGTGTTGCCGGACTTTCCGTTCTATCTCGATCGGGGTATTTCCTGCGCTGCTTTCAACTACCGACTCACTCCCGAACACCCGCTTCCCGCCCCCGTTCACGATGCAGCGAGAGCGATTCAATTCCTCCGGACGAAGAGCAGGGAGTGGAATGTTCAGAAGGACCGGATCGTGCTCACGGGCGGGAGTGCCGGAGCCTGCACCTCGATGTGGTTGCTTTGTCACGATGACCTTGCCGATCCCGACTCCACCAATCCTGTGGCGCGGGAATCCACCCGTGTTCAGGGCGCCGCTGTCTCGGTGGGACAGACGTCGATTGATCCGAAGCAGATCGTCGACTGGCTCGGTCCCAAAGTGCTGGAGCATCGCATGATTCACAAAGCGGTCGGCGGAGCTTCCATGGAAGCGGTCATGGAAAATTATGAGAGCTATCGCGAACTCTACGAGGAGTTCTCCGCCTACAATCATGTCAGCGGGGATGATCCTTCTCTCGCGATGAGTTACGGGAATGACATGACCCTTCCGTCGAAAAACGGTGGGCACGGCATTCATCACGGTGTCTACGGGGTGAAGATGAAAGAGAAATGCGATGCGGAGGGACAGGAGTGTCATCTTTTCATCCCCGGAGTTTCCGAATCGGGGAAATATGAAACCCCCGAAGCCTTTCTTCTCGATTTGCTTTTGGGAGAGGTTCCTGACTGAACAGGGTTGAGTCTGCTGTGGAACCCTGTTAGGTCTTGGTCGGCGAAGCCGCTCTGCATGTCATCTTCTCATCATTCTCCGGCAAGCGAATCGTTTCCCGTGAAGGCGGCAATCCTCTTCGCGGTCTTCGCGGGGGGAGCCTGCGCGCTCGCGTGGCAGTTGCTCTGGCAGATCGAGATTGCTCTCGCGATCGGCGCCTCGGTGCGCGCAGCGGCGATCACGGTGGCGGTGACGATGGGGGGCATGGCCGCCGGAGCCCTGCTCATGGCGCGCTGGATCGAGAAAGCCCTCACCCGGATGAGTCCTCTTTTCCTGCTGGGAATCCTTGAGGTCGCGATCGCCCTGTTCGCGGCGATGCCAATCAAAATTTCGCCCTCGCTGCAGTCGATCGATACCGCCGTTTTTCAGGAGGCGCCCTCACTGGCCGGTGCCGTTCATCTGCTTATGTTAGGAATCGTGCTGGGGCCCTCGACCTTCCTCATGGGGGCGACCGTTCCGCTCTTCGGGCGACTCGTGGCCATGGTTCGCGGTCGGAAGATGGTGATTTCGAAGCTCTACGCCCTGAATACTCTCGGAGCTGTTTTCATGGTGGGGGGCGTTGCCTTTGTTCTCCTACCGGATCTGGGTCGCGCCGAGACCTCGGGGATTGTTCTCGTCTTTCATTTGGCGGCAGGGATTGTGGCGTTGCTGGCGGGGCGGCGAAAATTCGACGGGGAGAATGCCGCCGGTGAAAGTCGTGGGAATTCACCATCGACGGTGAGCCGCGCGGCACTCATGCTCGCCTTCACCTCCGGGTTCGCGATTCTTGCCCTCGAGGTGATCTGGTTCCGTCTCCTGAAGATTGCCTGGCTCAACACGACCGATGCCTTCGCGGTGATGTTGATGGCTTTTCTTCTCGCGCTCTTTCTGGGGGCCCGCCTCAGTCGCTGGAAGCCGGCGGCCGGAAACCCCGCCGCGTTTCTTTTTGCCGGGGCGATCCTGTCACTTCTCGCGACGCCTCTGCTCGAGCGATTCGACGGATGGTCTGTGAGCGGTGGAGCCTATGGGCTCAGAGTCGCCGGTCGAATCTTCATGGCAATGGCGGTGATGGGGCCTCCGGTGGTGTTGATGGGGGTTTGTCTGCCGGCGCTTCTCGACAAGGCCGGGGAGGTGAAATCGTGGGGTCGCCTCTACGGGACGAATACGGCCGGAGCGGTCCTGGGAAGTCTCGGTGTCGCCTGGTTGCTTTTCCCGCTGGCCGGTCCCGTTGCAAGCAGTTGGATCGTGGCCGCGTCTGCCGCCGCAATGGGGCTTCTCCTTTTTTCCGGGGAGCACAAGTCACGGCGGGCCATGGCAGGGGCTGTTCTCTTAGTCTCATTGGCGGGCGCTGTGTTTTTCTCAACGGGAGTGGGAACTTCCCGTATCCCGGGGCCAACGGCGATTCTCCGGGGTGAGCATCGGGTCATTGCGCACCGGGATGCTCCCGATGCTTCGACCAGCGTCGTCGCGGTGGAGTCCTCGACGAATTCCTCCGAACCTTACCGCCTTTTGTTCATCGATGGCTACGCGGCATCGGGAGAGTTCGGCCCCTACACGCACTACATGGTCGAAATGGGGAGACTTCCCGTGGTTTTTCATCCGGAACCGGAGACGGCGTTGGTGATTTGTTATGGCACCGGGCAGACCGCCAACGCGGTGAGAAATCATGGGGCGGGAGAGATTGATATCCTCGATATCAATCCGGCGGTTTTTGAATTGTCAGGGTATTTTCCGACGAATGAAAAAATCCTCGAAGACGAGCGGGTTACGACGCGCGTGATGGATGGAAGGGCCTGGCTGCGACGTTCCGGAAAGATGTATGATGTGGTCACGTTAGAACCGATGCCGCCCTTCTTTGCCGGCAGCAACGCGCTTTACTCGACAGAGTTTTACGAGGGGATCAGGAAGCAGCTCAACGACGGGGGGATGGTCGCGCAGTGGTTCCCGATGCATCTCATGTCAACGGCTCATGCGAGAGCGGTGGCGGCCTCGTTCCTCGATGTCTTTCCGTCCGCGGTCCTCTGGATTGATCCTTTCAATCTCGACCGCGGTGGGGCACCGCAGCAGGGGATTTTGCTCGGACTTCAGGGAAGCACGGAGGAACTCGGGAAGCGGCTTGGAACGCCGATGCCGACTGAGGTTGCCTTGCTGCCGGACGGGCTGGCCCGGTTTACGGAAGGGGACGAACGCGTTACCGATGACAATCAACGGCTCGCCTACGGCAAAGAGGGGCTGCACCGTTTCGATCTCTCACGCCGGCGCTTTGCGGCGGAGACCTACGTGGCGGTCAGGGAAGCGGCCGCCGGTGAAAAGTGATCAGGCGCCGGCCTTTGCTTTTGCCGCCTTCTGACTCCGCCGGCTGATTTCACGCAGCGCGGAAATGACCTTCGGCGGGCTTGCCGGGAAAGGGCAGAGCAGGTCGATGTCCGCCTGACTGCCGGCTGAGGAAAGGACTTCGCAGAGGGCTTCCCGGATCGATCCGGCAAGAAGAACGGGCGCTTCCGAACAGGGATCGCCGGCGATGGTGAGAGGATCACCGAGAGGTCGGAGACGATCCGTGACGACTTGCAGGGGCGCGTCGGCGAATCCCGGAAACGCTTCGTGGACGGGATCGCCGGAGTCGTCCGGAGTCTGGCCTTCGGAGAGGAGCCAGTCCGTTCCGAGAGTGAAAGAACGCATCAGCTGGGCAAAATCACGATCGCCCTGGTTTGCCGAAGGAGAGCCTTCGTGGGCGATGTCGACACGCAAAATCTGGATCTCACCGGTAAAAAGATCGACCTGAACCTCGGTGACTCCGGCGGCGTAGGTGAAGGAGGTGAAAGGCCATCCGGCGCCGAGTTCCGGATCCCACCAGAGATTGGGAGTGCGGTGGTAGCCGGTTTCGATCAGGTTGACGCGCTTTCGCCAGGCGCCTTCGATGACCTCCTTAAAATGAAGGGGATTCCCGGGCGCGAGATCTGAACCGACAAAACCGTTTTTGAAGCGGATTGCCTCGAGCTCGATCCTTGTTTCTCCGCGTGCCGCAAAGAGTTGCAGGGCCACTTCGCGCAATCTTGATTGCAGACTGCGACAGGCGTCCGCGAGAGCCCGGAGAACAAGGCCGGAAGCATCCGTGCCGATCACGGGAGTGGCGCGGGGCAATGACTCGAAATCGTTCAGGACGACATGCACGGTCTTTTCCTCGACACCGAGATGATGGGCGACTTCCTCCCGGATCTGGGCGTCAAAGCCATCGTTCAAATCGACAAGACCGACGCGGGCGGTGACCGAGCCGTCACCGAGAATCTGCACGATGACCGCGGCGGCATTTCTTTCCGCACGGGGATCCCCGATCCCGAATTTCAGCGGCGTGATTCCGATGCCCCGCTTGTAGCTGGAATTCTCGCGATTCCATTTTTGAATTTCTTTCGCTCTCTCTTCGTAGTTGCTGCGGCGCATGACCTGATGCCAAACCCGGAGAATGGATGTGGCATTAACCGGCTGACCGTACGGCGTTGTTTTCAGGTCCTCCTCTTCCCCGTAGAAATTCTGTTCACGCACTTTGGCGGGGGAAAGCCCGGTGGCGTTTGCGACCCGGCGAATGATCTCCTCCATCGCCCAGGTCGACTGCGCTGCGCCTTCGGCGGCGAGACTTGAGGTGACGATTTGGTGGGTGCGGCAGAGGCGTGCGCTCAGGCTGAGATTCGGAATTCCGTAGACGGCATCGCCGTGGAGGAGGGCACGATCGAGTGCGTTGGTGGAGTCATTCACAAACCAGCCGCCGTCGAGAGCCATTCGCAGATCGACCGCGTTGATTTTTCCGTTCTTTTCAAATCCGACCGTGAACCCCGCGCGGGTTTCGTGCCGCTTTCCGGCAAGGAGGGGGGAATCACTGACCTGCAGCTCGACGGCACAGTGGCACTTCATCACCGCATGAGTGAGAAGAGCGGAAAGCCGGACCGGCTCGGTTTCGAGAGCACCGCTCAGTCCGGGAAGGTCGACGGGGGAAAGCTCGATACTCGACTCGGGAAGTTCCGCCGCTTTCGCGACAGCACTGCGGACTGCGGTGGGAAGGATTGAAGCGGCATCGACAACGAGGGCCGTTCCCTGATTTTCCGGGCGAATCCTGATCTTGATCCCGGGATTTGGAATGACCTGCTGCGGCGCGATCGTGAGGTGACCGGTCAGCGTCTCGGCGCTCTTCCTGATTTCCGTTTCGAAATCCCCGCGCGAACACTTGCGCGGTTCGCCGTGAAAGCTTTCGAGGGCTAACGATTGTTCCAATGTCAGAATGGCGGTGTCGGTATGGTACTCGACCTCGATTTTTGAAGCGGCGAGGCGGCAGGTGGCGAGATCTTTCGCGACGACGAGAGCGACCGGCTGCCCGACGTAGAACACCTCCTCCTCGGCGAGGAGTGGTTCGCCGGAAAAATCGTTACCAAGTGAGTTCTGAAAGGGAGGAAGATCTTCGGCAAAGAGAACCCGTTCCACCCCGGCGACGGACCGGGCTTCGTCGCCGCTTTTCCGGGCGATGACAGCGGCGGCATGGGGGCTTTCGAGAATGTAGGCGACGAGTTGATTCGTGCGAGAGTGCCAGCCCGATTTTTTCTCTGTCTTTTCTGTTTCACCCAGTTCGAGTCGTCGACGACGAAGGCGCTCACCAAAAGTCTCATTGCCGGATTCGGCAGAAGGCTCGGGGAGTCGGAACGGGGTGATATTGTCTTCAGAATCGCTCATCGGCAGGGGACTGAGTCAACGAAGGGTCGTCGCGTCTGGCTCAGGGGGCAACCGCGTCGAAAAAAGGATGGTCAAGTTTGGCAAATTCACCGGTCGCCGTCAGCTCTTTCGCGCGAATGCTCTCCGGTGTCGGATGTTGGAAAAAGAATTTCTGCAAAAGCGTTGCGGTGAGGGTTTTGCGATACTCGGCATGATCGCCGGCGGTGTCGGAGACTTCGACCGTTTCGATGAGCATAGGC
Organism: Verrucomicrobiales bacterium; assembly: GCA_029233965.1. Taxonomy (GTDB): domain Bacteria; phylum Verrucomicrobiota; class Verrucomicrobiia; order Verrucomicrobiales; family DEV007; genus Arctic95D-9. Next base: position 18,798 of record JARGOP010000046.1, on the reverse strand, counting down.
AGAGCCTCGAAGATCGTCTTCTCCTGATAGACCTTTCCGGCGAGGAACTCCTCGACCTCGCGTGCGCGGAGGGGAGCCTCGCCGATGCCTGAATACGCGAGGCGGGCCTTCGCGATGACACGGTCGCGCAATTCGAAACAGAAGGCAGCCGTGGCGTAGGGTGCAGCGAGAGATCGTCGCGGGGCGGAAGTGTAGGTGTCGCAGAGGGAAGCGGTCACGCCCCGGGCGGCGAGGGCACTCTCGGTGGAGCGTGGAATGATGATGCTGCGAACGATCTCGCCGGGAGAGAGAATCGTGCCTCCCCTGCCATCGAAGAATTGCGAGATAGGAGCATTGCGCTCACCCTCTTCCGAGAGGAGGAGCACCCGTGCATTCATCGCCATGAGAAGCGGTGAAAGTTGACCTCTCGGCCAGGCCGTCGCGAGATAGCCGCCGAGAGTGGCGCGGTTTCGAATCGCGAGTGAGGCAAAGCGACGCAGGATTTTGGAGAAAGCGACGCACTCTCGACCGATCAGCTCGGCGACCTGCGTGAGCGGGACGGCCGCTCCGATCTCCCAGGCTTCCTCCGTCGTGATTGAGCTGCTCAGTTCCTTGACTCCTTCCAGAGAAAGGAGACTGGGCCATTCAACCTCATGACTCAAGCGACCGATTTCGGTGGCTCCGGCGACGAAGCGGGCATTGGGATATTGTTTCTTGAGCTTCAGCAATTCGACGATCGTTCCCGGTTGGTGGAAGCGACGTTTCCTGTCGTCCACATAGCTGAACGGGGACTTGTCCTTCATTCGGAAGAGCTGCTTCGTGAAGCGATCCCCGAAGATATCCTGCCGCCCCGTCCAGACGGTGCTTTCCTGTCCGGCTCGTTCCGCTTTGATCGCCGCTTCGTGCCGGAGTTGTTCCGTCGAAGCGAAGACCTGGGCGGCGGCGTCCCTGATCGCGGGGACATTGGCGGTATGGGCAATGATGGAATCAAACTGGTCGCTCGTCTGCCCCTGTCTCCGGAGATCGGGGCGGTAGTAGCCCTCGAACATGAGGGCGGTGAGCGAAGCATTCCGATCATCACCACATTCGAAATGGCTGCCTTCGAAAGCGAGATTCACGGGGTGATCAGGTTCGGTTGAGCGGATCCCTTCCGATGTCCAGATCTGGCGGCCGGCGAGCATAGGGAGAAGAATCAATCCGGCGTCGATCACCCGAAAGCGGTGCCGGTCCCCTTCGAGGTCGCCCATGATGACAAGCAATCCTCCATTCCAGGCATCATGTTCTGCGAAACGCCGGAAAACGGGGTCGAGTTCGGCAAGGTAGGAGGCGAGGCTGCGATGAGTGTCCTCTTTTTCCACACGGCACTCATTGCCGTCGAGCTCGAACGTAAACCAACTTTGCATGCTTTTCAGAGCCGGTGACGTTGGTTAGCAATTCCTGAATGCAAGAATAACCGAACTTCACCGTGCCTCTCTGATACCATAATTCCTGTGAATGCACAGGGTAAAATTCGGGAGGATCTCAGCGCCGGTGGTTCCACTCTGGGGAGCGGTAGCGGGTTGCCGCCAATTCCTCCGCATGATCGATGACCTTTTGCTTCGCTGTTTCCGGGAACGATTCGGTTCCTTCGGAGAGCTTCCTTTCCAGAAGAGCCGTCCAGGGGGCATGATTCGTCCGGAGTTCCCGGGCGAGGCGGATGCTGCCCTGATGGATGACGCTGCCCCGGCTCCGGCGCTGAGCTCCGCCGCCGATTTTTTCCCCGGTTCCGATCGCCATGAGATCCGACGGGACCGGGGTTTGAAAACAGGGGCCGGCAGGGTGCTGTCCGGCGTCACCTTCAAGGAAAAGCCGGACGCCGACTTCTCCGAGTGCCTCTTTGAGCGCTTCATGAATCCAGCGATATCGTTCTGCGGCACTCCCCCGGGCAGCGGGCGTGTCGGCAGGCAGGGTGAGGAGAAACGTGAGATCCTCGCCGTGTTCGACTCTGCCTCCTCCGGTGTATCGTCTCACCGCCTCTTCCGTTTCACTGTGCGGGTGGGCCTCTGAATAGCCAAAGGTGAGGGCGGGGGACTCCCAGGTATAATAGCGGATCACGGGGAGGCCGCTCTCCCGGGTGAAATGAAAGAGGGCCTCATCCAGGGCCATCTGAAACGCACTGTCACCGGGCGGGTTTTCTTTCCAGCGGTAGAGGGTGTGCAGTTTCATGATGGATTCAGTGGCGGGATGGCACTTCCTTCAGCGTAGCCAATAAAAGCGTTTGTCATGGGAAAGATTGAGTGTTTCTTTCCGGCCCGATTTTTTGACGTCGCTCACGTGGCGGAATTGGTAGACGCGCTAGATTCAGGTTCTAGTGGGGTTAAACCCGTGGAGGTTCGAGTCCTCTCGTGAGCACTTTTTTGCCGGACACCCGGCATCGCAGGAAATCGCCTGCGCTGCCGCACGGCCAGTCGGCGTAACCTCAAGCTGATGGCCCAAGACCGCAAAGATCAGGACCCCGCCTTCGTGCACGAGACGTTTTCTTCGATTGCACCCCGCTATGTGCTGACAAATCACTGCCTCAGTCTTGGCATCGATGTTCTCTGGCGGAGGAAAGTGGGACAGCTCGTCGCGGAGGTAAATCCTGCGGTGGTTCTCGATGTGGCCACCGGGAGCGGCGACCTCGCGAAGACGGTGCAGGGATTTGTCCCCGACGCCCGCGTCATCGGGACCGATTTCTGTGCTCCGATGCTGGCGGAGGCGAGAAAACGCGGACTCAACGATCTTTTTGTCGCCGACGGATTGGCGCTGCCCTTTCCCGACAACTCCGTCGATGCCCTTACGATCGGGTATGGATTGCGGAACATGGCGGACTGGGAGGCGGCGCTCCGGGAGTTTTCCCGGGTCGTTCGTCCGGGAGGCCGACTCGTTATTCTCGACTTCTCCCTGCCGGCGAATCCTCTCCTGAGGCATCCTTATCGCTTCTACCTTCATCATCTCCTTCCCCGCATCGCCGGGTGGCTCACCGGAAACCGCGAGGCCTACGCCTACCTGGGAGAGTCGATTGAGCGCTTTCCTTGCGGGGATAACATGAGGGAAATGATCTGTGACGCCGGTTTCCGGGAGGTCGAATGGTTTCCTCAGATGGGAGGAATCAGCAGCGTCTACACCGGGACGGCCGGGTGAAATCTGCCGCCGCGCACTTTTCGATTCGCTCACGCTCATCGCCACAGGGGCAACGCAGCGAAGGTAGCCGCGAGCGTGAGCGAGTGGATCTTCGGGACCGGACGCGCACTTCTCAATTCGCTCACGCTCATCGCCACAGGGGTGGGAATGGGCGCGAATTTTGCCTGTTCCCGATTGTCAGGATGTCCGAAATTCTCAATTTTGGCTTTCAGAAAAGTGTCACGCCCTTCCGATCCATGACAAAAAAGGAGTAAAGAGGCTCGTAAATATCGAAAATTTGAATTTACAACCGCTCTCGATGCTGTCATTCCATTAGGATTATACTGTTAAGGGTGATCGCGTGGGAAAGGTAAAAAGCCTTCTCTCTTCAGTTCTACCCTCCACGATACGATGAAAAACATCATACCTTCCCTTCGCAGGAACCTGATTCTGCAGGTTCTCATTCTTGCGCCTCTCCTTCCGGGATTATCCTTCTTCACGGTGCCGCTGCAGGCGAATCCGAGTGGCGCCTCTGTGGTGCATGGTAACGTGGCCTTCAACGGGTTGGGGACGTCCCAGCTGAACATTGTTCAGGGATCACAGAATGCGATCATCAACTGGCAGAGCTTCTCGATTCAGAACGGCGAAGTGACCAACTTCATCCAGCCGAACCAGAATGCGATGGCTCTCAACCGCGTCACGGGAGCAGATCCCTCTGCGATTTACGGGTCTCTGAATGCCAATGGTGGAGTGATCGTGATCAACCCGAACGGGATCGTCGTGGGTCCCGGTGGGCGGGTCGACGTCGCGGGCATGCTGACGATGTCGACGCTCGACATGGAAAACGAGGACTTCCTCGATGGCGGGCCGATGAGGTTCCGGGGGGAGACTTCAGCGGGAATTCGCAACTACGGGGCAATCAGCAGTGCGAGTGGAGACGTCGTTCTCCTCGGTAACTTTTTGCAGAACAGCGGTAAGGTTTCCGCAGCGACCGGAACGGTCGCTTTTGGTGCCGGTGGTGACATCGTCGTGAATCAGACCGCGAGCGGCGGAAAGATCTCTGTTCTCGCCGGTGGAGTTGGCGGGGAAAACGGGATTGAAAACACGGCGACCGGTGAAATCAACGGAGCTGCAGCTGAACTCAAAGCACATGGTAACGTCTATGCCCTCGCGATTAAGAACGACGGTGTCGTCCGCGCGAACGGATACAATTTTTCAGGAGGCCGGCTGACGCTCAGCGGAGGCTCAGGCAGTAGTGTGATCAATACGGGTGGGCTCTACGCCGGAAACTCGAACGGGTCCGGTGGGCGCGTTGAAATTTCAGGCGGCAACGTTTCCCTCGCCGCAGGCACCATCGATGCCTCCGGTGTCGGAGCCACTTCCGGTGGAACCGTCGCCGTCACCGGTGACTCGGTGAATGTCGGCAATGGCGCTGTGATTGACGTCTCGGGTGCAACGGCCGGTTCGGTGAGCTTAACCGGTGTTTCCGCAGCAGCGGTGGATGGAGCTCTCTCCGCCGCGGGCCGAAGTGGTGTCGGCGGCAGTATTGATGTAACGGCTGAGAGTGTTCTGGTCGGTTCAAACGCGGTCGTGGACGTCAGCGGCACTGCGCAGGGTGGTTCCGCGCGGCTTGGTGGAGGATTTCAAGGTGGTGAAGCAGACATCGACAACGCGGAAAGCGTTGTCGTCGAAGAGGGTTCGCTCCTTCTCGCTGATTCATCGGAAGGCGATGCCGGACGGATCGTGGTCTGGGCGGACAATGACACGACCTACGAAGGTGAGATTTCAGCGCGCTCCTACGGCCAGGTGGGCAATGGAGGATTCGTCGAAGTTTCCGGGAAAAACGATCTCTATTTCAATGGGCTCGTCTCGACGCTTTCGGCGAACGGAGCGAACGGAACGCTGCTTCTGGATCCCACGGATGTGGTTATCGGCGACGTAGGGAGCGCGACGGTGACTCTGGTGGATACGGCGCTGATCGCTGCACTCGGAGGCGGAAATGTCGTCATTCACACTTCTTCGGCCGGAACTGATGATGGGAACATCACTGTGGAAAGAGGAGCAGACCTCACCACGGGATACGCTTCCGCCAGTTCTCTCGCGCTTTTTGCTGAGGGGGACATCATCATCAATGATGACATCCAGAATTCCGGGGCAGGTAACATCACCCTGTTCGCGGGATGGGACGGCACCGGGGTGGGGAACTTCGCGGCGCAGCCTGCGATTTCGTTCAGCGACATCGCGGACGCGAATAACGCCGCCGTCACCTATGGGGATTGGGGGCAGAATGGCGGCGATGTCGTCATCAACGGCGATGGTTCCGGCGCTGTCAGCGTAGGATCCGCCCACGGGGAGACGAACGCCTTTGGTAATCAGGTGATTGTTGCGGGCGGAAACGGGAATGACCGCTTCGGTCAACTTGGTTTCGGCAACCAGCGCGACCTGTCCATCCCTGCCGCTCCTGCGCTCAGCGCGAGTGGTGCGATCAATATCCGGGCGAGGGAGGATGTGATTCTTTCAAGTATTTATGGGGATGTTACCGGTAATGGTCGGAATGACTCCTTTGTCATGGTGGGCCACGGGGGAAGTAATACTGGAGCTCAAACTGAATCGCAGCGCCCCGGCGACGGGGATCTCTCAGGGGATATCTCAGTGGCCTCGGAACTGGGTTCCATCATCATGCACGGCGGAAATGACCGCTCCTTCGTTCAGATCGGACATGGTGGACAGGCCGTGATCGGTGACAAGGACGGAAACATCACGGTGGAGGGGGAACTTCTCGATATGCGTGGTGCTCTGCTTCTCAGTGGAAGTATCGACGGATCCAACCGGGCGGGAACGAGGATTGGACATGGGGGATACGAGTCGTACGGTGGCACTGGTGATGGAGAGGGCTATTCCGGGGATATCTCAGTGGTGATCACCGGTTCGATCTATGGTGATGTCGCTGCGGAAAATACGAATTCCAGCGGAGCTAACGTGGTCCACTTCGGCCACGGGGGATGGAGTAGCGGCGTTGTTGTCCAGAATGGAAATATCAAGGATCCGAATTCTCACAACGGCCAGGGCATCAATCCGAATTTGGCAGGTCACACGGGAAACATCCATGTGGAGGCGACCAATGGCGATATGACTTTTTTCGCCGGGTCACGGGCCAGCTCATTTGTGCACATCGGCAACGGTGGTTACACCAGTAGTGGAAATCATAGCGGCGATGTCACGGTAATCGCGGGGGGTGACATCACCCTGGACCGCAAGGTTATCGCTGATCCGGCCACACGCGGAACTGCTGACAACTCCTACGTCATGATTGGTAACGGAGGAAACCGCAGCGGCGGTGCTTTCAGCGGCAATATTGTCGTGGATGCCGGAGGTAACATGCGGATGCAGGCGGGCGATAACACCGCTTTCGCTCAGGTCGGGCACGGGGGCTTTGCTGACGGGGGAGGCTGGAACAGTACGAACATGAATGCCCGCAACGCTTACGCGACGCTCTCGGGGGACATCGATATCACGACAGGCGGTGATTTTGCGATGTATAGCGGATCCAACGATGGCAATGCCTACTCCATGGTCGGCCACGGCGGGACCTACCGGATTGCCAGCGGAGAATCCGGCCCCGGTTCTGCTGACTCCGGGCATCACGGTAATATTTCGGTGAATTCCGGTGGTGACGTTCTCTTTTCGGCAAAGCCGGGTAATCCGAGAATGAGTGATGTCGCGGGAAGCATCAACTTTACGCAACTCGGGCACGGTGGCCTTCGCAGCAACAGTGACAGCTATGGAACGATTGAAGTGAATGCTGTTGGTGACGTCTCCTTTATCGCCGGCGACGGTGGTTGGGAGTCTTATGATGTTTCGGATGATCGCTATGATCTTAACCAGACCGGTGACGGTAATTACGCGCTGCTGGGACATGGAGGGTTTGATTTCCAGCTCTATGGACAGCAGGCGAACAATGGTCCGAACTATGTTTTCAATGGAAATGCCGGTGTGGGTATCGGAGTCATCGGCGATTCCAGCATCACCGTGAACGGCGGTGGTAACCTACTCATTGAAGGAACCCAGCAACAGGGCGGCAAGCGGCAGACTGTGATTGACCTTGAGGGTGCGATCGATACGGACGGAACGACTCCTCGTCCGGCTAGCGAGAGAACCTTGAAGGGCTTCGCGAAGGTAGGCCACGGTGGATACGGGGAGGGCAACAGTCAGCGCCGTGCCCACCCTGACAGTGTTCTCCGTGGTAATATTTTTATCGATATGGGAGGAGATGTGACCATGAACGCGGGAGGCGTCCAACAGGAGGTGATCGTGGCGGGAGCCGGCGATGACAACCGGGTGGAATACAATCATGCTCAGATCGGTCACGGTGGCGCTTTTACCCGTACCAGCTTTGATGGGATCATTGAAGTCAAAGCCGGCGGGGATATCGGCGTGAATGCGGGGGCAGCCTACCGGGACTGGGCGAAGATCGGTCATGGTGGTTACGAGTCAGGCGTTGAGCCCAACGACGTCAGTTCTACGACGATGGACGGGGATATCCTCGTTCAATCAGGGGGAACCCTGAGCCTCACTGGTGGATTTGGAACGTCAGCTGCCGGCGGTAACAATCAGTTCCAGTTTGCGCAAATCGGTCACGGTTCCGGAAACAGGGGACAGACGGTGAATTCGAATATCACGGTCGTCGCGGTCAACGATGTCAATCTGACGGGAGGCCTGACCTATCAGGACGGCTACAGTCAAATCGGGCACGGCGCTCTCAACAACGGTGATGGTAACTTTACCGGGATGATCGATGTCACCGCCGGAGACAATATCAACCTGACCTCCACGACTGGTAATCTGGTCAATGCGGGTACACCGGACGAAACGGCTGCCGTCCGGAACTACGCCAAAATCGGTCATGGCGATACCGACTCCGGAGGGCGGACGAAGAGTACCGGTACCTGGAACGGGGATATCTTCGTGAAGGCGGGTAACGACCTCACCAGTGTCAACGGAATGATCGGTCATGCCGATCCAACGAATGGAGACGGAGTGCAGCGTTCGCCCCTCGGAAACACCTACCTTGCTGTGGGACGTGACGACCCTACTGCGGTCGGGTCCGGTAACCTCATCCTTGATGCTGACACCGTCATTACGAGCGCCCGTTTCGGAACAAGTGGTGAGCTTCGTTTCTACCTGCCGGGAGTCGGTGACGTAGATAACTTCATCGCCGAGGGAGCCAACCTGAATACGGCGCTCTACACCAGAACTCCTTTTCCTGACGGTTTCCGTGAAGATGAAGCAACGGCGACGGAGTTCATTTTTGCATATGATGCGGGAGGCCTCCCCACGGGCACCTTCGGTGCTCCCCCCGAAGGAGATATGACGGTGAATTCATTCGGCCGCTACACGATTTTCTACGCGGATCTGACTCAGGGACCCGGAGGACCGACAGGCCCACCGTTTATTTTCACACCTTTCTTCTTCGGGGATGAAAAATACGACGCTTTTGACCGCTATCCTGAGCTCCTCGGATACGATGGTTACGATGGGCAACTCTTTTCGTTTTCAGCGGAAGATGTGCAGGAAGATGAAAGCGATCCTGCGACCGGTGGCTGGTTTTTCGAGGAAATGCTCGACGCAAGCCTCGGCAAGCGTCGTGACGGCCGGATTTCCGAGGACGGCGTCGTCCTGAACGGGGAGCGCGATGAGGAATTGCAACGAAGGAAAATCTTCGCTTCCCGTAAGGCCGGTGTGGGCAGGGCGAGTTTTTACGTCTTTGATCCGGCGACGAACCGATATTCGAGTTATCGGGTCTTCGGGGTTCCTCAGTCCAGTCTTACTGTCGCTCAGTAGTCACATCATTCAGATCCACGACAAGTTAAGATATCGAATCAGTCTTCAGTTTTACCCCCTTATCGAAATGAAATCGACACGCATTGGAAAAAGAGCCCAGAGATGGGTTCTCTCTCTGCTTCTCCCCGCCTTCGCGCTGAGCGGCCAGCCGCTGAGAGCAAATCCCGCCGGCGGAGTGGTGGTTCACGGTTCCGCTAATTTCAGTGGTCTCGGAACCTCACAGCTCAACATCACGCAGGGCACCCAGAACGCGATCATCAACTGGCAGAGCTTCTCAATTGCGCAGGGCGAAACAACCACGTTTATCCAGCCTAACGCGAGTTCCATCGCGCTGAACCGGGTGATCGGGGCTGATCCGAGTGCGATCTACGGAACCCTGCAGGCGAATGGCGGGGTTATCCTCGTCAACCCGAACGGGATCGTTGTCGGGCCCGGCGGACGGATCGATGTGGCGGGATTGCTCAACCTCTCGACTCTCGATATTGACGATCAGGACTTCCTGGATGGCGGACCTTCCCGATTCTACGGAGACAGCGAGACAGGTGTGACCAACTTCGGAACGATCTCTTCTTCCGGCGGTGACGTCGTTCTTCTCGGTGGTTTTGTCGACAACCAGGGCCAGATCGGGGCGATGAACGGAACGGTCGCGCTCGGATCCGGCGGGGATATTCTCCTCGACCAGACGAACGGGGCACAGATCACAGTGCGGGGTGCTTCCGACTACACCGGAACCGGGGTGAACAACTCCGGTGCGGTAACCGGTGCGGCGGTTGAAATGAAGGCTCACGGAAACGTCTATGCTCTCGCGATCAACAACACCGGAATGGTTCGTGCCTCCGGGGCGACCCGGTCGAACGGACGCGTTCGACTTCAGGCGAGCGGTGGAAGTTCCAACATCAATCTCGGAAATACCTCACAAGTGTATGCCCGAAACGGAGCGGACGGTGGTTCTGTCCGGGTTGAGTCGGTTGGCGGAAGTGTCACGAACTCAGGCGTGGTTGACGCCTCAGGCGGAGTGGACGGAGGAGATATCTCTATCGTTGGAAACTCCGTGACGACGGCAGGGTCCTCTGTGGTCAATGCGACGGGAGTCGATGAGGGCGGTATGATTCAGATTGATGCCGAAACAAGCACGGGGGTCTCCGGCACCGTCGATGCGTCTTCCCGTTTTGGAACCGGTGGTCGAGTTGAGATTACGGGTTCGGAAGTGGAACTTGACGGAGTGACTTCGGTGTCTGTGGACGGTGCCCGTCAGGGCGGCAGCCTCCGGATTGGAGGTGAATTTCAGGGTCGTGATGACTTCGGTGTCCGGGAAGCGGACTTCACCACCATCGGAGGTGAGGTTATTCTTACTGCTGACTCGCGATTCGGTGATGCCGGTTCGGTTGTCGTGTGGGCGAATGAGGATACCCTGTATCTTGGCGAGGCAAGTGCCTCTGCTTTCGGGCCTGACGGAAACGGTGGCTTGATTGAAATTTCCGGCAAAGAGCGCCTCGCAATGCGGGGAAATGTGGCAGCCCATTCGGTAGGCGGTACTTCCGGAACGGTCCTCTTCGATCCCGGAACGCTCACAGTGGGTAATTTTGGAGGAAACTCCACGGAATTTAACGAAATCGAGATCGCCGACGTCAACAAAATCCTCCAGGGCGGCACCTCCGTTCTCCTCATGACGTCCGGAGTCGGGAGTGACATCGTTTTCGAAGATGTTGATCTCCCGGGGATGAGCGCTGGTGGAAGCCAGACGGTGGGAGCTCTCGAAGGCATCGGGGTGAACGCCGGAGTGGATTTTGATGATCCGAATCATCCCCGCAACCTCTCCATCCAGTGGACAAATTCCGATGCGTCGTTCGGTGCCTTTGCCGGTGGAAGTATTGTTCTCAACAATCACATCCGCACCAGCGGTGAAGGTTCCATCAACCTGATCGCGGGCTGGATGGGCCTGGAGACGGATAACGCTCTTTCCTCCTATGTTCCGGGGAGTATCGGAAACGGGGTGAGCGGGGATGGCAGTGGACTTACAGTGAATGGATCACTCATCGGTCTGAACGAGCCTCAGGATTTGTTCCGGACCTACGTGGCTGGAGGCCTCTACGGGGGGAATAATGGCTCGATTTTTGTGGGCGATACTGCCATGGACCGTCACGTGGAGGTTGGTTCGCGTTACGGTGATACCAATCTTGCCGCTTTCGACATTTTCGTCACCGGTGCAGATCGGGCGAACAACGAGTCTCTGCACGCGCAGATCGGCTTCCGGGATTCGGGAATGGTCCTCGCACCGCGGTTTAACAATGCGGATAATGCCCTCGATTTTGATCTGAATGGAACCTCGCTTAATTTCACGGCGGTAGAGAATATCACCGGCTTTGCCGAGGTCGATGAGACGCGCTTTCTCATGGCGAATCCGGGGAAATTTACAGTCGGCCAGAAAGTTGAAATCAACGGAGTCAGGTCCGACAAGTCGGCTCGAACCTGGGTTGTTAGAGAGGTGAACACGGTTGATGGTTACATCACCGTGGAAGACCTTGGAGGCAATCTCCTGGTGGGCACGAATACGACAGGGGACAATAACGACTGGAATAATCGCCAGGACCAAGTCAGAGCTTTTGTTGATGATAAGGTCCTCGTCGCCCTGGCTGGCAATGATTTCAATCAGGAGGTTGACATCAACGGCGATGGTCTTGTCGACGGGGTCCGGGCCATCGACGAGACCGGAGTGCTCGGCGATACTTTTATCAGTTACTCGAATCACTTCAACAGCGCCCGAACCGGCAACTGGTGGTGGCAGCAGATTCACGAGGCATCGACTACCGATACTCACTCCGGGTATTTTGCGAGCTACAATGGCAACGATGTCGGAGGTAACCGCCCTGAAATGGGAGCCGGTTCCGTCACGAGTGGCGCAGATATCAATGTAATCGCGAAAGGAAGTGTGGAAGTGAAGGGTGGCGGAAGGACCAACGGGGGAGCCTACATCGGACACGGCGGTGACTCCGGTGGTTGGGGGGATCACTATTCGATGCGCGATGAGCGACTGCTCAGCGGCCAAACTCCTTATTATTACACTGTCAACGGTGCTTCCGTCACTCGAAGCTCGATTTCGATTGGACGCCTCGCCGGGGTCTACGGGGATATCAATGTTCTTGCCGGAGTCGATGAAGTTTCAGCAATCAATGCAGAGGGCGATCTCGTCGCAACGTTCACCGATCGCGGCAACGTGATTCTAGAGGGTTTGCAGCGCATGGGGGCATCCAACGCTCCGGGTAATGAAAACAATGGTGCCGGTTCCCGTTCCATGGTTCTCATCGGCCATGGTGGCGTTGGTCAGTTCGGGGTTTTCGAGGGTGATGTCACGGTTGAGGCGGCCGGGGGAGTTACCGTGAAGGCCGGAAGCCAAACAGGTGACAGCGCCGTAATCGGCCACAACGTCACCAATTTTGCCTACTGGAATCCTACCGATAACGTAAACCAGCAAATTCGTTTCTTTTCTTCAGCCGAGGATTTCGATGATCC
>JARGOP010000046.1:0-6227 GCA_029233965.1 Verrucomicrobiales bacterium | reverse complement strand
GAAATCGAAGCTCTCGATGGCAGTGTCGTGAAGGGGTTCCACGGAGACATCAGTGTAACGGCTTACAACGGAGACATCGATGTGATTGCGTATTCAACTCCGGATCGTTCCGATGGGACGGTTACACCGGGCGAAGATGATGCCACTGCTCTCAACGGTCTTGAGACGAACCGGGATCGGCGTTATGCCATGATTGGTCACGGTGGCAGCACGGACTCAACCTGGAGCGAGCACAGTGGCTATGTGCCCAACCGGACGAATCGGAATGCAGAGCTGGTGCAATTCCGGATTCCGAATGGAGACTCCGGTTCTGCAGGGATCATCGGCGAAGTGGGTGGAGGAAGAAACCGTGCCCTGACCTTCATGACAATCACCGGGGACGTCGACGTGAATGCTTCGGGTGATCTTATGGTCAAGGGAGGGAATGATACGTACGATTTCTCTAAAGTAGGACACGGCGGAGCTGATCTCGCTGACTTCGAAACCTCCAGCTTTATCAATGGTGATATCAACGTGAATGTTGGCGGGGCCATTGATGTGCTGGGTGGTGGCGAAGTGATGTATACGGGCAATGCAAACAATCGCCAAATCAGGGCCTTCTCGATGATTGGCCACGGAGGTTTCTCAACCGGCTTCACGGGTTTCTACGGGGACATCAATGTGAACGCCGGAAGTGAGATTGACCTCACCGGTGGCAAATATGACTATACTTTCGCCAAAATCGGGCACCAGGGAGGGCAGGACTATGGACAGGTTGGTGGTGACTTTTTGAGAAACGAAAACTTTGACTTCGATTCTGCACAAACCGACATCACGGTCGAAATCTCGGGGAGCACCGCCACCGTGACTTACGCTGCAGTCAATGCCACTGGTCTCACGGGTGTTGCGCCCACAACCTACGATGACATCTCGACGACTAACGTCAGTGTCGTTTCCGGTGGAGGAATTACCATGAATCATCTTGGGGAAGGTGTCGGATTTAATGACAATCAGGATTTCCGCGATCGCAACCGCGCTCAGACTCTGGATATGGTGGACATTGCGCCCGTCCAGATCGGCCATGGGGGGAATCTGACGGCCGGACTCAACCGCGGAAATCCCGAAAATGATTTTGCGAACAAGATCGGTGATATCACGGTGCTTGCCAACGGCGGCGATATCCGCCTCGAGAATGGTAACGGTGACCAGCGCTGGACCAGGATCGGACATGGAGTCGGAAGGAATGACCGCGGCGATTTTGGCGGGAACAGCATGGAGTTCACCGGGGATATCCGGGTAGAGGCTTCCGGCAGTGTCATTCTTGATGCAGGCGCCGCTGATTCGTATGGAATGCAAGTCAATGCTGACTCCGAGAGCGTTCCACGTTTCCTTCTTGATATTGGTGATCCGTCCCGGTGGAATCCGGTCGCCATCGGTCATGGCGGAGCCTATGACAACTATGGATTGATCGTCGTCGATGAAGGTCAGGTAAGTGGCGTTGCCGCGAGTGCGGATATCGATGTTGTCGCCGGCGCCGATATTACAGTCGACGGGGGTGTCGGTAAGGAGGGAACATCTGCTCAGATCGGTCACGGATTCAGCGTTTTCCTCGGAAACAGCAACGCCAACCGGAAGAATGGTCTGCCCGACGGATTTGCGGGGGATATCTCTGTCTCAGCAGCTCGCGACCTGAGCGTGACCGGTGGTGATCTCGCCTTCCTTCTTGAGCCTCTCGCGACGGACGACCAGGCGATCTCGATTGTGGGAGCGTTCGGAGCGATCGGGCATGGTGGTTTTGGTGTGGACGCAGAGGCTAACGGAGACATCAACGTCTATGTGGGCAACAACCTTCGCGTCGAAGCTCAGCAGAGGACACAGGCGGGTGCCACCAACGTCGGTACCAGCTATGTGTACACGCCTCCTACGGCAACGGGGCAACCTTCGAACGTCGCTTCGCTGTTCAACTTTGCAAAGATCGGACATTCGAATGCGGAAAACGGCAATGCGCAGGGAAATCTGGGTGACGCGATTGTCAATGCGGGTCAGTCGGGAGACATCATGGTGGTGGTGAACGGAAACTTTGACCTCGTTGGCGGCACCACAACCGACGAGAGCAGTGCTCCAATCGTCGGGGCTTTTGCTCAGGTCGGCCATGGCGGCCCCGGAATTGCCGGTGATGGTTTTGACGGAAATATTACGGTTCTTGTGCAGAATAATCTCACGACCACAGGAGGGACACTGAGCAATGACAGTATCGTCGGGTTGAACAACTACACCATGATCGGAAACGGGGATCGTGTTCGTCCGGATGTCGGGGTGGGTCAGGCATCTGTGTTCTACAGTGAATCGTTCGGGAATCGCTCGGGAAACATTACCGTTGCGGTAGGAGACAGTGCCGCCTTTACCGGGACTTTGATCGGGCATAAAGACCCGGCCACCTCGTCCCAGCCAACTTCCGGCTTTACTCAGGTCGCCGTCAGCCGGAACGATCCATTCTTCGGGGGGACCGGGACGCTGACTTCGACCGGTTCGGTCTTCTCGAGCGGCAGTGGAGGAAGCGAGCGACTCGAATTCTATATGCCGGCGCGATCCGGAAACCTCATCGACGACCAGACCCGGATCAATGAAGTTTCCGCGGTCTACTCCAGCGGAACGCCTGATGACTTTGTGGGACTCGATGGATCCGGCACGGAGACGTCGGGGCGTGCGGATGAGGTGTATCTCACTCCTGATCTCTGGTGGGACGCATCAGGGGTTGGCAGCGCGAATGGATTCACAGGCGGCGGAGTTTTCCCGACAGACGCTGTCACCGGGCAGGGCGGATCCATCGCCGGGGTCACGACACCAGGTGGATTCCCGAACCTCAGTGCGCTTACTCAGGGGGCACTCGGATCCTCGGCCTCCACCTATCGCAATGCAAATGGCGTCAATGGAGCCGGTCGGTATACCTTCTACTACGATGCTGTTGAGACACCATCATCTTCGGGCTCTGCGACAGGGGGAGGATTTCCTTTTATTGATTTCGTTTTCGAAGAACAGTTCGACTCGTATGATCGCTATCAGGTATTTTTGAAGAAAGGTCTGACCGGGCAAGGAAACGACGTTTATGGCACTCTCGGTCTTTTCGAGACGGATAAAGAGGAGAGCGGTGAAATGGGTGCAATGAGACTTGAAAACCGGCTCGACAATCTGGTCGGAGAACGTCGCGACTCCTTTTCTGACGAGGAGCTCGCCGAGGAGGAAGACTTCCGTCGCCGTCGTGCTGAAGGTGGTGTCGGAGGAATTGGACTCACGTTCTATGTTTTCGAACCGGGAACGAACCGCTACTCCAGCTTGCGGGTTTTCGGAACCGCGTTTGAACGTTTTTATCCTGTCAACTGAACTATTTAGAATTCCTAGAGAAGTGCACCTTCAAAAATTTGAATATTCCTCTTGCGAATCGGGGCCATCTCTCTCAAGATCGAATGTGGTTGAGTGTTTCCACTCCACCACATCCTTTTTTTAAGCTGCTGTTAATGAACAAACTGGCACAGACACTCAGTCTCTCTTGCGCCTTACTCGTGTGGGCCGGAACTACAAGTGCCCAGGATTCTGAGCTGGGCGCGCTTCCTCCTCTTCCGAATTTGGATATGGGAGATCCGGAGCGTAAGATGAGCTGGGCTGAAAAGCGACGCGCCCAGAAGGCAGCCGAGGAACGCCAGTACCGGGAGAGTGTTTACACGAGAACGAAGGCTGATACCGGCTCCGCGACTCTCGGAGAAAGACTCCAGAAATCGGCGGCAAGGAACGGTGCGGCCAACACAAGGCCTGCCGTTGTTGATGTCGATAACGCAATTGGTTCGAGAGATGATGCCTACACGCCGAGCGGGGGACGACTCATGCCCTTCGGGGAGGAAAACGAATATTGGGCCGGGATGCCGGAGGCATCTCCGGACGAGGTTCTCGTTGAGCTGGCGCCGATGCCCGATTTCAGAACTCCGGATCAGATTACCCGTAAAGAGCGGGTCAGAAATATGCGGGTCGCCAAGTATGAGGCCCGCAAGGCCGAGGCAGACGCTAAGCGCGAAGAAGAGGAGCGTAGACGCGCCGCGACGGTAAGCCGACCGATGGCGGACCCTTCCACCGCTCTCGTTATCGTTGAGTCACAGCAGGCTGGGCAGCCCGGTTACACCGGGAATCAGCAAGTTCCCGAAACTGTTGGGAACGGAGCCCTGAAGCCTTTCGATGGAGGTTCTACCTTCTACAGAGACAACCAGCTGGTCTACAAGGGCGAGGAGAACGAAAATCCAGTGAACTTCTGGTGGCGCCGTGGCACGAGCGAGCCGGGTGGGCCGGGTGGGCCGGGTGGGGCGGAGATGGCGCAGCCGAAAATGTTCTGGAGAAATCCGTTTTCCGGGGCCCGGGATCAGGTTCAGCCGGTTTCGTATACCCAGCCTGAAGGTTCTTCCTCCTACGGAGCGGGAAGTCCTTCGCTGGACGCAACCCCACTCACCTCCAGCCTTCGTGGAATTAGGGTCGTTCGAAGCACTCGCGAGGTGGCGAAGGGCAGTCTCAGTGGTATTTCGGGTGTGAGTTCAGAGGGGGTTGACCTTCCTCCAAAAGTATACAGCGAGTTGGAGTCGAGAGTCGGATCTCCCCTCACTTTGGGTAGTCTCAACCAGATGGTTCGGGATGCAGTGGTCGCCTATCGTAGGAGTGACCTCCCCGTTGTGGACGTTCTCGTCCCTGAGCAGGAGATCACCTCCGGTGTCCTTCAGTTGGTGATCATCGAGGGTCGTCTCGGGGATGTTCTCGTGGAAGGTGCCGGAAAACTGGAGGGCCGTGCTCTTGCGAGCCAGATCCGCACGGAGAGAGGGGAGGTCATTCGTGAGAGTGATCTTACTGAAGATCTCAACTGGATCAATAAGCATCCGACCAGACAGGTCGATCTCATTTTCAGCCCTGGTAATAACTACGGTGAGACCGACGTGATTCTGAGAAGTGAGGCCTACAAGGAGCTTTCGGCCTACATTGCATACGAGAATTCAGGGACAGCGTCACTCGGGGAGAGTCGAGCCATTTTTGGCGCGAGCTGGACTGGTCCTCTCTTTACCGGCCTCGACTCTATTTTGAGCTATCAGTTCACTACAAATTTCGACAGCAGTATTTCCAGTATAAACGGTCACAGTGGAGTCTTCTCTTCCTATCTTCCATGGAGGCATCAGATTACGCTGCTGGGTGCACATGTTACGAGTGAAGCGGTTTTGCCTGCTGATGATGATACGGTGTTCAACTCCGGCGGCGTGAACAATCAGTTGAGTGGTCGCTACGGAATCCCTCTTCCGAGTATTGGGAAGTTAAGCCATGAACTCGAGCTTGGAATGGACTTCAAGTCCAGCAACAGTGACCTCGATTTTGGCGGGGCTCAGGTCTTCGACACGACAACGGAGATTGTTCAGTACAGCCTCGGCTACAATATTGTGGCACCGGACCAGCTTGGTTCCTGGCGTGTTGATGCGGAAGTTGTTTCCTCACCGGGAGATGCGACGAACAAGAACCGCGATGCGGCATTCGAGGCCCAGCGTGCCGGTTCCCGGGCAAATTACACCTATGGTCGGGTCGTTATCGAACGGAATCAAGATCTGCTGAATGGATGGTCTGTTCTCGGTCGGCTTCAGGGGCAGGCGTCGAACCGTAATCTTCTCGCAAGCGAAACGCTCGGTGCAGGTGGGTTTGATACCGTTCGTGGATTTGAGCAGCGAACCGTCCGCGGCGATAGCGGGGTCGTGGGAACAGTTGAGTTGAGAACGCCGACCTTCTACCCATCCACGTTCACCGGTTTCAACAATGTTCAGGACGGTGCGATCGGCCTGCTTTTCTACGATGCCGGTTCGCTCTCAAGCAAAGATCCTCTCCCCGGTGAGCAGGATATAGCGCTTGGCAGTGTTGGTCTCGGTCTTCGCTATCAGCGTGAAAGCTGGTTCACTCTCCGTGTCGATTATGGTTTCCAGGTAACTGAAGACGGTTTCGATGACGGAAATCAGGGTCGCTGGCATGTCGGCGCTCGCGCAACGTTCTAAGCGGGTTCCCGGTTTAACCTTTTCAGGGGCCGGGCCCTCAACACGAGGCTTTTTCAGCCGAGTTTACCAGTCTTCGGTGCGCCCGTTTTTGTTCCGTGATTCATGGGGTGAAGATCTCCCTTCAACTGGAATAAGGAAACAGGGAGGGTCGAGTTCCCCCTCGACGGCAGCAGATGGTCAGGCAAACGT
>JARGOP010000127.1 GCA_029233965.1 Verrucomicrobiales bacterium | reverse complement strand
GCAATGGAAGCGGCGCGACGACAGGCTGAATAGATAGCCTGTCCCCGTGAAACTCGGATGGAGCGATGGACCGGAATGCCACTTTATGCATGGGGCCCCCCCGCTATGGTGTGACGAGTGAATAGATAGCCTGTCCCCGTGAAATTGTCCCAATGAATAGATAGCCTGTCCCCGTGAAATTGTCCCAGTGAAATTTGTGAAACTTCTGCCGGATTTATCCTTCTGAAAATGGTCGGGCTCGTTCTCATTTTTTTCGCGATTACCGCGGTCGCTTCCACCGTGGCTGATGACCGTCCTGCCATGTTGCAGGGAGACTGGGTCCCTCAGGATCCTCATGCGATCGACTATGAAGAACTTCCCCGCGTTCCGGGGGAGCATGTGGTCGTGAATGATGTCCGGGCCGAAAAGGGCGTCAATCAGCACAACTACCTCGCGCACCATGAGGGAACTTTTTTCCTGATGTGGAGTGACGGTCCCGGAGTGGAGGACCGTGTCGGGCAGCGGGTCAAGTGCACGACGAGCGCCGACGGATTGACCTGGGAGGAGCCGGAATACCTCACCCCGGTTCCGCCGGGATCCGGTCCCGATTCGCCGCCTGGGTTGGAAGCCGAAACCGGTGCGCTGATTATTCTCCGAAACGCGCGCCTTGATTTTCTCCCACAGAAACGACACACTCTCGACGCCTCAAGGCATCATTTATGACTTCCCTTCTTCGACTCTCGATCACTGCCGGCCTCACCCTCACGATGGGACTCCTCGTGAGCTGCTCACCACCCGACGAGTCGGGGGCCGGAGGGGGAGAAAATCGATTCCTCAGCGTCGGGACAGCGCCTCCCGGAGGAGCCTTCTTTGTCGTCGGTGGAGCGATCGCCGAAACTCTCGGAGCTCACGCCGGGGAAAACAACTGGGTCGTGACCGCCGAGGCGACGATGGGGACTCAGGAAAACATCCGCCGCCTCGCCGATGGTGAGCTCGATCTCGCGATGGCCAATGCCGCGATTTCCTACTTCGCGGTGCGTGGTGGTCGGGACTGGGGCACGCCTCAGCCGATCCGGAGTGTCATGACTCTCGCGCCGAACGTGGCGTTTTTCATCACGCCGTCGAACTCGGAGGTGAAAACCATCGCTGACCTGAAAGGCAAGCGCGTCGTGATCGGGCCTCCCGGCGCCGGCTTCGAGCACTTCGTCGAACCGATCCTCGAAGCACACGAGGTCAAACTCACGGACATCACTCCCCTCTACGGCACGCAGCCGGCAGCGGTCGACATGCTCTCCGATGGTTCCGCTGCCGCGGCGTTCCTCGGGGGGGCGATCCCCACCGCTTCGATTACGCAGGCCGCCGCCTCGGGTGATATTTTCTTCGTGCCCTTCGAGGAAACGGCCCGGCAGAAGCTCATCGAAGAGTATGCTTTTTTCCATCCCGCGCTCGTCGGGGCCGGCACCTATCGCGGACAGGACGAGGATTACCCCTGTCTCAATGTCGGTTCGATGCATCTCATTACCGGAACGGAGCAGGATGAGGAAATGGTTTATCAGCTGACGAAGGCCCTCTATGAGAATCGTGAAGAGGTCGTGGCGAAGCATCCCGCCGGCAAGGCGATCAATCCCAAGAATGCGGCCCGCTCTGTCGGAACCGATTTTCATCCCGGCGCGATCCGGTTTTACAAGGAAATCGGAATCTGGACGGAGTGAGTTGAACCGGCACTCCGGCGCTTCGGCGCTCGTCCGGTGAGGTATCCACCTTTTCATGAAAGCTCTGAATTCGCTGATCGCGGGATTCCTGATCCTCTTCACCCTGTGGGAGGTCAACTACCCGCTCCTCCAGCCTCAATCCGACCTCGCGATTTTTGCGATGGCCGGGCTCGTGCTCTGCTTTCTTAATTTTCCAACTCGGAAGAAATGGCGGGATAAAAAATGGTCGCGCGTCCTCGATGGTATCCTCGCCGTGCTCGCGGTCGCGACCTGTGGCTTCATTTTGTCGCAGACTGAGCCGGCCTTTCGCTCACTCTGGATCGGTGACCAGCCGCTCGGAAACCGCCCGGGGCAGGAGACCGCTGTCGACATCGCGGTGGCGATCGTCCTTCTCATTCTCGTGTTGGAGTCCGCCCGCCGCTGCATGGGCTGGGCGCTCCCGATCCTTGCGATGCTCTTTCTCGCCTACGCCCTCGCGGGGCCGAATCTGCCGAACTGGCTTATTCCTCATCGCGGTTACGATTTGGAGCGCACCGTGGCTCAGACCGTCCTGCACGGGCAGGGGGTCTTCGGAGTCGCTCTTGGCGTTATGTTCCGCTATGTCTTTCTCTTTGTCGTCTTCGGTGCCTTCCTCAGCGCGACGGGGGCGACGGGTTTCATTATCGAGTTCGCCCGCCGGATTTTCCGGAACAGTGTCGGAGCACCCGCCAAGGTCGCAGTGGTGAGCAGTGGATTTATGGGATCTTTGTCAGGAAGTGCCGTTGCCAATGTCGTCACCACCGGCACCTTCACGATTCCGATGATGCGGGCCTCAGGCTTCAAGCGGGAGATCGCGGGTGGCATCGAGGCAGCCTCGAGCTCGGGCGGGGCACTGGTCCCACCCGTGATGGGTGCTGCGGCCTACCTCATGCTTGAGATCGTGCAGCCGTCCGTGACCTATCTGCAGATCATCCAGTCCGCGCTCATCCCTGCGATTCTCTATTATCTTTCCCTCTTTCTTTTTGTGCACTTCCATTCTCTGCGTATCGCGTCCGCGCCGCCCGGGACGAAAGCTTCGAGCGAAGAGGATGACGATGATTCCGACATCGCTCTTCCCAACGACGGGGAACCGGTTCGCCTCGAAACCTACAAAGGCGTCCTCTTTGCCGGTTCGCTCGCCAGCCTCATCACCTTTCTCTGTCTCGGTTTCACTCCGTTCCGGGCCGTGACTTTGGCCCTCGTTGTCCTCATCGCGCTAAGCTTTTTCCGGCCGGAGACCCGATTGACCTGGCCGAAGTTTGTCGAGGCGATTCGCGGGGCCGGGAAAGATGTCGTGCCGCTGATCTGCGCCTCGGCCTGCGTCGGGCTGATCATCGGGGTTGTCACCCTGACTGGCGTGGGAACGCGCTTCCCCGCCATGATCCTTCCGATCGCGGAGAACAATCTCCTCGGCGCGCTCTTTCTCATCATGATCGGTTCGCTCATCCTCGGGATGGGGCTGCCCTCAGTCGTCTGTTATCTCCTCATGGCGACACTCGTCGGACCGGTCCTCGGCAATCTCGGGGTCGTGCCTCTCGCGGCGCATTTCTTCATCTTTTACTTCGGCATGATGAGTATGGTCACGCCGCCAGTGGCCCTCGCCGCCTACGCCGCCAGCTCCGTGGCCGGGTCCAAAATTATCCCCACGAGCATGGCCGCCTTCCGCGTCGCGCTCGTCGGTTTCACCCTGCCGTTCATGTTTGTCTTCCGACCGGAGCTCCTCCTTCTCGCGCCGAACGGCAAGTCGCCTGCCGTCATCCTCGTGATCTACGCCACCACCGTCGCCGGCCTCGGCATTCTCGCCTTTGCCTCTGCGCTTTCGGGGTATCTCCTCGTGCGGCTCAAGGTCCTGTCGCGTGTGCTCCTCTTTGTCGCCGCGGCGCTCATGCTCTATCCGGGCGATGCCATGCTCTTCCCGAAAGAGTGGATCATCACCGTGCACGATCTTGCGGGCGTGGTTCTGCTGGTCGTCGTTGCGCTGGTGACGCGAATGAAGGGGCGGGGAGTGGTTGTGGACGGGGCGGTTTAGAATCGGTGAGTCGATGAAAGTCCTCCGAAAGGCATCAGGTCATGCCGCCGGGCTCGGTTGTCGCGAAATGGCAAGATTTGTCCTCTGAGAGCAAAACAGGGACTGAGAGTAAAGCAGAGCAGGGACATGTTAATTATTGTTCAAAATTACACTTGCATACAATCTGTTCTAAAATACACTGATTAGCATGAGGCATTCACGTATCCGGGGTGAGGGGCTCTGCTACTACCACTGCATCTCCCGTGTCGTTGATCGGCGTTTCATTTTCCAAGAAACAGAAAAAGAGCACTTTGTCGCTCTCATGAGAAAGCTCGAAGCTTTCCACGGGATGCGGGTCGTGACCTACTGTGTCATGTCCAACCACTTTCACCTTCTCGTCGAGGAACCCGACAAGGACGCTATCCCATCTCTGGACAAGAAAACCCTCCTCAATCGCCTGAGTTTTCTCTACGACAAACACAAGGTCCGGACCGTTCGGGAAGAGTTGGAACGTGCCGGGAAATCCGGTAATCCCAAATTGGAAGAAGAAATCCTCGATCGTTACCGCCGTCGCATCGGTGATCTTTCTATGTTCATGAAGGATCTGAAGCAGCGTTTTTCTCGGTGGTACAACAAGCGCAACGGTCGTCGAGGCACTTTGTGGGAAGAGCGCTACAAGAGTCTCCTTGTCGAGGGGGACACCAAGGCGCTCACGACCGTCGCCGCCTACATCGATCTCAATCCGATCAGGGCTGGTATCGTCGATCAAGTGGAGTCCTATCGCTGGTGCGGCTACGCTTCAGCGGTGGCGGGAAACAGTTGGGCGCGCGAAGGCCTGCGGCGGATCTGGGGGCAGTCTCCAGCGATCTGTGCCTCGGAGGACGAACTCGACTGGGAAACCGTAGGAGCCCAGTACCGCCTCTGGCTTTATCATGAAGGGGTTCACAAAGACTCCGCCGAAATCGGCAAGGCGACTCGCCGCAAAGGATTCAGCGAAGAGGAAAGAGAGGCTGTGATCGAGTCAGGTGGACGGATTCCGTATCGGTGTCTCTTGCGGAAACGGGTGCGGTATTTGAGTGATGGCGTAGTCCTCGGCAGCGCTGACTTTGTGAATCGGGTCTTCGCAAAGCAACGAGAGCGACTTGGTCTCAAGCGACTCTCCGGAGCGCGAGAGATGAAAGATGCCGACTGGGAAGGCATGTGTGTCTTACGGGATTTGCAAGGCAATCGAATCGGCTGACGAAGACTCGGTCTTGGATTTTGAAGCAAGGATAGGTTCCCGCTTGGAACCTACCGTAGAGCCGTATTCCCAGGATGCCGGAATGGCTGCCGCGAGCGCCTTTTTCGGTCCAAAATGTCTTCGGCGGGATCTCCTGACCCTACGAATAACCTCCGCAAGGCGAATTCACGTGATTGAAATGGATTGAAGCGGGAACTTTAAATCACGGTGAATTTGATGGCTCTGCCTCCACAATAGAAAGCCTGTCCCTGTGCACGCCCTGTCTGTCCCCGTCCACGCCACAATAGAAAGCCTGTCCCTGTGCACGATAA
>JARGOP010000045.1 GCA_029233965.1 Verrucomicrobiales bacterium | reverse complement strand
CCGCTTGAGAGTCATCGCGGAGTGCGGTTAACAAGACAAAAGTCCCCAACCTTTGGTGGAGATCCACGAAAGTCCCCAAACTTTGGCGGAGACCCCGTTTCTGTAAATGATTGATTTACAGGGACTTATAGTGGCAACTCCACAAGGATTCGAACCTTGACAAACAGAACCAAAATCTGTTGTGCTACCGTTACACCATGGAGTTACACGGGAGGGGGGATTCTACTTGGATTCCACCGTGAATCAAGTAGCGAGGCTGAGATTTTTTTCCGCTCCGATCAGGCTGTTTTGGGATTGATGCGCGTGCCTGTTCCCTGTTTTCTGGAAAGATGTCTAAAATCCGGCTCTTCCTTGCTCTCGCGCTGACGCTTCCCCCTGTCTCTGCTCACGCGCAGCATGACATGCAGAGGAATGCGATGATTGAGTTGGGGAAGGGTGACCGGGGAGACTTCGACAAGGCTTTTGTGAAGCCAAAAGGCGACGCGGGTAGCGAAGAGTCCGTGATGGTAAGCATTCTTCGTCATCTTTCTGAAGGGGATGTGGATGACGCAATCAGCACGGCGCGTGAGAGTCTCGGATCAGGTCTTCTCAATCCGGCCCGCCTCCACGCCGGGTCGGGGGAACTGTTGGAGCGTCTCCGCGAGCATCCGGGATTTGCGACGCTCCCCGGAGTCGAGGAGGTCGGCACCTTGATTCATGGCCCCATGCTCGGGAACGTGACGGACTCCGAGGCATCCCTCTGGGTTCGGACAAAAGGGGCATGTTTTCTATCCCTCGAATTGAGCGGTGACGCCGACTCTGAGGTCGAGATTTCCGAAATGGCTTCGACGGCGGAGTCCGATTTCACGGCAGTGCTTACCCTGAAGGGGCTCAAGGCCGACACGGAATATGAAGGATTTATCACTCATGGCGACGAAAAGCTGAGCCCCTTCTCCTTTAAGACCCGGCCGGAAGAAGGAACCGGCGCAGTGTTCAGCGTCGCTTTCGGAGGAGGGGCAGGCTACGTCCCTGAGTTTCATGAGATGTGGAAGACGATCGCGTCCTTCGAGCCCGATGCGCTGCTCATGCTCGGAGACAACGTCTACATTGACGACCCCGAGCATGTCGCAACGCAACACTACTGCTACTACCGCCGGCAGAGTGAGCCGCTCTGGCGAACGCTCGTTTCCGAAATTCCGGTTTATTCGATCTACGATGATCATGACTTCGGAGACAACGATTGCAGTCCCGGTCCGGAAATCGAAAAGCCGGCCTGGAAGCGTCCGGTATTGGAGGTCTTTCGACAAAACTGGGTCAATCCCGGCTACGGCGGTGGAAAGGAAAATCCGGGCTGCTGGTATGATTTCATGATCGGAGATGTGCAGTTCTTCATGCTCGATGGCCGCTACTATCGTGATCAACAATCGGGAAGCATGTTAGGCGTTTTTCAAAAGCAGTGGCTTCTCGAAGCCATGAAGCAGTCTGAAGCAACGTTTAAGGTCCTCGTCTCCCCGGTGCCTTTCACTCCGAATATCAAACCGGGCAGCAAAGATCCCTGGGATGGATTTCCGGAGGAGCGGGAGGAAATTTTCCACTTTATTGAAACGGAAAACATCAAGGGTGTCTTTCTCGTTGCGGCGGATCGTCATCGTACTGACCTGCGCCGGATTGACCGGGAGCAGGGGTATCCGCTTTTCGAATTCATGAGTTCACGCCTTACGAACAAGCATGTGCATCCAGTCGTGAAAACTCCCGGCCTGATTTGGGGCTACAATGAAACCTGCTCCTTCGGACTGATGGAGTTCGACACCACGGCGGACGATCCGCAAGTCAGGTTCCGCTGCCTTGACATCTACGGGGATGAGCAATATTCGCATGTGCTCAAATTGAGCGAGGTTACGGGAAGCACGAATTGACTTCGCGACGTGGCCTGAAGAAGGCCTTGTCTTCACCGGCGCGGCGCTCAGTTCCCGATCGCTTCTCCACGCGCCTCGGCTTCGTCGACTTCGTCATGAAAATATTCCTTCGGCTGATAGATCCTGGCGACGATCACGAAGATCGCAGCGGCACCTAACATGACCATCGTGAAGAACCAGAAGTAGCTGGCGCCTTCCAGCTTCACCAGTCCGCCGACGAAATAATCCCGTGAGACCTGGTGGCCTGCAGCATTGGCCTCCGCTTTCGTTTCGACACCCAGTTCCGCCTTGCGTCGTTCCAGCCAGGGCTCCTCCGGACGGAAACGGTCAAAGAAAGCCGCGATGGCGGAAGGCTCCGTCGTGTCGGGTCGGGAAATCTGAAGAACCGCTCCCTGATCCCACGGGGTGAGTGTTTCCCCGTCGGCTCCGTTGCTCCAGATCCGCATTTGATTGCGATTGATGAGACGGAATTGATAGGGCACTCCCCAGGGGTCATTGAGCGATGCGGCCAATTCGGCTCCCCGTTCGTTGCCCGGTGCTTCGAAGTTGTTGGATTCGATCTCCGCTTTGAAGCGGTCGAGGAGCAGGTCGAGCTCCGCCTTTCCGGCGAAATTCAGGGCGGTACGTTTTCCGTCTTCATCGAAGGTCAGTTGGAAGTCATCTTTAGTCCCGGATTGCTGATCGTAGCCTCCGTGCGCGACTTCATTGGAGGTGGACTCAATCGTGGCGAGCGGGCTTTCCACCTGAATGAAGTGGTTGATCGCGGCCGTGAACTGGTTGCCGAGGGAAACCGAGATCAGGAAGATGGCCATGATCACCGACTTCATGGACCGGGGCGCCTGCGTGTAGCTGAACTCGAGGCAGACGATCGAGACCATGACCTCGCCCGCAGTGAGGAGGACGTAGGCCAAAAGCTGCCACGAGATCGAAGGCGTCCCGCCGGCGTCGATTCTTCCCTGAGCCATGGAAACAAGCGCGAAGGAGGCCGCCGTCAGAAACAACCCGATGCTGATTTTTCGCAGCGGGGTGAGCGGGAAGAATTTGTCGATCAGTGGATAGATGACGTAAGAGAAAAGCGGGATGAATGTCAGGATCAGGATGGGGTTCAGCGCCTGGATCTGACTCGGGAGCCACTCGATTCCGAGCCAGTTGCGATCCATGTTTTCCGCCTGCAGGACCCACGACGATCCGGTCTGATCAAAGAGCGCCCAGAAGATCGCGACGAAGACGTAGATGGAGAAGAGTTTGGCGATTGCTTTGAGGCCGACCGGGCTGAAGAGTTCCTTGAGAAAGCCGGTTCCCTTCGCGGGGATGTGGACAAACTTCCAGCGCCCCATCCAGAAAACGAGCGTCGCGAGGGCCATGAGCACGCCGGGAACCCCGAAGGCCCAGTGCGGGCCATGCCATTCCAACAGCCACGGCGTGAGAAGGGTGGAGAGGAAAGCGCCGAGGTTAATCGACCAGTAGAACCAGTTAAAGATGCGCGGAAGAAGGTGTCGGTTTTCACTCCCGAACTGATCCCCGACGTGGGCGGAGACGCAGGGCTTGATGCCACCCGAGCCGATTGAGATGAGCCAGAGCCCGGCGATTAACCACCAGTGAGCCTCTCCCACTACTCCCATAAGCGCGAGCGCGGCATGCCCGATGCAATAGACGACCGAGAGCACCATGATGATCCGGTATTTGCCGAAGAAAAGATCCGCGAGGAGCGCTCCGAAGATCGGAGTCAGATAAACGAGCGAGACAAAGTCGTGGAAATGTTTTGTCGCTTCTGCATCCGAAAGTTTCGCGATGGGGGAATCCCCCATCAGCCAAAGGTAGTTCACCATGAAAATGGTGAGGATGGTTCGCATTCCGTAGAAGCTGAACCGTTCCGCGGCCTCATTTCCGATGATGTAGGGAATACCCGGAGGCATCTTGCTCGTTGAAACGGGAGTGGAAACAAAAGCGGACATTTCTCTTTTTCGCACGCAGGAGGCTAAAGCGCAATGTTACTTGGGGAAACATCGGTCTGGTAGATGCCGAGACTCTCAAGTTCGCGAACGACGGCGAGCACTTCGGGCCAGTGTTCACTTCCAAACTGATTTTCTTTCTCCCGATGCCAGTTCTCATCGAAGGGCGGGAAGTAGGGCGGCAGTTCGTCGAGGTAAGCGCCCCAAAATCGAGGTAGAAGGGGCGCGAGACGAGCGACATCTGGATGATGAGAAGGTCGGAGTCAAAATCGAAGAGTTGTGGAACGGCAAACCCGTTTATGATCGAAGTCTTCACCTCCCGCAAACGCAGATAGACCGCCAGTTCACGTTCAAAAGGCGATTCGTCTTCAAAAACCTTAACGACACTTGGCACAAAGGTAAGAAGGTGACTGAGAGCATAGGCTTCACCGTGGATCCCAAATCCAAGTTGATGCTCAATTCGGAGCGTGGTACTCTCACAATACTGTTCGACCCGCTCATTCAACATGCCTGGACATTCTGCGTTCGTTACCATTACCCTGACCACTTCGAGCGGTCAATATGACGCGGCTCAATCCGGGCCGGATTTCGTTATCCTGCGTGAGGATGCTTTCATCTCAGAGGGGCCGGCGCGCCTCGACGTGCAGGTCGATGACCATCATTTCTCGTCCGATTTGATGATCACGAAGGCCGTTTCCGGTCGGCGTGTTGATTTTTCGGGGCTCGAGAGAGAGACCGAAAAGAATCACCGTTCCCTCAAAGTGGCCGAGTAATCAGGCTTCAATCACTTTCCGCGCCCAGGCTGCGGCGCCCATGACGCCTGCGTCGTCTTCCAGCTCCGCGGCGACGATTTTGTAGCTGCCTTTGTAGGGGCCGAGGACCCGGTCATTTGCCGCCTCGCGAACGGTTTCGACATAGAGCTCCGGCATCGCTTCGACGAGGCCTCCGCCGAGGACGATCACATCCGGGGAAAGGAGATGCACGACGGTGGCGACACCGCAACCCAGGAGAACCGCGGAGCGCCGCACAATTCGTTCGATCTCTTCATCACCGGCGTCGATCGCGGCCGCGAGCTTTCCGCTCGTGATGTTGGAGATGTCAGTTCCGCAGGATTTGAGGAGATTCGGCGCAAGGCCGCGGTACGCGGCACGGGCTGCCTCGGACGAGATTTTCAAACGGGAGCATTCCATCTCAAGAGTGCTGCCTTCTGATCCGTCTCCAGAAGTCTCCGGGAAAAGAGGAATGTGACCGAGCTCCATGCAGGAAAGGTGAGCGCCGCGGAGCATTTGGCCGTTCATGACCGCTCCGGCTCCGATTCCGGTGCCGGGGAATATGCCGACAGCACATCGGGCATCGCGGGCAGCACCTTCTTCATATTCCGCGTAGATGCCGGCATCGACATCGTTGCAGATCACGGCGCGACAGTCGAACGCATCGCCGATATAGGCTTCGATAGGAACATCGTGCCAGTTCAGGTTGGGGGCTTCAACGATTTCGCCTTTGGTGAGATTCAAAGGTCCCGGGCAGCCGACCCCGATCCCGGCAATTTGTTTGGGTTCCACTCCCGCATCATCCAGCGCAGATTCGATCACATTGACCATGCGGGAGAGGCCGGCCTCGGCTCCTTTAGCACCCTGCGTCTTTTGCTTGGCGCGGCCCAGGGTTTGGTAGTCGTCATTGAAAACCTTGGCGAGCATCTTGGTGCCACCCAGATCAAAGCCGATCCAGACGCGGCCTTCGTAGTGCTTCTTTTTCTTGCTCATGAAATAAATTCTGCGGCTTTGCTTCGTGCCTCGAGATCGGCGTCGATGATTTCCTCCAGCGAAGGCTTTTCCTTCCAATGATGGCAGCTCATCGTCTTCTCCACCGTTTCCCAGATTGCAGGAAACGCAATTTTCTCCTCAAGAAAAGCGGCCACGGCGACTTCGTTGGCGGCATTCATGACCGCAGGAAGGGTGCCGCCGCGAGTGCCGGCCTCCTTCGCGAGATTCAGAGCCGGAAAATCCTCCCAGCGCGGGGCTTCGAAATCGAGTCGGGCCAGTTCCGCGAAGTCGAGGGGAGGAAGCGTGTTGGGAACCCGTTCCGGCCAGGTGATTGCATACTGGATCGGGAAACACATGTCTGTCGTGCTGAGCTGAGCGAGCACGGAGGAGTCAATGAACTCCACCATGCTGTGAACAATGCTCTGCGGGTGCACGATGACATCGACCCGCGCCATTTCGATATCGAAGAGCCAGCGGGCTTCGATCATTTCGAGGCCTTTGTTGAACAGGGTCGCGGAATCGATCGTGATCTTCTGCCCCATCTCCCAGGTCGGGTGCTTGAGCGCCTGTGCTTTCGTGACGGCGGCAAGCTGCCCGGAGGGAAGTTCGCGGAAAGGTCCGCCGGAAGCGGTGAGGATGAGGCGGGAGACGTCCGCAGAGGAGCGATCTTCCAGGCACTGAAAAATCGCATTGTGCTCGGAATCGACCGGGAGCACGCGCACTCCCTTTTCCCTTGCTGCGTTCATGACGGTTTCGCCTGCCATGACGAGAATTTCCTTGCTTGCGACGGCGATGTCTTTGCCTGCTTCGATCGCCGCGAGGGCAGGCCGCAGTCCTGCCACCCCGACAATGGCAATGAGGACGAGGTCCGCTTCGGGCATTGTTGCGAGTTCGATGAGCCCCTCTTCCCCGGTGTGGAGCGCGACATCAGTCGGCACCCTGGCAATAAGCGAATCCAACCCTGTCGGGTCGTAGAGGCAACCCTGTTTGATTCCGAACTCATTGATCTGGTCGGCGAGGGTTTCGACGCTGCGATTGGCGGCCAGGCCGACCACCTTCATCCGCCCGGGGATGTCGCGGGCCACTTTGAGGCTGCTTTCGCCGATGGAGCCGGTCGAGCCTAACACGACGACGTTTTTGGGACGGTCAGGAACTGGCATCGAGTCAGGAGAAGATCAGCAGGTAAATGTAGAACACCGGAGCGGTAAAAATGACAGAGTCAATCAAGTCGAGAAATCCACCGATCCCGGGCATGACGTGGCCGCTGTCTTTGACCTCGAGGCTGCGTTTTAAGATCGACTCCGCAAGATCGCCGAGCACGGCAATGAGAGCAAGGATGACGGCCAGGAAAAATGCGTGAATCGGCGTGATGAGAGGGATCCGGTCATCCATCGCGAAGTAGAGAGTGAAACTGCCGGCGACGGCGAAAAAGATCGCGCCACCAAATCCCTGCCAGGTTTTTCCGGGACTGACGTGAGGGATCATTTTGTCCCGCCCGATGAGAGACCCCACAATGTAGGCGCCCATGTCAGTCAGCTTGGTGATCGCGACCAGGTAGATCAGGTAGTAGTGGGAAGAGGGATTTCCTCCCGTGCTCTCGAGAGGAAGCATGAGCAGCTTGGGGATAAAGCTAAAGAGGAGCACACAATAAATGAAACCGAAAATCGTGGCCGCGATTTCGTCAAGCGTTCGGAATCCTTCGAGCGGATACCGCAGTCGTTCCAGAACAACGAGAATCACGAGAAGGGCGACAGCAAGGGCATCCAGCTCGCTCAACCAGGCCGCTTCGAATCCCCAGATGGGAGCGAAGAGCAGGACGACGTAACCGACGCTCACTCCGTAGGTCTGCCAGCGGAACCTTCGGAATCCCCGGATCGGGAAGAGGCGGAAGTATTCGATGAGCGCGCCGATCGACAGGATCGCGAAAAGGGCCGCGTAAAGCCAGGTTTGCTGGGTCCAGAAGGCTCCGGCGATGATTGCGACGAGGATGACGGTGCTGATCAGCCTGCTTTTGAAGGCACGACGCTTCAGCTCACTCGTTGTGGCAACTGCCTCGGGCGAGTTGGCCGGGGATTCGGTCGATTCGTCGGCGGGGTTTTCGGGCATTGCGCTCGGTCAGGTATCGTTCAAGAAACAGGCTTGGAAGGGGATTGGCAATGACTAATTCAGACGAAACCGGGACGATCGTGTCGGTGTGAAACAGTTGCGAAACCGTCATTTCTGCCCGATGACTGCGACATGGCGAGAAAACCAGTCGTTTTGATCATTCGTGATGGATGGGGTGACAACCCCGCAGGCCCCGAGGGCGCTGAGAGAGTGGGAGATTGCCCGCGCCTCGCGAACACTCCGTTCACTGACGAGATGCATTCCAGGTATCCGGTCGCGCACCTCAGTTGCAGCGGAATGGACGTGGGCCTTCCCGAAGGACAGATGGGCAATTCCGAGGTCGGGCACCTCAACTTGGGAGCGGGGCGCATTGTGTATCAGGACTTTACGCGAATCAATAAAACGATCGCGGACGGCGAGTTGAGCGAAATTCCGCAGCTCAAAGAGGCCTTTGAAAAAGCTTCCAGCTCCCGCCTGCACCTCCTCGGCCTGGTTTCTGACGGCGGCGTTCACAGTCACCAGGACCACCTCTGTGCGCTCGCCGCGGCGGCAAAAGCGGCCGGGGTCAATGACATCATGGTCCACGCGATCACTGACGGGCGTGACACTTCGCCGACCGGGGGGAAAAAATATCTGAGCTACTGCGAAGACAAACTCGCCGAGTCCGGTGCGAAGATTGCCACGGTGATCGGTCGCTACTACGCAATGGATCGTGACAAGCGCTGGGACCGCACCAAACTGGCCTGGGACGCCATTGTTCATGGCAGGGGGGAGGCCAAAGAGATTCTCGCCTCTGAGGCGGTTGCGGAAAAATACGCGGAAGATGTCACCGACGAATTCATGAAGCCGATGGTCTTCGATGCCGTCGATGAGCAGCGCGTCCGCGATGGCGATGTCGTTCTGTTCTTCAACTTTCGCGCGGACCGCGCGCGACAGCTCAGCGTTGCCTTTCTGAATGAAGATTTCGACGGATTTGATCGGGGAAGCTGGCCCAGGGTTGGCTATTACACCATGACCGAATACGACGAGACCTACGGATGCCCCGTCATTTTTGCTCCCGAGGAACTTACGAACACACTCGGCGAAGTCGTCGCACGGGCCGGAATGACCCAGCTCCGGATCGCGGAAACGGAAAAATACCCTCACGTTTCCTTTTTCTTCAATGGTGGTGTCGAGGTTGAGAACCCCGGAGAAGACCGCCAGATGCTGCAGTCACCGCAGGATGTCGCGACCTACGATGAAAAGCCGGAAATGTCGGCCGAAGGCGTCACGCAGACGATTCTCGACCGCATCGAAAACTACGACATGGCGATCATCAATTACGCCAACCCCGACATGGTCGGCCATACCGGGAACGTTCCCGCAGCGATCAAGGCGGTCGAGTGCGTCGATGACTGTGTCCGCCGTGTCGTTGAAAAAGTCCTTTCGCTGGGCGGTAAGCTCCTTATCACCGCGGACCACGGCAACTGCGAGGAGATGATCAATGCGGACGGGTCACCCCAGACGGCTCACACCACGAATCTCGTGCCGCTGATCTATGTGGGTGATGATGCTGATGATGTGAAACTCAGCAGTGGTAAGCTCGCTGACATTGCACCAACGATTCTCTCGCTGCTCGGTCTCGAACAGCCGGCGGAAATGACAGGATCGATCCTGCTTTCGAAAGCGTAATCACCGATCGTCAGGGCATCGGGATGAGAAAATGACGTTAAAATGACGCCCCCTGCGTTCGCAAGTCGGCTTCCCCGATCCTTCCGCTCACGTTGACTTTCGTGATCGGAGGCCTTCCCTCGGTTGCCGTTCAGGGCTTCGCCCGGAGTTCCATGGTCGCGAAAGCTTCCGAAAAGTCGGTGCTCGCGGCAGCATTTTCCAGCCCTCCTTGCGAATATTGTGAGCTTGCTAGGGCGATTCAGCCGAATCAGGAGAACAAGAGTTCTCCCCCCGGTTCGGAAAAGGGAACGATTCTTCTGGGACCGACAAGTGTGGAAGCCCTGTCGTGGAATTCGCGCTCCCTGTCAGTGGCGAACCACTTCGGATTGCGGAGGGAGCAGTCGCTTCGCGATTTGCTCGAAGATGCACCCATGAGTCGTCCGCCGGAGAAAGGATCTCCAAACTGCCTGAATTGCGAGTCGTCAGGCCGATGTGCCCCGGTATGCTCATGGCGCCGGCTTATGCTGACTCCGTCCCCGTCGATCACCCGGAAGCTTTTGCGCTTCTTCTCCTCAACTGTCCGCGCAACGACAAGCACGGGAGGCTGCAATCTCTTCACAGATCCTCCTCTGTCGGGGGAAACCGCTGTCGACCGTCGCTGTCGACCGGGGTTCCGTTGCGCAAATTCCACCACTCCGCGGCTCGTGATTCGTCAAAATGAGGATTCTTGATCGGCATCCGCGCCGAAACGGAATTCTGCCAGACCTGCAGTTTTTTCTTCAGGTCTGCGACACGACCCACCTTCTCACCGGAAAGATCATTGGTTTCCCCAATATCGTCGGCGAGATAGAATAGCTCCACCTCTCCGGTCTCATCGAGATATTGGATCAGCTTCCAGTCTCCTTCGCGGATCGCGGAAGCCGGGCGGTGGTGGTGGTAGTGCGGGTAGTGAAAATGGATCGCTGCCCGGCCCGGGCCCGCTTCAGGATTTTTCAGAGCGGGGAGAAGACTGACTCCGTCGATGGTTTGATTTTCAGGCAGGTCCGCCCCGGCGAGTTCCGCGAACGTGGGATAGAAATCATAGCTGATCGTGACCGCATCGGATTCCGTTCCCGGACCGACCACGGCGGGATACTTGACGATGAGAGGAACGCGGATCCCTCCCTCGTAGAGCTGACCTTTTTCCCCGCGCAGCGGTGCATTACTGGTGACGTCATCATCGGCGTGTTCCCGGTAGTCATACCGGCGGTAGAGGCCCCCGTTGTCCGAGGTGAAAGCAATCATGGTGCTGTCGGTTTTTCCGACTTTCTCCACTGCGGCGACGACCCGTCCTACGAGGTCGTCGAGTTCTTCGGTCATGGCGGCGTAAACGGGGTGGGGGAGATTGCGGCCCGTCTCTTTTGCTTTCATCTCGTACTTGGCGACGAGATCCGAGCGGGAGGCGAGCGGGATATGAACGGCGTAGGGCGAGACCATGAGGAAGAAGGGAGCCTCGCCCTGCTGTTCGACAAAGGTCTCGGCGAGCTGCGCTTCAAAGTCCGTACGAAATTGATCGGGGCCCGGTTTGATCTCGGTCGCTCCGTATTGAACACGGAATTTACCGGGGAGAAAGGGCCCGCCCACCACGGCGGTCCAGTCGTAGCCCTGATGTTCCGGCTGAAACTCAGGGCCGTTTCCGAGATGCCACTTTCCGATGTAGCCGGTCGAGTAGCCGACCTCCTTGAGCGACTCCGCGACGGTGACGGTATCGAGAGGCAGCGCCATCGTCGTGAGCGGCGTCTGGACCCGCTCAAAGGGGCGCCAGTGACCGGGGATGTGAGCGGTGATCCCGATGCGGGCCTGATTCTGACCGGACTGCACCGCGCAGCGGGTCGGGGAGCAGACTGCGCCGGCGGCGTAAAAGTCGGTGAACTTCATCCCGTCGGCGGCGAGTTGGTCGAGGTGCGGCGTTTCGATGAAGTCATTGCCGTAGGGACCAATGTCCGCCCAGCCGAGATCATCGGCCATGATGAGGATGATATTTGGTTTTTCCGCGAAGGCGGAGGAGCTGAAAACAAGCGCCAAGAAGGAGAATAGGAGGGTTTTCCACATAGAGAGGAGTTTGAGCCGTTTCCGCGGAAACAAAAGGGCCGTCATGAGGCCTTTTTGGTGTATGAAATTCGCCGACCGTTCGTCAGACCGGTATGCAAAGAGGCGTCGAAAAAATTCAGCAAAGCCGGGTCTACCGCATCTGGCTGCATCTGAATTGCCCGGCAAAATCGTCGAAGCAGCTTCGATTTCACCTTGCCGGGATCGTCAGAGAGTTCATGCCGCAGTCGGGAATTTGTAAAACCCTGCAAAAATCCTGATCCGACTTCTTTGTAGAGGCGTTCGTTTTGGACAATTCCTCGGCATGAAAGCATCACTCCTTCTCCCCCTGTTCCTTCTCGTCTTCGCTCTCTCTCCCGAAATTTTCGCCGATGACAAATCAAAGGCGATGCGTCACGCCCGAATGAAAAAATGACTTCGCTTCCGTGATGACTTTTATTCGTGACCGTTGGGGCGGCCACGACGACCACATCACGGACGAAGAGGCCGCCGCGTGGCGGGCGAAGCATGCGGACCGGATGGAGCCGGTGACACAGGCGGAGCTGGAGAAATCACGCAAATCAGCCTCGCACTGATCTCGAAATCAGGTTACCGTGAAATGACTATGAAACAGACCCTACTTACCCTCTCTCTTGCTATTGCGGCGATCGTTTCGCTCCCCTCTCAAAGTGTGGAAGCCCACTGCCAGGTCCCCTGCGGAATTTTTTCTGACACGGCTGAATTTGAAAAGATGCTCGAAGCGCAGACCACGATTGCCAAAGCCAACGTTGAAATGGCCAAGCTCATCGAAGAAAACACGCCTCTCGCGGTGAATCAGGCGACCCGCTGGATCATGACGAAGGAAGATCACTGCAAAAAAGTGATCACCAGCGTCGCCGAGTATTTCATGGCTCAGCGCATCAAGCCGGATGCTGAGAATTACGAGAAGGCTCTCCTCGCAGCTCACGCCGTGATGCGCGCGGCAATGAAGGCGAAGCAGGATCCCTCCGACGAAGTGGCTGAAGCGCTGAAGACGGCGATCTTTGATCTCTACCGCGCTTACGAAGGCAAGGAGCCTGACTTCCACAGTCACTGAGATCGTTGATCTCCAGATTTTCGAAGAAGCCCGATTGGTTTTTCCAATCGGGTTTTTTTGTGGAAGGACAAGTTCCACCTTGCCCGCAGAGGGTCCATCGCGGAGGCATTGCGGACGACGTGGAAGTCGTCCCTCCATTGTTGCTGCCGGTTCGGGAGGTGTTCAGCTCAGCACACCCTTCACGACTTCGGCATGATTCACACCGGTCAGTTTTTGCTGCAGCCCCTGGAAGGGCACCGTGAGGTGCTTATGATTGAAGCCTAACAGGTGCAGAAGGGTGGCGTGAAAATCATTGACCCGAACAGGGTTGAGTGCGGCATCATACCCTATGGGATCAGTCTCCCCGTAGGTGGTTCCGGCTTTGACTCCGGCTCCCGCCATCCAGAGAGTGAAGGCGCCCGGATTGTGATCGCGGCCTTTGAGCGCCATTTCCTGACCGCCGCGATTCTCACGCATCGGAGTGCGCCCGAATTCTCCGCTCCAGATGACAAGGGTGTCTTCGAGCATGCCGCGCTGTTTGAGATCGGTCAGCAATGCTGAGATTGGTTTGTCGACCTGTTGGCACTTGTCGAGGAAGCCTCCATTGAGCGCTTCTGTTTTGGAAGCTCCGTGAGAATCCCATCCCCAGTCGAAGAGCTGGATGTAGCGGACGCCGCGTTCGGCGAGACGACGGGCGAGGAGGCAGTTGTTGGCAAAACTTTCTTTGCCCGGCTCGGTGCCGTACATTTCATGAACGGCGGCCGGTTCCTCCTCGATGGACATTACTTCCGGCACCGCCGTTTGCATCCGGTAGGCCATCTCATACTGGGCGATGCGGGTGAGGGTCTCAGGATCGCCGAACTCGTCGAAGGTGCTCTCATTTAACTTGTTGAGTGCATCGAGCGCGGTGCGTCGAATTTCACGATTCGTGCCCGCAGGATTCGAGACATTGAGAACCGGGTCGCCGACGGAGCGACACTGGACTCCCTGGTAGACGGAAGGGAGAAATCCGGCGCTCCAGAGGGCTTTGCCGACCCGGGGGAGCCGACCTCCTGACAGAAGTACCATGAAGCCGGGCATGTCGGAATTTTCTGTGCCGAGCCCCCAGGTGACCCAGGAGCCTGCCGAGGGATAGCCGATCTGAGCATGACCGGTGTGAACCATGAGTTGGGCCGGTCCGTGATTGAACTGATCGGTGTTCATCGTTTTGATGAAACAGAGGTCATCCGCGTGTTTGGCGAGATGGGGAAGGCGGTCGGAGATCCAGGCGCCGGAGTCACCGTGCTGCTGGAACTTCGCCTGAGGTCCCATCATGTTCGGGGTTCCCTGGATGAAGGCGAAGCGCTTCCCCTCGAGGAACTCCTGCGGGCAGGGTTTGCCGTCGAGCTTCTCCAGTTCCGGCTTGTAGTCGAAAAGCTCAAGTTGGCTCGGGGCACCGATCATGTGCAGGTAGATGACCCGCTTCACCTTCGGATTGAAGTGAGGCTGCAGGGCACTCAGAGGATTTCCCGCTTCGTGCTGAGGCGTCGGGACGGCGCCACCGGCGAGTTGATGACTCAGGAAAAAGCTCCCCATGCCTGTGGTGCAGGTCTTCAGGAACTGGCGCCTCGTATCTGCTTCCAGTTGTTGAGAGCGGAGTTGTTGAAGCAGAGTTTCAGGGTTCATGGTGGTTCAAGGCCGGGCGCAGGTTCAAGGTGGGAAAGTGAAAGGTAGAAAAGTGTTTAGAGCTTTCGCTGTTTGGTTAGGTGTGAATTTCGGGTCTTACTTTTCACCTTCCTGCTTTTTACTCTTCGCTTCGCGGCGCTACTTCGTGAGAACTTCGTCGAGGTTGAGGATGACCCGGGCGACGATGGTGTAGGCGGCACCATCAGCGGTGCCTGCCATGCCTTTTTTGAGTTCAGGCTCTGATGCGTACTGCACTTCCAGTTTGTCGAAAAGACCGATCAGTTCCTTGAGTTTTTCCGGTGACGGCTGCCTCGCAGTGGCGATGCGATACCCTGCGGAAAGTTTATCGGAAACGCTGCCTTCGGTATCGTATTTCATGCGTCGGGCGAGGCCCTGCGCGGCTTCCGAGAAGGCTGCGTCGTTGAGCATCGTGAGCGCCTGCAGCGGCGTGTTGGAGGCAAGACGGCGCGGACTGCAGAATTCACGCGAAGGCGCGTCGAAGGTCGCCATCGCGGGGTAGGGAATGCTTCGTTTGGTGTAAGTGTAGAGGGCGCGACGGTAGCGGTCCGCCTCTCCGGGCTTCGGCGTTTCCCATTTGTCGCCACCCTGGAACGGTTTCCAGACTCCCTCCGGAATCGGGGGATGGACGGGTGGACCTCCGACCTTCTCCGTGAGGAGTCCGCCGATCGCGAGCGCCTGGTCGCGCAGCACTTCGGCGGAGAGGCGACTGCGGGGACCACGGGCGAGAAGGCGGTTCGACGGGTCACGTTCGACCAATGCCGGGGAAGCCTTTGCGGACTGCTGATACGTGGAGGAAAGAACGATGTCCCGCACGACCGCTTTCATGCTCCAGGCGTGCTCGTTCTGGAAGCGGAGGGCGAGAAAATCGAGCAACTCGGGGTGACTCGGTTTCTCACCGGAGGATCCAAAGTCTTCGAGGGTCGCGACGATCCCGGTGCCAAAAAGTTGCTCCCAGATCCGATTGACGAGGACACGGGAGGTCATCGGATGTTCGCCGGAAACCCACCACTTTGCCATATCGAGACGGCTCGGATTTTTGCTTTCAGGAAGCGGTGGAAGACTGTCGGGAAGTCCTGCCGAAACCGGTTTGTCCTTTTCCAGGAAATTGCCCCGGGCAAAGACATGCGTGGGGCGGGCAATAGAGGAGTGGCGCTCCGCCATGACCGGAAGCGTTGTCGATGGAATCTTCTTCCGCTCAGCCTGCAGGCTGGCGAGCTGTTTCTTCATGCCTCTCTGTGCTTCCGACTGAGCAAAGGCAATCAGCGAAGGATCGGAGCTGACTTCAAAGTAACCGCGTTTGATGACGAGCGGGAAGGCCCCGAGAAGGAAGCCTTTGTTGGTGATGCGGATTCGAAGTGTCTTTTCCCCCGGAGTGATCGGGGCTTTCGGAATGATCGTGAGTTCCCGGGCGTGGTGGAGGCGCGTCCAGGCCTGAAACCCGTTTCCGCTGTTTCCGATGACGGTGTCCGGCTTGTGCGGCAAGTAGGGAATGTCGGCGACGCTGGCGGCGAACTCGACTTTGGTTGCTTCGTCATTCGCATCGAGGAGTTCCACGTCCAGTTCGCTCACTTCGAATCCCCATTCGGAATCTTTGAGCGCTTTCTCTGCATCCGTCGGCAGGACCGTGAGTTTGAATCCCGTGATGGGTTCACCCGACCCGGGAAGGGTGGGATAGAGGCTGTAAACCGGTCCGCGCTGCACCGTTCCCTTCGTGAAGAAGTGATGCTGTCCACCGACGGCCCCGGTCTCGAGGACGGTGTTGTTGCTCGTGCTGACACGTTCGAGAGCAAGGGGGCTCCAGCTGACTGAAGCGACCGCCTCCTGTCCTGATTCCCAGAGCCGGGTCTGGAGGTCGCGGATGTCGCGGTCGAGCTGCCCCGCTTTTCCCCGCATCGCCGGGTCCGTGGGGACCTGCAGAAGCGGTTCGTCGTTGCCGAGATCAGAATCAGCGGTGTTGTTGAAAAAGGCCATGAACTCATAGTAATCGTCATGGTGGAAAGCCTCGTAAGGGTGGTCGTGGCACTGGACGCAGCCGAAGGTGATGGAGCCCCAGGTCTGCCAGGTCGTATTGACCCGGTCGATGACTGCCTCGGTGCGGAATTCCTCATCGTCGGTGCCGCCTTCGTTATTGGTCTGCGTATTGCGGTGGGCCGCCGTCGCGATGAGGTCGTCGATGGTCGGCTCCGGAAGAAGATCCCCGGCGAGCTGGCGAATCGTGAACTGATCGAAGGGCATGTCGTCATTGAAGGCGTTCACGACCCAGTCGCGGTAGGGCCAGATGTTGCGTTTTCCATCCTGCCCGAGGCCGCGGGAGTCGGCGTAGCGAACGAGGTCGAGCCACATCGAAGCCCATTTCTCGCCGAAGGCGGGGCGGGCGAGTCGCTCCTCGACAGCGGCGATGATGGCTCCCTCCGGATCCCGGGCGTGGTCAGCGAGGAAGACATCGAGTTCCTCCGGTGTCGGGGGGAGTCCGTTGAGGTCGAGAGAAAGACGACGAAGGAGGCGGGCCGCTTCGGCGGGAGGCGAAGGCTTGAGGCCTTCTTTTTCGAGTCGGGAGAAAATGAAATGATCGATTTCCGAATTCGCGGTTTGATCCTCCGCGAGAGCGGGGATTTCCGGTGCGGTCGGAGATTCAAAGGACCAGTGGCCTGCCCAGTCGGCGCCTTCTTCGATCCACTGGCGGAAGAGAGCGATTTCATTTTCGTTCAACCCTTTCGGGTGCTCCTCGGCCGGAGGCATGCGATCGACGTCGTCTGCCGGAAGGGTGATCCGGAAGAAAAGTTCCGAGGCGTCCACATCTCCGGGGACGACAACGGGGTTCCCGGTTTCCCCTTCAAAGTTGACGACCTGATTCTCATACACAAACGAGACACCACCGGCCTGCTTCACGCCGCCGTGACATCCGGTGCATTTCGCGTTGAGAACGGGACGGATATCCCGTGCGAAGTCGATGCGATTTTCAGCCTGAGCCGGCGAACCGGAGCTGGCGAAGGCGAGGAGGAAAAGTCCGGATATAAGTCGCAGGTTCACGCAGGTAAGGTAACGAACGAAAGAAGGCACCGCAGGCCCGTATTTACGGCACCTTTTCCTGCGTAATGACGGAGGCGGCTACTTAGCGCTCCGATACTTCCACTCTGTTCTGATACCGGAAGGGAATCGTGAAGTCACGTTGCTTCAGGATCACGGCAAATCGCTCCGTTTGCGGTTCCACGACCATCGAGAGCGGAACCGTTTTGCTCGGGCTGAGGTTTTCCATTGTTGGCAGGGTCAAGAGGATTTCCTTCGCCTCCGAGAAGCCGTTTCGAAGAAAGAGAACGACGGCGCCATCGATCTTTTCCTGCCAGACTTTCTCCCCTGAAATTTTCCGCTGAGCGGCGCGGGTTTTCGTCGTAACGTGCACTGTGCCCAGCGAAGCGAAACCGGATCTTCAGAAAAAGCTACGGGACGTCCCCCATAAGCCGGGCGTCTACCTGCATAAGGATCGCTTTGGCACGGTGATTTACGTGGGGAAGGCCC
Source organism: Verrucomicrobiales bacterium (assembly GCA_029233965.1). GTDB lineage: Bacteria > Verrucomicrobiota > Verrucomicrobiia > Verrucomicrobiales > DEV007 > Arctic95D-9. The sequence goes on along the minus strand of JARGOP010000045.1, from coordinate 19,222 downwards.
GCGATCTCAGGAAGCGACTCGCCTCCTACTTCACCCCCTCGCGGCAGCGACTCGCTGAGCACAAGACCCGCGCGCTGATTCAAAGCATCTGGGACTTTGACATTCACGAGGTCCGCAACGAGCCGGAGGCCCTGCTCCTCGAAGGCAAGTTGATCAAGGAGTATCGCCCCAAGTATAATGTCGCCTTCCGCGACGATAAGCGATTCCTCCTCGTGAAAGTTCACCCCGAAGAGCCCTGGCCGAAATTTCAGCTGACCCGCTTGAAAAAAGAGGACGGGGCCCGCTATTTCGGGCCGTTTGCCCATTCCGGAGCGTTGCGCCAGACGGTTTCGTGGATGAATCGCGAATTCGGTCTCCGGAGTTGTCGACCGCTCAGCCCGGGGGAGAAGGACTATCAACATTGCTCGAATGATGTGATCAAGAACTGCACCGCGCCCTGCATCGGGCGGATCACGCGGGACGAATACATGGCGAAAGTCGATGAGGCCTGCGAGTTCATCGCAGGACACTCGAAGGACCTGATCCGGTCGATCGAAGAGGAAATGGCGGAGGCGGCACAGAATCTCGATTTTGAACGGGCTGCCGAGTTGCGCGACATGATTGAAAATTTGAAGAAGACCCTGCGTCCGACACGCCAGTTCAAGCGGCGCGGGGTTCCCGGGAAGGCGATCAATCCTGAGCAGGACGTGAAAGAGCTCCGGGAATATCTCCAGCTGGAACGGGAGCCGACGGTGATGGAGTGTTTTGATATCTCCAACATTTCCTCGAATCACATCGTGGCCTCGATGGTGCGCTTCCGGAACGGGGTCTCCGACAACAGTAATTATCGTCGCTATCGCATCAAGACGGTGAAAGGGCAGGACGACTTTGCGAGCATGGCGGAAGTGATTCGACGGCGCTATTCACGGATTCTGCTCGAAGCACGGGAGCGGGTCGGGGAGGATGTGGCGGATGCGACCCAGGAAAATCCACTGGACGTGATGCGACGACTGGAGGCGGAACTGGCTGAGACGGAGGCTGCAAAGAAAAAGCCGTTCGTCAGGTTGCCGGACCTCGTTATCGTTGATGGTGGCAAAGGACAACTCAGCATGGCGGTAAAGGAATTGAACCGGCTCGGGCTCCACGATCTCCCCGTGATCGGACTCGCAAAGCAGCGGGAGGAAGTGTTTGTGCCCGGGGAATCGGAACCCATTTTGATTCCCCATACCGAGGGCGCCCTGAAACTGCTGCAGCGAATTCGCGATGAAGCGCACCGCTTTGCGAACGGATATCATCAGCTCCTCATGAAGCGTCGCGTCGAGGAGAGCATTCTCGATGATTGCCCCGGAATCAGTCGGGCGAGGAAAGAACGACTCCTCGAAAAATTCGGTTCCGTGAGCCGGATGCGAAAGTCTGACGCGGCTGATTTTGCGGCCGTTTCAGGAATCACGGAGAAACTGGCGGAAGAAATTGCGCATTTTTTGAAAACCCACTAAGGGTTCGCCCGTATTGGGAGTGGGCCAGATCATGATTTCGTGCTATTCTGGATACCTTAACCATCCTTTGCATGGCGATTTTACGACCTACATTCGTCCCCCTTTTCGCACTCACTGCGGCTCTCTTACTTCCCTCCCTGCACGCGCAGACGGTTCAGAGCGGTCTCGGAGAGGACGCGCAGGCGATCATTGATGCCCCTGCCGTTCCAGTTCCGGATCAGCCTGCGGTGCCGGATACGATCTCGATTCCGCGTTTCGAAGAAACTGTTCCCGCGGCCGCCCGCCCGGCTATCGTCGCTCAGCCCATGGTCGCAGACGATGTCGAAGCGGTTGAAATCCCCGCCGAGCTGATCGGGGAAGAGGAGGCCGAAGAGGAGGAGGAAGTGGAAATGGCGGAAGACGCGACGCTTCAGGAGGAGATCGATGAAAAGGATTCGACGATCAAAAACATGGAGGGAGTGACTCCGGGTCGCGCTCCTCTTACCGCCAGTGCGCTTCGCGCGAGATCCAAGCCGGAGCCGCAGGCTAAACTCGGTGCGGACGTCATGACCCGGACCGAGGCGAGAACGTTTACTTTTGCGATTCCGGCACCGCGCGGACAAATGCTTGATCGAAACGGATATCCGCTGGCACAGAGCAAGGTTTCTTATTACGCGGCGATCAGCTTTCCTTATCTGGGAAAAGAGGTGGAGGACGCTGAGGTGCTCCGTTACGCCGGGGAGCGCATTCTTCATGTGAATAACATTCTCGGTTCTGAATGGGATTTGCCGGGAAAAACCGTATTGCAGCACTACAAAGAGCGCCGCTGGTTCCCTCTCACCTTTTCTTCCATACTCACTGATGAGGAAGTCGATGAGTTGAACCGCCAGCAGATGGAGGGACTGAAACTCCATCCTGTCTATGTGAGGCATTATCCGCAGGGCGAGACGCTTTCCCACGTGATCGGTTATGTCGGGAAACGTCCTCCCCGCTTGACCGGCCCGATTGTGAATGATGAGCCGCTTTGGGGGCAGGGTGTCGGGGTGGACGGTCTCGAAGAGGCTTTCGAAACGGACCTGAGAGGTCAGGACGGTCGGGTCAATGTGCTCTTCAAAGAGGACGGGACAAAGACCAAAGAGGACGTCCTTTCGAAGCCGAAACCCGGCTTCAACGTCGTCACTGCGATTGATCTGGAGATGCAGCGTATTTGCGAATCGCTTCTCGCGGAGAAGGTGAAGCGCGGTGCCATGGTCGTGTTGGATGTTCGCACGGGCGATATCGTCGCGATGGCGAGCTACCCTCAATTCAATCCGAACGATTTTATTCCCTCCATTTCGCAGGAGAAATACAGTGCTCTGGTTGAGGACCCTGCCAAGCCCCTTTTCCCCCGCGCCTATCGCGCCGCCTATCCACCGGCATCTACCTTTAAGGTGCCGGTGGCACTGGGATTTCTTGAGAGTGGATACATCTCAGCGGGCGATATGTATCCTTGTCCCAATGCCTGGACGATCGGCGATCTCACAATGAGGAACTGGAACACCAAGGAGGAAGGCATGATGAATGTCGTCACCGCCCTGACCCGTTCCTGCAACACCTGGTTTTACGAGGTCGCTGTTTCCGCAGGTGCCGATTCGATGAGTTACATGGCGACCCGCCTCGGTCTCGGTCAGAAAACGGGGATTCCCCTGAATGAAGTGGAAGGATTCATTCCAAGCAATCGTTGGTGGCTCGATAAGTATGGCTACATGATGTCCGACGGGGAAGAAGCCGTGATGAGTATCGGTCAGGGTAAAGTGGAGGCAACCCCTCTCCAGATTGCCAAAATGATGGCTGCGGTCGGCAATGGGCGCGAAGTGATGAAGCCGCGGCTCGTGCTTCAGATTCAGGATTTGAATCACGAGATCGTCAGATCGTTCCCCACGGAGGTCGCGAACTCTCTGAACGTCGATGGTTATTCCCTTCGTACGGTGCGCCGGGGGATGTATGACGTCGTCAATGCCGGAAACGGGACCGGCAAAGCGGCCTACCACAAGATCACGGTTTCCGGAAAAACCGGCACGGGACAATGGAAGGTGGCTCAAGAGCAGAATATCGCGTGGTTTGCCGGTTATTTTCCATCCAAGTATCCCATCTATTCATTCGCGGTGATCTACGAAGGGGAGCCCGGCGAAAAAGTGGGCGGTGGGAAAAATGCCGCTCCGGTCGTGGGTGCCTTTCTTGAGCAGTATCTCACCGAGGAAAACTACAATCGGGTCCGCGATGCGGCGACGGAACTCAAGGAGGTTGATCCCGGTGATCTGGACGAGTATTCCTATCGTGACTCGATGAGGCCCTCAATATTTCGCACTGGTCCGGGCGGCGAGGTGCCTGCCCTCGAGCAGGTGAATCCTGCCGAAGAGCAGGCGGGGCCGGAGCCTCCTCAGCGTGGAGGTGGCGGTCTCTTCAACCGGATCTTCAAGCGCGAGCGCCGCTGATCTCACTGATTACGTGATTTACGGAGAGCGAATCAGATGAGTAGTTTTCCGGTATGAAAGCATTCTTGGGTATTGCCCTGGCAGTCTTCATTGCCGGAGCCTGCACCTCCTGTGTGAGGACCTCGACCGTCGTCAAGTTGGAGAAGGACGGCAGCGGCGAAATCATTACGCGCTATCACTTCTCTCCCCAGGTGACGGCTTTCCTTGAACAGGTTGAGGCGATGGGGCCCCGTGCCGGCATTCCGATGGAAGCAGCCAATCTCGGCCTCATTCGGGAAATCATGACTCCTGATGAGGAGGGGCTCACGGCCGATGCAAAGAATTACGGGGAAGGGGTTTCCTACTCCAGACATGAGATTGGCAAAGACACTGAAGGCTGGGAGGGATATATCGTGGTCTACGACTTTGACGATATCCGAAAAATAGTCATCGATCAGAACACCTTGCCCGGAAAAGCAAAAGAACTCATGGAAGCCAGAGGGCAGGCTCCCGCCGCTCGAAAAGGAGGAAGCCTCCGCTTTGAGCTGGAAGGGGATCTACTTACAATCCATTCAAGTCTCGCGGACGGAAACGTGAATGAGATTGTGAATGGGGATCAGCTTTCAAAAGCCAAGGAAATGGGAATGAAGCCGTCTGAGGCAATTCAGATGGCAGCCAACACGACTCAGGGGATGCGGACCGGTTTCTTCGTTCGAGTCGTGCCCGGAATCGCTGAGACCAACGCCGAGCACACGACGGGAGATCTGATCATCCTGAGCGATGCCGAAATTTCGAAGGTGCTGAAAGATCCCGACTTCGGTGCCTTTGTCGACGAAGCAATGGAAGACCCGGAAGGCGTCGATCTGGAAAAGGTGAAGGAGCTTTTCAGGAAGATAGAAGGCATGACCGTGGAGCTGGCCGAGGAAGTCACGGTGCGTTTTCAGTGAGTCAGGGGCATCGCAAAAGAAGGGAAGACTTACGGTCCGGCTCGTCGCGCAAAGGGATTGTGAAGAGGGGGCAGCCACTCTGTTCCGCGGGAGGAACGGTGCGTCAAGCGGCTCACGCGTGTGCTCTCGAATCTGCATCGCCGATTTCGTTCTGCAAATGAAAGAAGCCGGATCGTCTAATCGTAGAAGTTGCCATGAAATACGTTTCTCTGATTCTCTTCGGCGTCTGGGTGCTTGCAGAGATGCTGTCCGCTCAGGAAGGGGCCGCATTTGCCGGGCGATTCGTCGCGGCGGCGAATTACCGGACCACCCAAAGCGTGCGATACGATCCCGCCTACGCCGTGCTCACCTATCCCGGCGGAGATGTGCCGGCAGACACCGGCGTTTGCACTGACGTGGTGATTCGTTCTTATCGGGCGATGGGGGTGGACCTTCAACAACTTGTCCACGAGGACATGCGCGCCAACTTCAGTGCCTACCCCGGACTTTGGGGGCTGAAGCGGCCGGATCGAAACATTGATCACCGCCGCGTTCCCAATCTCCAGCGATTCCTTGAGCGGCAGGGGGCGGAAGTCAAAGGAGAGGCTTCCTCATTTCTTCCCGGTGACCTCGTTGCCTGGGATCTCAACGGAAACGGCCTCTGGCACATTGGTGTGGTCACCGGTCCTGACACCTTCGTTCATAACATTGGCAATGGCCCGGTGGCTGCTTCCGGGATTCGACAGTGGAAGATCGTCGGGCACTATCGCTGGAGCGGCCCGAAAGATTGAGCGGTTACTCCGCCTTTTTCATGGCGGCGAGCAACTGATGGCTCTGGAGCTGCTGCACATACAGCTCGGCCTGCTCGCGCTGACCGGTCCAGACTACGGATTGGCCTTTCTGGTGAACTTCCATCATCATGGCTTCGGCCTTCGTCTTCGGGTAGCCGAAGACCCGCTGGATGACGAGGGTCACGAATGACATGAGGTTAACCGGGTCGTCATAGACGATCACATTCCAGGGAGTATCGAGATCGACCTCGGTCTCCTCCTCAGTAATGGTGATTTCTTCGATCCCGGTCGACATGCGTTGCTGATTTCTTCAAATGACGCGGAGCATTCCCTTGCCATCGTCAATTTCCTCCGAATTGCCCCGGACGGCAAGAGGGATACGCGGGAGGATGGAGGAGAAAATGACATTTTCCTTTCCGGTCATTTCCGGGAAGGGGAATTTTCCGCGCCGGGCCTGAAACTCAAAGGCTGCAAATGCCGTGAGGGCCGAGGGAAGAGGAAGGTGGTAGAGCGCTGACTGGAGCGCAAAGAGAACACAGAGATGCCCGGGAGACTCGTTGCCTTCGACTTTCCCGGCAAAGCGGATCCACTCGCGATGGCCTTTCATTTCGCTTTTTCCCTCAAGAAAAGGTTTTCCCGCGGAGAGGCTGCTTTTCCGGATTGGCTCCGGCAGGCTCGAATCGACTTCCCTGTCCGCCGCGACGATCGCATCGACCTCAAGTGTTCCGGCCGCATGAAAGGTTCGGACAAAGGCCGGTGCGAAACAGGGAAGGAACCGGGTTTCCTGCCAGATCTTCCAGGCGTGGTCCAGCGGAGCACCGGGATCGGGAGAAAAAGTTGCCGATGTGATGGGCTCAATACCCAGCAAGGATACGAATCGGCTCAGCTCAAAGCCTTCCGCGTCCGACCCGGTCGCGATGTAGAAGGTGTCAGACATAGACACCGGGAGGGTGAAAGAGGCCGAACTAGAGAAGTCCGGCCTTCGTCAAAGTCTTGAGCGCACCGTTCTTATCGATCGTTTTCAGACCGCGGGCACTGACTTTGACCTTCACGTAACGTCCGAGCTCCGGAACCCAGATCCGCTTCTGACGAAGGTTGGGCTTGAACTGGCGCTTCACCGTTTTGGTCACGTGACGACCGATACCGCCCTTTTTCTTCGCACGTCCACTGCGGTGGATTCTGCGACCTGAGGTGACTTTAGCGCCGGTAATTTTACAAACTCTTGCCATGGTGAAGCTCCGTTAAAAAATAGTAGGGCAGGGATCGACACACTGTCGTTTCCTGCGGGCGGGCAATGTCCGCACAATTCACCGCTGGTCAAGAGAAAATAGGCGATGAACCTCAGGTGCGGTTGGAAGGATTGTTCCCATGAAAGCATTCCGACTTTCCTCTTGCGGAAGAAGGGGGTCGGCTATTTTGTCCCACTCTTTTTAAAATCTTCAGTTTATTGACCCATGAGCGACGCTGCGTCCGAAAAAAATACCGCCCTGATGGAGAAAATCGTGAGCCTGTGCAAACGTCGGGGGTTCATCTTCCAGTCAGCCGAGATATATGGCGGTTTGAACGGATGTTGGGATTACGGTCCACTGGGCGCGGAACTGAAGCGAAATCTCAAAGACTACTGGTGGCGGAAGAATGTGCAGGAGCGGGAAGACATTCTAGGCCTCGACGGTTCCATTCTCACGCACCAGGATGTCCTCAAGGCTTCGGGACACGTCGGCGGATTTTCCGACCCCATGTGCGACTGCCTTCTCAGCAAAGCGCGGCTGCGTGCCGACCAGATCGAGCCTCAGTCCGGTACCGCGTATCATTACACGGGAGCTTCCCACGCGGAATCCGGCTGGTCTGTAGAGCGTCCCTACTCGGTTCTCATTTCCGGAAATCAGGACGAAAACAAGGCGCGCAAGACGGCAAAGCAATACTATTCCCAGTTTCTCACCGATAAGCAGATCTCTCCGAAAACGATCGAACTTGCCGGTGAATCGACGGAGGAACTCACGGAGACGACCCGATACAATCCGGAAAATGGATCGCTTCTCACTGAGCCCCGTGAGTTCAACCTGATGTTCAAGACCCACATGGGTGCCTCTGCTGATGACGGGGACGAAAGCGCGGTGGCCTACCTTCGACCCGAGACAGCGCAGTCCATCTTTGTTCAGTTCAAAAACGTCGCCGAGACGAACCGGGTGAAGCTTCCTTTCGGTATTGCCCAGATCGGGAAATCGTTCCGTAACGAGATCAACCCGAGAAACTACACCTTCCGCTCCCGCGAATTCGAGCAGATGGAGATCGAGTTTTTCTGTCGCGCCGAGGATGGTCTCGCCCTCACGGATGAGTGGCTTGAGCGTCGTCTCACCTTCTACGAGGAAATCGGAATTCCTCGCGAGCATCTCCACGTTCTCGATATTCCGGATGGCGAACGCGCCCACTATTCGCAGAAGACCTACGACATCGAGTATGAATTCCCGTTCGGGATTCAGGAGCTGGAAGGCGTTGCCTACCGCGGAGCCTACGATCTCACGAAGCACAAAGAGCACAGCGGCAAGCCTCTCGAGTTCTTTGATGATGAGACCAAAGAAAAACTCATTCCTCACGTCGTCGAGCCAAGTGCGGGATGTGATCGCACGATCCTCGCCCTGATTTGCGAAGCTTACGACGAAGAGACCGTCACCGACGAAAAAGGCAAAGAGGAAATCCGGACCGTGATGCGTTTTTCTCCCCGGATGGCTCCGGTGAAGGTCGGTGTGTTCCCGCTGCTCAAGAACAAGCCCGAGCTGGTGGAGAAAGCGAGGGAGGTGCAGGCGCTCCTTGTTCCCCACATGAACGTGTTTTATGACGAAACTGCTGCAATCGGCCGTCGCTACCGCCGTCAGGATGAAATCGGAACTCCCTTCTGCGTGACGATTGATTTCGACACACTGGGTGAGAGTGGGGATGAGCTGAAGGAAACCGTGACGCTTCGTCACCGCGATTCCATGAAGCAGGAGCGGGTCGCGATTGCCGATCTTCGTAATTTCCTTCTCGATCAGATCGCCTGATTTCAGCTCTTCGCCGGCAATTCTTTCTTGGCGAGATCTTCGCCGAGTAGATCCATCACCGTGACGATGCCCTTGAGGTAGTTGTCCGAATCGACGATGAGGCACTTGTAGCGTCCCATCCGGACCATGCCTTCGAGGGAATCCTGCACCGTGGCATTGTCGAGGCAGCTGGGGAGACTCATGCTCTCGATGGAACTGAGCCGGGCGTTTTCGTCGACATCTCCCCGCTTGATGAAATCGAAGAAATCCTCACGGCTCATCACCCCTGACAGTTTCCCTTCTTCGTCGACGAGAGGGTAGATGCTGAAGCGTCGTTCGCGGAAGAGCGACAGTGCATCCTGGAGGGTTTGGTCTCCCCGGAGGGTTGCGATGTCAGAACGCATCACTTCGGTGACACAGGCCTCGAGGGTCGTGGGATGGAGCTTGTCGATGATGGCCTGGATTTCGCCTTCGGCAGAAACCTGAGCACTCGTTTTTGCGAGAACCCGGCGGAAACGTCGGCTGCTTTGGATAAACGGGAGCACCGCCTCCCCGCTCAGCGAGACCAGTTCGGTGCGGCCCTGAGCGACCGCGTCGTAGAGGTAGCCACCTCCATGGACGAGCGCCCGCTCTCCGAAAAAATCTCCTTCTTCGATCGTCCGGGCGACACCGCCCTCCTGATCCTTGAGGATGATCTGTCCGCTTTGGACGACGTAGAGGGAGAACGCCGGCTCTCCCCGGTTAAAGAGGATATCGTCCGGCTCGAGGTGCACCTGCTGGTAGAGCTTCGTGTAGCGCGGGTTGAGCAGGTTGATGTCGCGTGGAAAGAAGACATCGAGGGTCCAGTCGATAACGACCCGGAGTTTCCGGTCAATCCCCGGGAGCTTGGACAGATAGATCGTGCGCCACATGAACCAGGCGATGAAACCGGAGAACTGAAGCCCCATGATATTTGCCACGGCGGTCTGGTGGCCGATCGAAGCCAGTTCGCCGAGCCCCTTGAAGAGAAAGGGTTTCAATTTCTCTTTTCGGATCGTGCGCCCGATGTTGTGAGCGAGGCAGGCGCCCTGGCGCATCGCAAACTGCGCTGTCTGCGGGCAGCTGTCACCGCCTCCGTCGGCAAGGGGAACGGCAGCGCAGTCGCCGGCGGACCAGACATTTTCATGGCCCTCCACGCGGAGGTATTCGTCCGTGATGATACGGTAGCGCTCGTGGCCGACTTCCTGATGGTCGCAAATTTGCCGGATGACCTGGTTCGGCGCGTTCCCGACGGTCGAAACAACCGTAGAGGTTTCGATTTCGGCGCCGGACTGAAGATAAACTTTAGTCGCGGTGACCGCTCTGACCCTTTCGTTAAGACAAAGTTCAAGACCCCGCTCCTGGAGCTTGCGTCCAGCATAGTCGCCCAGCGAATCGGTGAGCGTCTGGAGAATTCTTTCGCGGCTGTGCACGAGCACGACCCTGATATCCCCCTTCGGAACATTCGTATAAAATTTCGCCGTTTCGAGGAGCATGTCGAGCATTTCCCCGGCCGTCTCGACCCCTGAATAGCCCCCGCCGACGACGACAAATGTGAGGAGGCGCTTCCGGACATCCTCGCGGTATTCGGCATTCGCCTCTTCGATTCGTTTGATGATCGTGGCGCGAAGGATCATCGCGTCACCGACATTCTGCATGAGGAGGGCGTGCTCGGGCATGCCTGGGACACGGCTGAGATCAATTTCCGCACCAAGAGCGAGAACGATGTGCTCATACTCGAGAATGACGCCGGCCGAGAAGTTACCGGTGTTGACGTGAACTTCCTTCGCCTTCAAATCGACCGAAACGACGCTGCCCCGATAGACTCGAAGCCCGCGGCAGAGCTGGCGGATCGGGTTGACGACGTGCCGTGGCTGGATCGATGCCCCGGCGACTTCAGCGAGCATCGGTTGGAAGACCATGTAGTTCTGCTCCGAGACAATCGCAGCATCCCGTGTGTCGATGCCCGCCTTTTTCAGCTCCCGGCCGATTTTCTGTCCACAGTAGACGCCGGCAAATCCCCCCCCCAGAATCGCGACTTTGAGTTTGATTCGATAAGGCTCGGGTCCTGTTCGGGCGGTAACACTTTCGATAGACATAAGTGCCAGACGTGAAAGCTAGTCCCGTGCCGACTGCAAGCCTCAAATCCTTCACCTTTCGGGAAAAGGGTAAATTCGGTCAGTTGATGACGAAAACGTCACCGATGTACCAGGCGATCATGCCCAGCGCGAGGATCACTTTTCCGATGAGGCCGGCAATGCCACCGACGACCGTACCGATGGTGGAGTTGGAGGCATCGCGGACCTGCTTCTTCGCGAAAGCGAGTTCGAATACGAAAACGCCCACGATAGGACCGAGGATAAGTCCCGGGAGCGAAAAGAAGAATCCGATAATGGCGCCGACGAGCGCACCAATGATCCCCCACTTACTTGAGCCGAACCATTTCGCCCCGATCACTCCGCTGAACCAGTCGAGCACCAGCGAGAGGGCATAGAGGATCCCGATGAAAACCAGGCCCTGCCAGGCGAGCCCGGACGCTTCCATCCCCATCGCGAAATAATGAATGACGCAGCCGGCGAAAATGAGGGTCGTGCCGGGGAGAATGGGAAGAAAGGTTCCGAGGAAGCCAATCACGATCAACGCGATGATGATCGTCCATTTGAATGTCATCATCGCCCCGTCTGAGATGAAAATATCGAAAATACCGGCAAGGATGGACATGGGAGGAATAGAGGACTATCGCCGAGTTTCCCGTCCTTGGCTACTGCCGAAGGAGGCGTTTAGAAAAAGCGACGGGCCGAGGTTTCTGCGACCGGCGTGCAGATCCGGTTGATGCATTGCTCAAAACTTTCCTCGTTGCTCAGAATTCCGATCTCGACGCGCAGAAAGTAAATGGGGACATCCATGCGTCCGAGTCGGGGAAAGCGGACCGCGTCTTTTTCAGTCGTGAGGATCATGTCGACGCCGGATTCCACACAGCAGTTGATGAAGGAAATGATTTCCTGCTCCGTGAAGCGGTGGTGATCCATGAAACGGCAGGTTGCCTCAAGGGTTGCGCCGAGCTTCTTGACGCCGTCCTCAAAGCTTTCCGGCACCGCGATGGCACTGACCGTTCCCACTTTTTTCCCCTGAAGATCATCAAGAGGACGTGTCTCACGGGTTTCGATATGCTGCAGGTAGCGGGGCCGGTGCTCGCATTCGATGATCTCAGCAGTACGGTTGTAGAGGCGGATGCGATCAATCAGCTCGTCATTCGGGTCTCCGTTGCACTTCGTGATGAAAATGTAGGAGGCGCGCTTCAGATTGCGCGGCGGCTCTCTCAAGGTGCCGCGGGGAAGAAGCCGCTCCGTGCCGAAAGGATGCCAGCGGTCGACGAGCACGATATCGAGCCGATGTCTCAAGCGAAGATATTGGAGCCCGTCATCGAGAATCAAGGTGTCGCAATTCAACTCACCGATGGCGTGTTTGCCGCTTTTGACGCGGTCCTTGTCAACGACGACGGGAATGTCGCGAAGGTTCGCCGCAAGCATGTAGGGCTCATCGCCGGCCGTCTTTGAATCGAGGAGCAGCGACTTTCCGTCGCTGACGACGCGGGGAGGATCGATTTCGTTCTTTCCCTGAATTTTGCCGATGAGGCGCCGGAGAAAGGGTTGCTTCACTGATTTGTAGCCCCGGCTCAGGATCGCGACGCGGCGTCCCCCGTCCTGCAGAGAGCGTGCAAATTTTTCCACCACCGGCGTTTTCCCGGTTCCCCCCACCGTGAGATTCCCGATGCTAACGACAAGACATCCGAGATTTCGTTCCCGCAAGATCCGGTTGCGATAGAGCCAGAGGCGCAGGCCGACCGCGCCTTCGTAGAGGGTGGACATTGATCCCAGAAAACCGCGCAGCATTCCCGCACGAAAGCCCTGACGACGGTCAAGAATGACGTCGATCGCGAATTGTTCGAGTTTTTCCCGGGCGGGCCGCATCGTTCGATTTCAAGGGATGGGTATGGTCGTCAATCAGGACTCCGACGCAACCGCGAATGTGAACGGTTGCAATCCGCTCGCTATTAGAGCATTTCCTAAGCATGACTCGAATCGATGGCCGCGCCACAGACCAACTACGTGATATCAACTTTCAACTCGACATTGCCCGCCATGCCCACGGAAGCGTCCTCGTGAGTTTCGGAGATACGCAGGTGATCTGCAGTGCCATGATCGAAACCGGGGTGCCCCGCTGGATGTTTCAGCAGAACGTTCCGGGCGGCTGGCTCACGGCGGAATACAGTATGCTGCCTTACTCAACCTTGCAGCGGAAGCCGCGCGACATCAGTCGTGGCAAGCTCGATGGACGCAGCTCGGAGATCCAGCGCCTCATTGGTCGCAGCCTCCGCGCTGTGGTCGATTTGAAAGGACTCGGACAACGGACGCTCTGGGTCGATTGTGATGTTCTCCGCGCCGATGGGGGAACGAGAACCGCCTCCATCACTGGCGCCTGCGTCGCTGCTGAGATGGCGTTTCAGCGGTTCATTGTCGCGAAGAAATTTGAAACCTCGCCGATGAGCGGATTCGCCGCCGCGATCAGTGCCGGCGTCTGGCAGGACACCTGTGTCCTTGATCTCAACTACCACGAGGACAAAGACGCGAGCGTCGATTTCAACTATGCCATGACTTCGGACCTCGAACTGATCGAAGTGCAGGGATCGGGGGAGGAAGCCACTTTCTCGGAAGCGCAAATGCTCGAAATGCTGCAGCTCGCCAAGAAAGGCGCTTCAGAGATCATCGAAATGCAAAAAGGCGCTCTCGCTGCTTTTGATCCAACCGCCAATGTGGAGATTCTCGCGAGGATCGGGGAGATGAAGTGAAGGCAAGGGAAGGGCAGATCCGGGGATCCCTTCTGCTTGGCCTGAGGCGTGACTTCCGCAGCGCAGTGGACCGCAGGAAAGCCTATTCGACGGGGATTAACTGGATGGCATCGACCGAGACATAGGAGTCTGTCCCGTCATTGCGGATCGTGATGGCTGCCGGTTTCCCGCTGGTGAAGCTCCATGTTCCGAGTGTGGTGAAGCGCTTGTCATGCTCGGGAACCTTGCGCTGATCGACGGTCACCGAGGCGGTTCCTCCGCTGTGCTCGATCGCGATCGGCGCGGCTGAAGCGCGATTGCCCGAAGCGGCGTAGGCAAAGCGGACTTCGTATTGCCCCGACTCCGGAACTTCAATTGTGAAGGTTGCCAACTTTTCTCCCTTGCCACCGTTTCCATCGTGAGCAGCGCTTCCCTCGACCGGATTGCCGAAAGAACTGTGTGACCAGGATCCGACGAATTTCGCCTCCCGATCATCGATCGCAATCCCGGGGAGTTTTTCCACCATGATCAAGTCGGCCAGTCCTTTCAGTTCAAGAACGACATTCTGCGCGGTCAGTTTCTTTATCAGAGTCTCAACGGAAATTTCGTGGACATTGCCGGATGTACCGATCGCCATTGCTGCGGCGACTCCCGAGGCTTGGCCCATGGTCATGTAAACCGGTTCCATCCGCATCGAGCAATAGGCGATGTGTGAGGCGGAAAGACAAACCGGAACGAGAAGGTTTTCGCACTCGTTGCGCCGCGGCAACAGGGTCCGATAGGGGATCTGATAGGGTCGGGTGGGATGGTCCTGAAAGGAACCTTCATCAACGACATTGCCATTCGCATCGGCAATTCGCTGCACGATGTGGCAGTCAAGGATGAACGAACCCATGCCGACGGAATCCGGCTTGGTGATCTCGGTCCAGGTATCCTCCTGTTTCATGACAGACTCGCCGATCATGCGACGGGCTTCGCGGACGTAAAGCGCATACGGCCAGTGGTCGTTGTCGACGAATTCATCTGCGGAGAGACCCCATGAATTCACTTCTTCGCGCAACTCCGGCGGAACGCGATTATCGTGTCCAAGAAACCAGAGGAATCCCTGCACATAGTCGACATGATCCTGCCGGATTTCTTCGCGTGTTTTGTAGTCCCCGTCCGGATAGCCGGTATTGCCGCCGACGTAGTCCGTCGAAAAGAGTCCCTGGGCGTTGAGATCAAATTTGCCGTTCGCGATCGCGCCTAGATGGACCAGTCGCCCGAACCGGACGTCGGGATAGCTTTTGATGAGCCTCAGGAGGAGTTCATAACGCGAGGGATCGTAGTTCACCGGTTTGGGGAAGGGGACGAAAATGTCCTTCCGCTGCGTTACACAGAGTCGAAAATTGTAGGCCTGGGTGCGATGGTCCGCGCTCCCGGGTTCGGTATTCGGGTCCGTTTGCGCCACCCCGGCAATGAGGTTTCCATCTGCATCAAAGGCATTGATTTCTGTCGGGGTACCATGGATGAAATGCGGGGCGTCGCCTCCGAGACAGGAGCAGACCTCGCCCATTGTATCCGGCCCGTGCGGTCGGACTTTCATGGGATAGTATCCTGCGAGCGGTTCCGCATACGTTTCCCGACTCTCGCGACCGACGACATAGCTGACACCGGCGCGGGCCATGAGATCTCCTTCGTAGCTGGCGTCGATAAAGACTTTCCCCCGAAGCACCGTGTCATCGTCCAGGGTCATCTCCACAATCCGGCTTCCCTTTTTCCCGACAGATCTGACTTGGCGCTGCATCAGGATCTGAAGGCTGTCACCGCATTCCTCCAGCATCGTTTCGAAGACTGCCATGTTCTGTTTCGGCTCCGCATACCACATCGGTGTTCCCTCTCCACCCCGTTCCGCGGCACGCCGAAAATATTCCAGAGTAATTCCGCCGATCGTGTCCTCACGACCCTTATCTGTTCGCGAAAGGCCGCCCGTGACGAGGCCGCCAACCCACGGACTTGGTTCAATGATCCTGATGCTGAGATCGGGATTTTCCCGATGCGCCGCGATGGCAGCCGTTAAACCCGCCGGAGTTCCGCCGTAGATGATAAGATCGTGCTCAGTCGCGGAAAGCGGAAACACGAGGAACAGGAGCAAGCCGAAACAGGTGGGTAGTCTCATTCCGCTATGAACGCACAGACCGGTGACAGCAACAACTTCCGCGAATCGGAGTGTTCAACTTCATGATGTTTTTGACTCTTCGAGATCATTCCCTCTGCTTCGTGGTCCGGTTTTCGAAGAAAATAATCGGGCCGTGTCCGTGGTCATCTTTCGAAAACGACCGGGACAGTTTGCTCCCTGTCTGCAGGAAGGTTCCCTGATCATAGATTTTCAATTGGTCGATCCCGACTTTGTCGAACCAGTTCTCGAGGACGATCCCGTGGGACTGACCGGTCGACACCGGTCTTATTTTATGGCGGAGATTCCGACGGAGCGATTGCGGCCGTTCTCACTTGCCTCGGGGCTTCCCCATGCCGCGGCGGGGCAAGGGAAAACCGTACTCAGGCTTTCTTGAAATACAGGCCCACAATCCGGCTTTTTAATCCCGGAGGGGCTGCCCTTTGGGTTTTGAAGCGAAATGCTGAGATGATGGATTCTACAGGTGGACGTGGGAGGAGGGCCGCTTTCCCCTCGATCTCCGGGAAGGATGGTTCTGGCGTCGAGACGGAGGGATGGGGAAAAGGAAATAATTTATGCCGGGTTTCGGTCCACCTAACTCACCTCTACCGTTTTCCTCAGCTTCGCGAGACCACGCCGAATCCGCGCCTTCACCGTTCCGAGTGGTTCTCCGAGTTGGTCCGCGATCTCCTGTTGAGTGAGTCCTTCGAAGTAAACTTTCTCGATCGCTTCCCGCTGCACATCGGTGAGTTCCATCACGGCGGAACGAACCGCGCTGCAGGTATCGCGCCGACTTGCTGCCTCCGGTCCGCTGAGCCCGGTTGATCCCCGTGGGTTCACGTCCATCTCATCCGTGTAAGCTGATTTCAAACGGGACTGACGCTGCTTCGAGCGAAGCCGGTCAATGGCACGATTTCTTGCCGTCGAGGCAAGCCATGTGATAGGGCGACCCCGCCCGGGGTGGTAAAGATGAGCTTTCCTCCAGAGGGAACTCATCACTTCCTGGAGAACTTCCTGAGAATCCTCACGATCGTTGAGGACCTTTTCGATGGTGGTGAACAGGAGGCCGTCGTAGCGCTCGTACAGGTCCCGAAAGCTCTGCCTGTCACCGTTCGCGATACCCTTGAGACGCGCTTCATCGAGGGCGTCATCATATGCTGGTGCTTCTTTCGAGTTTGGTTTCATTATCAGTAATACTTATTTTAACATCAAAGTGGTTTCAAATATTTTAAAGATAAGAAATTCTAATCGTAAATGATCAGGGATAAGCGCTTTGCTGATTGTTTTTTGAGGCATGGATGAACTCTTCGGCGTATTCTCTTTGACAGGATTCCGGCGATGTAAGCAAGGAATCCGTTTACCTCCTCCAGTCGGTCGCCCGAGTGTTCCAGAGGGTGAATGAGACGGTTCTACCGTTGATTGCGTCTTTCTGCCCACTATGTTAGCGTTCCCGACTTTTCGACCCTCAACTCGATTTTTTAATGCAAGACAAAGAGCCCAACGATAACGACCAGCGCCCCGGCGGGGAGAGCGGCTTCAACTGGAAAGGGCTGATCCTCCTTTTAGTCGCGATGGGACTTTTCGGTCTCGCGATCTGGTCGAAGAGTTTTTCCGACGCTTCGAAGACTGTCACCTTCGGGGAATTCAAAAACATGGTCGCTAATGATCGGATTCACGTCGATGCCGAGTCGACCCCTCCCAAGCTCCTGAAACTGGTGCAGAGAGACGGAAGTTCGAAGCAGTTCATCCAGGGCTGGTATATCGTCGATAACCCTGAGGAAAATGCTGGAAGCAAATACAGTGAATACAGTGAATTTTCCGCGCCCATCATTCTGGATTATGCGGGGGAAGACCTCAAAGAGGTTCTCGCTTCGAAGAATCTGGAAATCACTGAACTTTCCACGGAGTCAGACGGTCTTGGCGTGATGTTGTTGTCCTTTTATCTGCCCATCATCTTTCTCCTTTTGCTTCTCTACTTTCTCTTCCGCCATCAGATCAAAGCGGCCGGGAAGGGCGCGATGAGTTTTGGCAAGAGCAAGGCGAAGATGATGACGATGGAGAAAGGCAAAGTCACCTTCAAGGATGTTGCCGGCGTTGAGGAGGCGAAAGAAGAGGTCTGGGAGATCGTCGAGTATCTTCGCAATCCCAAGAAGTTTCAGCGGCTTGGAGGCCGTATTCCCAAGGGTGTGCTTATGGTGGGTTCACCGGGAACAGGAAAGACGCTTCTCGCCCGCGCCATTGCCGGCGAGGCGGATGTGCCTTTCTTTTCGATCAGTGGTTCGGACTTTGTCGAAATGTTTGTCGGTGTCGGTGCCTCCCGTGTCCGCGACATGTTTGAACAGGGAAAAAAGAACGCTCCCTGCCTGATTTTTATTGATGAGATCGATGCGGTCGGTCGTCATCGTGGTCACGGTATGGGCGGTGGACACGATGAGCGTGAGCAGACCCTGAACGCTCTTCTCGTGGAGATGGACGGCTTCGACACTCAGGAGGGCGTCATCATTATTGCTGCGACAAACCGTCCTGATGTTCTCGATCCGGCGCTTCTGCGTCCGGGGCGTTTTGACCGCGAAATTACGGTGAGTCTTCCCGACGTGAAGGGGCGTGAGGAAATTCTCACCGTTCATGCGAAAAAAGTGAAGCTCGCTGAAGGGGTCGATCTTGGTATCATCGCCCGGGGAACTCCCGGCTACTCGGGTGCCGAACTGGCCAACGTCATTAATGAAGCGGCTCTTCTTGCGGCTCGCAAGGGACTCAAGGCGATCCATACCGAGGAGCTTGAAGAGGCCCGCGACAAGGTGCGTTGGGGTAAAGAGCGGCGCAGCCTTGCTCTCAGCGAAGATGAGAAGCAGCTTACCGCCTATCATGAAGCGGGCCATGCGCTTCTCGGCATGCTCGTTAAAGATACCGATCCGGTGCACAAGGTCTCGATCATCCCGCGTGGTCCGGCCCTGGGCGTAACGATGTATTTGCCGGTTGAGGACAAGCACAGCTACAAGAAGCAGTACCTTCTCGACCGACTCATCCTCATCATGGGTGGCCGTGTTGCCGAGGAACTCGTTTTCGGTGACGTCACCAATGGTGCGGCAGGCGACATTCGCCAGGCCAGCGAGATAGCCCGCAAGATGGTGTGCAACTGGGGTATGAGCGAACGCCTTGGCATGATCGAATACGGTGAGGGGCAGGGGGAAGTTTTCCTTGCCCGTGATATTTCAACACCGAGGAACTATTCCGAGGCGACAGCCCAGACGATCGATGACGAGGTTAAGAAGCTGACCGACGAGGCCTATGTGGAAGCGACTAAGCTTCTGAAAGAAAACCGGGACAAGCTTGAGGCGATCGCCCAGGCTTTGCTTCTCTACGAGACCCTTGATGGGGTTCACATCCAGGAAATTATGGATCACGGTGAGATTCAGAATCCCCCGTCCGCTCCGACCCCGCCTGACCTCCCTGCTGAAACCGAACCGAAGGACAGGGCCGTCGAAAAGGAGGAAAAAGACAGCGGGGAGGATTTTTCCGGTGAGCTGGCTCCAGCCTAGTAGAACGCCACGCTTAAAATAAACGGTATTTATGGTTTTTC
>JARGOP010000126.1 GCA_029233965.1 Verrucomicrobiales bacterium | reverse complement strand
TCGAAATCTCGCAGAGGAAAGCGGCTCTTTCAACTTCCGAGAGCGTCCATCGGGAAGGCGGACTCAGTCATACAGTCATACAGTCATACAGCATGTTTGATGGAAGGTCACCCGCCACAGGCAGCACAATAAATTTGTGCATGGTGAATAGTAACGTGTGGGAAGTGATTTGTCAGGAACTTTTCCGGCGACTGGTTTCCGAGTGCGGTGTGAATGCGTTCCCGATTGTAGAAGGTCTCGATTTATTGGAAGATTGTGCGGCGTGCTTACGGTTTGCTATCGAAAACACACCCAGCTGCTAGCAGGAATTTGCTTCTGGCGGAAAGGCCGTGAAGAACGGGTTTCGGCGGAGTTCATGGGGGAGAAAGGGGGTTATACGGCCAATACCCCGCGGGAAATCGAGATCGATGGAGGAGACAAAGGGACACGCAGCTTTCACAGCTTCCGGCACTTCTTCATCTCCTCTCTCGCCAACGCGCAGATTGGGGAAGATATTCGAATGACCCTCGCGGCCCACAGCTCATCGGATGTTCATCAGCTCTACGCGAAGCACAGCACCGATACCCTGCGTGATGCCATTTCTGTGCTACCAGACTTCAGAGCGGATGCTGCATAAGCCAAGGTGGAACACGCTTGAGCGATGCGTTTTCTCCCGCCGCCACGCCACCCGTGGGTCCCCCTTTTTCTCTCACATTGTATCTCTTAGTTTATGGGGTTGCGGAAAAAATCCATTGGGGCGGGCCCGCAGCGGTGTGTTCATGCGTCGGTAAATTGCGGACGGATGTCCCACAATTCATCTCGACATCCCGGTGCATGCTTGACGACAGAGGAGAAATGCGGTCGAATTCCAGTCAATGAGGCTTTTTCCCCCCTTCCTCCCCCTGCTCCCCCTCCAACCCAGCGATGCGCAGAGACGGAGCTACGGGGGCTGAAGAAGCAATTCACTAGCAGTTCATGCCCTCCCCTCCTTCGACTGATCCCGTTAAGTCTGTTTTGCCGGCCGGTCCCATCGTGCCCATTGCGCAGGCTCCCCTCCTCTGGTCGGGCGCCGCCCCGCCGACCTGGGGCCACCTTTTGAGCGGGCGATGGAGGCGGGTGGCGCCGCGATGCTGGCCTTGGCTGCTGGGCGCATTGGCGCTGACACCGGTGCACTGGGGCCTGGGCGGAATGCAGCGGCTTTTTTGGGACCGGCGCGTGGCGGCGGCCGGGCCTGGCGAAGCGCCGGTCTTCGTGATCGGACACTGGCGGAGCGGCACGTCGTTGTTGCACGAACTCCTGGCGCTCGATGCGAATCATGCGGCGCCGCTCTTGTTCGAGTGCGCGCGCCCCCTGCACTTCCTCATGACGGGGGGGCTGGTGCGCAACTTCTTGTCAGGCCGCAAGCCGGGACCCAGGCCCATGGACGAAATGCAGGTTGGCCTGACGTCGCCGGGTGAAGATGAGATTGCCTTGATGATGGCCGGCGCGGTGTCGCCGTACTTGCGGCTCCCGTTTCCCAACGACGAATTCGATTACCGGGAAGCGCTCGATGTGCGGCGACTTCCGGAGGATGAGTTGCGGCGTTGGAAGCAGTGCCTGGAACGGTTTCACCGCAACCTGAGTTACCGGCACCGGCTGCGCATGATTTACAAATCGCCCACGCACAGCGCGCGCATGGAGTTGTTGCTGGAGATGTTTCCGGGCGCGCGTTTTGCTTGCATCAACCGTGAGCCCGAAGATGTGTTCGGATCGATGCGCAAACTGGTGCGCGTATTGGCGAAGGGATGTACCTTCGAAAAGCTCGAGCTCGACGAGGAGCAGGTGGAAGAGATGATCCTGGGGATGTACGAGTTTCTCCAGGAACGGATGGAGGAAGGCCGCGCGGCCGTGCCGGCCGGACAGTTTCACGAGTTGAGCTACGAGGACCTGGTGGCCGATCCGGTCGCGGGGATGAAGGCGCTATACGAAGGGCTGAACCTCGATGGCTTCGAGGCCATGAAGCCGGCGGTGGAAGGGTATTTTGAGGAGCGCGAAGGATACCGGATCGGGAGCTACGAATTGACCGCGCGAGAGAAAGCGTTGGTGGCGAAGCGATGGAAGAGGGCGCGGCCTTCGGCCGAAATGACGAATTAGGCCGAATGACAGAATGACGGTATGACGACTGGGCTCGGCGCCCCAATGGTCAGCGTTTAAGCAGGCGCATGTGGAGACCGTCGCAGGGGCGCATGAAGATCATGGCCTCGGGGAGGATGGTCTGGCCGGGTTTCATTTCCAGGCGAAAACGCTGGCCGATGATGGAGAGGACGAGGGTGGCTTCGATGCGGGCGAACTGTTCGCCCATGTAATAGCGCGGGCCGATGCCGAAGGGAACATAGACGCCGGCCGGGAGCGCTTTGCGGAACTCCGGGGTCCAGCGATCCGGGTCGAAGCGTTCCGGCTCGGGGAAATGAGCGGGGTTACGATGGAGGACGTAGGGCGGCTGCACCCCCTCCAACCCGGGGAAATGCGCGGAGACGGAGCGGTGGGGTTGAAAAAGCGAATTCCTAGTATGCTGTCGGGGTTAGCCCGCATTTCTCACCACGCGGGCGGTGAATGAAGATTTGGTAGCGGTCAGGGTGGCTACGCAGCATTTTTGGACTCTCTTGATAGAGCAAAACCACTGTTGGCTGGATTTTTGACTCTAACGTATCCATAATCCAGTTTCGGGGGCACGGTTGTTCCCCGAGCACCTACTCGTGCCTCTCATTTTGAACCTTCGTCTGTCGGCGGCTTTATCCGCTCAAGGCCGCGTGCGCGAGTTGGTAGTCCCTGCGATTGGGACACGCCGAGCTCCATTCCACCAGCACCCGTCGTGTGCTCACCTTCACCCGTGCCGCCACCTTGAAGAACCGCAACCGGATTGTCCCGATGGTAGCAGAGGCCAGAAAAGTTTTCTTGAGCACTCCTTCCTGCAGCAACTCCACCAACAAGTGGGCGAAGGCACTGAACCATAAGCGGAGCTGGTTGGCGCTCATGATCCGGGTGCTGGTCCGATCGGCAAACAGATCATTTGCTGGACTTTGATCTGGTTTTCCATTTCGCCCCTGGCGCAGTAGACCTCCTCGTATAACATTCGTGCCGGATAGTCCTCCACTGCCAGAGAGGCTGTCTTCGTCAGGTCTCCCTCCCTTCGGACCGGAAGTCGCTGAGGTGATGGTCATTTCGTCGTCGCTGAAAAACGAAGCGGCCATGAAGTCGACGAAAACGGTGACCCGGGAGTCGCTCGCTGACAGAAACCGCCACGTTCCCGTGGGAAGCCCTGGGATGCCGCCCGGGGATCTTTCCGCTTCCCGATTCCTTGTCCGAGGTTTCGAGGTAGGAGAAAAGAAGCGGATTCCAACTGCTGAGGATTTGCTTTTTCAACCCCGCCTCTTCGTCACCGGACACTGCCCCGGGTTGGAGGGGGCAAAGGAGCAAAAAAAATCCCGCTCTCGGTGAGAGAGCGGGAATTCCAAACTAGAATGTAGAGTAGCGGCTAAACTTAAAAGTCGATCTTGACACCAAAAACAAGGTTATGGGTGACGTGGGCGTCCGTGTTGATCGGAACGATAATGGTCGAGAACTCGCTCTCGGTCATTCCGATAAGCTTATACTCGGTGAAGAGCGAAAGACGCTCGCCCATCGGGACGTCCACACCCGCCTTGATCTGGTAAGCAAAAGTAGTGTCTTCGCCGGCAAGGCCGCCGCTGAAGGGAGTTCCTTGACCACCTAAAATGTCCCCAACTAGGAGCGTCCAACTCCTGTTCGCGAAACCGAAGCCACCACCTGCATAACCGGTCACGCGACCGATGGGGAACTCTTTCACAACATTGAAAAAGAATGCTTGGGTGTCGAGTTCACCAGGAAGCGGGACCGCACCTTGACCTTCCCCCGGAATAGAAATTCCAAAAAGGTCACGGCCCTGTGAGGAATGCAGCATCTCTAACTCAAAACGGCTCCCGTTCATAAAATTAGAATAGACACCGACACCTCCTCCGAGGATGTAGCCGCTATCGTAGCCATTATTTACTGACGAACCGGGCGGAACCGGACCTATGCCTGATCCGTAGAAGATCGAGTCGGTGTCGTGGGCGAATGCGAAGCCGCCGTAGGCGAAGATGTAGCCCGTGGGCTCCGGGTCAACGTAAACGGGCAGTTTCGCAGACGCAGTGTAATCACCGGCACTGACCGACGATGCAAACGCAATTCCTACGGAGGCTACCAAGGTGCTGAAGTGTTTGTTCATAGGGAAGTATTAATTGAAGATTAGATTTCAAAAACTAGATCGTAGTCCGTTAAAGCATTCCCAATCTCTTGTCAAATTTCAAAATACGGTTTCCGAGTCGGCAGATAGCGTCCCACCAGGGATGATTGCCTAGACGCTCAAGATTGTAGGGGCGGCGGTGCTTGACCATCGCCCCGAGGATGCGCGCCAGCTTGTGAGCGGCGGCGGTAACCGCCGCCTTGGTCCCGGGTTTGGACTTGATTCGTCGGAACCAGTCTCCCAAGCCGGACTTCGACCGGTAGAGGGACTGGGCGGCCATGCGCAGGGCGGTGGCCAGCCGGTTGTTGACCTTGCGGGTGTGGGCTGCATGGATGCGCCCGGGGCACCGGTGACGCGCAGTTTCCGCCCCACATAATGTTGGCGCTTTTGATCTACTGCTACGCCAACGGGATCTTTTCCTCTCGCAAGATCGAGCGGGCCACCTACCGGGATGTGGCGGTGCGATACCTGACCGCCGGCACCCATCCCGACCACGACACCATCTGCAAGTTCCGGCACGAGAACCTCGAGGCATTCCGCGAGAGCATCGTCGATGTGCCGGAACTGGCGCGTGAACTGAAGCTGCTCAAGCTCGGGACCGTCTCCATCGACGGCACTCATATCAAGGCCAACGCCTCGATCGATAAGAACGTGACCTACCGGCGGGCGGTGGAGATCCGCGAGCAGCTGCGACTCGATATCGACGAGTTGCTGGCGCGCGCCGAAGAGGCGGACATCGAGGAGGAAGACAGCCAGAACTTGCCTGCTGAGGGGGCGCGGCGCGAAAAGCTCGCCGCGAAGATGGATCGAGCCATTGAGGAGCTGGAGGCCCGGGCGCGGCAACGTCAGCAGGAGGCCGATGCGCAATTCGAGGAGAAGAAGGCCCAGCGGCGGGAAAAGGAAAAGAGGACCGGCAAGAAGTGTCGGGGCAAGGAGCCGCAGCGGCGTGAGGTGAAGGCCGAAGACTCCGGCCAGCGGTGCAACCTGAGCGATCCCGACGCGAGGATCATGCGCAAGAACAAGCGTGCGGGG
>JARGOP010000044.1 GCA_029233965.1 Verrucomicrobiales bacterium | reverse complement strand
CGGACCGGGTGGAACCGGTCCCTCCACGTCCGGAGGGACGACTTCCACGTCGTCCTCAAAGCGCCGCAAAAAAGTCGCGCTCCGGCGTCGAGTAGGGAATGGACAACCCCGACTCATTCCAGGAATCCACCACCTCGACCGTGACGCCACGCCTGACATTTTCAAAGATGATCGGAGCGACGCTTTGCGGAAGGCGAATGCATCCCGCCGACGCAGGATAGCCAGGCAGATCTCCCGTGTGCATTCCCACGGTGGTATGTCCGAGACGCATCCAGTTCGGCATGTAGACATGATAGATCGTCGATACTTTGCCGGACTTCACTTTCTCAGTGATCTGGAATGTTCCCCTCGGAGTGTATTTCCCCCGTCGTGCCGTAGAGACAGCCGAGTCCACCGCGATGAGATCATTCACAATGAGGAAAGCCCGCTGACGTTCGATGTCGATGACCACCTTGCGTTCGGAGTCTTTCTCGATCTCGAGCAACTCCCTGTTGATGTAGGCATCCCCGTGCGCGTCCCGGTAGCTCGACCGATGCACCGGCCTCGGTCTGGGCTTATTTTCTTCCGCCTGCTTCTGAAGCTTCGCCTGCCGCTTCGCGCGGAGCTTTTCGAACAACCCTGCTTCGCTCGCGGGAACGAAGGTAAAAAGGGTGATCATCGCAGCCCAGAAAACGATATTCGGAGAGAGAGACCGGAGACGATCAGGAGTATTTTTCATGGGATCTGAGGGTTCATCGTGTTTCATGACGTTGAATTCTTCTAACAGAGAACCGATCCTCGACGCAAGTTGATTGCCAAGACCACTTCAATTCACTATTTCGTCACTTTGTGAGACTCGATCATTTCATCGCCAAAACTCTCGATCTCAGTGAGCGCGACGCCCGTTTCCGCCTCATCGAGCGAAAGATCGTCGTCGATGGGAAAACTGCGACAGATCACCGGCTGGAGGTCTCGCGTTTCTCCCGCGTCGAAATCGGAGACCGGATCCTCCAGGAAGCCGTGACACAGCACTACCTCATGCTTCACAAACCGGTCGGCATTCTCAGCGCGACGCAGGATCCTGTTCATCGCACCGTGCTGGACCTCATTGATTGCCCTGACAAAGAGACTCTGCATCTCGCCGGTCGACTCGACCGCAGTTCGAGCGGGCTCATCCTTCTCACCAACGACGGACGCTGGTCGGAATCCCTCACCGATCCGGAAAGGAAAATCAGGAAACACTACCTCGTGGAAACCGACCGGCCGATTCCTGCCGAAGCGGTGAAAAAATTTGAGGATGGATTCGAGTTTCAGCCCGAAGGAATCAGGACGCGTCCCGCCACCCTCGTCATCCACGGCCCCTGTCACGCCGGCGTCACGCTGGAAGAAGGCCGCTATCATCAGATCAAACGGATGTTTCATCGCCTCGATGGGATCCGCCTCGTTTCCCTGCACCGGGACAGGATCGGATCGATAGCTCTGCCTCATGATCTGGCAGCCGGAGACTGGCGTCCTCTCACCGCGGCGGAAATTCAATCGCCTCACCCCTCATGAAGAACGGATTGATCCCCCTTATCTGTCTTGCCGCCGTGGTGTTTTCGGCCTCCTGTC
Source organism: Verrucomicrobiales bacterium (assembly GCA_029233965.1). Taxonomy (GTDB): domain Bacteria; phylum Verrucomicrobiota; class Verrucomicrobiia; order Verrucomicrobiales; family DEV007; genus Arctic95D-9. The sequence goes on along the minus strand of JARGOP010000044.1, from coordinate 35,502 downwards.
AGAACGATTCCGTGGCGGAAAAAAAGGTCAGCCTGGCTGTCGCGAGCAACTTTATGGAAACTGCGAAGGAACTCGCCGCGACCTACACGAATGAAACCGGAGTTGAGGTTATCCTTGTCTCCGGTTCGACCGGAAAACTCTCGGCGCAGATTCAACAGGGCGCCCCCTTTGACGTGTTCCTCTCGGCCGACAGCGCAGCTCCCCGGCATCTCGCGGAAAAAGGATTCGCGATGGAGGAGACCCGTTTCACCTACGCCCTCGGCCGTCTCGTCCTCTACAGTCCCTCGCCTGAACTCGTCAGCCCCGGAGACGGCTTTCCCGCGCTTGCTCGCTTCCGGCATCTCGCGATTGCGAATCCGGAGCTCGCCCCGTACGGCCGCGCTGCCCGGGAAACGCTCATCGCTCTGGGACACTGGGAGGCGCTGCAGGGAAAAATCGTCCGCGGGGAGAATATCGCCCAGACCTGGCATTTCGTGAGCAGTGGCAATGCAGAGCTGGGACTGGTCGCCGCATCGCAGGTGAAAGACTCACACCGGGGTGCGACCTGGCTTATTCCCGCCGAACTGCACACGCCGATTGAACAGGATGCGATCCTCATCCACGATACTCCGCAAGCGCGGCTCTTTCTGGAGCATTTAAGTGCATCTGATTCCCGCGAGCTGATCGAGTCTCATCGCTACGCCCTTCCTCCCCTTTCCCATGCTGAGTGAATCCGATCTGAAGGCACTCTGGTTGACGATCCAGCTCGCGCTCCTCACAACGGTGATTCTTCTCCTTATCGGCACTCCCCTCGGGTGGTGGCTCGCCCGGACCCGCTGGCGTTTCAAATTCATTCTCGACGCCGTCATCGCTCTTCCGCTCGTCCTTCCGCCGACTGTGCTGGGATTCTACCTTCTCGTTTTCCTCGGGCCACAGGGGCCTTTCGGAGACACTTCCCTCGCCTTCACCTTTCCCGGACTCGTCATCGGTTCGGTGATTTACTCCCTGCCTTTCGTCGTTCAGCCGATTCAAAACGCGTTTGCTTCGATCCACTCCGAGCAGCTTGAGGTTGCTTCCACACTGGGCTCGAGCGGATGGAGCCGCTTTGCCTCCATCGCACTGCCCCTCGCCCGCCCCGGCATCCTGACCGGCGCTGTTTTAGGCTTTGCCCACACTCTGGGTGAATTCGGCGTGGTCCTCATGATCGGTGGCAACATTCCCGGCTCGACCCGGGTCGTCTCGATCGCGATCTATGATCATGTCGAGGCCCTGAAGTACGGAGACGCGCATCAACTCTCGCTGGTTCTCCTGCTGCTGTCGTTCTTGATGCTGATTCTCGTTTACGGACTGAATCGGAAGAATCGGACGGGATTGGTATAGCCTGCACCCCGCAGCGGGACCTGCAAAGGTTCCGAACGCATTGCCGCAGTCTCCCCCTCTCCGTGATTTTGCGAGAACGATGCGTTGACCGTTCTCCGGATAGGCCGAATATCGTAATCACTCTCACATGAAAAACCTCACTTACATTTGCTCCCTTCTTCTCGTCGGACTTGGTGCCTTCGGATACTTCGGCTACGAAATTCTCGGCGCTGCCAAGCAATCGATCACCGCACTCATTCCCGCATTTATCGGTGCCCCTATGTTGGTCGGAGCTCTCATCGCCAATAAGAGCGTCAAGGTCGGCATTCACATTGCGGTCCTCTTTTCCTTCCTCGGAGCTCTCGCCGGACTCGGGCGCATCATTCCCGGTTCGATCAAGGGCTCCCTCGATTGGGGTAAGCCATCGACTCTCTTCATTCTCGCGATGACGCTGATCTGTCTCTGCTACACAGTCATGGCGGTTCGCTCATTCATCGCGGCCCGGAAAGCGCGCGGCTAGTCAATTGAGCCCTGCTCTCAGGAGCAGCATCCCTTCGAAAACCCGGCGTGTTACCCACGACCGGGTTTTTGCTTTCCAGGACCCGCCCTCCCATAAGCCACCTACGCACTTACGGGCGCTTTTTAATGAGATTGAGTCTCATTTTAATTGCATTCCTCTTTTTCCTCCCTAGTAATGTTCGATCCCAATGACAAGAGACACGACCAACCCACCCGTCCAGAGACTCAGAAACCGACTTTCGAAGACAGTTCTGATCCTCGCTCTTACCGCCCCCTTCGCTGTTCAGGCTCAAGAGCAACTGGACGAGACCATTATCGAATCTGCGCCGGTAGCACCCGTGGTCGCGCCCGTGCCGGCTCCCCGCCCGGTGCAGCCGGCACCGGCCCCTGAACCCGAAGTGATCGAGCCGGAAATCGTGGTCGAGCCCCTCATCATCTCCGACGTGAACGTCCTTCGCACCGGGACAGCGATTCTTGATCTCCCCCGCAGTGTCACCGTTTTTTCGGAGCAACGAATCGAGGACCAGGGAATCCAGAGCATCGGGGAAATCGTCGACTATACCCCCGGGGTGACAACGTCTCAGGGGGAGGGCCATCGCGACTCGATCGTCTTCCGCGGGCAGCCCCGCTCCACCGCCGACTTCTTCCTCGATGGCGTCCGCGACGACGTTCAATACTACCGCCCCCTCTACAACATTGAGCGCGTCGAAATTCTGCGCGGACCCAGCGCCCTCGTCTTTGGTCGCGGCGGCACCGGAGGAATTCTCAACCGCGTTTCCAAGAGACCCCGCCTGGGTTATGATTTCACCAGTTTCGACACCACCGTCGATACCTTCGGGGCCACCCTGAATCAGTTCGACTGGAACCAAACCCTCGGTGCCTCCTCGTTCGGAAGCGGTGGCAAAGGGGGCAAGCAATTGCTCGAAGATCCCATCGCCGGTTTCCGCCTCAACAGTTTCTACGAAACCCTGAGCAATCACCGGGACTTTTTCGATGGAGAAAGAATCGGCGTAAACCCGACCCTCGCGCTTATGCTGACTCCTGAGACCCGTCTCGATCTTTCCTACGAGTATAACAACCACGACCGCTTCATCGACCGCGGTATTCCTACCGGCGCTGATGGACTCCCGGTCCAGTCCCTCGCCGGCATCGTCTACGGCGATCCCGATCAAAACTTCTCTGCCTTCGAGTCCAATGTCGTCCGCGCAAGCCTGAGCCATCGGTTCTCCGACAGTTGGAACGGTCGCCTCACTGCCTTTTACGGCAACTACAGCAAGACCTACCAGAACTTTTACCCCTCCGCTTATGATGAAGCGACAAATCAGATCACAATCGATGGCTACATCGACAACGTCGTCCGCGAGAACTTCGTCTTTTCCGGTGACCTCGTCGGCGAGTTTGAAACCGGTTTTGTCGAGCACAAAGTCCTCATCGGCGGTGAGTATATCTACACCTCCTCGAATCAGGACCGCTTCAATTCCTTCTGGGACACGACCGGGGCTGACACCGAAATATTCAATGCGAACAATTTCAGTCTCCGCAACGGAGCCGGAATCAATGCCGCCGGAAACCTCGCGACGAACAGCTTCAGCACGGACCGTGCCGACGACACCCGGGTGAACATCGACACCTACTCTTTTTTCCTGCAGGACGAGATCTCTCTCAGCGAACATCTCGACCTTGTTCTCGGGGCCCGCTTCGACTCCTTTGACATCGAGGTGTTCAATGCGGTAAACGGCGAGACCCGAAGTCGCAGAGACGAAGAAATTTCGCCACGACTCGGTCTTATCATCAAACCTGTCGAGAACGTCTCGATCTACGGAAGTTTCAGCGAATCCTTCCTCCCGCGCAGCGGCGAGCAGTTCTCCGACATCAACGGCAACAACAACGCACTCGACCCTGACACCTTCTGCAACCTCGAAGCCGGGGTGAAGTGGGACATTCAGCCAAATCTCAGTTTCCGGACTGCGATTTTTCAGATTGAGCAGAGTTCGCCCCAGGTCGCTGACGGGAATCCCGAGACCCTCGATATCATCGACACGGAGACGAGCGGGTTCGAAGCGGAACTCATCGGCAATGTGACCGACCGCTGGTTTATCTCGACCGGCTACACCTACCTCGACGCGGAGCAGGTCAATCGCATCGGTGCCACCGGACTGCGCCCCCGCGAGTTCCCTGAGCACACCTTTTCGATCTGGAACCAGTATGCTCTCACGGAGCGCCTCGGTCTCGCCCTCGGCGTCATCTTCCAGGATGACAGCTTCGCGGACAACGGAAACTCAGCGATCATGCCCGACTATGCGCGCGTCGATGCGGCGGCATTTTACCGGCTTTCCGACCGCTATCGCCTCCAGGTCAATATCGAGAACCTTTTCGACACCGACTACTTCCCCAACTCGCACAGTGCCCACGAAATCAGCGTGGGAGCACCGATCAACGCCGCCTTTTCGATCCGCGGATCCTTCTAGGGACAAAGGATCAAACGGAGCAGCAGCCGCAAAATCCTGACAAGTCCCTGCAACGACGTGAATCTCGGAAATTCCCAGGAAGCGCACGTTGACAGAAGTGCGGTTTTGCTGTTTCGTCCCCTTGTTGAGACAGGCTCTCAATAACACTTGTTTGCATGGAAATTCCCACCTCATCGGTCGTCGAGTTCAGAAGAGCATCGAAGACACCTTGCCAGCCCTGGGTTCTCGTGAGGTGTTGTGCGATCATCGCGCTGACAGGCCCTGCCTTGCCTGCCCTTGCACAGGACGAGCCCGCGACGACAGTGAACCCGGCAGACCTCGAAAACCGTGCTCAGCGCATCTTTGAAGCCAAAGAGGCCATCGCGAAAGAATCGGCTTCCTGGGCCGAACAGAAACCGCTTTTTGAGAATCTGATTGCGCTCCGCGAGAAAGAAATCGACGAAATGGGAAAATTCACTGCGACAGCGCAGGCGCGGATAGAAGACGTGGTGACCAAGCGCGCTGCTCTGCAATCTGAAGAGACAGAGCGCAAATTATGGAGAGCGGCCTTTGAAAAAGAAGTCCTCCGGCTTGAGTCCTCGCTAAGAGAGGTGATCCCTCTCCTTCCCCCGCCGGTGAAGAGCAAAGTCGGATCCTCCATCGCCCGCCTTGAGGGGGCAAAATCGCCGGATGAAGTCCAACTTCAGGAACGGTTTCGCGACATCCTCGCGATTCTCTCAGCCGCACGGGACTTCGATTCCAGGCTCACGATCGACAGTGAGGTTCGCGAGTTCGAGGGCAAACGCTACCAGATCGACGTCCTCTACCTCGGGCTGGACCATGCCTGGTATGTGGATGAGTCAGGAAAAATGGCCGGCGTTGGACTTCCCACTCCGACGGGTTGGGTCTGGCGTGAAGATAGACCGATCGCTTCCCGCGTCCGGACTGCGATCGAGATCAATCGCAGGGAGATTCCTCCCGCTCTCGTTTCCCTTCCCTTTTCCGGGAAATCAGGACGAGCTCCCTCCGGCGAATAATCGAGCTCTCCCCTGCCCCGAACACTTCCCTTGATCATGAATCGAATTCCCGTTCACCTCCTGCTTTTTGCCTTGGTAGCGGCGGCGTTTCTCCTCCCTTGCGCAGCGCCCGGACAGGAAACTGAGACGGAAACCACCGAAAAATTTGAGGCGGCGGCGGCAAAACTGGACGCGCAACTGGAAGAGACCCTCGCCGAACTCACCGCGATCAGAGATCGCATCGCCGAAGAAAAGCCGCCCCTCGCCGCGAAGATGCAGGAAACCGCGATGATCCTGCGGGAAAAACAACGGGAATACGATATCGCCCGGTCTTCCCGTGAGGCGATCACCTCAGAGTTCGAGAAAGCGGAAAGAGAACTCCAACTCTGGCGCGATGAACGATCCTACCTCGACGGACTCCTCTTCGATTTCCGGAAGAACTACGAAGCCGCTTCTTCCCTCGCACGGACCGGGGCGCTCAGCGAACTTCTCCTTGCCGCAGACAAACAGGATGACTCCGGGACGAAAGCGCGCCTCGATCTTGTCGCCGCGGCAATCAGTGATCTCAAGGGAGCTGCGACGCTCGAAACCCTCAAAGGCGAAGCAATCGGTCCCGACGGTGTCATGCACGCCGGCCGATTTGTCGAGGCCGGCCCGGTCAGCTGGTTCCTCGACGACGATGGTGAGATCAGCGGTCTCATTTCCTCGACCTCCGCTCTCACCCCGGAGGTCATTCCGGGTACTGCGGCGCGCACTCAAATCGAAGCGCTCGTGGAAGGAAGAAAAGCCTCGCCGACTTTCGACCCGACCCTGGGAACTGCGGTCGCCCTGCAGGAAGTGGAGGATACTTTCCTCGAACACATTCTGAAGGGAGGGATCTGGATTTACCCGATTCTCTTCCTTGCCCTCGTCTCCTTCGTGGTCGCTCTCTTCAAACTGTTCTCGATGGTCCGCCTTCGTGAAATCGAGCCGGGCACAGTCTCCGCCGTCGTCGCCCATCTCAAAGCAGGCGACCCGGCCAAAGCCACAAGCGACCTCGCCGGTATCACCCACCCCGCAGCTGACCTCCTCAAAGTGGGAATCGATCATGCCGATCTTCCGCGGGAGGCGCTGGAGGAAAAGCTCTATGAGCGACATCTCGCGCTTCTCCCCGGACTCCAGCGCGGGCTCCCCTTCATTGCCATCGCCGCCGCAACCGCTCCTCTCCTCGGGTTATTGGGAACGGTAACCGGAATGATTCACACCTTTCAGCAAATCACTGTCTTCGGAACCGGGGATGCCAAACCACTCGCGGGAGGCATTTCCGAGGCTCTTGTGACCACAGAGTTCGGACTCATTGTTGCGATTCCCTCACTCATCGCCCACGCTCTTCTCTCCCGTCGCGCCGCCGGAGTGCGCTCAAACATGGAGATGTCCACCCTCGCGTTCCTCAATGGCCTCCGGCCGGTTCCGTCGCACTGATCCCTCATTCACCATGTCTTTCCCTGATGAACTCCTCAGATCTCTCCGCGACCTCTCCACCGGGGGCGGCTGGATTTTCTGGATGCTCATTGCTCTCGCCTTTGCGATTGCGGCGACCCTTTATACCATCGCCACCTCAGTGAAACTGGGATCAGCGGTCGAACAGACCCGGCTCCTCCGGCGGATCGACTTCTGCTTTGTCCTCATCGGCGCGGCCCCGCTTGTCGGATTGTTAGGAACAGTCTCGGGAATGCTTGCGACTTTTTCAGGACTCGCGGTCAGTTCGGGCGCAGCCCCGGTCGAAACCATTTCGGCGGGAATCTCACGAGCCCTCATCACCACGCAGACCGGACTCGTCATTGCGATTCCGTCATTCATCGTGTGCACCTTGCTGAAACGGCGGCAGCAGAACTTCCTCTATTCACTTTCTCAGGCCAGCCCTGCATCATGAGCCGGTTTTCCAAATTTCAAACCTCCTCCCCGGATGCTGAGAACAGCGAGATCAATATTTCGCCGCTTATTGATGTCGTCTTCATTCTCCTCATTTTCTTCATCGTCACGACCGTGTTCGTCGAGGAAACCGGTCTGGAGATCCAGAAACCCCGCGCCGCGAGCCAGGAGGATCTCAAGAAAAACAGCATTCTCATCGGGATCAGTGCGAGTGGGACGGTCCACTACGGTGGGCGAGAGATTGGCGTCGGTGGAGTTCGCTCCGTTGTCCGCAGACTCCTTATGCAGGAATCCATGCCGGTCATCATTCAATCCGACCGCCAGACGCCGACCGATGCCACCGTTCAGGTCATGGACGAGGCGAAACTCGCCGGGGCTACACAAGTCTTTGTCTCCACCGTAGATCCATGAGCCAGTCCATCCTTTCAGAAAACACCGCTCAGGTCGGCGAGTTGATCGAACCCGTTGGCGAGGGCGGGGTCGACCGGAAACGGGCTCATCGCGATGGACTCCCGGCACCCCGCGGGCGATTTCTTCGCTATTTCGTGAGCGGTCTTGCCACCCTCGCGCTGCTCGGCTTTCTCAGCTTCTCCCGCTGGCTCGACTCGAAGCGGGACGTACCGGACACGACGATCCGCCTTCTCACCGGGATCGATGCCGTGGAAGTCCAAACGCCTCCGCCTCCGCCGCCCCCGGATCCGCTGCCTCCCCCTCCGAAAACACCACCACTCCCGAAGCTGGAGATCCAGATCAACAGCCCGGCTCCTCCGGTCAAGGCGACGACGAATCCCAATGTCCGCCCCAGTATCACGATGGCGAATTTTTCAACCAATCAGCCGCAGGAGAGAAAACGAATGACCTTTTCCCTCAAGGATCTTGATGGTCAGCCGAGGCTCCTCAACCGCCCCCACATCACCTTTCCTGAATCCCTGCGAGAGAGAGGGATTCAGGAAGGCAGAGTGAGTCTCGAAGTGATCATCAACCCCGACGGACAGGTCGATGTGCTCCGTGTCATCGAATCCAGCGAACCCGAGTTCGCCACCCTCGCGACTGACATTGCCTCACGCGCCCGCTTCAGTCCCCCGAAGAAAGACGGCCGCCCCGTCGCCGCCCGCTTCCAGTGGCCTCTCATCATCCGGTAACGCGCACGCCGCGACCGCGCCACGAGTTCTTCCTCTATGAAATTTCCACCTTATCCTCTTCTCGCCCTCCTTTCCCTGTGGGCGAATCCTCTTCAGGGAGAGCCCCTCTTCCCGACTTCGGATCTTTGGAAATCACCGGAGTTTCAAAAAGTCATCACCGGCAGCTACGGGATTGATTCACGGATCGAGCCGCTCATCACGACCGATGAAGAAGAGTATCTCCGGGACGGAGCGGGCCTTCTCGCGGAGGGAGAACGAACCGGAGCCATCGAACTCTACGAAAATGCCTCGATCCTGCCTCAGAGCCCGGCGATGATGTTCTCGCTCGCGAGCCTGAAATTTGAGGAAGGCGAATTCGAAGCTGCAAAGAAGTTTTTCAACTCCGCCCTCGAGTCGTTCCCGAACTTTCGAGACGCCCATCGAAATCTCGCAATGACGCTGATCCAGCTCGATGAAATGGAGGAAGCGGAAGCCTCATTGATTCGTGCTGTCGAACTGGGGGCGCGTGATGGGGTCACCCTCGGGCTCCTCGGTTACTGCCACGCGAGCGACGAAGACTTTCAGGCCGCACTTCAAAGCTACCGCCAGGCACAAATCACGATGCCGGGTGAAATAGAGTGGAAACTCGGGGAAGCCCGCTGCCTCAGGGAACTGGGACAAACGGAAGAAGCGATCGGACTCTACCGCGAGCTTCTCAAAATGCGCCCCACCGACGCCCCCCTCTGGCTCAACCTCGCTTTCTCACTCCAGCAAAGTGGCGACGATCAAAGCGCGATCCAGGCCCTCGAAGTGGCGCGAACCTTTGATGACCTCAACGCGAGTTCGCTCCTCTCCCTTGGCCACCTCTATCTCGGGCAGTCTCTTCCGGGAGAGGCGCTCACGGCCTACGAATCCTCACTGAACTCCGATCCTCCGATCTCGCCCGGCGAAGCAACAGAAGCACTTCGCTACCTTGTCGAATACGAGCATTTCGAAGAGGCCAAAACGCTCAATGAGCTGATTGAAGCAACCTTCCCCGACACCGTTGACACGAAGCGGGTTCGCCTCAGCGCTCTCATCGAATTTGAGACCGGTGATCCTGACAAAGCTATCACAACAATCCGGGAAGCCGTGCGCGTCGATCCTCTCGATGGAGAATCGCTCCTTGTTCTCGGTCGATTTCTTGCCACCTCAGAAAAGAGCGTCGAAGCGGAGATGATTTTTGAGCAGGCCGCGCTGCTCCAGGATCATGCCGCTGATGCCTACTTCCGTCTCGGCGAGTTGCTGGTTGAGCGCGGTGAGTATGCCAAGGCTGTGGAAAAGCTTGTTCAGGCGCAGTCAATTGAGCCACGCCCGAATCTTGAGACCTACCTTGAGGCCGTTCGGAAACTCGCAAATTGAAGAGGACAAGAGCCCGGCACCGCCTGCTCCGGTCACAACATCGCCGGCGGGAACAATAGAGATTACTACGAAACATTTGTTTTTCTCCATCGGCGCCTTCCTCATTTTTTCCGGCGTCACATCCTGCCGGCATCATCCTGCCTACAGGATGTCGCCCTCCTTCGCATACGGGGAAAACAGCGGCTACCCGGGGTGGGTCGTCGGTCATCAGGGCCGATCGGCATCGGTGGGCTACCTGAAGTAAGCATCCCGATCGAAGCCCGGATCTCCGCGTGGCGAGGGCACGTGCCCGCAAGGAGATTGAAAGATTCGTCCCGATCTGCTGTAGTCAACAGGGTATGGTCCGTCATCTCACCCTGTTCAGTCTCCTCCTTGCGATCACTCCCCTTCATGCTGATCCGGTTCAGCATCGGGGAACTCATTTTCACGTCTACCGGGTCGATCCGGACAAGGAAGTCGTTCAGCTTTTCCTCGCAGAAAAGCCGGGCGAACCAAACACCTTCCCGAAGCTTGAAAAGCGGCTCGAACGGGATCGCAAAAGGCTCACGTTCGCCATGAACGCCGGAATCTTTGAAGGGAACTTCCTGCCCACAGGGCTTCACGTTTCGGAAGGGAAGACAATCACGAAGCTGAACCTCGACGACTTCGTGAAGGAACGGGAGGGACAACTCACCCCGAACTTTTTCCTGAAACCGAATGGCGTCTTTTTCATTCGCCCAAACGGAACGGCCGGCATCCTCGAGTCTTCGAAGTTTGCGGCGGCGAATGAGAAAGTTCAACTCGCGACCCAGTCCGGTCCGCTTCTCGTGCAGTCAGGGAGAATTCATCCGGCATTTTCCCCTGACTCGGAGAGCAGGAAGCGACGAAACGGAGTCGGCGTCGATCAGAATGGCTCCATCATCTTCGTTTGTTCGGTCTACGAGAAAGACAAAGGGCACACCAACTTCTACCACTTCGCGGAACTCTTCCGGGACACCCTGAATTGCCGGAACGCACTCTACCTTGATGGTGTCATTTCTGATGTTTACATCCGCGGGGAAACTGGTCCAATCGAGGAAACGAATCAGTTTGCCGGTATTCTGGCCATCACCGAACCCGTCCCATGAGATCGATTTTCTGCCTTCTTGCCGTCGCCCTTTCCGCTCCGTTTTCCTACACTGCGGAACAGCCTAACATTCTTCTCATCGTTTCGGACGATCAGGGATACAATGACCTCGGCCTTCTCGGAAACGGAATCATCACTCCCAATCTCGACCGCCTTGCGGAAGAGGGAACGCGACTGACCAACTTCTACGTTTCCTGGCCTGCCTGCACCCCGAGCCGCGCGGCGCTTCTCACCGGTCGCTATCCTCAGCGGAACGGGATCTACGACATGATCCGGAACGAAGCCCCCGACTACGGCTACAAGTATCCTCCCGCGGAGTACGAGGTTTCCTTCGAGCGAATCGGCGGCATGGATCTCGAGGAAAAGATCATTCCCACGCTCCTTCCGGACAGCTATACCTCTGCGATCTACGGGAAGTGGGACCTCGGCACCCTGAAACGCTTTCTTCCGACCTCGCGCGGATTTGATGACTTCTATGGCTTCGTGAATACCGGCATCGATTTCTACACGCACGAGCGCTACGGCGTTCCCAGCATGTATCGCAACCTCGAGAAAACCGAGGCGGACAAGGGCACCTATGCGACCTACCTCTTCGAGCGGGAGGCGATACGTTTTCTCGAGGAAACGGCGGGGACCCGGCCGTTCTTCCTCTACGTCCCTTTCAACGCCCCGCACAATTCTTCCGCGCTTGAACCGAGGATCCGCACTTCGGTGCAGGCCCCCGGGAAGTACAAAGCGATGTATCCCCCGGTCGAAACAGAATACAGAAAGGTCGAACGGTACCGCTATGGAGGTCCCGCCGAGGTGACGACCCCCGAGGCAAGAGAGCGCGACTACCGCGCCTCCGTCACCTGCATGGACGCGTCGATCGGGAAACTGTTAGACTTGCTCGATGAAAAGGGAATCGCCGACAACACCATCGTCGTTTTCTTCAGTGACAACGGCGGTTCCGGTGGCGCCGACAACGCCCCGCTCCGGGGAAGGAAATCGCAAATGTGGGAAGGCGGGATTCGCGTTCCCTGCCTTGTGCGATGGACCGGTGGCGATGTTCCCGCCGGAGTAGTGAATGATGCCTTTCTCTCGAGCCTCGAGCTGGTTCCCTCTTTTGCCGCAGCCAGTCACCATGAGTTACCGGCGGATCTCGTCCTGGATGGATACAACTGGTGGCCAGCGCTGAGAGGCGAAGAGCCCTCACCGCGAAGCACCATGTTCTGGAAACGCCGCGATCAGTATGCCGCACGGGTCGGCGACTGGAAATGGACGGTAATGGGCGAAAAGCAGCGCGGCCTTTATCATCTGAAAGACGACCCCGGTGAGAGCCGGGATCTCTCTGAAACAGATCCCGGAAAACTGAAAGAACTCCAGGCTGCCTTCGCGGAATGGGAGTCAACGATGGAGGCTGCAGAGCCGCGTGGCCCCTTCCGCGATTTTTAATCCTCCGCGATTCCCTCCGGCAGTTCGGGGATCCCGCTCTGCTTGCTGCTCATCCGAAAGCCCGGGATCGGCGCGCTCGTCGCCTTTTTTTCGCGGTCTTCTTCCTGCTCCGGTTCCACCATCCCCGCATCGTTTTCCGGCAAATCCGAAGGTTCATCCAAACCCTCGACAACGATGAAACCGGGAAACAACTCACCCGAGACGAGAATTGAATCCCCTTCGGCGGGGAGATCGGCCGCCTGCACAAACTGAGTGGTCCCCCACTCAACGCCGTCCCCGACAAAGGTGTTTCTCTGCTCGCGCTCCCGTTCACGAAAATTGATCTGGCTGTCAAGCCAGGCGAGACTGCTCTCGAGCAGCTCATACTGAGAGGCTACCGCATCACGATACACTTCGGGATTCTCGAAGATGATCTCATCGAGGAGAACCCGCGCGACTTCGAGCGTGTTCATTGCTTCGACAAATTGGTTGTCGAATCTCTGCTCCAGCCCGGTCTCAAAGGACTCGGCGAAATCGACAAACTTCACCATGATGTCACGATCACCGCCCGCCAGTTTCTCTTCCGCCGCTGCAATTTCCTCCTCCAGTTTCCCGATGCGATACTCCACCATTTCCCGCTCATAACCGGGATGTTCCTCACGCATCTGCTTCATCTTCCGATGTGCTTCCATGTAGCTACCGAGAACGAGGGGCCAGTATCCTTCCGGCTCAAGTCGCTGCCCGGTCTGAAGCCAGCCGAAGGCACCGATCCAATCCTCCTCGGGATCATCTGAAGCAACCGTCGAAGACACAAACCCGCCCAGCACCGCGAGCAGCATCGCGATGCGGAGTCGGTTTCCGTGGATCCATGACATGCGGGACAAGCTTGCGCCTTCCGCCTCTTGAATCAAGACTCCAAGATTACGCAATATCACCGCGGAGACCCCGCTCCCGGCCCGATACCCGCTCCGGATCATCTTCAGGACTTTACCCGGGCTGAAAGGGTTGCTCAACGTATCCCCGCGTTCCACATCCCCTGCGTCCAGACACTTTCACTTCCTTCCTCTTTTTCGAACTTCGGCACCCATCAATGAGACGCTCGAAAAACTGCACCTGCTCGATCCGATCGAGAAACAACTCCTGCCTCCGGTCCCTCGCAATCACCATCGATTCATGGCGTTCTTGGATTTCGATTTCCACATTGCGCTGACTCAGTTCCCTGCGCACGAAGCACTTCGCGTTCGACCTCTTCCCGGATCCGGGCCAGTTCCACTTCTGTCGCTGCAAGTTCCCCGTTCTTTTTCTCTTTCTCTTCTTCGAGCCGTCTCTGATCAGCACGCAAAGCTTCGCAGCGATTTTTCAGCTCCGACGTAACCCCACTACCGAACTCTTTCCAGAGGGGTCAATGAGATCGAGTTCGCGCCGGATCCCTTCACGCATCGTATCGAAACGCTCCACCGCTGAAAGATCAGGCCCCTCAAAAACGGGGATTTCTTCGAAAAAAGTCCAGTAGCACCAATTCTCCCGCCATTTCTATCCGCGAGAACGGACCGCCCCGAGAAATCCCTCGAAACGTTGCTCATACGACTCCGAGGCCGCTTTCGTGCTTTCCAGGTCTTCCCTCAGTTGCTGTATCTCTGCCTCGAGTTGCGCATATCCGAATTGCCCCTGCAACATCTCTTCCCCGGAAAGCCGCAGTTTCTCTTCCAACTGTTGCAGAGACGAATCGCGTCGCGACACTTCACATTCCAGAGTCGCGATCAGCCTGTCTTTATCGCGGCGTGGAGACCGGAGATGGAGTCCTGCCGGATTGTCAGATCGCTGTCGAGCAAGCGGCCTACTGAATACGATCCGGCGCCTTCCGGGATCTGAAACGATCCGGCAAGTTCCGCATTCTCAGTAAGGGGTTTGAGTAAAAAGGACATCGTCTCGAAGCAAGACCACTCTCCGATTTCGCATCAGAAGCGGATCGGAGCAACGCTCTTTTTCCTCCGCCTCCGCGATGAAAATGCAATGAGGTGACTACCGCATTGAAGTCATTGACGATTTCCGCCCATACTTAGACACTTACCCTATGACTGACATGGCAAAAAATCCCCTTCCCACGCGTCGTTCCGCGATCAAAACGGTCGCCGGTGCGTCTGCTCTCGCCGGAATCGCTATTCCTCATGTTCACGCTCAGGTGAACGAAGAACTGAAAATTTCCCTCATTGGCTGCGGCGGTCGTGGAACCGGTGCGGTGAAAAACGCGATGTCCGTGTCCGGAACGCTTGGCCCCCTGAAGCTCCACGCGATGGCGGACGTCTTCGAAGACAAGCTTGATCGTTCTCTCAAGACACTGGAAAAAGACCCTGTCGTCGGCGAGCACGTCGATGTTCCGAAAGAGCGCCAGTTTATCGGCTTCGACGGCTACAGGCAGGCGATGGATTCGATGAATCCGGGAGATATCGCTATTCTCACGACTCCCCTTGCCTTTCGCTGGCCCATGTTTGAATATGCTGTCGAAAAGGGTCTGAACGTATTCATGGAGAAACCGCTCTCAGCTGATGGTTTCTCATCCCGCAAGCTTCTCGAGATCAATAAAAAGGCGGTCGAGAAGGGCCTCAAGGTTGGTGTCGGCCTCATGTGTCGTCATTGCAAATCCCGCAATGAGCTGAAAAAGCGGATCGACGATGGAGCCATCGGAGACATCACTTTCATGCGATCCTACCGGATGCAGGGCCCCATCGGAAGCTGCTTCACGGCGAAGAACAACGGTGAGATGAGCGAGCTGATGTATCAGATCCGGAATTTCCACAGTTTCCTCTGGCTCAGCGGCGGTGCCTTCAGTGACTTCAATATTCATGGCATTGACGAGATGTGCATGATCAAGAACGCTTTTCCGGTCGAGGCGAAGGCCGTCGGCGGACGACACTACAAGATGCTGGAACAAAACGGTGAAATGGTGGAAGCGGTGGACCAGAACTTCGACAGCTATGGTGTCGAATACACCTTTGCCGACGGCGCAAAAGCCTTCTTCGATGGTCGAAACATGAAAGGCTGCAATCAGGAATTCGCGGCCTACGCACACGGCACCAAAGGATCCGCCGTGATTTCCTCAGCCGGCCACGTTCCGGCCCGCTCCCGCCTCTACAAGGATCAGAACATCAACATGAACTACCGCGCCACGCCGGAGAATCTGCTCTGGGCCTTCCCCATGGGCGACCGCGGCATGAGCCTTGAGGGCAACCCCTACGACATCGAGTGGGAAGTCATCATCGATGCGATCCGTGAGAACAAGGTTCACAACGAACTCGAACGCGGCGTTGCCGCTTCCGTCACCACTTCAATGGGACGCATGGCGGCTCACACCGGACAGGTCATCACCTACGATCAGATGCTGAACAGTGATCACGTTATGGCTCCGAATGTGACGGAACTCGTCCTCAACGGCGAGTCTCCACTCATGCCGGATGAAAACGGCCGATACCCCGTCCCCGAGCCGGGCATCAAGAAAGACCGGGAGTATTGATTCCGGTCTGCTCTCATCCGTTGCGACGTGGATTCAACAGGGTTAAGTGTCACACGTAACCCTGTTCACTCCCGTCCCGCGGTGCATGGCGATCATCTCTCAGGAAACGATTCAGAAAATCCTCGACGGCTCCGATATTGTGGAGCTGATCCAGGGGTATTTCCCCCTGAAACGGGCCGGGGTGAACTTTGTCGCGGTCTGTCCGTTTCACAACGAGAAGACTCCGAGCTTCAACGTCAATCCATCGCGGCAAACCTTCCATTGCTTTGGCTGTCAGGCCGGCGGCGATGCGATCAAGTTTGTCATGATGTATGACAACCTCCCTTTTCCCGAAGCGGCCAAAATGCTCGCGGACCGCGCGGGGGTTATGATTCAGGAGGAGGTTCTCGACCCGCAGGAACTCGCGAAAATTCGCGGGCGCAGTGAGCTGAAACGAATGCAGGCCTCGGCCGCAGACTGGTTTCACCGGCTCCTTTTCAAAAGCCGGGCCGCCCAGCCGGCCCGCGATTACCTGAAATCACGCGGCATCACAATGGAGGTCTCGCGAAACTGGAAGTTCGGCTTCGCCCCGGAGGATCAGCGCTCATTCTTCGAATGGGCGCAGGGTGCCGGCTTCAGCGTCGAGCAACTCGTCAACGGCGGGCTCGCGAAATGGCGCGACGAGAACAATCCCAACCGGGGAGCCTACTCCTTCTTCCGGCACCGCCTCATGTTTCCCGTCAACGACGGCATGGGCGAGCCGATCGCTTTCAGTGGGCGCGTTCTCTCGAAAGATCAACGGGGCGGGAAATACGTGAACTCTCCTGAGACCGGTCTCTTCAACAAGAGCAAAACTTTCTTCGGTCTCGACAAGAGCAAGCGGGCCATCATTCAACAAAAGCGGGCCATCGTTTGTGAAGGCCAGCTCGACATGATCGCCGCCTACGAAGCCGGGGTTCAAAATGTCGTTGCCCCTCTGGGGACCGCCTTCACGAAGGATCACGCTCGCATTCTCAAGCGGCACACCGATGAGGTGGTGCTCTGCTTTGACTCTGACACAGCGGGATTGAACGCCGCGAGCAAGGCTTTCCGCGTCCTCGCTCCGGCGGGAATCCTCGTTCGGCTGGCTCTCCTGCCCGAGGGCGAAGACCCGGATTCATTGATCCGGAGCCGGGGCATCGACGCGCTCGCCTCGATTCTCGACTCCTCGCCGGAGTTCTTTGATTTCCATATCGACAGTCGTGGAAGCGCGCTGACACAGGGCCCGCTTCGAGACCGGCTCAACTTTGCGAAGGATCTCGCCGCCGACATCGCTCTGATCGAGGACAAGATGCTGCAGGATTCACTGATCAGCCGGGTCACGGTGCGGCTCGGCGTTGGCGAGGACGACATCCGGAAGCTCGTGAGAAATGCAGCCGTGTCGCGGGATCGCATTGAAAAAGCTCAAGTGCGCCGTGAGAACATCTCCCGACAGCGGGAGCAGCCCTCACCGGCACCCGGGCGGAATCCATCCTCGCCTCAGAGCGACTCGAACCATGACTCGTCGTCCGGGATCACGAACCGCTCGGTGCGACTCCTTTGCAAAGCACTGCTCAACGATTCCGAAACGCGTCAAAGTATCATTCAGAATCCAGTACCGGAGTTTTTCGACTTTCTCACTGAAACCGAACTGCTTTCACGGATTTGGCGGGGAAACTTTGACCCCGCCAGCCCCGGCAGCGTCAACGCGTTCATCGGCACCCTTTCGGATGAGGACCAAAGCCGGGTTTCGAAAATTCTGATGGAAAACAGCGCCACGGTGACACCCGATCTTGCACAGGATTGTCTGAAAAAGCTCAAAAAGCTGAGCATTCAGAATCAGATCGCCGGAATCAAATCGAAAATGGGAGCACCAAATCTTCCGGCGGAGGCGGTCCTTCTCCTCAATAAACAACTCCTTGACCTCAGGGGACAACTACACGAAAGTTAGCGGCCCTGATTCGGCGGGGTTTTCTCTCTCTTTTCTCTGACTTCGTGTATGGCTGCCGGTAAAAAATCCAAGAACCCCTCAACGGGAAAGCCTACCAAGTCAGCTATGCCCAAGGCAAAGCAAAAATCGGCTAAAAAGTCGGCGCCGAAACGGACTAAAACCGCGGCAGTCAAGCCGGAAACAGCTGAAGCATTGCCCGCGCCAAAGTCGCCTCTCGATTCTCCTGAATTTCAGCCCATCGTTCGCGATCTGATCCGCCTCGCCAAGGAGCAGGATTACCTGACCTTCGACGACATCAACGAAGCGCTCCCGGATACGCAGAGTGACCTCGAGTTGATGGAGGAACTGATCGAGCGACTTCAGGGCATGAAGTTCCGCATCATTGATTCCGCTGAAGTCGACAATGTCAAAGTGATCGGCGACGAGGAAGATGACGATACGGAAATCGAGGTCGAAGCCAAAAAGCCCGCTCCTGCGAAGGAGGGCAAACTCGACATTCTCGACGATCCGGTCCGGATGTATCTCAAGCAGATGGGGCAGGTTCCCCTCCTCACCCGCGAGCAGGAAGTCGAAATCTCAAAGCGTATCGAAAAGGCTGAAAGCGACATTCGGAAAACCATTTCCCGATTCGGATTCATTCCGGAGGCTTATCTCGATATTGCGGATCGCCTCGAATCCGGCGAAGAGCGTTTCGACCGCCTGATCGTGGACAAGAAGATCGAAAGCCGGTCGCGCTACCTTAAAAGCCTGGAGAAGCTCTGCGCTCAAGTGTCGGAAGCCAAGGCCACCCTCGACAAATTATACGGCGATCTGCGGGCTGCAAAAACCCCGGCTGCAGAGAAAAAACTGGCCACGAAGTGGTCCTCGGAAACCACTGCCCTCGCGAAATGCTACAGTCGTTTTTTCTTCAAGCAGAAGGTGACTGAAGATCTCGTGACGGTCACTGAGGAGTTTGCGGAGCGCTCCGGCAAGCTGCATGTCCAGGCCAAGAAAGCAAAAGACCGCAAAACGAAAAGTGAAGCGACGCGGGCCCGGACCGCTTTCGAAAAGGAAGTCTGGATGAGCCAGGAGGAATTCGACACCGCCGCCGAAGCCCTCGCCGTCTTTGTCGCGGAAGCGCGGCAGGCGAAAGATGAAATGGTGGAAGCCAACCTGCGACTCGTCATTTCCATCGCCAAGAAATACACGAACCGCGGTCTTTCTTTTCTCGATCTCATTCAGGAAGGCAACATGGGCTTAATGAAAGCGGTCGAGAAATTCGAATACCGCCGCGGTTACAAGTTTTCCACCTACGCGACCTGGTGGATTCGTCAGGCAATTACCCGATCCATTGCCGATCAGGCCAGGACGATCCGTATCCCGGTCCACATGATCGAAACGATCAACAAGCTGATGCGCGTGCAGAAGCAGCTCGTGCAGGAATACGGACGGGAACCCACTCCTGATGAGATTGCCGAAGAGATTCACCTCCCGGTCGAGCGTGTCAGTGCCGTCCTGAAAATGGCTCAGCAGCCGATTTCACTGCAAGCACCCGTCGGAGACAGCGAGGAGACCAGTCTCGGAGACTTTATCGAAGACAAGGGGGCCGAAGATCCGAGCGACATGACCTCCATGGCAATGTTGAAGGATCGTATCAAGGATGTCCTCGATACTCTTACACCGCGTGAGCGCGAGGTTCTGGAGCAGCGCTTCGGTCTCATCGACGGCTACAGCCGCACCCTGGAAGAAGTTGGGAAGCAGTTTCAGGTCACCCGCGAGCGCATTCGTCAGATCGAAGCCAAGGCGCTCCGCAAGATGCGTCACCCCACCCGAATCCGTCAGCTCGAAGGATTTATTGAGGCACCGCCGCTTTAATCATTTTTTTCGAAACTTCCTCAATCCATCGGGGTTTCCCCTCTCGTCATGAACCAGCCAGAACAAGACGACCCCGTATGGAAACTGCTTGAGCATTCAAAGCGGACCGAAGCGGGCCCCTATTTCACTCGTCGCGTCATGCGGGAAGTGAGAGAGATTGCCGAAATGCCATCACGCGGCTGGTTCCGGAGTTTCATCGAATCCCTTTCCCCGAGGCTCGCGATTCCCGCGTTCGCTGCGGCGGCCGCGATTGCTCTCGTCTTCGTCTATGAGGGTGATGAGACTCCGGGAGCCAACGACACGGTCAATCCGGGACTGGTTCTGCAGATTGGTCATGGTGGTGTCGATCCCGCAGCCGAAATGGAAGCGGTCGAGTATCTTGGCCAGCTCATGGCCGTGGCCGACCCCGGTCAACTGAGTGACGACGTCCTCGCCGATCTGTTTTTCTAGACTGGCGCTCCGGACAGAGCTTCAAATTTCTCTAAGAGTTCCGAAGAATCCACGTTCTAGTGGAGGTTTCGCGCTTATATTGAGTCTATGATGAAGCTCACCCCCGTGTCAGCACGATTTTTCTCTCTGGCAGTTCTTATTGCCTCGATTGCGTTTGTCGCCTGCACCACCACGGTACCGGAGACCGGGCGCAAGCAGGTCAATTTTATGGACCCGAGAGAGGAAGCCGCGCTTGGCTTCTCGGAGTTCAAGAAGATGAAGGCCGAAAAGCCGATTTCAAAAGACGCTGCCCTGAATGCCCAGGTAGAGCGCGTCGGGTCGCGACTCTCCAAAGTGATGCCGGTCCCGAATGCGGAATGGGAGTTCGTGGTCTTTGACGATCCGACCCCCAATGCCTTCGCCCTGCCGGGCGGAAAAGTGGGCGTCCACACCGGCATTTTCCAAATCACGAAGGACGATGCCGGACTCGCCGCGGTGATCGGACACGAGGTCGCGCATGTCGTCGCCCGCCACTCAGGTGAGCGAATGTCTCAGAATGCGTTGGCCGGAGTAGTCGTTGCCGGGGCCGGCTATGCCTTGAATCGCAATGGCGCCGATGCAGCCCTCCCCACGGCGGCTCTCGGAGCCGGCGCTCTCATTGCGACGCGGAGCTTTTCGCGCGGGCAGGAACTCGAGGCGGACCGCATGGGGGCTCTCTTCATGGCCCGCGCCGGCTACGACCCGAAAGAGTCGGTCGAACTCTGGAAACGTTTCGGAGCCTGGCGCACCGCCAACAGTCAGGGAGGCAGCGGCCCGCAATTCCTCAGCACTCACCCGCTCGACGAGAAACGGATCGCAGAGCTCCGGAAATACATGCCGCAGGCGCTCGCGGAGTACAAGCCATCCTGACGATGGAGAAACGTTTCCTGAGACGGGAGAACTTCGCACGACTGCGAACCCTCACGAGCGAGGCAAAGTCCTCACACTCGGCCACCATCGTGAAACACCTCGCCGGCGACCCTGCTTTCCTGAAAGCGCGGACGGTGTTCTCCTATGCCGCGATGAGGAGCGAGCCCGATCTCGATGCCTTGCGATCCTCCTTCCCGGAAAAGATCTGGGGCCTTTCCCGGGTAGCTGACGACGGCGCATCCCTTCACTTTCACGAGGTCGCCCCGGGTCAGGAACTCGCCACGAGTGAATACGGATTTCCGGAACCTGATCCTGACAACAGCCCAATCCTTTCGAACCCCGATCTGATTCTGGTGCCCGGAGTCGGCTTCGATCCCCAATCCATGAATCGTCTCGGCCGCGGGAAGGGGCACTATGACCGCTACCTCGCACCGCTCATGAAATCCGGAATGCCCCCTGCCCTGGTCGGGGTCTGTTTTTCGATCCAGCTGGTTTCACTGGCGCCGGAGTCGCACGATGTGCCGATGACGAAGCTCGTCACCGAAAACGGTTTTCTTTAAGCAGGCCTACTTGAGGCGTCGCTCATCGCCTTCGCGCTTCGTGACGCCGAGTTCATCCAGCTTCTCGAGAAGCGGCATAAGAATCCGCCTCACTGTTCCCGTATGCTGCCGGAGATCACTCGCGGTGGCGCGGCCGTGCTCTTGCAAGTATTCACAAATCTGCTCCTTCACCGTTTCAAAGCCAAGACTGGTGATCGCGGTTTTCGGATCGAGATCGACAACTTCGCCGGTGTGAATGAGAAATCGCAGCGCCTTCTCTTCACTCGGATTGGTTGCCGCCTCCCCCTTGTTGGGTGGCGTGATGAGATCTGAGTTGAGCCTTTTCCGAACCAACTCACCGGCGCTCTTCAGCTCGGGCGGCAACTGGGGAACATGGTCCCGATGACGAATATTCGGCCCCGCTTTCGCAAACTCCCCGGCAAGGAGGCCTTCGAGAACCATGTCGAAGAATTTCGGCGACGGCAGGAGCGGCTCCACCGTGGCACGCAGTTCGCGGAGCGGAAATCCCAGTTGTTCCGGGTGCTCCCGGTGGATGGCCCTGACCTGATCCCCCGCCAGCTTGCGAATCTTTTTCCACCAGTCCGCCAGAAAAACCCACTCTCCATTTTGCTCCAGATCGCCACCCCCGACGAGTCGTTCGACCTCTGCCCGGATGTCGGCGGCCGAAAATACAGAACGAGCCAGCAAATCCGGAAGGTGGGCGACGCGGTCACGAATCAGCTGTGACTTCACAAGAACGGCGAGATCGCCCGGTGCTTCCGCACGAGCCTCCAGAAAGGCCGCCTGAAACGGCTTCCGGAACGCTCTGCGATTGGCATTTTCATCGAGAACAATCCCGCCGGCGAGGGTCAATCCGAGAGAGGCATCGCGAATCACGAATCCATCGCCGACAAAAACGAAGACCGGATCCGAAAAGCGAAGTTCCGCGAGGACCGCCTCGCCCGGGGAAAGCGAACGCTGCCCGAGGAAGTGAATCCTTGCAGGAAGCCCCGCGCTGCCGTGGTGAAACATGACCTCACGCCCGGTCCTGAGCGCCTTTTTCGATTGCTTCATCCCGCGAATCTCACGGGATGACTTGGAAATCAGGACATCGATCGCATAAACCGCCTCCCCCATCTCCGCGGGCACGAGGACGTCCCCCCGTCCGACACCGGCCCTGGCCCCACCGCGGCTTTCCCGAAGCCCGACCCCGGTGAGGTTCAATGCCGTTCTCGTTCCCGGCGGCACTGTTTCCACCGAAGCTCCATGCGATTGAGCGGTCCTGACATGCACCGTTTCGCCGGAAGGTTGCATCGTGTAATCCTGCCCCACGACAGCGGGACCGTCCGTCAGCGTGCCGGTAACGACGGTTCCCACACCCTTCAGAGAAAAGGCACGATCCACCGGCAGACGGGGTTTTCCGACATCACGAACCGGACCAGCCTCCGTGAGCATCGTTGCTATGGTATTCCGTAATTCATCGATCCCGGCGCCCGAATGAGACGAAACCGGCACGATCGGCGCTCCCTCCCAGAGACCACCGGTCAGATTCTCCTCGAGATCCATGAGGACAAGATCCAGATCATCGACCAAATCGATTTTAGTGAGAACAACGACGGCCCGCTTCACCCCGAGGTACGTCAGAATCTGATAGTGCTCCTCGGTTTGCGGCATCCAGCCGTCATCCGCCGCAA
Source organism: Verrucomicrobiales bacterium (assembly GCA_029233965.1). Classification (GTDB taxonomy): domain Bacteria; phylum Verrucomicrobiota; class Verrucomicrobiia; order Verrucomicrobiales; family DEV007; genus Arctic95D-9. The sequence goes on along the minus strand of JARGOP010000044.1, from coordinate 12,347 downwards.
CGATGAAGAGCGCGAGGTTGATCGCCCCGACCCCGGCGACCATGTTCTTCACGAAATCGGCGTGCCCCGGAACATCGACGACACCGAGGGCGAGTTCATCCCCCGAGTCATCGCGTGCAGGCAGACTGAGTTGCGCGAAGCCAAGTTCAATCGTCATGCCGCGCGCTTTCTCCTCCGGGAGGCGATCCGGGTCAGTGCCGGTCAGAGCCTCAATGAGAGAACTCTTCCCGTGGTCAATATGACCGGCGGTTCCGATGATGTAATGGCGGGACGGCATGTCGGCTATTGGAGATTTCTATCAAACTTCGATGACTGCTTCTCCTGACTCAATACGTGAGACAAGATCATTCAAGACATTTTCACGCTTCGCAATGACAGTTCGCGTTGAACAGTTTCCGTAACGCAACCAAACGACGAACGGACTCGTGGTCGCAAGAGCCACCCGATTGGGAAAGTCTTCACCCTTGGTGACAATCACCGACTCAGGGTTGATCGCATGATTCCAAATATCGGTATCTGATGCCTCAATTAACATCACTTCGGAGACGTGCGTTGCGTCTTCGCCTTCCCTGACCGGAAAATGAGCCGATACGGGAGGAAGCTGAGCATCAATAATCCAACGCATGAATCACGACGTTGGAGCGCTCTCCAGAATCGAATCCTCAAGTTGATGCGCCGCGAAGCGGAGACGGGCCTCGATATCTGCGGACTCCAGATAGGGAAAATCTTCGCAGATCTGTTCATGAGAATTCCCGGAAGCCAAAAGATCGAGAACATCTTTGACCCGGATCCGCATGCCGCGAACGCAGGGCCTTCCGCGACGCTGATCGGCACGCACCGTAATTCGATCTCTGATGTCCATGCTCTCACTATCCCCGAAAACGATAAAATTTCCGAGGGTTGTTTCTAACGAAGCCTCCGCCGAAGGAAAGTCGAAAAAAGGTCTCCAAGGAGGATAACCGAGGCTCCGAGCAGGATGTAAAAGAACATTTGATCCCAGAAAAAGCCCTTGGAAAGCGCAATCAGTTTACCGAGGGTGAGAAGCCCGAGCATCCCGAGGACGGTGGCGTCCTTCACACAGGTTTCCCAGCGATAGAAAAAGTAGATCAGGAATCGGTTAAAGTTGGCCGGCAGGAGCCTCGAAAGGAACACCCCGTATCGCGATTGACCCGAGGCGAGGGCCTGTACTGCCGGAGCTGCCTCGGCATTCTCCACAACCTCACCCCAGAGACGTCCGAGGATACCGAGATTGTGAATCGCCAGCGCGAGGACGAGCGGCCAGACCTGCAACCCGAGCAATGAGATGAGGAGGAAAGCGAGAATGTATTCCGGCACGGCACGGGCGAGAACGAAGCCGAACCGAACCACCGGTCCGACCGTTTTTCGAAATCCTTCCGCGACAAATCCCATCTTTCCGGCCCACAACCCGAAAGGACTCGGACGACTCAGCTGCCGGCTGGCCAGGGGCAACAGCGGAAGCACAAAAGTGGCTGATAGAATGATCGCGGAAGTCGCGATTCCCAGCGTTGTCACAAGCGCGACAAATCCTTCATCGGTGAGGAGGTCCCACGCCCACGGCGCAGCCTCGCTCCAATCGCCACTTTTCCGGACCGGGGAAGGGCCCAGTTCACTGACAAAACTCTGAAAATTTTCCCAGCGGCGCTCTGCCGAAAGTCGCCCCAGAAGGGGGCGGCTCGTCAGCCACGCCCAGGCGATTCCCGAGAGAAGAAGAACCGCGCTGATCCGAAGGAAAACACTTTTCTCCCGATTGCGCCTGAGTTGCCGGACACGTTCACTCATACGCGGCACCCTCCTGAGTCTGCATTCAACCGCTTCCGAATACCCGCGCCCCAGAGATCGACCACGACGATGAGAGCGAGGAGAAGATAGAAATAGGTCCAGACTTCCCTGTAATAGAACTCCTCGTGGGAGAGTTCGATGTAGAGACCGATCGTCTCAATGCCGACAAACCCGAGGACCGCAGAGGAACGGAGCGCGCACTCAAAACGGTAAAAACTGTAGGTGATGAGATTCGGCAGGGCTCCCGGCAAAGTCCCGACGAGAAAGGTCTGCACCGGACGATGGCCAATCGCCTTCAAAGCAGTGGCCGCTTCCCGTGTTTCCTCATCGATCAGTTCTGAAAAGACTTTCCCCAGGGTCCCCGAAAACGGAAGCGCCAGCGCCACCATTCCGGCCAGCGGTGAAACTCCGAAAGCGGAGAGAATCAGGAGCGCCCAGATCAATTCATGAATCGAGCGCAACAAGCTCATGAGAAAACGGCAAGAGACATAAATGGTCCGGAGAACCCCATTCAAGAGCCTTCCACGAGGTTCCGGCCACCAGGATGAGGACCCGAAGAATCCCATCACCAGCGCCGCAGGCACTGCGAGACTCATCGCCCCGAGGGCGAACTTCAGGGTGAGAAAAACGCCCTTGATGCCTTTGATCCAGATGGGATCCGCGTCATCCGGAACATTGGGATCTTCGTAATCGAACGCCGGATTGAACGCAGCGCTGAAGAAACTCCCGGCGCGATCCCAGCGGGTTGCATCCGGTGGGATCAGTCCGGAAGGTGTCAGGCCGAGATCTTTCGCGCACAACAAAAAGAGGATCCCGATTCCAAGGACGACCCAGCGGCGACGCCCGTATTTTCCGGGAGTGCCCATCATGCGGGGAGGAAGAGATGGCGAAAGGCGTGAGCCTTTCCTTTGGTTGGGCACTTCGAAAGGCTCACGTCTTTCGCCATGTTGACTGATGACGGTCCTTCAGGCATCGGTCATCATTTCGTCGTCGCTCAATTCGTAGAGCGCATCCAGTTCCGTTCCGTCGAGAGAATCCGGTGAACCATCAAACACCACCTTCCCTCCGCGCAGTCCGACAAGGCGGGGAAAAAACTCTTTCGCGAGCTCGAGATGATGAAGGCTGACGCAGAGAGTGAAACCATGCTCTTCGGAAAGCTCCGTGAGAAGCTTAACCGTGTCCCGGGCCCGGGCCGGATCGACCGCTGATACGGGTTCGTCCGCAAGCAGGATTTTCGGTTCCTGAAAGAGGGCCCGCGCAATCGCGACGCGCTGCTTCTGCCCCCCGGAAAGTTTGGAGGTCGCTGTGTAGAGTTTGTCCTCGATCCCGACCCGATCGAGCAACTGATGGATCCTTTCCTCATCGGCACTCGAGGGCATGAGCAAATCCCGGATCGATCGAAGGGTGCTGCGGGTTCCTCCGCGGCCCAGGATTACATTCTGAATGGCGGTCAGGTTCTCAACGAGGCCGAGATGCTGCGGCATCGTTCCGATTCTCGAGCGAAGTTCACGCAGGGCGTTCACTCCTTTGTCGGCAACGTCGTCGCCGAGAATTGAAAGTTCGCCTTCGTCGGGAAGAAGCGTGGTATTGAGAAGACGGATCAGGGTCGTCTTGCCACTGCCGCTCGGGCCAATGAACGCAAGCTGCTCGCCCTTCTCAATCGACAAAGAGACCCCGTCGATTGCGACGAGGTCCCGAAAGCGACATGTCACTCCGTGGAGTTCAAACGCGGAGGACATGAAGATAAATCTTAGAATCAGCCCTCGATCAGGCCCATCTTGACCGCCGTGTCCTTGATCCCGTCGAAGTCTTCGTTTTTCGCGGGGATGATAGATTCACGGTTGATGGCCTTCAGCGCATCGGAGCCTTCCGGTGCGGCAACGAGTGCGGCCTGGACCTTCTTAATGAATCCCTCTCCGAAAACAGTTTCCACTTCCGGATGGATTGTGAAGTTGTAGTCCGCATAGAAGGGAGTCGTCCAGATTTTGACGGTGTTCTCCGCGATCTTCGGATCACTCTCAACGAGACTGTCGTAGGTTTTGTAGTTGATTCCACCGACCTGATACGTGCCGTCTGCCACTGCATTGGCAGTCGCAACGTGGCCACCACTCATTTGAAAACCGGGCTTCGTCGCAAACCACTCGTCAGGTGTCACCCCGCCGTTGTTCTGCATAATGAAGTAAGTCGGCATGAGGCGGCCGGAAGTGGAACCGGGTGAACCAAAGGTGAAGGTCATGTCCTTGATCGCGAGCGGGAACTCTTCGGACGGCTGGAGACCAGTCGATTTATTCGCAATGATATACGACTTGTATTGCGGGTCCGCTTTGCCCTGGGCAATGGCCTGGGAACCGGGAACGGCCATCCTCGCCTGAACTCCGGAGAGTCCTCCAAACCAAACGAGATGAACTTCGCCGTTTTTGAATTTGGTGACGGAATCAGCGTAGTCTTTCGAAAAGACGAACTCGGTATTCACTCCGAGCTTACCGGTGAGATACTCAGCCAGCTTATCAAACTTGGCCTTTTGGTCCGTGATCTTCTCATCCGGAATTGCGGAGAGATAGAGGGTAGAGGTCTCTTCGGAAGAAGAGGCTTCAGTGGTGTCGGACGACGACGGATCACCACCGCAGCCGACGAGGGCCAGAGTAGTTACCGCTGCCAGACCGACGCGGAAAAGGGAACTTTTCAACATCGTGGGTGTGGTTTTGATTTTAGGTAGTAACTGATCATCTTTGATCAAATTTGCCTACGTGCCCGATCCGGAACTGGATGGGAAACATCGATAGGGCGCCCCCACTGTTCAAAGCTTTCCGAAAATTGCGAGAAGATTTTCAATAACTTTTCTGTCCTGCTCCGGGAAAACCGTACGGAGATCAATCCGGAACCGGTCTTCGGCGACGTAACCCATCACGGGAAGTTCCCGTTCACGAAGCTTCTTCGCCAGTTTGGGAAGACTCATCGTGAGTGGCTTGAAATCGAGCGCGAGAGACGGGATCTCAGCCTTCGGCATCGTGCCTCCCCCGCAGCGGGCAATGGTATCAACCATTCCGATTTCAACCCCCTCGATCCCTTTCAAAGATTCAATGATGGCTTGCGCGCGGGGCCTGAGATCCTCTTCGACACTGGCGGAAAGCATTCGCAAGAGAGGAAGGTCGGGGTTTTCCCCTGCGCTGAGGTATTCGAGGATGGTCTCCTGCATCGCCGTGAGAATGAGCTTATCGCATCGCAGGGCTCGAAAGAATGGCTCCTTTTTGATCCCGGCAACAAGATCCGCCCGACCGGCGATGATCCCGGCCTGCGGACCGCCAAAAAGTTTGTCCCCACTCACACAAACGAGGTCGACCCCGCGTTGTAGAACTTCGGTTGCGGTAGGCTCGTGCGGAATCGGCGCGAGGCCCTCGGTCATGACCATCGCACCACTGCCGAGGTCCTCGACCACAGGAATGCCATGCGCTTTGCCGAGTTCGACGAGTTCTTCGGTGCCCGGCTCGTGAGTGAATCCACCCATCCAGAAATTGGAGCGGTGCACCTTCAGGAGCATCCCGGTCTGTGGCGTGATCGCCTTTTCGTAGTCTTCGAGCGAGGTCTTGTTCGTTGCGCCCACTTCGACAAGCTTCGTTCCGCTCGCTTCCATGATTTCCGGAACGCGGAAGCCGCCGCCGATTTCGACGAGTTCGCCGCGGGAAATGATCGCTTCATTCCGCTCCCCGTTGGCGAGATGTTTCAGCATCAAAATGAGGGCCGCCGCGCAGTTATTCGTCACCGTGGCAGCCTCCGCGCCGATGAGGGTGGCGAGGCATTTCTCCAGAAAACCGCCGCGTTTCCCCCGCTCTCCCGAGTCGAGATCAAGTTCGATATTGTTGTAGAATTGTCCGACCCCGGCGATCCCGGCGACCGCTCGCGCACTGAGAGGAGAGCGCCCCAGGTTTGTATGAATGCAGACCCCGGTGCCGTTGATGACGGGATGAATCCTGGATCGATGAAGGGAATCGATCTCAGCCACCCTCGTATCGACAAAGGCATCGAATTCAGGAACCTCGGTGAGGCCTCCTTTCACGTCTTCCCGCAGAGCCTCGACTGCCTCGCGCACCAGCCCCGTCACCAACGGAAGTGGTACTGGCGCAAGATCATCCCGCTGACTGATCGCGTGGAGCACTTTGTCCACCGCAGGAATACGGGCAAAAGGGTTCGGGGTTTTCGAGCTCATGTCGAGAGTTGGGCAACTATCGCCAGAGCGAGCTGGAAATGCAAGGACGCGGACTCGCACTCAAAGCGGCGCCGACCGACCTGCAAACGCCCTCACCTCCGCACACCGGCGGGACGCCGGGTTCACGTCCTAAACCACCGAGACCAACTTATCCCCCGCCTCACCGGCCGGCGTGATGTGACCCACGATCGCTTTCGAAAGCGTCTCCGCCCCGTCGAGAATTTCCATGACTCTCGCTAGATTCGCCTCGGGGACGCAGCAGAGGAGGCCCCCGCTTGTTTGCGCATCAGCGAGGAGATACTTCATCGTCGGCGAAACCTGGACTCCGAATTCAGTATCCGCCTCCGCCGTCTTCAGATTCTGCTTCGTTCCGCCGGGAACGCAGTCCTCTTCTTCGATGAGTCGGATGATCTCCGGGGAAATCGCCGGAATCTCATGGGAATGGATCACCGCCCTTGTCCCGCTCGAACGACAAAGAGAAATCAAATGGCCGAGAAGACCGAAACCAGTCACATCGGTCGCGCATTTCACGAGCCCTTCCTCAGCCATTTTCTGACCGGGCGTGTTGAGTCGGCTCATGAGGGAAACGGCTTCAATCACGATTGCCCCTTCGGCGAGCCCCCGCTTGATCCCCGTGGTGAGAATCCCGGTGCCGAGGGGCTTCGTGAGGACAAGGACATCGCCCGCTTCCGCGCCCGCATTGGTGATCATGCGATGAGGATTCACCAAACCGGTCACGGAAAGCCCATAGATCGGCTCCGGATTTTTGATCGAGTGCCCTCCCGCGAGGGCGCAGTTGGCTTCCTTCACCTTGTCAGCACCACCCCGCAAAATCTCGTGAATGATCTCCAGCGAAAGAACGTCCGCCGGCATCCCGACGATGTTCATCGCCGTGACAGGACGCCCCCCCATCGCGAAGACGTCCGAAAGCGAGTTGGTCGCCGCGATTTCCCCGTAGAGATAGGGATCATCAACGATCGGAGTGAAAAAGTCGACCGTCTGCACCATCGCGAGATCGTCGCTGAGTCGGTACACGGCGGCATCGTCGGACGTGCTCGCTCCGACCAGTAAATTGGGATCTTCGAACTGACTGAGCCCGCGCAGGACCTGCGCGAGTGCCTCCTGGCTAAGCTTGGAGGCTCAACCGGCGCAGGACGAAAGAGAGGTGAGTTTGATATCTTCTGACATGATTGGCGTGTTGATACGCTTCTAGAGGTGTATGCTCTCACGAAGCTTTCCGTTTTTCCACGGAAAAGGACAATGAAACGGTGACGATGAAGATTCTTTTGCACAGCCCCTCCAGCACCGTCCGTCGCAACGGCAATCGCCAGACCGCGGCGGAGTGGGCAACGATGCTACACGAAGCCGGCCACGAAGTCCGGGTCGTCTCTTCCTACGAAGGCGAAGCGGCGGACCTCCTCCTCGCCCTTCATGCCGTGAAAAGCCGGGAGGCCGTGCTTCAGTTCAGGGAGGCAATACCGGAGGGCAAAGTCATCGTCGCCCTCACCGGCACGGACATCTACCCGGAACCCGGCGCGGACGCGCTCGACACAATGCGGAAGGCAGATGCAATCATTACGCTGCAACGGAGGGCGATTCGCCAGGTTCCCGGGGACTGCCGGAAAAAGGTAGTGACGGTGATCCAGTCCGCCGCGCGGTTGCTTGACCGACCGGAAGCGGACACTTCTTCCTTCGGGATTTGCGTCGTCGGTCATCTCCGCGACGTGAAGGATCCCCTTCTCACCTCGAGCGCTCTCCGCGAACTTCCAGCCTCCTCACGTATCCACCTGCGACACGCAGGTGGAATTCTCGACGATAAGTATGCCCCTCTTGTCGCCCGAGAAGAAAAGCAGAATCCCCGCTACGAATGGGTCGGGGAATTGAGCGAGCCCGAGACAGCGAAACTTCTCGCCTCATCAATGTTGATGGTGCTCACCTCGCTCAGTGAAGGGGGCGCCCGCGTCGTCGGCGAGGCCGTCGTTCACGGAACCCCGGTTCTCTCGACCCGGATTGATGGTGTCGTGGGTCTTCTCGGAGAGGACTACGACGGCTTCTTTCCCGTCGGAGATTCCAAAGCGCTCACGGCCTTGCTCGAACGCTGCGAAGCGGAACCTGATTTTTACACCCGCCTTAGCTCACAAGCCCTCGCCCGGGCTGATCAGTTTCGTCCCGAAAAGGAACGAGAAGCTCTCCTTGCCGCAATTCGGGAGGCGGGCAAATTAACTTCATCATGACCGTGGCCACTATGGCAGATATTCTCGATCTCATTGACCGCACTCATCAGCAGATGATGGCCTTGATCGATGATCTCTCCGAAGAACAAATCCGGGTGCCTTACGGAAAAGGAATCAATCCTCCGATCTGGGAGCTCGGTCACTCGGCCTATTTCTACGAGTATTTTCTGCTCCGCCCGCTCTACGGTATTAATCCCCTCATGCCCGGATACGACGAGGTCTGGGACTCGTTTGACATCCCCCATCGCGAGCGGTGGAGCCCCGGAGTCGTCCCGGAAAAGGCAGAGGTGATGGGCTACTACCACCGAGTCCTCGGCGAGGTAATTGACCGCCTCTCGCAAAACAACGATCTCAGTGATGAGGAGTCCTACCTCGGGCAGTATGTGGTCGCCCATCAACAAATGCATCTTGAGTCTCTGATCTGGTGTCGGCAGACCCTCGGCTACCCCGCTCCCTCTTTCGCGACAAGTTCAGTCCATCCTCTCCCGGAACAAGAGGTGAACGGCGACGCGGTAATCCCGGCCGGCACCTACTTCATCGGTGTCCCCCCCCTGGAACCGGGCGGAAAATCGCTCAACTTCAGTTTCGATAATGAACGGCCCGCCTTCGAAATGGAGATTGACACCTTCTCCATTTCCAAAACTCTCGTTTCCCTCGGGGAGTTCGCGGACTTCGTGGAGGACGGCGGCTACGCCACGCCGGAGTGGTGGAGCTTCGGCGGGAACTACTGGCGACGGCAGACCGGCCGCGAAGCACCGGTCTACTGGGAAAAGCGCGATGGCGAATGGATTGTCCGTCGGTTTGATCAGGCCGTCCCTCTCGACCCCGACGCTCCCATGCTGCATCTTAGCTTCTGGGAGGCGGAAGCGTTCTCTCAGTGGGCCGGTCGCCGACTCCCGACAGAATTCGAATGGGAGATCGCCGCCCGCGGCCCCAAAGCACTGAAGTTCCCCTGGGGAAACGAACCCGGGAAGGCTCCGCAGGTTGCGATGGAATGTTGCCCTCCCGGCACTGCCCCTGTCACTGCCTACCCGGAAGGAATCAGTCCCTTTGGCTGTCTTCAGATGATCGGAACCGCCTGGGAGTGGACCACAAGCCAGTATCTTCCCTACCCCGGCTTTTGCGTCGATATGTATGCTTACATGTCCACCCTGCAGTTCGGTGATCACAAAACAACGCGGGGAGGAAGTTTCGCCACCTCCGTCAGCCTGGCGAGAAATACCTACCGCCAGGCTGTTTTTCCGGACCGGACGGACATGTTCACCGGATTCCGGACCTGTGCCCGTTCACCGAAATGAGCTTTACATTCCAATTTCTCAGGGGAGGAAAAATCACGCCGTTCATTGACGAGCTCGGGGCACTTCGCATCGCCGTTTTCCGGGAGTTCCCCTACCTCTATGAAGGAACCCTCGCGTATGAACGACCCTACCTCGAGCGCTACGCGGCAAGCGAACGAAGTCTCATCGTCACGATGAGAAAAAACGGGCAACTCGTCGGAGCCACGACCTGCCTCCCCCTCGTGGATGAGATGGATGATTTCCGCCGCCCCTTCGAAGAGCAGGGACTGCCTCTCGAGGACTACTTTTACTTCGGTGAATCGATCATCCTGCCGCCCTGTCGCGGGCAGGGTGCCGGGAGTCGATTTTTCCAATTCCGTGAAGAACACGCCGCCTCGTTCGACAACATTTCGGTGACCACTTTCTGCGCCGTGGAGCGCCCTGGGGATCATCCTGAAAAGCCACCCGGCTATCGCCCGCTTCACGATTTCTGGAACCGCCTCGGCTACCGGAAAGAGCCGGGGCTCCAATGCATCCTCCCGTGGAAGGAGCTTCACTCCGACTATGAAGTCCAGCACACCCTGACCTTCTGGACGAAACCTGTTGCAACTCACTCCTCCGGCGAGGTCGCTTCCTGAACGCCGGGTGACTGATATTCGCTGTGGACGTGAGCCACGAATTCAAAGAGATCATCGCGGCGGTCATTCATCGGCGTGACCGATCCACTCGCCCGTGACCGGTAAAGATCGGAAATGTTGAGGTCAGTGACGAGGAGGGTTTCAATGTTAGGATCGGCCTCGGCCTGAATCCCGTCGCGGGCAAACTCGAAATCCGACGGGGTGTAAACCGCGGCCCGGCCGTAGTGAATGTCCATCGCCGGCACATCCGGGAGATTGCCAACGACGCCGGCGGTCGCCACGTAAATCTGGTTCTCAATGGCCCGCGCCGCCGCACAGGTGTTCACCCGCAGGTAACCCTGGCGGTTGTCGGTGCAGTAGGGAACGAAAAGAATCTCCACGCCCTGATCGGCGAGGTAGCGGGCTGCCTCGGGAAACTCGACGTCATAGCAGATAAGAATGCCGACCCGCGCCTTCGGTGTCTGCACGACGATGAGCGAATCCCCGCCCGTGATTCCCCACCAGGTTTTCTCACTGGGAGTGATATGCAGTTTCGGCTGGCTGACGTGCGATCCGTCGGGGCGGAAAATCATGGAGACGTTGTGAAGAGATCCGTCCTCCTGCGCGATCGGATGCGAACCCGCGATGAGATAGAGCCCCTGCTCGCGGGCAAGCGAGCTCATCAGTTCGACAAACTGATCGGTGTATTCCGACAACTTCCGGATGCCCTCCCGCGAACCCATCGGTTCGAGAGCCGACAACAACTGTACCGAGAGAAACTCGGGGAAAACGACAAACTCCGCGCCGTAGTCCTCACCCGCCGTTTCCGCAAAGTAGCGGACCTGCGCGGCGAATTCATCGAAGTCGGCGATGCGCCGCATCTGATACTGCACGCAGGCGACCCTGACATTGCGCTCTTCATCCGGATCAACCTGGTAATCCGGATTGAGCCATTCGATCAACGAGGCGTGATTGCAACTCTTCGGATCGCGGATGTAGTTTTTCATGATGCCCCGCACCACGAAGCCTTCGCGAAGCTGAAACCCGAGGACCGGATCGTCTATCTCGCCGTCACGAACCTGAAAGACATACTCCTCCGGGGTAAGCCGTTCCACATACTCCGAATAGCGCCAGAGACGTCCGCCCCCGAGGATGCGGCGAAGATTCAGTCGCCGGCAGAGATCGCGCCGCACCTCGTAGAGAATCCGCCCGAGGCCTTTTCCCTGAAACCCGGGGTCCACGTAGACATCAGCGCCGTAGAGCGTGTCCCCCTGCGGGTCGTGATTGTAAAAATAGCCGTCATCGGTGACTCCGTAGTAAGTGTGATGTCTCAGGGGATTCTGCCCCAGATCGACAATGAGACTCGACGCGACGCCCGCAACACGCCCCTCCACTTCCGCCACGATCTGCCCTTCGGGAAAGACATCAAGGTGACTCAACAACTGATCCTCCCGCCACGCCTCGTCCGACTCCATCATGCTCGGAAAACACCGGCGATGAAGATCGATCATCTGCGGGATATCCGACTCCGCGACCGGGCGGATCAGCACCTGAATGCCGGAGGTTTCAAAGGTTTGCGGTTCGATCATGGGAGACCGCTACTCTTCTCCATGCTTCGAAAAACGCAATCCCGTCGGAGGGGTTGGATCTCTACCCCGCCTCCTTCAGAGACTTGATGGAATGCTCCAGGGCACCCGCCAATTTTTTCGCTGCGGGAACACGGAGCGTGAACTTCGCCGACTGTCCGTCTTTCGACTGTACGAAGACCATCCCCTTTTCCTCGACGAAGGTCAGGGTCCAGTCCCCCATTCAGCCGCCCTCGGTTACGGTGTAAGTCTTTTTCAACTCAGCTCCCTTCACGAGCGCTTCGGCAAGAGCCTCTGCGGCTTCCACGGGAAGGTAAAGCGCCCCGCCCAGTATCTTCGCTGGATCGTCCTGCCTCGGCATGAGGAGAAAAGCCGGATTCACCGTGGAATTCGCACTCTCCTCCTGCTTCGTGAAGTTCACCACCGTGAACCCGTGCTCCTCGTAGCCTTCGCGGTAAAACGGCGAAGGATCCCCGATCCGCGAAGCCCCATCAATAACCGTTTCAAATATCGTCGGATCGAAGGTCTCGTCCTCCGGGTCCCAGGCCTGCGCAAGGTGAGGAAAGAGAAAACAAAGGAGAAGGAAGGCATAACGTTTCATAAGATTTTCTCAGATAGGCGTTAGACCG
>JARGOP010000043.1 GCA_029233965.1 Verrucomicrobiales bacterium | reverse complement strand
TCAATCTTCGTGAATCTGGGCTTGGTCAGACTGGCGCTGCGGAGACTCCGATTCATGCACATGAACGGATATTCACGGCCATCGGTGATCTCATATCCGAAGCCTCCCAGTGCCTTCACTTTTCAGCTTCCGCATTGCCTCCGACAACGCGTCTCCACTCAATCTTCGAATTCCGGAAATTGATGATCAACCCAATCTTCAATTCGGAAATCCTCAGATAATTCAGCATCTGTGAGAGTTCACCATCACCCAATCCCTCAACTGATTTCACTTCGACCAAGATACGACCATTCACGGTGATGTCAGGAACGCAGTCCCCCACGACAAAATCAAGATAGCGAATCGGGTAGCCTCGCTGAGCATCCGGATCAAACCCGTTCATCCTCAGGTCGATGACGAGTGCATTTTCATACGGCTTCTCGCGAAGGCCCGGACCCAGCGCATTATGCACCCGCATCGCACAACCGATGATCGCATAAGTCTCATCATCTGAGGAACTCATGAAAACTCCGCCACCTCCTGTCTGTGAATCGCTTCGCAAATCAGACGCAGGGATGCTTCAAGGTCACCGTCCGCAGTCTTGAAAGATTCGGCATCGATCGTCAAAGGCGCTCCGAGAACGACGAGCGGGGCTCCGTATTGCGGACATTGGATCGCCTCTTCGAGGCTCAACCCGCCCACGGCCTGGACCGGGATGTTCACCGCATCGACCACCTCACGGAGTTGATCGAGCGGGCTCGGCATGCGCCGGCCTGCGGCAGCGATCCCGCGACGCTCATCATAGCCGATATGGTGAATCACGTAGTCACAGCCCAGGTCCTCCAGCTCTCTGGCCCCGGCAATCATGTCGGGGCAGCCAAGGTTGTCCCCCATGACTTTTACTCCGAAGTCTGCTCCGGCCGAGACGACACATTTGATCGTCTCAGGGTGAGCGCGGGCCATCACCACGACATGAGTGGCCCCGGCTTTCGCCATCATCTCCGCTTCGAGGTAGCCTCCATCCATCGTTTTCAAATCCGCCACGATAGGCGTATCCGGAAACGCCTCACGCAACTTGCTGACGCCATGCAACCCTTCGGCCAGAATGAGCGGAGTCCCTGCCTCGAGCCAGTCCACTCCGGCACGCATCGCCAGGGCTGCTGTATCAAGAGCTTCGTCGATATTCGTCAGGTCGAGGGAAATTTGAACGATCGGTTTCATTGAAAACGGCGATGAAGTAAGTGCTCCGCGTATGCTGTCAGGTTTCCCAACGTTCTGTCGACGTGAAAGAGGGCACCATCGCGCCGGTTTAACCCGCTGAGTCCCGGGAGAGCATCGCCGGTCTGCCCCGAGTTGACTGGATCGTCATGATTACCAAAAACGTCCCCAACGGCCGAATCTGCCACTTGCAGAGGAGCGTGATGGGCTTTCCATTTGCATATGATCAAATTCCTCCACACCCGCATCCGTGTCAGCGATCTTGAAAAGACGATCTCCTTTTACGAGAACCTCGGGTTCACCCTGACCCGCCGCACCGACAAATCCCCGGCCGGAAATCAGCTCGCCTTCCTCGAACTCGACGGGAACGATCACTTTCTCGAACTCTGCTACTCGCCCGATTTCGAAGTCAAATTCCCCGAAGACCTCATGCACACCGCCGTCGGCGTCGAAGACATCATGGCATACTGCGATGACCTCGAGAAAAAAGGAATCGAAGTCTGGCCCGGGGACTGGCGCGAAGCTTTTCCCTCCGGAGAGAAATCCAAGATGGCTTTCGTGACCGATCCGGATGGCTACGAAGTCGAAATTCTTGAACGTTGATCAGGGTCGCCGGTCAGACGGTAAAGGTTCGCAGAAAAAACGGTTAGAATCTTTAAACTATCATTATTGGTAAGTTTTTAAATTTTTCGAAATAAATTTGCGAAAGTTTTGCTGCGAGAGTAAATTCTCATCCGTTCCGCTAATTGCTTCGGTTTGATGAAAGTGTTCCGTATCGCCATCCCTATCGCTCTTTTCTCGGGCATTCTCTTGCTTCTGCCCGGATGTAACACCAATTCAACCGTCAGCCGGAAGAGTTCGATCTGGGAGAGGGAGCTGGGCGCTGTCCTCAACACCCCGGAGGATCCGAACCGTGCTCATGAGGAGTTGAATATCAAAGTCGACCTCATTCCCAAAGGCAGCTACGGACGCCGGATTTTCCGGGAAATGACGCCCCGCTACATCACGATCCACAGCACGCAGAACTACACCGGCGATGCTTTTGCTCACGCGAAAGCCCTGAAACGAGGGGCTCTCAGGGGCGGCGTGATCGGCTACCTCTGCTGGCATTTCACCGTGCAGGACGACACCGTTATCCAACACATCCCGACCGACGAACGCGGCGAGCACGCTGACTTTGACGGCCCCGGCAACCGTTATTCCATCGGAATCGAGATGTGCGAGCACACCGGAAACAGTCAGACACAAACAATGGAGCGCACCGCGAAACTGGCGGCGAACCTGATGTATCACCACAAGATTCCTATCGAAAATATTCGCGCCCACTATCACTGGCCCCGCGAGGGCTACTCGACCCCGAACAAGAACTGCCCGCACTTCCTCATGGAGAACGGAATACCCGGGGATACCTGGCGCTGGTTCGTCGGACGCATCAACCGGCATTATCAGCGCCTCGTCGCTTACGATAAAGCAGTTCAGGAGCAAAAGCGTCTCGAAGAGGAAGAGCGCCGCCGGAATTCGATCGTGGAACATGTCTGGGATCGATTCACCCACTGGCTGCGGATCAGCTGAATCAATATTCTGAAAGAACCGGCGTTTTAGCGTCCGTATCTTGCCTTTATCTTCCGTGCGATTACTGTCAGGATACTTCGACCATGACGCTCCGAACGTTCATCCTCTCCGTTTTTGCTCTGCTCTTCCTGATTTCGACTCCTGAGTCGGCAGAGGCAGGACTCGATCCGAACGACGAATACATTATCCTGTCCGGCGGTCCGGCCCTTCTCTACTGGGAAAACTACCGCCGCGAAGCCCACCGCCACGACCGCTGGTGGGGAAATTTTATCCGCACCGCCAGAATCCGGATCGAGCAGCTCCAGAAAGCGACGGACAAAAAGGTGAATATCACCTGGATGGTGTATCGCCCCGGCTATGAGCGTCGCGCGACTGAGGATGGCGAGCCACTGCTCTCCTACATCGAAAGTGTGCGGGATAAATTCGGGGTCAAACTCGTCTATTTCAGCGAGACAGAGGAAATTTTCAACTACGTCAATTCCGGCCAGAACCGGCGCGAAACCAAGGTCTCGGGCTTTGAATATTTCGGCCACTCCAACAAATACTGTTTCGTATTCGATTACAGCAATCGCATCCTCGGCGCGTCGAAGACTTTCCTTCACCAAAGCGATTTGAAGAAGTTTGATCGCAAAGCCTTTGCGCGCGGCGCCTATTGCAAGAGCTGGGGCTGCCACAGCGGCGAAGCCTTCTGCCAGGAGTTTCGCCGCCAGACCGGCGTAAAAATGATCGGTGCTGTCGGAAAGACCGACTACTCCGAGAGTTGGAAGCAACAGCTGCCTCACGTTTCCCCGGGAGGGCGCTGGACGAGCTGACCCGGACGTTTTTGTGCAACAATTAGGTGAAATTCGACCATTTCGTGGTCACTTCTTGCCGAAACGTTCACTCAGACACCGTTACCTCTCATGCAGTTCGACGAACTCAAAAGCCTTTACGATCTTCCTTTTTTCGATCTCATCCAGCGCTCCCGCAAGGTGCATGAGGCAAACTGGCCGGAGAACGAAATTCAGCTCTGCACCCTGCTGAGCATCAAAACGGGCGGTTGTTCCGAGGACTGCTCCTACTGCGCCCAGTCCGCCCGCTACACAACCGAAGTCGGGGCGGAACGACTCATGGAAAAGTGCGACATCCTGGAGCGGGCCCGGGCGGCGCGGGAAAACGGCTCGACTCGTTTCTGCATGGGCGCCGCCTGGAAGGGCGTTCGCGACGGGACGAAGCGCTTCGATCAGGTTCTCGACATCGTCGAAAGTGTCGCCGAACTCGGCATGGAAGTTTGCACCACCCTCGGTGAACTCGGTGAAGTGGAGGCCGAAAAGCTGAAAAAGGCCGGCGTCACCGCCTACAACCACAATATCGACACTTCTCCCGAGCACTACAAGAACATCGTCTCGACCCATACCTTTCAGGACCGTCTCAACACCCTCCGCCACGTGCAGGATGCCGGCATGTCGGTTTGCTCCGGCGGAATTCTCGGTCTCGGCGAAAGCACTGAGGACCGCCTCAAGATGCTCGAGATTCTCAGCAACTTCAATCCACAGCCCGAGAGCGTTCCGATCAATTCACTCGTCCCGATTCCGGGCACTCCGCTCGCGGAGTCACAGGGAGTCGATTCCTTTGAAGTGGTCCGCATGATCGCGATCGCCCGCATCACAATTCCAAAGGCGAAGGTTCGCCTTTCCGCGGGACGCAAGCAGATGAGTGAAGAGCTTCAGACGCTGTGTTTCTTTGCCGGGGCCAACTCGATTTTCTACGGCGACAAACTGCTCACGACAGGCAACCCCCAATCGGAAGCGGATCTGAACCTTCTCAAGAAGCTCGGTCTCCAGCCTCAAAAGCCCAACCGCGACCTTTCCGCGCCCGATGCGGAGGATACCCGTCCTCGCGAGCCTGCTCTCGCCTAGCCGACCGTTCATCGAGCGCGTTGCCACGGAATCGGAAGCGGCCTCCCCATGAACTGGCGCTGTCTTCATCACACCTTCGATCTCTCGCTTCGGGGGGAGATCATGGGGATTTTGAATGTGACCCCCGATTCCTTCTCCGACGGGGGGCGATTCGATTCCGTCGAGAAAGCCGTCGCAGAGGCACTCTCCATGATTGAAGACGGTGCTGCGATCATCGATGTCGGCGGAGAATCCACCCGTCCCGGTGCTGCCGAAGTCAGTATCACGGAAGAGAAAGAGCGCGTTCTTCCCGTGATCGAAGCCATCCTCGGGCAATCTCCGGAGGCCTGCCTCTCGATCGACACTTCCAAGGCTGAAGTCGCCCGGGCCGCTCTCGAATCCGGAGCAGTCATCATCAACGACATCAGCGGCTTCCGTGATCCGGCCATGATCAAAGTCGCAGCGGAAACGAAGGCCGGGGCAGTCGTCATGCACATGCAGGGCACCCCGCAAACAATGCAGGCAAACCCACGCTACACCGACGTCGTCGCCGAGATTCGTTCCTTTTTCGAGGAGAGGCATGAGACCCTGACTTCCGCCGGAATCGAGCCGGAATCGATTGTCTACGACCCCGGGATCGGATTCGGAAAAACCCTCGATCACAACCTGGAGCTATTGAAATTTCTTGATCAACTCACCATCGCGGATCGACCAATCCTCCTTGGTGTTTCAAGAAAATCCTTCATCGGGAAACTGATCGGATCCGACGCGGTCGAAGACCGGAACTGGCCGACTGTCGCGATCACTTCCCGCGCCCGCGAGCAGGGGATCTGCCTGCACCGCGTTCACGAAGTCCGCCCGAACTGCGAAGCGCTTCGCATGACCGAGGCAATTCTCACAAAACCATAAACGCTCCGACGAATTCGTCCCGCCGATCCGCCCAGCGCTCCTTGTATTCGGCGTGCATGCCGAGATCATAACTGATAATCCCCTCTTCTGCCCTGGCTCTCAAATTGGCGAGTTGCAGGGCGTTCCCGAGACCGGACTTCCTCTCCGCTTCGATGTATCCCATCTGAAAACCGCGGTAGGCCTTTCCCCTCACGCCTCCGAAAATATAGGCAAGATCCTCACCATTCCTTCTCGCAAAAAGAAGTCGGAGATCTTCAGTGTCCCGAAGCCCGCTGAGGAGGCACCGGTAAAAAGGGCGGTAGTCATTGCCCAGAAAAATATCCGTCCCTTCTTCCCATTTGTAGGTCTGCTTCTGAACCGCAAGGATCCGATCGAAGAGCGTTTCGGGATCGTCTCCCGAAGCCTCAACGATCTCAACCCCTTCCCCGATCCGGAGCTGACGCACGGATTTACGAAACTTCTTCGACCGGCGTTCGAGCCAGGGCTCATAGCCTCCGGTCAAATCGATCATCATGCAGTCTGTCGCCGGGAATTCCTCATACCGGAGGAACTCCGCACTGCGGCTGCGGACGGAACGGTTTAAAGTCCCGTCTTTGGGAATCCCGCCCAGGCAGAAGCCCACCCGTCCACCCAGAAATTCGGAGGAGGCCGCCTTAAGCAGGGCAACCCCATCGAGAGGATTCCCGACGATCGGGCAACCAAACATCCACGCCGCTTCGAAGGGAAAGAAAACGCGGTTTCCCTCACGTTCAGCAAAGAGGAGCCAGTTCCCCTCGTCTTCGACGATAAAGTGCTCATCGTTGGGGCCCGGTGGACGCAAAAAATCGTGCGCCGCCAGTTGCCAAAGCGTCGACGAACAAAACTGAGCCAGCCCCGGCGATCTTCCCACCGCTTCATCGAAGGAGCTGCTTTCCTCGAGAAAACCGTTCAGACTCAGGCGCCTCATGAAAACGGGAGTGGCACATGACTCAACCCTGTCAGGTCGTCGGCCTGACCCTGTTGAGTCCAGATCACGGATTCAGCAATGCCCGGATCGGCCGACCGTCCCGGCTCAGCAACATGACGGTGGTTTTCCCCTGCGGGAGCGAACCTAACAAATCGTAAAACGTGGCCGTGTCCGTGACAAAATCCTGATTGATCTTGTGGATCAAATCCCCGGCCTGAAATCGCTGCTCCGCCTGCGAGCCCTCTTTCACGTCGCTGATGAGAACGGCTGCGGTGGTTTCACTCAAGCCGAGAGCAAGACGTTGTTGTGGTGTCAGGTTCGACACGGTGATGCCCAGTGCCTCCGCGATACTCTGGCCGTTGGCCGAAATATCAGAACGCAACTTCAGGGTGTTGGTGTCCGACTTCGCGATCACGGGCACCGAGGTTTGAAGCGACTCGCCTTTTCTCACGAGGGTGATGACAGCGTCCTCGCCCGCCTTCTTGCCGCGAATCCGGTTGAGGGCGTCCTCTGCTGTCTTCGTGGCTTTGCTATCGAACTCAAGGATGACATCCCCTGGTTTCAACCCTGCCTCTTCTGCCGGCGAATCTTTTACCACATTCGTGATCAGCGCTCCCTGGGTGCTCTTGAGTCCGAGCGCGATCGCGAGATTGCGCGAGATATTCTCCAGTTCAATCCCGATGTAGCCGCGAATGAGGGGACGCCCCAAAACAATCGCCTCAAAGACCTCTTTCACTTCGTTCGCCGGGATCGCGAGACCGATTCCCTGCCAGACGCGGACGTCCTGCTGGCCGGTAAAAATCGCGACGTTGATCCCGATGATTTCCCCCCGGATGTTGACGAGGGGCCCGCCCGAGTTCCCCGGGTTGATGACCGCATCAACCTGGAAGTATTCATTGGATCCATCGCTGAGCTCCCGCTGCTTCGCACTGATAATTCCGCGGGTCACGGTTTCATTGAGGCCGAACGGGTTTCCGACGGCGAGGACCATTTCCCCGACCCTCACGGAGTCCGAATCGGCGAATCCAAGCGGACGGAATTTCGGAAGCGTTCCACCCTCCGGGGCTTTCAATTGAAGAACCGCGACGTCCACGTTGGGGTCACTTCCAACCCATTCCGCTTCGTATTGGCTTCCATCGTGAATGGTGATGCGTATTTCATCCACCCCGGCAACAACATGATGATTCGTCACGATGTGCCCCTGCTCCGTCACGATGACACCGGAACCGAGGCCGGGCGCCTTGTATTCCTGATTCTGCCGATAGCCGAAAAAACCGAACGGATCCGTCGGCACAATGCGGCTCACGTTCACATTCGTGGTGGTATCAATACTGACCACGGACGAAACAACCGCATCGGTAAGGTCGGAGAGCGCGGCATTCACCTCTTCGAGAACCCCGGTGTCATTGAGATCGAGTGGCACTGCGCGAAGCAGCGGTGCGGCATCACCGGACTGTGCGAGAATCGGATTTTCAGCGCCAATCACAGCGGTGAGCGGCCTGCCCTGAATCAGATCAAAGATGTCGTAGCGCTCTTCTCCATGGATCATGAGAAGGTAAGCGAACGCGGAGACAACAGAGAGTGCCGTCAGGCTGGCGAGTTGAAGGAAAAAACGGGACATATTCTGTGAGGGGTATGCAGGGAGAGCACTATTCCCCGGGCGGGAGTTCCACTTTCATGTGCTCATTCACAGGGAAGGACTCGACGAGGCGCTGATCTTCGGGCGCGAGATCGTTCAGTTTTATGATCCATTTTTCGCCGGAAACATCCTGCAGACGAACCTGGACACCATCGTGCTCCATGAACTTTGCGAAGATCACTTTCCCCATGTAATTGGACCAGTCGCGATAGCCATGCCTGGAGAGTGACTGCTTCTGCACCTCGATCGATTCGAGAATTGGCTGACAAAGGGCTCTCATGCGGTTGAAGTAATCGATAGGACGACCGGAACGATAGCCGCGAATGCCCTGTTCCACCTCCCCGTTCGGGTTGAAGAGCAGCACATTGGGGTAGCCTCGAACCTTGAACTTTTCCTTTATGCGTCGGAGAACGTCGGGATTGTCTGTAAAATTCCGCTCATAGTGCAGATAACAGATCACGAGATTGTCTTTCACATACTCGTTGAAACTCTTGGTCGCAAAGACCTCCTGCGACAGCGCCATCGCCTGACTGTTCCAAACCCCGGTAAAGAGCAGCAGGAGAGGCTTTTGTTCGCGTTGAGCCCGATCAAAGGCGTAGTGAGGATTGATCTCCCACCAGGCACTTTCGGGGTCATCCGGATAAACCTGAACACGCTCAGGTCTCATGGTCTCGATGACCCTAGCATCGCTCTGCATCGATCCAACCGACGCCCCCATCGGCGCCGCGGCCCCGGGTGTCGGAAGCAGAGGAGACGCAACCGGTACAGGCACTAGATCCGGAGTCGCCATCGGGGCCGCTGTCGGAGCTGCCGTCGCCGGACCTCCGTCCTGCGGGGCGAAAACAGGCTCTCCCGCAGGTACCGGGCTGGCCTGAATCGGGGCGGCAACCGGGGGTGCCGGAGCAGCCGGGGCTTCCTGTCCGAAAGCAGGGTGACTGATCATGAGGCCTGCGAGGCCAAGCCCTGCCAATCTCGAAGACGCGTGTCTCCGGCAATAGGAGAATTTGAGATCCTCCGCCGCTCCCGCTCCCCCGCTGCGGAACTTTCGAAAAATTCCGGCAATCACGGCGGAAACTGCCGAAGCGCCGTCGACCGTACCGCTCAAAACTGCTCTGTCTTGCTTATTCACGAATTTACCGGGGTTTCCCAATGGTAACAAAGCACGGAATTCACTGATAGGAAAATTGACATTGGGCACGTCCGTTGCTT
Organism: Verrucomicrobiales bacterium; assembly: GCA_029233965.1. GTDB lineage: Bacteria > Verrucomicrobiota > Verrucomicrobiia > Verrucomicrobiales > DEV007 > Arctic95D-9. Next base: position 27,747 of record JARGOP010000043.1, on the reverse strand, counting down.
GGATTACCCTCCCTAGAAAGGGACCGCAACACGAATGGCCAGCCCTGAAACGAAACGCAACCTCTACCGGGGAGTGGTCTTTGGACTTCTCTTCCTGACCTGGATGATTTTTTCCGGGCTCTTCGATGCGTTTCATCTCACGCTCGGAGTGATTTCCTGCGGGATCATCACCTGGATGTCGTCTGACCTTCTCTTTGAGGACCGGACGATTCCTCTGAGTGCCCGCCTGCGACAGGGAGTTCGGCTCGGCGGATACTGTTTCTGGCTTTTGTGGCAGATTGTTCTCTCGAACCTTCACCTTTTCCGCCTTGCCTTCAGCTCCCCGAAAGCGCTTCAGCCACACATCGTTCGCTATGAGACAAAACTGAAGACCGACTTCGAAAAATACCTTCTTGCGAGCAGCATTACCCTGACACCGGGGACCGTGACGATCAAGATCATGGGCGACCGATTCTACGTTCATGCGATTTCGGACATCGCGGCGGAAGGTCTCGATGGGGAAATGGAACGCCGCATCGCCCGGATTTTCGCGATGAAGGAAGCAAAACAGGCTCTCGAAGCGCCCACCTCATGAACTTCGAACAGTTTTCCATCTTATCCGGAGTGGCGCTCCTGCTCTTCATGATTCCCTCCATGTGGCGAATCGTGGTCGGGCCGACAGCGCTCGACAGGATCGTCGCGGTGAATGTCATTGGCACAAAGACCGCCGTGTTGCTGGTCATCATCGGTGTGATCTTCGGCCGCGTCGAAATGTTCGTCGACTTCGCGCTCGCCTATGCTCTTTTAAACTTCACCGGCTCCCTCGCGGCGGCGCGCTATCTCCACCGCACCAAAGACCGGAACGAAGGATTCAGCGGCGGAAAACCATCAAGCGGGGAGGAAGCATGATTATCACCGCCATCAGCGTCATCTTCATCCTTGCCGGCCTCATCTTTTTCATCGGCGGAGCGGTCGGTCTGATCCGGTTCCCCGATTTCTACACTCGCACCCATGCCGCCGGAAAAGGCGATACGCTCTCGAGCCTTCTCGTTATCCTCGGGTTCGCGATTTATCAACTCCATGACTTTGAGAGTCTCAGCCACGACTGGCTCACGCTTCTTGTGATCCTCAAAATGCTGGGAATTTCCGTGTTCATCCTCATTACAAGCCCTACAAGCACCCATGCACTGATGGATGCGGGATGGGAGGACGGGACCGAGCCGAAGATCCACCGGGACCGGCCCAATCACCTCAACGACGATTGTGAAAAATTCTAACTCTACTGCGACGTGATTTTTGCATTCGACATCATCATTCTCGTTTTCCTCGTCGTCGCGGCGTTGATCTCGCTGAACGTGAAGGATCTTCTCAGCGCGTCGATGATCTACGGCATCTACGGATTCCTCATCTGTCTCCTCTGGGCCGAAATGGGGGCCGTCGATGTGGCCTTTACGGAAGCCTCAGTCGGCGCGGGAGTCAGCACCGTGTTGCTCGTTGCGACCGTCTTCAATACCCGTCGCCGTTCTTCGGATTAACTTCTTCCTGATGCTCTCCAAAGTCTTTGCCACTATCGCCGTCGCCATCACCGGGAGTATCCTGCTCTACGGGGTCTCGGACTTCCCCGCGTTCGGCGATCCGCATTCGCCGGCCAATGCGGGCGTTCCCGGCAGTGAAAGTGTCTCTCTCTATTTCATCGAGGAAAGCTACAAGGACACCAAGGTTCCGAACATCGTGACCTCTGTCCTCGCTGACTATCGGGGCTATGACACCATGTTCGAAACGGTCGTCATCTTCGCGGCGGGCATGGCTATTTTTGCAATCCTCCGGGTCGTCGGAAACAAAGAGGAGACCGCCGCAAAAGCCGCTGAAGAAGATTCGTTCACCAATGGCGACCACAACCGGATCATCGTCGGCACGACCGTAAGAATCGTCGTCCCTGTGATCCAGCTCTTTGCCCTCTACGTCGTCGCCCACGGGCACCACAGTCCGGGGGGCGGATTCCAGGGCGGCGTGATCCTCGGTGCCAGCTTCATCATCATTGCCCTCGCGGAGAATCTGAATGCCGCCCTGCGCCGTCTCAGTGAACTAAACTACGTCCGTCTTGCCGCGATTGGAATTTTCATTTACGCCGCCTTTGGAATCATGGCTCAGGTTCTCGGCAGTAACTTCCTCGACTACGGAGCGCTGCAGCCGATCTTCATGACGGACGGCCCCGAAATGGCCCGCTCCCACTCCATGCTTGGAGTGGAAATCGGAGTCGCCTTCACCGTCACTGCGATCATGTTCGCGATTTACGCCAACCTCGCGAGCCGGGGTCAACTTGTAAAAGGACTCTAACCACCCATCATGGCGGAATTCATCCACGATCACATCCAGCCCTATTTCAATTACTGGGTCTACGTCATCATCATGATGATCGGTCTCTGGGCGCTCATTGCGAAAAACAATCTGATCAAGAAGCTCATCGGCCTCTCGATCTTTCAAACTGCGATCATTCTCTTCTATGTCTCGATGGGCGTGAAGGACGGAGCGACGATTCCGATTCTTGGTCATCACGGATCTTCTCCGCCAGCCTCCGAACATCGACTCTTCGAGGATCTGGATGAAGAAGAACCGAAAAAAGCTCACGGAAAACCGGTCGATCATCATGCTGCCGACGATGAACACGGGGAAGATCACACCCATGGTCATGCCGGGCATCACAAAACGAATCCGGACCTGATCGCAAACCCTCTGCCCCACGTCCTCATGCTCACCGCGATCGTCGTGGGCGTCGCTACTCTCGGAGTCGCCCTGGCCATCTCTCAAATGATCTTCAAGGAGTTCGGCTCTCTTGAGGAAGACGAAATTCTGGAAGAAATCAAAGCGAGCGCCTCCGATGGTTGATCAAATTCCAGCAGTCCTTGTTCTCGCGCCCCTCTTCGGAGCGCTCCTCATCGGTCTCATCGGGCACCGCGACCACCGCGTGTGCTTTCCGATCGCCCTTGCGTCATTGTCCGTGACCTTCTTCGGCGCGATTGCCGCCGCGCAGCATGTCTTCACGAACGGCCCGATGGATTACTTCGTCGGCGGATGGGAAAAGCCGCTCGGTATCGGCATCCATCTCCGAATCGACGCCCTGAATGCCCTGCTTCTCATCGCGATCGCCACCGTCGCCGTCCTCGTGACCTTCTTTTCGATCCGTCGCGTCGGGGAAAAGAACACCGAGAAGACTCATTACTTTTATATCCTTTTCCTGCTCCTTTGCCTCGGTCTCTTCGGAATCACGATCGCAGCCGATGCCTTCAACCTCTTCGTTCTCATTGAAGTGTCTTCGCTTACCAGCTACGGCCTCATCGCGATGGGCAGCTCGCGGAGCGGAACCTACGCAGCGTTCAACTATGTCCTCATGGGGACAGTCGGGGCTTCGTTCTATCTCCTCGGCGTCGGGTATCTTTACCTGACAACAGGCTCGCTGAACATGCAGGACATTCACACGATCCTCGGATCCAATCCTGAAATCGCGCAGTCGAAAGCGGTGACGATTGCCTTCATCTTCATCCTCGTTGGGATCTGGATCAAAATGGCGTTCTTCCCGCTCTACGGCTGGCTTCCGAATGCCTACAGCTACTCTCCTTCGAGCACAGCCTGCTTTCTCGCACCTCTCATGACGAAGATCTCGGTCTACGTCATGATCCGCGTCATGATCAGCGTCTTCGGACTCGAGTGGATCTTCGTCAGTCTCGGCTGGAGTCACCTCGTCGTCTGGCTCGCGGTCATTGCCATTCTCGCCGGATCAGTCCTTGCCCTCGCACAGAGGGAGATCAAAAAGATGCTCTGTTATCTCATCGTCGCGGAAGTCGGTTACATGGTGGGAGGAGCCTGGCTCGCCGACGAAGGCCTCTGGGGAATGACGGGAGCTCTGTATCATATCCTCGCGGACGCCGCGATGACCCTCTGCCTTTTCCTCGCCGCCGGCATTTTTGTGAAACGCTTCCGGGCCCGCGAGATCAGCGACCTCGAAGGCATGTTCAGGAAAGCCCCCTGGGTTATGGCCGCTTTTGTTATCGGTGCCCTCGCCATGATCGGTGTTCCCCCGACCTGCGGATTCTTCAGCAAGTTCTACCTCATCCGGGGCGGACTCGACGCCGGTCACTGGGAATACGTCGGCGCACTTCTCATTTCCAGCCTCATCAATGCGGTTCTATTCTTCCGTATTTTTGAAATCGCGTTCTTTGGAAACAAGCCTGCAGAGGGCCACGATCATTCCCATGACCCTCATGAGACCGAAGAGCTCCCTGTCGCCTCCAACGAAGCACCGCCAGTCTGGTCCGGAAATCTTCCGCTCTTCGCCACTGCTGTCATCATCATTCTCCTGGGCATCTACAACGGCCCCGTCGTCGCCCTCATTCGAACCTTTCTTGAAGAGCTGCCGATTGTGGCATCCTCGCTCTAGCCCTTCGCATGGAGAACACGGTTAACAGTTTACTTCCCGTCTGGGCCTGCCTCGCTTCACTCCTGGCAGTGCCCCTCATTGTCATTTTCCGGAAAGAGATTTTCCTCCGTGAGATGTCGACGCTTCTCGCCGGGGTCGTGAAGCTTGGCTTCGTCCTCATGATGCTCCCGATCATTCTCGAAGGAAAAACGATCGTGACCGAGCTGGTGCCGGGCATTTCCGGAATCAACGTGCCGATCGTCTTTCGCGTCGATGCCCTCGGCATGATCTTCGCCCTCGTCGCCTCCTCCCTCTGGATCGCGACTTCGATCTACGCGATCGGTTACATGCGGGGACTGAACGAACACTCGCAGACCCGCTTCTTCGCTTTCTTCGCGCTTTCCCTGTCCGCGACGCTCGGGGTCGCTTTTGCCGGAAACCTCCTTACGCTCTATCTCTTCTACGAGATGCTCTCGCTCTCAACCTGGCCGCTCGTGACGCACCACCAGGACAAAGAGGCACGCGGCGGCGGGCGGACTTATCTCTCCTATCTCCTCGGCACCTCCGTCGCCTTCGCGATTCCGGCGATCCTTTTTACTTACCTGAAAGCAGACGGCGATCTCTCCTTCTCGGGGCCGGCGATCCTCGCGGGAAGTGACATGGGATTTCTCCCCGCTGTATTACTTCTCCTCGCTTTCGCCTTTGGCTTCTCCAAAGCAGGCCTCATGCCCTTCCACTCCTGGCTCCCGGGTGCCATGGTCGCGCCCACGCCCGTCTCGGCCCTGCTCCACGCAGTCGCTGTCGTGAAAGTGGGAGTGTTCTGCGTGATCCGCGTCGTCACCGGGGTCTTCGGAATCGACCTCCTCGGCAAGTTCGGGGCCAATCTCGTGCTCTGCTGGATCGCCGCCTTCACCGTGATCGTTTCCTCGCTCATCGCCCTGTCACAGGACAACCTGAAACGCCGTCTCGCCTTTTCCACGATCGGGCAGCTATCCTACATTGTTCTCGGAGTCGCGCTTCTGCACGAGCTCGCGATCAAAGGATCCGTCCTCCACATCGCCGCGCACGCCGTTGGCAAGATCACCCTCTTCTTCTGCGCCGGAGCGATCTTTGTCGCGACCGGAAAAAAATACATCAGTCAAATGGCCGGCCTCGGAAAGCAGATGCCCTTCACCTTCGCCGCCTTCTTTCTTGGATCGCTTGGCGTCATCGGCCTCCCCCCCTCGATCGGCCTGATCTCGAAATTCCACCTTCTCCTCGGCGCCGCGGAAGCCGGTCAGGTCGCCCTCATGGTTGTCTTTCTGATCTCCACGATCCTGAACGCGGCCTACTTCCTCCCCATTTCCTACGAGGCCTTCTTTCCGAAGAAGGATTCAGAAGGCGATCTCGTGAACACGAAATTTCAGTGGTCCGGCGTCAAAGAGGCCCCTCTCGCCTGCGTCATCCCGCTCTGTGTGACCGCCTCCCTCACGGTGGGACTCTTCTTTTTCCCGGGCCTCCTCCTCGAGTTGGCTGATCTCTTTGTCGGCAGCGTGAAACCATGAAACAGGATCCTGACAAATCTCCCCTGAACTTCTCAAACCGGGCCTTCAAATGGCTCGTGATTCTCATGTCGGTTTTTCTCCTCATTGAGATCCCGCTGCTCATCTCGCATGCCCGTCACGCCTACTTCAAGATTGATGGGTGGTTTGCTTTTTACGCACTCCTTGGGCTGATCGCCTGCGCGATCCTTGTCGTCCTCGCGCGGGCTCTTGGTGGACTTGTCCGCCGTGACAAGTCCTACTACGGCAATCAGGAGGAAGAATCTTTACCGGAGGACCTCGATGAACGACTTCGCTGATTTTCCACCCGCGCTGATCCTCTTCGCCGGAGCGCTCCTCGTTCCGTTGCTGAAACCGTCGTGGCGCCCGGTCTACTTGATCCTGCTCCCCCTCGCGACGCTTTTCTATATCCTTCAGCTCAAAACGGGCAATGGTTGGCAGTTCGATCTCTTTTCGTTCGCGAAAGAACCCGTCGAATTTCTGCGGGTGGATACACTTTCCAAAGCGTTCGGGATCATCTTCTCCCTGAACGCCGTCGCCGCTTTCATCTACGCTTTCTACTACAAGAAGAGCACCCAGCACGTCGCGGCGCTCTTCTACATCGGCGGAGCGATAGGCACGGTCTTCGCGGGCGATCTTCTTTCGATGTACGTTTTCTGGGAGTCGATGGCCGTCAGCTCAACCTTTGTCATCCTCGCCCGCAACACCGAGCAGGCGAAAGGTGCGGCCTTCCGCTACATCATGATCCACCTCGTGGGGGGACTCCTCCTCCTCGCCGGGGTGATCCTCACCATCGCGCAACAGGACGGAAGTATCGCCTTCAACGGCTTCGATTTCGAGACCGCGAATCACGCCGGCACCTGGCTCATTCTCATTGGCATCCTCGTGAACTGCGGGGCACCACCACTGTCCGCCTGGCTGCCGGATTCCTACCCCGCCGCGAGCGTCACCGGAGGGCTAATCCTCAGCGCCTACACGACAAAAACCGCGGTCTACACCCTCCTCCGCGGCTATCCCGGATGGGAGCCTCTCATCTGGATCGGCTGCGCCATGGCCGTCTACGGCGTCATCTACGCGCTCATGGAAAGCGACATCCGCCGCATCCTTGCGTATGCCATCATCAATCAGGTCGGCTTTATGGTCTGCGCGGCCGGTGTCGGCACTCACGAGGCCATCAGCGGAGCCACCGCCGCCGCCTTCTGCCACATTCTTTACAAGTCCCTCCTCTGGATGACGACCGGCGTCGTTCTCTACCGCCTCGGGAAAAGTCGGCTCAGTGACCTCGGCGGACTGTATCGCACCATGCCCGTCACGACCGTGTTTTTCCTGATCGGATGTCTGTCGATGGCCCTGCCGGGAACCTGTGGTTTCACGAGCAAAAACATCATCATCCATGCGATTGAGCACGAACACCTTTTCTGGCCCTGGCTCCTTCTCGAAATCTCCGCCGCCGGAATTTTCCTCGCCGTCGCGATCCGGCTTCCCTACTTCCTCTTTTTCGGCAAAGACAAAGGGCTCACCCCGAAAGACGCCCCCATCACGATGCTCGGCGGAATGGCCTTGTTAGGGTTTTTCTGCCTCTTCTTCGGCGTCGCTCCGGGAACCCTCTACGATTTGCTTCCCTACAAAATCGACTTCCACCCTTACAGCCTCGCCAAAATCACGATGGTGATGCAGTGGATTCTCGCCTCCGGAATCGCCTTCCTCTTCTTGAAGAAGTGGCTCGCTCCGAAGCCGGGCATCTCGCTCGACTTTGACTGGTTTTACCGCAAGGGCAGTATGCAGTTCTACCGGGCAGCCGACACGATCCTCAACGGCGCCAACGTCCTCGCGAAGCGTTTCTTTATCGACGGCGTCGTGAAGTCCGTCTGTAACTTCTTCGAGTCAGGCGGCTCCCACACCGCTGCGTGGGTCATGACCCCGATCTGGATGCTGCAGGGACGGAGCGCGGTAGACATCGATCATCTCCAGCAGTCACTCTTCAAGCGCTCCAAACGTGGCGCCTTCCCGATCGGAATCACTGCCTTCTGCGCCGTGATTCTGCTCGGATTGCTGTCGATCATCTTTTTGTTGGAGAAGCCGTAGACCGGAACCCCGAGGGGCTTCCGGCTCTGCTTCACTTCCCGTGCCGACAGCCCGGCCCGCTCACCGCGTCGTGGGCAATGGAAGCAGCAAGATCACCGCTCCAGCCTTTCGCTTTGAACTTCTGCTTACCATTCGCCTTGTTCTTGATCTTGGCCTTACCGCCCACCGTCTTCACTTTCACCTTGTGGTCCTTTACCTTCACTTTCCTGACCATCAAGCCTTCAGAGGCGCTTGCGTTGATTGGGACTCCCAGAGTGAGCGAGAGCGATGCGATTGCAGAGAGGATGAGTTTCGGAGTGGTAAACAGAGAGGTTTTCATGACGCGAGTGGTTTGAGAAGAAGTCGGAAGTTTCCGTCTCGAAGAGGAGGACGACTCTTTGATCGAAATTATGCAGAAAAATGAAGCCCTTTCACTTCACTTCCACAGTCACATTCACCCACTCCCCGAAAATCGGCATCTCTTCTTCGAAGCGAATCCCGACCTGAAAGCCGATTTCTCTGGCGGGGAAATTAAGTGCGGGAACGCTGAAGGTATCGTCTGCCCCGGGCTTGCTGTAGCGCCATTGCATCGGCGGGGAATCCTGTCTCGGACGGAACCGGCAGATTAATTCCCAACCTTCGGGGAGGGTGTCTTTCCAATCCTCCGGCAGGACCGGTTTCACAACAATCTGCCCACCGCGACGAAAGGCTTCGCCCTCCTTGATTTCTTCGAAACTCCGGGCCTCAGCGCTGTATTCCTTTCTCAACGCGGCGAGCTGCTTCCGGAAATCGGAGCGAATCCGTTCGAGATCAAAATCAGAGGCGAGACATCCATCACGCCACAGGGCCATGCCATCGAGCTTTTCGGGGCCGCCGTCCCGACCGATCGCAGCGAGCAGTTTGGCCGGGGCGTCATCCCCGTAAACCCGCACGAGCGAATCCACCCAGAGATAGCCCGCCGGGTAGGCCAGATTGAGATCCCGCCGCTGACTGAATTCCGCGTTGTTCACCATCTCAGAAAAGTGAACCTCACCCCAGCCTGAGGCGATTCCGACCCATCGGCGATAGTTCTCATCGGCGCCTTCTTCACGGAAAAAGCGAAACTCGATGTAACTCGCGAGTCCCTCGTGAAACCAGCGCGCCGAATTGAAAGACGCCTCTAGACGGCCTTTCGTGAGCTGATCGATGAAGACATGAGCGACCTCGTGCCCGAGAATCGCGAAGGTCTCCGCCTCACGCTGCTTCCCTTTCCCCGGCTTCGCCGGCAGAGCCATGCGGATCTTCTTCCAGTAGGCCTGACCGGCATTATGAGAAGCAAGGGGGCTTGAAAGATCCACCGTGATGAGATCCTCCCGCATCTCCTCCGGCACCTGCAGAAAATGCGCGACCTCCTCAAAGACCGGGTCAGCTTTCGCCAGAACCCGCTTCATACGTTTCTCTACTTTCCCCCGATAGATGAACCGGAAGTGATCTGTTTCCGCAGTCAGAATATTGTTCCCCGATTCGATCAGTTCCATTTCCTCCTCGTATGCGCGGGCGATTTCCTCAGCCTCCTCCATGCCCTCATCCCACGATGTGACGAGGAGCAGTCCGAACCACACCACCGCAATCAACAGGATCGAACATCCACCCGCCAGCCTCCCCCACCAGGTCTCCCGCATCACCTTCTGAATCGCGCGGGCCCAACCAAGCCTCAGAGAAAAAATTCCGTAGCCAATCCACCAGGCGATGACTCCCCCCGCTGTCATGACGACGAGCTGCAAGACCGGCCACTCCCAATGCGTTTCAATATCAGCCGGTGTCTGAATGAGAAGGAAAGGATTCAATACTTCGGCGTAGGGCACTTGCAGGGACGTGAGCCAGAAGACGATCCAGAAGATCCCTCCAATCACCAACAAAGCCCAGCGCCGGAGGAATGAGAAGCAGACAAGGATCGTGACGAAGTAAACACTGAGGAAGAGTTCGAGCCCGATAAAGATCCCGTAGGAACGCCATGGAGCCGGTGGAGACGCACTGCTTCTCGAAAACCAGTCGTAGACCAGTCCCTCGGCAAACCAGAGCAGGTTCACGCCAATGATCAAACCAACCGCGACAAGCCACTTTGCGAAATAGACGGTAAGTCGCCGCACCGGAAGTCCGTCGAGGTAGCGCAGGGTTCCTTCATCACTCTCCCTGACCATGAGCCCTAACGCTACCACCAACGCGAGCACAAAGGTCACGCTCGAAACCGTCACAGGATCGCTCATGACTTTCCCCCAGAAGGGATACTCGTCGAAGTACTCGGTCGCCTGCACGAGAATGAGGCCCACAAAGAACAGAGCCATGAGAAGCCAGGCAAAGGGGCGAAGCGACATCCACTCTTTCCAGAGAACTGCGCGGAAGGCTTTCATGATTCTCCTCCCTCTTCGTCCGCAGCCACGGCTTCACCGGGATGTGCCTCTATGTAGTCTTTCACCCCTGCGGCAAACTCCTCAAGGGTGAGTCCGGTTTCCGCCGCAAAAACCCCCGGGACAGTTTGAATCATTTCCCGCCAGACAGGACGACTGTCTCTCCGGGAAACTTTGCGAGTCAGGGCAGCGCGCACCAGATTTTGAACCTTATCCATCCCGACCGTTTCCTCGAGGTATCGAAACGACATCCAGGCGACGGCATCCGCCTCCCGCCACCCGGCTTCTTCCGAATAAAGATCGCGCCCCATCAACCGGTCGAGGGAAAACCCGTGCTCTTTGATCGTATCGAACGCGACTTTTTCACGAGCCGCGACCGCCGCTTCGCCGGCGGATTCCATTTCCCACAGTCCCTCAATTCCGCAGACGAGCCACCAGCGATGCTCCCGGTCAACCCTGCCGAGGGTGTGCACTGACAAAGACACACTCATGGTGTAAGCGAGAAGCTTCGCCCGGGAGAACCCGGGCTCGCGGTATCCGGCATACATGAGGACAACGCGGTCCCCTTCAACCAGTTCCCAGTCGATCATTTCGTCCTCCAGCCCGGTGTCCTCCACTACGTAGACCGGGGGAAAGTCCTCTGCGGGAATCCCCAGCCAATCGCGCTTCGCCGCGACTTCCCGGGCAAGGAATGCGGCGAGAGCAATGTCTTCATCGACAGCACGATCAATATCCTCCGGCGAAACAAATACCTGAGCGCCGTCATGAGTTTCCTCGACGGCGCCGGGAATTCCGAAAGGTTCGGCCTTTTCTTCGAGAAGCGGCGAGACTGCGAGAAAGACGATCACAAGTCCGGCTCCGAGCATCATTTTTTCCCGATAGCTCATGACTTCCCCGAGGAGCGCCGCGACCGATCCTTCCTTCGCCAACCCGATTACAAAACCGGCTGCGAGAAATCCGGTGGTGATAAGGCCGGTTTGCCAAAGTTCGGTGACCGGCCATTGGTCTCGCTCAAAGCCAAAGCGGTGAATCAAACCGAAAGGTGGAAAGGCGCTGAGAGGAACCGGGGCTGAGTTCGAAAAGATCGTCAGCCCGATCAGGATCGCGATGATCACGAACGTCTTGTAGCGCCCGAGAAACGAAAGAAAGAAACAGAAACCCACGAGGAAAGCGGTCCACATCGCCGCTGACGAGAACAGGATGCCTAGAAAATTGGTGGAAACCGCTTCCGATCCTGCCGAGGCCAACACCCCAACCAGCACAGCCCCCACCGCCATGACCACGCCGATGAAGAGAGCGAGTCCGGCCTTCACCGTCACGAGTCGAAACAGAGACAGCGGCAAGCCCTCAAGGAAGAGCCGTGAGCGACTGCGAAACTCCACTGCGACGAGACGATGACAGAGCAAGTAGACGGGGATGATCAGGAGATATGAGAGGCCCTGCCCGATCCCGTAAAAAACACCGCCGCCGAGACCGCTGGCAAGGCTGGCAAAAACGACGAGAGCGAAGAGCATCCACGTCACCGGAAGAATGATCGCCATCCAAACTCCATGCTGCCGGAGCTCTTTGCGCAGGAGAACTCCGGTCATCAAATCCGGGTCGTTGAAATTCCCACGCAGGCGATAAAGATGTCATCCAGCGAAAGTTGTTTCCCCTGTTTGCCATATTGACCCCAGACCCCGGCGTCGGCATCCACGATGACTCGTCGGGTTCCGGTCTCCGCCTCCGTGACTTCCAACTCACGCCACAGCTCAAATCCCTCCGGCAACGTCTCTTCAGGCGCGAGCGTAATCTCCCTCACGCGCCGACGCAGGTCATCGAGTGGCCCTTCGAAACGCTTTTGGCCCTGGTGAATGATTCCGACCCGATCCGCCGCCCGCTCCACTTCGTCGAGGAGGTGCGTTGAGAAAAAGGTCGTCCGCCCGTACTCGCGGGACTGGTGCATGATGATCTCAAGAAACTCGCGGCGGGCGACCGGGTCGAGTCCGGCAGTGGGTTCGTCGAGGATCAGGAGCGGCGGTCTCGGGGCAATTGCAAGCGCGAGCGCCAGCTTGACGCGCATCCCGCCCGAGAGGTTGGAAACCTTCCGGTTCGCGGGAACTTCGAGCACGTTGAGGAGACGGCGGAACTCCTCCGGGTCCCAGGTGGGATAGAGACCACCGACGAACTTCCCCAGCATTTCGGCAGTCATCCAGGGGTAGAAAGTTTGATCCTGCGAAACGTAGCCGATCTGCTGTTTCAACTTCAGCGTGGTCCGCTTCGTCTTCTGCCCAAGTAATTCGATTGTCCCGCTGTCCGGGGCGATGATTCCCATAAGCATCCGAATCGTCGTCGTCTTCCCGGCTCCGTTCACTCCGAGAAATCCGTAGATCTCGCCGGCATTCACCGACAAATCGAGTTCGTTCACCGCGGTGAAGCGACCGAAGGCACGACGGAGTCCCGAAACGGACAAAACAGCTTCGGGCGGGGCGGCAGTGGGAGTCTCTGTCGTCATGGTGTTGTCAGGATGAAGCTACCCCGTATCAGGCAAAGGACCAGAGCGGGATGAGCGATTCCCTACTTTCCGGCCGCCTCCGTCGCGAGGCGGATTGATTCCACGTGGTAGTCAAACCAGATCGGCTCCATTCGTTTGATCATTTCCGTGCGTCGGTGGGCGAGTCCTTCCAACTCGATGTAAGTGTGATCCACCCCGTGCTCGACGAGATGGCGATGAAAATCCCGAACCGTCGGAAGGTGACCTCCGTCCTTCGTGCCGCAGGCCATCTGAATGCGGAGGCGGCCTTTGATCTTCTTCAGATTCTTTTCGAGGAGGAGAAAGGCATCGTTGTTCACATAGTTCTCCCGGTCCGGACCGAGATAGCCCTGAATCACGTCCTCCCATTTTTCAGCGGCATCAAAATTCGCCAACGTCCTCGGCACATTTCCCGCCTGACAAAACAGCGAGCAGAATAGATCGGGATACTTCATGGCAAGACGCAGTGAGCCACGACCTCCCATCGAAAATCCCTCAATACATCTTCCTTCACGGGCCGCGATCGTCCGGTAGGTCCTGTCGATGTGTGGAAGAAACTCCCGGATGACCATCGTCTCGATCGGCAGCTTGCCGTCGTGTGAATCCTTGTAGAAAGTGCTGTGACCTCCATTCGGCAACGCCATGATCATCGGCGGCCACTTCCCGGCGAGAATGCCCGCGTGAAGGACCTCGACGTCCTCAAAACTGTGAAACTCATTCCCGCCGTTGCCGTGCAGGTTATAGATTACCGGGTAGCGCACCTCTGTGTTTTCCGCGTAGCCGGGCGGAAGGTAGAGGCAATAGCCCACATCCTCGCCCGCAGCCTCAGAGTAAAAGGTTTGATGCGTCGTGTTCGGAGGAAGGGATTTGTCGGCCGACAATTCATTGATCCAAATGATCGAAGGCTCGCGCTCTGCTGCGGTCGCGAATGACAGGCACAAACTGAAGAAGATGGAGAGGAATTTCATGAAAAGCGAATCGCGCCCATCGAACCAGTTTGGTTGCTCCACGGTCAAGCCTGATCGAGTCAGGATGATTTTTGCAAGTCCGATCAATCCTGTGCTAGAGTCCCTCATGTTTACCGGAATCATCGAAGAATGCGGCGAAGTGGCCGCCCTGAAACCAGTCGAGACAGGGGCTGAGCTTTGGGTGAATTCGACCTTCACCGGTGAAGTCGCACTGGGCGAAAGTGTCGCCAACAACGGCGCCTGCCTCACCGTCACTGAAGTCAAAGACGGCGCGATGCGTTTTGATCTACTTCACGAGACTCTTCGCCTTACCAATCTGGGGGACCTTGCTCCCGGCGACCCCGTCAACCTGGAACGTTCCCTGCGCATCGGCGACCGGCTCTCCGGGCATTTCGTCCAGGGGCACGTCGATGCCTGCGCCGAAATTCTCGCCTATGAGCCGGTGGGACAGGACCATCAGTTCACCGTGGCCCTTCCGAACGAATTTGCGCACCTCGTGGTTCACAAAGGATCGATCTGCGTGAATGGCATCAGCCTGACCGTCGCCGATTTGCAGAAAGATCGCTTCACCCTCTGGATCATCCCGCACACGCATGAGGTCACGAGCCTCAAGGCCGCCACTGTCGGGTCACGCGTGAACCTCGAATTTGACATGCTCGCGAAGCATATTGCAAGGATCACCGAACTCTCAAAGTCCTGACAAAAACTTATTTCGGCGGTGCCTCGGCCGGCTTCGGCTCCTCGAAAAAGAGCGCGCCTCTCGTCTTTGTTTTGCGACGATAGATTTTCCCGCCGTTCGCCACGTAGAGATACGAGTGATCAGGACCGGCAAAGCAAACGCTCACGAGCATCTCCTCCGGGTCCGGAGTCGCAATCACCCCGCCCATGCGCCCGGTCGGGTCAAACATCTGCAGCCCCTCTGCCGTCGTCACGTAGTAGCGGCCGTGAACATCGGTGGCCATGCCGTCTCCACGGGCGATCTCAGGATCAGCCACCGGCGTCCGCATTTCCATATAGTTTCCGGGACAGCCAAGGCTCCCGTCCTCTTCGATGCGGAATGCCCAGACAAACTTTCCTCCATGATCCGACACCGCGAGAGTTCCCTGATCTCTTGAAAGAGTGATTCCGTTCGGCTTCGTAACCACACCCTCGCTGACGACGCTCATTTTTCCGGATGGATCGATCCGGCGGATCTCTGAAGTCGGCGTCATTGTAAAATAGAGATTCCCGTCATGGGTGACGACGAGATCATTCGGACGCACTTCGTTGACGAGTTCGGTTTCTTTTCCGTCGGCGTCGAAAACCACGACACGCTGTTCACGGGCGACACAGGCGTAGAGCCGTCCATCACTTCCCCACTGGAGACCGCTGATGCCGGGCGCGTCTTTGATAAACTCCGTCATCCTGCCATCGAGATCGACCTTGTAGACCGCGGTGCCACCCTTGACATCGGAGAAGTAAAGATTGCCGTCGGCGTCGGTGGAGAGACCATCAGCAAAGTTGAAACCCTCTGCGGCGACCTCCCAGTTTTCGCCTTCGATGAGAACCTGTCTCAGGGGCATGTCCTGCGCCTTACCGATACCGGCCAGGAGAAGGGAACCACTAATGAGCGCGGATAGACACTGATGCTTCATGGATGTAGATACGTGAAAGTAAGTCGGGATAAGTGGTTTCATTTCGCGGCGACAGATTCCTTCCAGTCCTCCCAGATCCATCTCAGGGTGTCCGGGAAAATAGCGCCTCCATGTCTTGAGCTGTGCTTTCCGGTCCCCATCACAAACCGGTAGTCATAGCCCGCGAACTTGAGGGCTGCGGCCATCTGCTCATTCGCGATAGGCCAGTTGCCGTGAAGGTTATCGAGATCGTTTTCCCCGTCCTGCAGAAATACCCGGATCGGCTTGGGCTCGGTTTTGCGAATCAAAGCGGGATAGACATGACCGCCGCGGATGTTCGTGAAGCTCCCGATATGGCTGATGACCTTGCCGAACGATTCGGGACGCTCCCAGGCAACGGTGAAAGCGCAAATGGCGCCTGAGCTGTTGCCACAGATAACCCGGTCTTTCGGATCGTCAGTGAGACGATAGGTCTTTTCGACTTCGGGAATGATTTCTTCGAGGAGGAAGCGGGCATACTGATCACTGAGAGTGTCATACTCGAAGCTCCGGTTCTTACGGGGCTCCTGCCCCTCCTTTGCCGCCGGCACGACTCCCGGATTGATGAAGATCCCGATCGTCACCGGAATGTCTCCGGCATGAATAAGATTATCAAGAACGGTCGGGGCACGGAAGGCACCGTTCTCGCGGACAAAACCACCACCATCCTGACAAACCAATAACGCAGCGGGTTTTTCCTTGTCGTATTGGGCAGGGACGTAAACCCAGTAATCACGAATCGTGCCCGGGAAGATTTCACTGGTCCAGGTGTGTTGTCTCACTTCGCCCTTCGGAACCTCCTCTTTCGGCATCGCGTCGGGTCCGGGAGTATAGTCTTCGTCAGCCGCGTGAACGGGTGCGAGAAAGGCGGTGAAAAGGAGAAGGAAAAATCGGGGTTTCATGAATGAAGATCCGGATACTGCCTGATGACCTCACGCCTGACAAGGACGTAGATCGGTCAGAGCAAATGGCCGGATCCTTTCCCCGGGGCTGTGCAGGGCGGACGCGCCTACCACCCGAAAGAAAGCGAAAATCGCGTGAAGCCGCCTCCCCACCAGCTGCCACCCCGATGCCAACACGAATGGTAAGGGGAAAAATAACGCTGATACGGAGAGGTGATCCAATACTCGCGAGACACAGGGTAACTGTATCGAAACTGGTACACCGGAGCAGAGACGGCCGGACCTGCCTGAACCTGTGGAACGACGCGTTCCTGTGAACGGACCTCAGACTGATAGTCCGATCCATAACCAAAACGCGGCTTCGGCTGAAGCTCCTCATTCCGCAGCGCAGGAATCACGGTGACAGGATGCAACGAAGGAACGACCACGGACGAAACGGTCGATCGCTTTTTCCCGAGATGCTTCATGTTTCGCGATCCCTGAAACACGATTCCCGCTGCCGTGCCCGTTCCCCCGGGCTGGACGAACTGTTTCTCGATCAAGTCGGCACTCCCTGCCGCAGGCAGGGAGGCTAAGCCCGCAGCGATGATCCATCCTGCTGATTGAAGCCTCATGTCTTTATGATAACGGACTCTGAATCGCTTTCAAAGCCTCTTCTTTCTCTTGTTTCCGCGCACTTCTTCGTGACGTACGTGGACCCCGAAAAACAGTTTCCACTTGAGTTTAGGCCGCTCCGGAACGAAGAATCCATCCTTAACTTCCCTAAAACCATGGCTCTCGAAAAGATCACTTCTGTCTCCGGAAAAGGCGTCTATGTCCCCGGTTCTGATATTGACACTGACCGGATCATCCCGGCCCGTTTCATGAAGTGCGTCACTTTCGACGACCTCGGCCAGTATCTTTTCTACGATGTCCGCCACGAAGCCGATGGTTCGAAGAAAAACCACCCCCTGAACGAAGATCGCTTTGCCGAAGCGAGCATTCTTCTTTCCGGTATCAATTTCGGATGCGGAAGCTCACGTGAGCACGCTCCCCAGGCCATCTACAAAGCAGGATTCCGCGCCGTGATCGCCCAGAGCTTCGCTGAAATTTTCTTCGGAAACTGCGCTACCCTCGGCATCCCGTGCGCCATCGCCAGTCACGACGATATTGAGAAAATCGCGGCTGCGATCGGCGCCGATCCCTCCCTCGAAGTCACGATCGATGTTGAAGAGAAGTGCGTTCGCTACGGCGCTGAATCGGTCCCTGTGGAAATCCCCTCGACAGCACGCGATGCATTCCTTTCCGCCAAGTGGGACCCGATCGGCGAACTCCTTGAGGCGGAGGACGACATTGCCTCGACCGTCAAAGAGCTCGGATACGTGTAGGATCTACCCGGCTGTTCCGGTGTCCATCCCCGGAAGACCGGGCATTTTCACCCCGGGGATTTTCGGAATCTTTGGCAGCTCGGGAGTGTCGATCAGCTTTTCGCGCTCGTAGCCTTCCGCTCCCTCAGGCAGCGTCTCGTTCAGCTGATTCTCAGAGGTGGTGAGATAGGCATCCATCTGGGTCGAAAGATCCGCGAGACCTTCGAGAGCCTTGATCTTGACCTCCTTTTCGCCGTCCTCCGACTCACAGTTCAAACGGAAGGTAGTCCATCAGGTCGGAACCGGGCTCCAGCCAGTTCAACACTTTCGCCTTCGCGACCTCGACCTGTTCCCGGGGAAGAAAAACGTAAGCCGCATATCCGATGCCGACAAGGACAGCAAGGGTGACAAAGGATTTCACAATGCGTTTCATCCAGGAGGAACGCTTGTGGTAATCACCGAAATGCATGATGTCACTGGCGAACTGCTCTTTCTCTTCGGGAGTCATCTCGCGCAAAGGACGACCATCTCCAACGAGGAGGACCTCCTTCTCAGGCCCGACCGGAGCAGGCTTCTGCGAATTTACCGGATTGCTGAAGAGCGCTCCCGAAGCGAGCGGTGCATCATCGCCTCCGTCGAGGTCACCGAACGGCGACTTCGGTTGAATCGCTCCGGTATCTCCCCCGGCCTTCTCGCGAAAGAGAGTCTCCGCAAATCCCGGATCAGGCTCCGCAGATCCCGTGGAAAACGGTGAAATGCTGGCATGATTCTGGTTCGGCACCTTCGCTCCCCAGCCGGCATTCACTTCGCCACTGGATGCTTGGTTCGAAAAGAGCGGGGACCCCATCGACTCTGTCTTCGACTCAAACAAATCGGAAGAATCGGACGCGGGAACTTTGGAATTTTTCTCCGGCGCCTCTTCCACCGGAACAGAGTCTTTCGCCGCTTCAAAGGAGGGCTTCTCAGAAAATCCAAAGCCGGTTGGCAGCGCCGGAGGAGCGACTTCATTCAAAGGCGGGACAGACTCTGCCCTCTCTTCAGGTCGCTCAACTGCTTCACCCTCAGGATCCGGCAATGGAGGAGCGATGGCGGAAAACGAAGGCGGTATCACGCCGGGAAGGTTGAATGCCGTTTCTGCTTCTGCAGATTCTTCGGCAGGAGTAGTCGGCTGCGCCGCGACGGAGACTTCCTCGCGCTTCGGGAATCCCCAGGCCGGGGCGGACGCCTCTTCAACTGCCTTCCCTTCCGGAGCTGGTGTCGAAATCGGGGCAGGAAAAGGTTGTGAAGCCTCCTTCTCGAGCTGTGGAGCCGGAGCAGGCGGGACTTCCGCCATCGTTTCAATTTCAGGAGATTTCTGCACTTCTGCAGAGTGCTTGAGAGAAACGATTCCCTCCTCCTCTACTGCGGTGATCGGAGCCTCGCAATGCACACATTTGCCGCTGATGCCTAGATGCTTGCGGCGAAGGTTTAATCCACCTGAACATTCAGGACAGGTCAACTTGATGACAGCGTCATCCTGGATCGACTGGGGGGCGATATTGGAATTCATGGAAAATGAGCGTCAGGATTTCTCGATGAGTTACGGAGTTACCGGTGCCTCGACCGGAGCATCAACAGGGTTGCCGGGAGCAGGCGCAGGCTCCGGAATGGAAGCTGATTCAGGACCCTGAACTCCGGCGGAAGCATTTGCGGCTTCGGGGCCGGAAGGAAACTGCGGTGCGGCTGACTCAGTTCCGGGAGCTACCAATTCTGAAAGAAACAAAGCGGGATCCACTCCGGATTCCATATTCAGTTTCTGCTCCATGAATGCTCGTGCCTTTTCTACGTACTCGTCAACAGGAAGCACAAACGAGGCCAAGGCAGCCCCACAAACGAAACCGAGCAGGATCACAAGGAAAACGATCAATGCCCTGCCTTTCTTTTTCGCTGCCTTTGCACCAAGGGGCTGAGAAGTCACGGTGGGTGTTCCGCTGAAAAGACCGTTCCCGGACGGCTCGGCAGCGGGAGTGGCACCGGGAATCGGTGGCGGGCCCGCCTTCGCACCATTCTGATTGCCAAAGATAGAACCTCCTGTGTCATTTGAAGGCGCAGCGGCAAACAATTGCGGCTTGGGCTCCGGATTACTAACCGGAGTCCGGTCAGATTCCTTCCCGCCGTCTTCGACCAGCGGCTCCGTGGAAGCAACTTCCGCCCCGGGTCCACTACCCCAGGATGCGATCTCGTCACTCACCGCCTCATCCGTGTTGGTGGCGTCAGAAAAGATAGAATCGGCATCGTCCGTCGAAGGCGCCGGAGCGAAAGGGAAAGAACCGTTCCCGGAATCGGAAATAGCAAACCCGGAACCAAACTCTGATGCGGTTTCGCCGAACGCGGAAGGCGGAGCATCCTCATCCCGGGCTAGCGGTTTGACCTCGGAAAACGAACCGCTACCGGGATCCAGAGGTGCCGGAGCGTCCTCCAATGAAGCTGGAGCTTTTTCAGCGCTGCCCCAAAGCGGCTCCCCCGTTTCAGCGAACGGTTTAGCCTCTTTCTGTGATGCAGCGTTTATACCCGATTGAAAGCCGTGAGGCTCTTCAAGGGATTTCGGAGCCTCATCTTTTTCCGGAGCAGGAGATGAATCATTCGCCCCGGAAGCCGCAGGAGGCCCCCACGACGACGCACCAGAGAACCCGTCAGGTGCTTCCGCCCCGGCTGACTCGCCTGCTTTCGGCCCGGGTGAACCGGGAGTTTCAGACTCTACGAAAGCGGCATCCGAAAAAGGAGATCCACTGAGGTTAGCGGGCGCACCGTCAGAAGACGGCGCTTCCCCCCAGCCCTCTGAAAATCCGGCCGGAGCTTCTGCTTCCGCGGATTCCTCTTTTGCATCCACTGAGGGAGGCATTGCCGACGCGAATGGATCAGCACTGAATCCATCGGCGAATCCGGCAGCGGCCGAAACTTGAGAACCACTATCCGGCGCAGGCTCGTCATCTTGTGTGGAAGGCGCCGTGAGAGCAGAAGAAAAACCAGCGGGCTCCCCGAATCCGGAGGGCATCCCGGCAACAGCATCACTGACCGCAGCATCGAGTGTAGAATCGCTCTTCCCGCCGGAAGAAGCAGTAAGGTCTTCAAAACCGGAAGGAACAGACTCAGCGAACCCTTCCCCCGTTTCCGGAGCAAGCTGAGGAGCAGCAGCATCACCAAACCCGGACGGCAGGTCACCTGAACCGACTGCCGGTGATGGACTTGGCTCTTCGCCATGCTCAGCAATGGGCGCTGCGGGAGTTTCGAATCCACCACTCCACTCAGGAGCCGCCGCCTCCATTGCAGAGGCGGACTCAGTGGCAGGGCCTTCCTTTTCCGGAACTGTCTCAAACCCGGCTTCAGCCGTCTCTGCAAATTCCGGAGAGGGATCCATTTCCTCCCTTGAAACCACCTCAGTCACTTCCTGAGGAACTTCTGAAATCGGCTCGACAGTTTTCGGCTCCGGGCTCGGCTCTGAAATCACTTCTGCCAGAGGCTTCAGGGAATCCGGCTGAAACAGGGGAAAAACACGCACCTCGCCATCGGTCCCGGAGCGGGCTGCGACAATCTTCGTTTCGCACCAGACACAGGCACCCTCGATTCCAATATGCTCAGGCATCAGAACAAGGTCGCCTTTGCATTTCGGGCAGGATAATTGCAGCGGACCTTCAATGTCTGCGGTGGATTCACTCATGGGCTGGGACTCTTCGGCAGGGCTTGCTTCGACCTTTGCGGATGGCGTTTCGTTCACCACTTCCTTTTCATTCATCTCTTCGGTGTGATGATCAGGGGCAGGGTGCTCGACCGCTTCCTCCATCTCAGTCGCTTTCAGAGCTTCTTCTGACTCCAAAATGCCGGGCTCATCTGCCGGTATCTTATTTTCTGCTTCGGCTTGCGGTTCTTTATCCGCGGTCCCGGGCTTTACCTCATACGAAATGACACAACCGCGAGCCGAAGACGACTTCGGGGCACCGGGGAGCTCAAGATCGTCCGGTGAGGAGGAAAGGGCCACTTCCTCATCATTCTCTTCCAACTCCCACTCCTCCTGAACCGGTTTGGCGGGCGCTTCAGGCTCAGGGTCTCCAATCCCCATCGAAGCGAGAAAACGGCGACGAGCCTCGTCTGGATCGATTGCGGAAGGGGGCCGGGAAAAGGAAGTATTTTGAGAATCCATCGAGAATTTCAAGGCTTGGCAAAAATCCCGTTCTCATTTTACTGGTAATTATTGAAATTATCAAAAAGTTTTTCACTGCAGTTTGATTTTTTAGTTATCTTAACGACAGTTTACCGATGCATCTCCTCCGCTGCTGTCTTCTTGTCACGACTCTTCTCCTTTTCACTGGTTGCGTGTCCGTGGACACCCCTGCCGATCCCGGACCGACACCCGCGACGTCGGGAATCACGCTTTCCGAAGCGGACAAAGACGCGATCGGTCGCAAGATCTGGAAGAACGAATGTGCCGGCACCGTCGAGGGCCTCACGACCTGGAACGTCGGCGAAGATTTTCCTTCGCTCGGCATCGGTCACTTCATCTGGTACGTTGAGGGTCGGCCCGGCCCGTTTAAGGAAAGCTTTCCGCCTCTCGTGAAATACATGCAGGCAAACGGGGTCGCCGTTCCCCGCTGGGTCGCCGAAGCGAAAGGGAGCCCCTGGAAATCCCGCTCCGAGTTTGAGTCTTCGAAAAACAGCGCGCAAATGAAGGAGATGCGCTCCTTCCTCGCCAACACCGTGCCGACGCAGACCGGCTTTATCGTTCAGCGACTTGAGCAGGCCCTTCCTCTTATGCAGCAGGCCACGCCTGATCCCGGTGATAAACAGCGCTTGAAAGAGAATTTCTACAAGGTCGCCGAAACCCGCACCGGCGTCTACGCGCTCATCGACTACGTGAATTTCAAAGGCGAAGGCGTCCAAGCGGAGGAAAAATACAAAGGCGAAGGCTGGGGGCTTCGCGACGTCCTTCTTGAAATGGGCCGGACCTCCGGTGGACAGGAGTCAGCCAACGAATACAGCGAAGCCGCGAAGCGCGTTCTGCAACGCCGCATCCGCAACTCCCCTCCTGAGCGTGGCGAATCCCGTTGGAATGCCGGCTGGATGAACCGCTGTGAAAGCTACAAACACGGCATCTGAATTTTTACTTTTTTTCCCTCCCAAAACGCCTACTGATAGGCCTCACGACAAAAATACCTTCACCGACTTTTCCATGGCTACCGAACGTTCCCTCATCCTCCTGAAACCTGACTGCGTTAAAAAGGCACACTGCGGCGAAGTCATCGCCCGCTACGAAAAAGCCGGATTCAAGATCTGCGGAGCGAAAATGATGCGCCTTTCCGACGAAATTCTCGCCGATCACTACAGTCATGTTGCCGATAAACCCTTCTTCCCGAGCATCCGCGACTTCATGCAGTCCGCTCCGGTGATTGCTCTGATTCTCGAAGGGGACGACGTCATCGCAAAGGTCCGCAGCATGCTTGGACCCACCAACTCCGCTGAAGCTCCCGAAGGCACGATCCGCGGCGATTTTGGCGAAGACATGATGATCAATATCTGCCACGCCTCCGATTCACCCGGGAACGGAGCCATCGAAGTGGCCCGCTTTTTCGACGAGAGCGAGATCTTCGAGTACTAGAATTTTACCTCTCCTTCCGCTCGACCAGCGGAATCCAACTCTCCTTACCGTGGAGTGATCCCGGAAGCCGCGAAAGCGCAGGAGAAGGATGCAAAAGGGTCCAACAGGGTTAAGTCATTCACCTAACCCTGTTCATTTCCAGCGAGATCCGACACAATCCCGTCGTTTCAAAGTGCGAATTCGGTGAATTCGATCTTTCCGTGTCGTGGCGACCGTCTATATTTGCCCCGCTATGTCTCAGATGGAGAATCAGGAACCCGCCAAACAGGAAAAATTAATGGTCGTGAACCGGGGCGAAATCGCCATTCGGGTTTTTCGCGCCGCCACCGAACTCGGCCTTCGCACCGTTGCCATTTACGCCGAGGAGGATCGCTTTTCCCGCCATCGCTTCAAAGCGGATGAAGCTTACCAGCTGCGGAAAGAAAAAGGACCCGTCGGCGCCTATCTCGATATCGAAGGCATCGTCCGTCTCGCCAGAGAAAAGGGCGTCACCCTGATTCACCCGGGCTACGGATTTCTTTCCGAAAACGCCGACTTCGCCCGCGCCTGTCGCGAAGCCGGACTGACCTTCATCGGCCCCGATCCTGAAATGCTCGATGCCATGGGAGACAAGGTCTCCGCGCGGGCGCTTGCGAAGAAGGCGGACGTCGCGACGCTCCCGGGAACAGAAGAGCCCGTCTCCGATCGTGCCGAGGCGCTCAAAGTCGCCCGTGAAGTCGGATTCCCACTCATTATCAAGGCCGCCTTCGGCGGAGGAGGCCGCGGCATGCGTGTCGTGCAGAAAGAGGAAGACCTCGACTCCCTCCTCGATCAGGCGCAGAACGAAGCCGAGAACGCCTTTGGCAATCCGGCCGTTTTCCTTGAGCGCTTTGTTGGACGGGCCAAACACATCGAAGTCCAGATCCTCGGAGACAAGCACGGCAATATCGTTCACCTCCATGAACGCGACTGTTCCGTGCAGCGCCGCCACCAGAAAGTCATCGAAATTGCGCCCTCGGTCGACCTCGATCCCCGCATCCGCGAAGAACTTTGTGACGCTGCCGTGAAAGTTGCTGAGTCAGTGGGCTACAACAACGCGGGAACCGTTGAATTCCTCTATGACCTCGACACGAATGAGTGGTTCTTCATCGAAATGAATCCGCGGATTCAGGTCGAACACACCGTCACCGAAGTCATCACCGGAATTGATCTCGTCCGCTCGCAGATTCTCATCGCGCAGGGGCACGATATGTTCAGCCACGATGTCGACATGCCCGCGCAGGCGGACATTCCCCGCAATGGCTACGCGGTCCAGGCACGCATCACGACCGAAGATCCGGCAAACAATTTCTCCCCCGACTACGGGAAAATTTCCAACTACCGGTCGGCTGCCGGATTCGGAATCCGCCTCGATGCCGGAGCCGGTGACGCCGGATCAGTGATCACGCCTTACTATGATTCGATGCTGGTGAAGCTGACCGCCTACGGCCCCCGTTTCGACATCGCACTCCAGCGAATGGATCGCGCTCTGCGCGAATTCCGAATCCGTGGCGTGAAGACAAACATCCCCTTCATCGAAAACGTCATTCTCGATGAGACTTTCAAGAGCGGCATGGCCACGACCCGGCTCATCGATGAAAATCCCGACCTTTTCAAATTTCATCCGAAGCGCGACCGCGCGACCAAGCTGCTTTCCTATCTCAGTGATATCACGGTGAACGGAAACGACACCGCAAAAGGATGGCGGCCGGCGAAGATCATCGAGCCCGCCCGCATCCCTGAGTGCAATGTCAGGGCCGATATCCAGCCGGGCTCACGCGACAAGCTGCGCGAACTCGGACCGGAAAAATTCGCAGGATGGATTCGTGAGCAAAAGCCTCTACTTATCACCGACACGACGATGCGAGACGCCCACCAGTCACTCATCGCGACGCGAATGCGAACGATCGACATGCTGAACATTGCGAACTACGTCGCGCAACGCACCCCGAATCTCTTCAGTCTCGAAATGTGGGGCGGGGCAACCTTCGACACCTCCATGCGCTTTCTCAAAGAGAGCCCCTGGGATCGTCTCCGCGAATTGCGGGCGAGGATCCCGAACATCTGTTTCCAGATGCTGTTCCGGGGATCGAATGCGGTCGGTTACTCGAACTACCCGGACAATGTCGTCGCCGGTTTCGTGAAGCACGCCGCCGACTCGGGAATGGATATCTTCCGCATTTTTGACTCACTCAACTACCTGCCCAACATGCAGGTCGCCATGGAAGCGGTCCGCGATCAGCCCTACGCCGTTTGCGAAGCCGCAGTCTGCTACACCGGCGACATCGATGATCCGAAGCGCGACAAGTATTCTCTCAAATACTACGTCGCCAAGGCGAAGGAACTCGAAAAGATGGGCGCTCACATCCTTGCGATCAAGGACATGGCAGGGCTCTGCCGCCCCTTTGCCGCTCCGAAACTCGTGAAAGCGCTCCGCGAGGAGATCGGGATCCCGATCCACTTCCATACCCACGACAGCTCAGGCATCAACGCGTCTTCGGTCATGACCGCCGCTGACGCCGGGGTCGACATCGCCGACCTCGCTTTGGCGTCGATGTCAGGATCGACAAGCCAGCCGAATCTGAACTCCGTCTGTGCCGCCCTTTCCGGCCGGGATCGCGATCCCGGACTCGATTCTGATGCGCTCAACGAGATGTCAGACTACTGGGAGGAAGTGCTCGAGTTTTACCACCCCTTCAACACCGCCCCGCGCGCAGGCTCTGCCGAAGTCTACATCCATGAGATGCCCGGGGGGCAGTTCACGAACCTGAAGGAGCAGGCCAACGCAATGGGACTCGGTCACCGCTGGCCTGAAATCGCCCGCACCTATGCGGAAGTGAACCAGCTCTTTGGTGACATCATCAAAGTGACGCCGAGTTCGAAAGTGGTCGGCGATATGTGCATGTTCCTCATCACCCGCGGAATCAAGCCTTCGGAAGTCAAAAACCTCACTCCCGGCAGCGTCGATTTCCCCGAATCGGTCATCGACATGCTCTGGGGTGGACTTGGTCAGCCGGACGGAGGGTGGCCCGCCGAAATTCAGAAAGTGGTTCTCGGCGATCGCAATCCAACGACGATGCGTCCCGGCGACCTCGCCGAGCCTGTCGATCTCGAAGCAACCCGTAAAGAGCTTTCAGCAAAGCTGGGACGCCCCGCGAACGACGACGATCTTTACAGCCACCTCATGTATCCGCAGGTCTTCGAAGACTTCGAAAACTTCCTGAAGGAATATGATCGTGTCTCCGGTCTCCCCACGACCTCGTTCTTCTACGGTCTCTCGGTCAGCGAAGAAATCTCCGTGGAGATTCAGCATGGCAAGGTGCTCTTTATCAAGCTCATCGGGATCAGTGAGCCTGACCCGGACGGTCAGCGAAACATCTTCTACGAGTTGAATGGGATGCCGCGTGAAGCGCAGGTCATCGACAAAGCGATGGCACCGAAGAATGTTGTCACCAAAGCGAAAGGAAATCAGAACGACCCCCTCCAGGCGGTTGCGCCGATGCCGGGCATGGTCACCGCCGTGAACGCCGAAGTGGGTATGAAAGTGAAAGAGGGTGATCCCATCGTCACGCTCGAGGCGATGAAAATGCTCACCACGATTTCCGCAAGCCAGGACGGCACCGTCACCGAAATCCTCGTCAGCAAAGGTGAGTCAGTGGAGACGGATGACCTCCTCGCGAAGCTGGAGGCGTGAATAGCCCGAAATCCAACACTTCTTTGACAAACGCGGAAAGTATGTTCAACTGAACTGCATAGGTAAGACGCGCAAGATCATCAGCCTTTTCACTGGCGCAGGTGGGCTTGACTTGGGATTTGAGGCGGCCGGGTTCGAGACTGCTGTAGCTGTTGAGATGGATGACCTTTGCGTCGAAACGCTCCGACGGAACCGGACATGGCCTGTAATCCATGGGGATATTCATCAAGTCTCCAGTTCAACGATCCTTTCAGAAGGCAAACTACGAACAGGAGAGGCTGCAGTCTTGATCGGCGGGCCACCTTGCCAACCTTTTTCAAAATCGGGGTTTTGGTCCACCGGTGACTCGAAACGGTTACTAGGGTGTGTTCGAAAACCTACTTTTTCAACCAATCACAGATGGCAGCGAGTTGGACGAGGCCA
This sequence comes from Verrucomicrobiales bacterium, assembly GCA_029233965.1. Lineage (GTDB taxonomy): Bacteria > Verrucomicrobiota > Verrucomicrobiia > Verrucomicrobiales > DEV007 > Arctic95D-9. The sequence continues at coordinate 218 of JARGOP010000043.1, read as the reverse complement.
AGGTACCTGGAGGCCGGCTTTTCATACCGAGTGGCAATGGCTCGCGATTCCTTGATGCGCTGGAAAAAGTTCTCCACATGATGACGCTTCCGGTAATGCCCCTTGTGATATTTCGGGGGATTCCTTTCGTTTGCTTTCGGAGGGATGCAGGCCTTCAGCCCGTGCGATTCCAGAAGAGCGCGAAAGACCGCGCTCCCGTAGGCTTTGTCCGCAGGGAT
>JARGOP010000125.1 GCA_029233965.1 Verrucomicrobiales bacterium | reverse complement strand
CTACCCACTCGATTGCTTCCGTGAGAGGTAGCTTCTTCACCTGAAGCTCCTCAGTTTCTTCCGGACTGGATTCCGTGAAAGAGAGTTGCCTCGCCACAAAGATCGTGGCGCGTTCGTCGGTAACGGAGTTGGAGAGGGCCACATTGTCGAGCAGCACCTCAATTTCGCCGGCGACGATGCCGGTTTCCTCCCGCAATTCCCGTTTCGCGGCGTCAACGGGCGCTTCGTTTGCGGGACATCCTCCTTCGGGAATCTCCCATTCGTAGCTGCCGAGGGTGTAGCGATACTGACCGACGAGCCAGGTATTGCCCTGATCATCGATCGGAACCACGCCAATGGCCCGGTTTTTGAAATGAACCACGCCGTAGATGCCTTCTCCGCCGCCGGGATTCGTGACTTCACTCTCGCTCACGGAGATCCACGGATTGTCATAAACAGGCCGCGTCGAGTGGGTGATCCAGGGATTCCTGATCGGAGGGTCAGTCATAAGATCATGATCGGGATGGCCGGTGGAAATGCGATTGAAACCGGTCGCCTTGAAACCGGTGATTCTTTCTATGGATTTCCGCTTGCGGCTCAAGCGATTGCCCTTTAATTTCCGCCCCTCGCATATGAGGCGAGTATAATCCTATGGGTAAGCAGCACAATAAAGTCGAAAAACGCATCCGCCGCGCAAGCTACATCAAGCGCAAGAAGGAAGCTGTAAAAGCTCAAATCGCTCTGAGCAAGAATTCGGCGAAGAAAGCGCCTGCCAAGGCCAGGAAAGAAGACGCTCCTTTGGAAGAGGCTGCCGGTGATGCAACAGCCGCTGTAGCCGGTGAGGCACCAGCAGCGAAGACCGCGCCGGCTAAGAAAGCCCCGGCCAAGAAGAAGGCCGCAGCGAAAAAGACCGCCAAGAAGAAGGCCGCGACGAAAAAAGCCGCGCCCAAAGCTGACGACGCTGACTCAAAAGAATAGTTTTTATCCATCCTACATCGAGACTGAGGTCTCCTGAATTTCCGGAAATGGCGGTGCGAGATGAGTGAATCACGCCCGTCATTTTTATTGGTGGATGGAAACAACATCATCCACGCCTGGCCGGAACTGCTTGAGATGCACCGTCGTAGTCGTGGCAGTGCCCACGCCGAGCTCATCAGCCGGTTGGAAAGTTATCGTGATTTCTCAGGGGATCAGGTGGTCGTGGTGTTCGACGGACGGGGAACCACGACGCAGGACGAGCGGCCTCCCGGCGGCATCCAGATTTTTTACACGAGTGCAGCGAAGACGGCCGATGATGTAATCGAGCGGCTCGCGATCAAGTATGCATCGAAGTACGATATCACCGTCGCGACCAATGATGTCCCGGAGCAGGATATCGTCGTGGGGGCCGGTGGTATGGCAATTTCCGCGGAAATGCTGAAGGCAAAACTCGACGTGGCCGACCGGTCGATGCGGGACTGGATCGAGCGGAACCGGAAGAGGCGGTAGCGTTTCATTTTCACCGGACAGGGGCTGTTTATGCTCCGGATCGGTCTTGTCGCTGGTGCAATGAGAAACAAATACTACGAAGTAGGAAAAACAGGCTTGTCGATCCACTGTATGCGTCAAACGAGCCCGGCTTGACGGGCGCGGGTCATAAGGGTCAGAGCACCGCCGATACGACGTTTATTTTACCGGCCTGCCCCCGACACCCCGTCCACCCTGATCAGGGGCCAATTCTGAAGAGATGATTCCGTCCGCGAATATAGAAGCTGTCACCGACCACGGCCGGGGTGCAGGAAGCTTCCTCTCCCAGGTCAGACTCTCCGAGAATCTCCAATTCGCGGCCAGGTTTGAGAATGCGCATCTTCCCGCTGCGGTCGAGAAAGTGAACTCTGCCGTCCGCGAGGATCGGTGAGGCATAGAATCCATCATTCCCGAATTCGGCCCAGAGTTCTTCTCCGGTTTCGGCATCGTAGCAGACAAAGGTGCCGTCGTCGGCCCCGCAGTAGAGAAGACCGTCGTGGAGCAGGGGGGTAGAGACCCCTGACTTGAAGAATCCGCTTTCCCACACGATCTCTTGAGTTTCCACGTTGATCGCACTGAGATTGGCGGAATCCGCAGAGACGTAGACAAGCCCGTCAGCATAGACCGGAACAGAAGCGACCTCGCCATATTTGAGACAATCGACCCGCCAGAGTTCTTTGCCGGATTCCAGATGGTAGGAAACGACCATCGGGTCGGCTGCGAGAATCACCTCCTCGCGGGCGCCGATCTTCGCCACCTTCGGCATCGACCAGGAAGAGCCGAAATCCCGCCCGGTCTTCCAGCGTTCTTCTCCGGTTTCCACGTCCAGAGCGGCGACATAGCCGAGATTATCTTGATCATACTGAATCAACAGGTTGTCGCCATGGGTCAACAGCGAAGAGGCATGACCATAGAGATTCTCCGGTTTCCCGAGGTTCTTCGACCAGACCGGTTTACCCTCAAGATCGAAGGCAGCCAGGTCGCCATTCGCAAAGCTGGCGAAGACTCGAACGCCATCCGTCGCCATGGTTGGTGCCGCGTAACCCGTGCCGTCATTGACCCGGACACCTTCGGGAGATCCGGGAATAGTCTCCACTCGTCTCTCCCAGGTGATCTCACCACTTTGAGCGTCGATGCAATAGACGACCCGGGTCGATACGTTGGCACCGGTCAGGTAGAGTTTTCCCTCCCAAAAGATCGGAGAACTGTAGCCGGGCAGCGGAATCGGCGTCTTCCACTTGATCCCTTCACCCGTCTCACCATTCCAATTCATCAAGAGGCCGGAGGTGGAAGAAACACTGGCCGCAGGCCCCAGGAGGTTGGGCCAGTTTTTCAGGCGAACTTCCCCGGAGGCAACCTGCCGCTCTTTATCCTTCCCGGTGGATTTGGCTGAGCTGTCCTCACTTGCTTCAGAAGCTGCCGTTCCCACGGGAGTCAGGAAAGCAAACGTCACCAGCAGTAGCACCCCCGTGGCGAACGCCTTGACCCCGCGTTGAGGGTTCTCCAAAGGATCCGCTTTCCCGTGGGCCCGGTTGGTGTGAGGCAGGACTGTCTGAAAAATCTCCATCTTCATCATTGATTGAAGGCAACATCCCCGTTCCCGAAGCGAACCTTCAGCGCGACGGGACTCAGGAATATCGACGCATCGTCCCGGTTAGGCATTCCCGCCAGCAACAGGCCGCGACCGGGCGGAAACGGGAATTCCTTTCCGGGTAATCCCGAGGATTCCTTTCAAGTCTCCGGCACTTCGCCGCGCAGCTTGGCGATTTCAGCCTTGATGTCCTTGAAACCATCGCGAGTCCGGATGGCCCTGTATCCAATGACACCGAGATTCATTTCAAAGGCAGGGTCGAAGACGGTCACGATCGGCGTGGCGCTGGTGGGAGAATTGATGATGGATTGAGAAACCGGTTTCGGGGTTTTGAGGAAATTCGATCCGTCGATGAAGACGATGACCGAGTCGTCTTTCAGTGCCTTGATTGCCGTCAAACTGGCGGCGTTGGAGGGGCCTCACGTGGAGCCCGGTTCCATCAGGAGAAAAGCAATCGCCTTATTCGCTTCGGCAGCTTCCTTTTGGACCTCGTCGAGATTCTCGAGGTCTTCGAAGAAGATGACATAATCCGGAACGATCAGTGGTTCCGCGGCATGGAGCGCCGACACTCCAATCAGGGATAGTAGGGCCAGAGCTATTCTCATAGCCTAAGCATCGTCAGAAATCCGGGTAGGATCAAGCTCGAATTGACTCACGGGAAAGGACTCCCGGCGCGGCCGGGAGTTCCCGGAGCCTTCCCCGGGGGCCACGTCGCCGGAATGCCGGATCGGATCACCAACCCTCCGGCAGATCGCTCAGTGTTTCCCGGAGAATCGTGCGGATCGCCTGCTTTTCGGGGACAGACAAATAGGCAAAGTCCGGATCCGGTTGGTCGTAACTGAGTGCTTTGTCGAGGAGTTGGTAAACGTGCTGCTTGAAGAGATCTGGTGTGGCGTGGAAAACAGCACTGTAGATCAGGTAACTGCAACGGTGTTTAAACAGCCGGGTTTCCAGGTCGAGATCCTTCAACGAAATCCCTGTCGATGCTTCTTTGCGATCAGCGAGGAAATCCTCGCGATACTGGGGGTCGACCCGGATCCCTCCTTCCGGGAACTTCGCTTCGTCGGCAAACAACAGGTAGCGAACGAGTTCCCCGGCAAGGCCGTGAAGCACCGTGACATCTTCCGGTTTCAATTCCCCCCTGCCTCTGTGCTGATAGATCCGACCCCGGTAAGAGGCTTCCAGCACGAGGTGCATGAATCCTGCCTGGTGCTCGAGGATCAGGTGCGGAAGAATGTCGCTGGTCTCGACAGGATAGGACGACCAATCAAATTCAGTGCCCGGCTCAAGCCTTTCGGTGACGATCTTTCCACCGGCTTCCGTGGCCTTGAGGTTGCCCTTGTGGTCGGTGATTCCGGGGTCACCGGTCACATGCCAGCCGCCGAAACGCTCGCTGAAAGGAATTTGGTGCCCGATCTGCTTGTCGCGGTAGGCCACGAGTTTGCCCCAGTTGTCACCGGGTAGTACTGACCGAATCGAAAGACCGGGAACACGCCGGGTCTCGGCGACGGCGTGGCAGTTCATGCAGCGGCCCGACCGTTCGATCTTGGGTCGTTCGCCACGTTTTGGTTTGTCGAAGATATAGAAGATTCCTCCCAGGTCCGGGTCGAGCGAAATGATTTCGACCTTTCCCCCGGGAATGTAACCGACGTAGACGTCCTCGTTGAAGTAAACCGCCCGGGGATTGCTCCCCGAGATATGCCGCGTTTGCAGGCTGGTCCGCGAAAAAATCAGCAACTGGGAACTGGCCGGAACTTCAAGGTGATTCAGCAGGCTGGCGATAAACGCACTTCCACTGCCGCCGTCGAGTTCACGATTCCCGGATTCGAAATCCGCAATCAACCGGGTGAATGGATCTTGGAGTTCCCGGTCGTGGTAGTCATGGGCCGGACTGAACAGGTCGTAATAATTGATGTCCTCTCCGACGGACGGAAGCGTCACAGAGAGAACGAGGATAACCAGAAGGGAAATTTTCTTCATCCGATCAAAGCTTGACCCGGTGGAAGGACGAACACAACTCCCGGAATGCCGCCTTCGCGGGTTTTCAGGAGCAGGCTCCCTATCATGCGGAGTAGGGCAGTGTCCTCATTTGAACGTTGCAGGGAGTAGGGGTCGGGAAACACATTGCATTTTTTCACCGCAAAGAAACGAGCGAGACTGCCTCTTCGGATTAGAGTCAAGGGTATGAACCGGCGACATAGGTAACAGATTCATCATACGGGGTCATTTTTGACTCGTTTGAAGGCTCTGTC
>JARGOP010000124.1 GCA_029233965.1 Verrucomicrobiales bacterium | reverse complement strand
TCGGCTTCGGCTTCGGCTTCGGCTTCGGCTTCGGCTTCGGCTTCGGCTTCGGCTTTAAACGGAGCCTTAACTGTGGGTATCTTGAGTTTCTTTTTCGAGCAGGCCCCCACCAACTTTTCCAACTCGTCACGATCAATCCACGAATTGCTCATAGTTAATTGAATGGGTTGTATTGGCTTCGTCGTAGAGGTCAGTCCGCTCTTCAAATTCAGCAGCCAGTTGATCAAAAATTAACGAGGAGGGGGAAGGCCGTTCACGGAGGAGGGCGACAGGAATCGCGGCGCGGCTGGCTTCCCGAAAATCTTTGTGTTCCGGGATGACCGTTTCAAATACCATCTCCGCAGGGAGTAAGTCACGGAATTCCCGCTGGTCCGCAAGGCTCGATGAATCGTCCGGATCCGAAAGTGACAACACGAACCCGGCAAGTCGCGGGCCTTCCCCGGTTCCTTCATGAGCGGCACGTGCAGTCGCGATGACGCGCAAAACCTGCGGGAGGCTTCGTAGACACAGCTGCTCGGGGCGCTGCGGCACCAAAATGTAGTCGGCGTTGTGACAAATCCCCAGGGTCGCAGGCCCCAGTCCGGTGGCCGTATCGAATAAGACGAGATCAAAATCCAGCCCCCGAATCCATCCGTCTACCTGCGAGATCCTCGCGGGATTGACATGATTCAGGCTGTCCTTTTCCAAAAGTCCATCGATCGACTGTCGACTCCCCCTCGTCAGCAGGGAAAGCCCCGCCAGCCTGGTGCCGTGCACGGCTGATTCCACCATCCCGGAACTGATTTCCTCTTCAGCAGTGAGGAAATCAAAATAACCGAAGGCGTCTTTCGCTTTCTCCGTTAGTGAAAAACCGGCTCCTCCCTGAATATCTGCATCCACGAGCAGGACCTTCCAACCCCGCTTTGCGAGAGAGTAACTCAAGTTCACGGCAATGGTGGTTTTTCCTACGCCCCCTTTTTGGCTGGTAATTACAACGCTTGTCAAAATCAGTTCCGAATTTTCATAAACCTACCCCAAAAGCTTAGTTCAAACGACTAATTTCGACGCGATGCATCCGTTTAGAGGGCAAAAATATTGTCATCGCATTCGCTTTTTCGTAACCTCGTCCCTCAGGCCGGTCACCTTAGCGACCGCAAACCTTATTACCTCCTTCATGAAAAAATTCCATCCTATCACTCTTTTCGTCACCCTCGTATTATTCGCGGGAACCAGCTTCCTGCAAGGCGATGAGATTAAACTGAAAAATGGTGAATCGCTTCAAGGGCGCATCACTTATGAAGCGGATGATATTGTGAAGATTGAACTCACCATCTCATCCTCGATCAAGGAGACCAAAATTATTCCCCGGGGCGATATTGCTCAAATCATCAAGGAAGCTCCTGACAATGTCGCTTTCAAAAAGATCGAAGAAATGGTGCCGGTCGGATCCCTCACCAATGCAAGCACCTATGAGACCTTGATTGAGACGGGCCCCGCCTCATTTCTGCGAACCTTTCCTGACAGTATCCACGCAGACAAAGTGAAGGAAATTAAAGCTCAACTCGACGAAGAGTTGGACAAAGTAGAGCGCGGGTTCATCAAGCTCGAGGGAGACTGGTTGTCACCTCAGGAGCAGGCTGAGTTTGAAACCCTCGTGAAGTCTCGCATTCAATTCCTGAGGATGGATGCCGTTGCGAAGTCAGGCAATTACAACGGCTTCATCAGCGCCATGCGTGAATTTCAAGCGATCGAAGACAACTACTACGGGACTCCCGCCTTTCCCAGGGGCCTCGAGTTAGCCCTTCAAGTTCTTCCCGCTCTTGGCCGCCAACTCCAAGGTATGCTCCGTGACGTGGAATATCGAAACGCTGAATTTGAGAGAAACAAAGCTGCGCTCGATGAAATTGCGAGAGGTCAGATTGAAGCTGCGCGGAAAAGAGAGGACGACAACTATCAGGCAGGCCTGGCGGCTGATAAGAAGGCTGGGATTAAATGGGTCAGACTCAATTCCAGATCAAAGGCTTCCATTGAGAATTATCTCAAGTTGGCGGGAGGAGAACTCAACCGCATTCGCGAGTATGATCCCGAACAACTCAAAATTCAGGCCGATAAGCTGGTTGAAGTCGATGAATTGATCGCCAAGGGAAACTACGATTTTGCCAGGACGAAGCTGGAAGAGGCTCGTGCCATCGTTGGCACCAAGGGAACTTCGGGGAGCAGCTCACCGAAAGGTGGCGGAGGCAAGTCGAGCTACATAGCCTCACTCAGCAGCAAGCTTGGGGCTCGAGTTGCGGAGAAGAATGCGAAAGAGAAAGCACGGGAGGAAGCGGCTAAATCAGAAGCTCTCGCTGCGAACTTGAAGAAAAAGACTCAAAAAGAGTCGAAACCCGAAGAGGAATCACCAGAAGAAGGTGAAGCCGTTGAAGCTGACAGTGAAACCGCTGCAAAAGAGGCAGCGGATCAGAAGTCACCCGACGATATGTTTGCCGCGCTCTCAGGGGCGGACCCTGCTGTCGGCAAAGTGAATGAAGCGTCGAAGGCTGGCGGAAAATCGAAGGAAAAACCCAAAGACAAAAACGAGGAGAGAGAAGAGCGGCCGATCCCGGTTGCGGTCGATGAGGGGGGGGGGATTTCTTTTTCCCTGATCATTCCAATCGTGACCGTCCTGCTCCTGGTCACGGTCGTTCTCCTGAAATACTTCGGAATCGGAGTCAAGAAAGGTGATGAAGAAGAGGAATCTTCCGGGGAAGAGCCTTGAACGATGAATGCCCCCGGCACGGAAGTCTTTTCCCGGGGGCATTTCTAACGTCATCATTGCTCTCATCCCTCCGTCTGGTTGTGGTTTCGATCACGTTTGCGGCTCCCCCCTCCGGACGGCCCGCTTGACAAAATTCTGATATGGTTCTGCGTTCGTTCATTACAACCCTCCTCTTCCTGTTTTCTTCGCTGCCGGAATCTGCGGTGAGTGCGGATCCGGTTCATCCTCGAGACCTTGAATTCCGGCGGCAGGCAGTGCAGCGGATGATCTTCGATCCCAGCCAGTCGATCCCACTGGCATCACTCCGGCCATCTACCATCATCGATTTCGACCTCATGCATCCCGAGATGGGAGACGCCCCAACTGGTTCAGGGATCGTCAAATGGAGTCAGCGCGGATCCACCCTTTCGGTAAAGTCCGGAGAGATGAAATCCGAATCGAAGCGCTGGGTTGGCGGATTCAACCCCTTTGGTGGCTACGATCTCTCCATCGGGAGCTTTGACGGAAACGGCAGCGCCGGAATCGTCTTCCGGGATTCCTCAAACGGAAATTCCCTCGCCGCGGCAGTCCATTTCAAAAACGGCCGACCTCAACGGATCAGCTGGGAGAAAGAATTCGAAGGCAAAGAGCCCGGTCGAGAGGAATGGCCTTTTCCCGAAGGCATCACGGAAAAGGAATTCACCTTGCGAGTGCAAATGGCTGCCGTTGGGGTCAATATTTTCATCGAAACCTCCGGACGATCAATCCTGGTTGGTTACACAGACTTTTCGAAAGACGTGGATTTACGTCAAGTGGGCCTGATACGACGATACGACTTCGGAGTCTTTACCCGGCTTGAAGCAAATTCATCGTGGTCGACAGAAGGAGCTACAGCTGTGTTGAGTCCGGGTTCAGGGCAGGCAGATATCCGGGCAATCACCGATCATGAAGGCATCGCTCTCCTCGATGGTGGGAGACTCTGGTTCACCATCACTGTCAGAGGACGAGCCCTGCCGCACCCCATGCAGGGGGTCTTTTCACTGAACCCGTCAGTTTTTGATCTACGCTTCGAGGGAATCATCGTTTTCGAGATGGGAGATGGCCTCCTGCGAAATGAACTCGCCTCCCATTTATTCCTCGATGCAGAATCCGGGGAATGGAGAGGGTGGACCACCGGATTCAGCGCCCTCGGAGAAGCTGGCCGCGATGAAAACAAGACTATTTTGGCAGTTTCATCTGCGCGTGACCCCAGACGTGGCTTCTCGATCATGAAGGCAAAACCAGTGGGCATTAAGGGAGCGCACGAAGATCCACATGGGATTTACGACCGCAATGCGGGGAAATGGCGACTCCTCCTCTGTGAACATCACAACAAATACCGCGCCGGGATTTGGGAAAGCGACCACTGGGATCACGGATACGAACGTCTCGCCGGTCCCGTCTCCATGGACAGCACCGGGACCATGATCCAAAATTTTGGAGGTTCCCGATACGTCCTGTTCGGAAGTGCCGATCGAACCGTTTATATCGCGACCTACCCGGACCTGAAACCGGCCGGGGAGCTTCATATTCATCTTCCTCCGTGGGATGATGACAATGGCACGCGAATCTGGCCCAATGTCATCCCACTGCCGGAGGGTTATCCAGCTCCCTACATCGCACTTATGATGGACCGGGTGAATTTCCCGGGTATGCCAAAGCCAAACTGGACCTACGGCGCCCTTTATCTCTATCACGGTTATCCCATGGGAAAGTAGGACGCGGGAAAGGGCCAGTTTCACGGGAAGGACAGTAGCCGGCACCAGCCTCACGTGTCCCCGAGTTTCTGTGATGCCACCTTATTGCCCTTCCACTTCTCGCAGGAGGGAATGCAGTACCCCTGTCTCTCATCAGTCACATCTAAGCGTCAAGGCGAGTGCCTCTTGACGCTCCCGTGATTCACTTTCGCCCAGGATGCCGGAGCGATCTGAAAAATCTGCTCATTCGTTTGAACGCGCAATCGATACACCTTGGAGCTTATGGGAAAGAGAGCATTGCTGCAGTGCCCCGTTCCTGACAACGAATCATGGCCGGGACCAGTTCTTCAGCGCGGTATCGAAGAACGGGAGGGAGGACCGTTGAGCCGATGAATGACGACGCCCTCCGCCTTCGCACCGTCCTCAGCCGCAACGAATAGGAACTGTTCCGGGGTCATCCGCGGCCACAAGTGCTATCTTCCGGGGCCGGATCCAGTGAACAATGGTCCTGTAATTAATCCCATTCGGTCTCGCGAACCCGGCTCCCGTCATTCCGCCCCGATCAAACTCCCCGGGAAGGGCGGATCAACACCCGGAGACGAGATTCAAATCCGACCGCGCGAGTCGAACTTGAGCAATTGTTGAGTCAGCTCGACTCCAGGTTCCGTTGAAGATGTCATAGATTCAAAACCTACGACGTATTCAATGCCAGATTCTACGGGGCCCGGCTTGACGCTTATGCGAAGGTCAGGCTTGACGCTAACCGTTCGACAAGGGCAAAACGGAACCCTATGAAATGGGCATAAAAAAACCGCCCTGAAATCAGGGCGGTTAATTTAAATAACCTGGCGGCGTCCTACTCTCACATGGCCTATCGCCACACTACCATCGGCGCTACAGCGTTTCACTTCCGGGTTCGGAATGGGACC
>JARGOP010000123.1 GCA_029233965.1 Verrucomicrobiales bacterium | reverse complement strand
CTAGTGGGTTCGGGGCAGTTCACGTTTCATTGTTGCCTCTTCGGGCCCACCGGGGATTAAGGCATTCACTCTCGATGACTCCCTCGTTGTTCCCGAAGAAGACAAGAATAAAGAGGATCGCGCCGGTATTCTTTCCCTGGCTCAGGAAGACCCCTGGATCTGGGATTTCGTTGAGGCGGCTCCCTCCTACCAGGCCGGGCCAACCATCATACCCACCTCAGCGGCACCACCCACTTCAGTGGCCCCTGCTCCGGTGGCTACGCATGCCGCGGTGGCTCCAATCACGCCGCTCTCCGACCCCATCTTTTCGATCCCCCCCGGAAGCTATCCGTTTACCAACTATGATCTCAACGTGACGATCCTGAATCCCAACCCCGCCGGAAGCTCTGATATCTACTACCGCATCGGATTTGGCTCCTGGCAGCGCTACACCGGATCAACAATTCTGACCCAACCGGGGACGAACATTCAGGCACAGGCGATTTCAAACGACTCAAAGGCGTTCGAGAACCGTTCGGTAAACCGCGGAACTTATGAAGCCAGTCCCATCCTCCTCCGCGCCCCTCTGATCACACCCGATAATCCTGAATTCGCCCTCTTCGGGGACGTCGACATTCAGGTCAGCATCAGCGATGACAACCTGCCCGGATCTGCCATTGTCGAATTTCGTGTCGGAGGCAGTCCCTGGATGGAATACAAAGCCCCTTTCCCCCTGCCGGCCGCTAATTTCCCCGGGGGAGCTGAAATTGAAGCCCGCGCGGTCTCCGCGGGATCTCCCTACTATCTTACCAGCTTAACCACCCTCGAATTCATCCTGATCGAAGGCGTGAATCTCTCGGGAAATACTGTTGGAGAATTCAGCAATGCACAGAGACCCACCGGCATGGTGACGAACCTCAAGCACGGCAAACCCTCCAGCTATTTTGAATAGGGCGACGGGAAAGGATCCGGGCTCTCTGAAAGCTGGATGGAATTCTACGGAGGGTCATTCACTGATATCATCGATGGTCAACAATTCAGCATTGGCTCGATGACCTACTACAACGGAACGATCCTATCCGGAACCGGTGCCAATACCATTGATCTCGATGTGACGCTGGATCTGGACATCAAGCGACGTATTTTCCGTCCCTACTTCGATTTCACTTTTGAACTGATCAACACCGTTAACACGGCTGATCCCATCGCTTCCGCTGACTTCGTTTACCTCGACGATGCGAGATCCAGTCGAACATTGATTTTCGATGGTCAGGAATTTGAATTCGAACTCCGTTTCGGCGAAACAACCGCCGACGGCTTCTCGAAATTCGACCGGTTCAACGTGATCGAAAATCGTGACGCTTCGGTGAATCTGGACGGGACATTCAATCTCCTCGGACCGGTGAATGATCCGGGTGTTGGCGGAAATTCCCCGATCCTGGGAGGCCTGATCATTGATGATGATCCCGCGATCGGGGTTGCAAACGATGTCCTCTATCAGAAAATCGGATATCTTGACCCGGAAGAGTTTGTCGGATCTCTCCTCGAACCCGCCAAAAAGCTGGCGGAATCAGCGAGGTCTTCCCGGGAGATTGCGATCAACGGAGAAGAGGATGCCAACAAAGCGTCCATCGATATCAATGCCAAGCTCGACAGTGGTGACTTCCTCACTGCGGAAGAGCTTTACCTAAAAGCGCTCGAAGCAGCGGATACGGCTGAGATTGAGGCCGACCGTGCCGAAGCGTTTGCTCTCGAAGCACAACCGTTCCTGCAGCAGGCAAAGGACCCCGCCTTGAATGATCCCAAGGCTACGGACGAAGCGATTCAGGTTACCGATGAAGTCAATGCCGCTTCGTTCTACGCGACACGGGCACGCGATGCAGCCACCGCCGCCCGACTTGCCGCCACGACTGCTGAGACAGCCTGGAACCGCGCCATGCTCGATGCTCCGACGTCGAATGCCGAGGCACTTGCCCGTTACTATGCCGGGCGGGCAAAACTGGAGAAGGACGCAGCGAAAAGCGCAAGAGAAGTGGCCGAAAATCTGGCCCGGGCAGCAGCCGATGCGGCAGCCGAAATGTCGAGGATGATCGGGGAAGGGAAATATTTCGAAGCGGAATCGCACTTCAACAAAATCATCCCGAACGCACAGCAGGCAAGAAATGCTGTGGATACCGCCGCCGATTTCGCTCTCAGATCCAGAGAAGCAGCTCTCGAAGCCTCCGCTCTCGCAATTTCAGAGCCGGAGGCAATCGACGAAGCCGATGCCGCCAACAGTGATGCCGGTGCAGCCGAAAATGAAGCCCTCCTCGCGAGAGCAGAAGCAGATACTGCCTCCGGTATCGCGAGCATTGCCACTTCCGAATGGGACAGCCTGGTCGCAGCAGGTGCTAACGGCGATGCGAGCGCTTTTGCAACGTAACTCGCGGACCGGGCGGATGCGGCGGAAGCCGGGGCCCGGGCCGCCCGTGATGATGCCAAATCGGCGAGTGAAGATGCTGTCAAAATGATGGAAGACTCTCAGAACAAGGCAGGCGAAGGCAAACTCACGGAAGCTGAATCGCTTGCCCAGAATGCGGCTCACTACTCCGCCTCCGCCCAAACAGCAGCGGACCTCGCCCTCGTTCTCGCCAACGAAGCACGTTCTCTCGCGGTACAGACCGGCGTGATTGCGAACAGCCATCCGTCCACCAACAGCATCGCCAACCAGGCAGGCCAGTCCGCTGACAATGCGGAATCCTACGCTCAGGAAGCTCAGCAACTCGCTGATGCAGCGGCCGCTGCCCCTGCCCTGATCCGGAAAAAGAAAAAGCGCCCCGAGTCACTGTTGGCAGGATCGAGGCGCTTTTAATAACTCCCACCTGTGCCGTCTCCGATGTTGAGGCTCACGTTCCCGTCTCTCAACAGGGTGGGTGCCGCTCATCGACTTTTGCCTTCCAGCGAAGGCGTGACAGCCAACGATTCGCTTAGCTCCCAATAACGTATCAACGGTCCGGGCCTTTAGGTAATCGGTAAGGGTCGTACACTGCAGGAAATTCTAAAAATCTTTTGGTTTTTCTTCTCTAACGGAACTCTACGTGTAATCCCGATCGAAGGGAATCTAAAAGTTTCGCATGGGCCGTTTCGACCTCATTGGCTTCGAGGGTCCGATCGGCCGCACGGTAGGTGACAGAATAGGCGAGCGACTTTTTGTCGGCCGGTAATTTTTCCCCGGAAGGGTCCTGGAAAATGTCAAAAAGCTCGACGGACTGGAGAAGTTTCTCCTCGTATCCACCGAAAAATTCGTCCACCACTCCGGCGCCGAGATCGACCGGAACGAGCATCGCAATATCGCGGGAACTGCCGGGAAATTTAGGAAGCTCCTCGTATTTTAAATCATCCGAAAAAGCCGCCGCGAGTTTCTTGAGATTCAGCTCTGCGACCATCACGGGAGCTTCGAGGTCCAGCTCACGGGCTCTCGCCGGAGGGACGATCCCCGCCATGCCGATTTTTGCCGCTTTTTTCCCGCGCCCGATCTCAACGCTGCAGGCGCAGAGAAGCCGGTCATCGTCCACCGGCACGAAATTCAGCCCCTGCGGGGAGAAAGCTTCGAGCGCAGCGCGAAGATCGTGAATATCGAGATTCGATGGTTTCCCGTCGGCCCAACTGCGCGAGGCGCGGCCTCCGGTCATGAGAAGAGCGAGATGCTCGTGCTCGACTTCCCCGCCCTTCGGTGTCGCGGTGAAGACGCGCCCCGTTTCGAAGAGGCGCAGGTCCGCATTGCCGAATCGCTGGTTGCGCCCGGCCGAGGCAAGGAGGCCGGGAACCAGTCCGGGGCGCAGGTAGTCCTGCTCATCATTGAGTGGATTCTTGAGACGGATCGGGCTCATGCCGCGATGCGGCGTCGCACGGTCATCCGCGAGCTGAGCCTCCGAAATGAGCTTCAGGTTCCGGGTTTCGAAAAAGCCGAGACTGCTCAGTGTCGTCTGAATTTTCCGGGCAAAGTCGTAGGACTCATCCGCCTTCGATTTGGGCGAGAACCAGGACTGCTGATTCGAGGGAACATTTTCCAATCCGAAAACCCGCGCGACCTCTTCGACGAGATCAACAGGACGAGGCAAATCGAGACGGTAGCTCGGGATCGTCCATTCACTCCCGCTCCTGCTCAGCCCGAGGGAGGTGAGAATGCCGACGATCTTCTCATCGGGAATTTCCGCTCCAATCACCGAACGAACGTAAGCATTGTCCAGCTCCACCGGGGCCGGTGCCACCGGCTTTTCCCCGGCCACGATGATCTCCTTCTCCGCCGTACCGCCGGCAAGATCGAGGATCAACTTGATCGCAAGATCGGACGCTCCATTGACCTGATACGCGTCGGCTCCCCTTTCAAATCGATAGCTGGAATCAGAATGCAAATTCAGTCGGCGGGCGGTGCGACGAATGTCGGAGGGGACAAACCACGCCGCCTCCAGAAGCACATCGGTCGTGCCTTCCGTGACCCCGGAATCTTCGCCGCCCATGACGCCACCGATCGCGACCGCCTTTTTGCTGTCCGCAATGACCATGTCTTCGGCGGTGAGCGCGTAGGTTTCACCGTCGAGCGCGACGAACTCCTCCCCTTCCGCCGCCTGACGGACCTGGATCCCGCCATCGAGCTTCGCCATGTCGAAAGCATGAAGCGGCTGACCCATTTCCATGAGCACATAGTTGGTGATGTCGACGATGTTGTTGATGGGACGCAGTCCGATCGACTCAAGCTTTTCTTTGAGCCAGGCAGGTGACTCGCCTACGTTCACCCCGCGCACGATCCGTGCCGTGTAGTAGGGGCACGAGTCGGTCGCGAGCGTAATCTCATCCGCCTCCGCGACGCGGACCGGCGTTTTCGAATCGCCATGGTGCGCCGCGCCCTTCAGTTTCTTTCCGGACAGAGCCGCCAGTTCGCGGGCCACACCGAGATGGCTGAGACAATCAGGACGGTTCGGGGTAATTTCCAGTTCGAAGACCGCCGGATATACCTCGCTCAACGGCGTTCCGGACTTGAGCTCCGGAGAAAGAATCATGAGCCCGTCGGCATCGTCGGTGAGACCAATCTCGGCGGCGGCACACATCATGCCGAGGGAGGGAACACCCCGCAGCTTGCCTTCTTTGATCTCGAAGGTCTTGCCGTCCCCGGCATCGAGAACGCAGCCCGGCAAAGCGAGCGGGACCTTGTCGCCGACCTTGTAATTCTTCGCCCCGCAGACGATCTGACGCGGAGTGCCCGATCCGTCATCGACCTGACAGACGGAGAGTTTGTCGGCATCGGGATGTGGATCAGAGGAAAGCACCTCCGCCACGACGAGGTGGTCCGGAAGACTCTGAATACCCTCCACCTCGATACCGGTGAAAGTGAGCAGATCATCCAACTCCTGCATCGAGTAGTCGGAAAAATCGATGTGATCGCTAAGCCACTTGAGAGATACGTTCATGGGAAAGGGGGTCTTGGATCTTGGATCTTGGATCTTGGATCTTGGATCTTGGATCTTGGATCTTGG
>JARGOP010000122.1 GCA_029233965.1 Verrucomicrobiales bacterium | reverse complement strand
CGCCCCAATGGATCAATGGCCCAAGTATCCGGGAAACCTGAGAGAGGAAGATTCCTCAAATGATCTCGTTGATAGTGCCGGTGCTGCTCGCAAAGCGGTCCGCCTCGATGCCCATCTGATGCAGCAGGGTGACAAAGAGATTGCAGAGCGGCTGGTTGTCGTCGCGGTCAAAGGCGAGGTGGCGACCATGGTTGAACCCGCCTCCGGCAAGGAGGATGGGCAGGTTGGTCGAGTTGTGGATGTTCGCATCGCCGAGATTGCTGCCGAAGAGGACCATGCTCTGGTCCAGGAGATTCGATCCTCCCTCGGGCTTTTCTTTGAGGCGCTGGAAAAGGTCGCGCAGCACTCGCATCTGGCGGCGGTCCACGCGCTCGAGCTGGGCGACCTTATCCTTCGCCTGGCCGTGGTGGCTGAGGTTGTGGTAGCCGTTGAGCGATTTTTCCTCCTCGCTGATCTCGAAGACCGGCGTGGCAAATCCATCGACCATGAGCGTGACGATCCGGGTCGAGTCGCTCTCGAAAGCGAGCTGAGCCATTCGCAGCATGAGGTCGAATTTTTCAAAGAATTTCGCCCGGTCGAGGATGTCCTCCGGCAGCTCCCGGTCGGTCGCGGGTTTGGGCTTTTGCTCCCATTCGCCGGCGACGTGGAGACGCTCCTCCAGCTCCCGGACGGAAGTCAAATACTGGTCGAGTCGCTCGCGGTCGTCGCGTCCGAGCTTGCGCTGAAAACCCCGCAGGTCATCGGAAACGGTGTCGAGAATGCTCCCGCGCTCTTCGAGTCGTTGCAGCTGACGCTCCACCTCGTCCGGGTTGCCCTGGACGAACATGCGACGGAAAAGTTCGGAGGGTTTGTCCTCGGTCGGGAGAAGCACGCCGTCGCGGGTCCACGAGAGACTGCGGTTCGCCTTGTCGATATTGACGCCGAGGTTGAGGGTGGGAAAGCGCGTCTGCTGCCCGAGATGCTCGACCGCAAACTGGTCGAGCGAGATGGTATTGCGGAAGCCGCTTCCGGTCGGGTCTTTCGCCGCGGTAAGGAAACAGTTTTCGGTGGAGTGTCCGCCGACCACGGCCGGATGCGAGAGTCCACTGAAAACGGTGAAGTCCTTTCGATGGTCGCGCAGCTCTTCGAGGTAGGGTGAGAGCGTGTAATCCGGCCCGCTGTCCTTCGGGAAAAAGTGCCAGGGCAGCACGCCGAGGTTGTTCGAGATCAGCAGCATGCGGCGCGGCGGGGCGACCGGAGACTTGGCAAAGGCGGGAGCGGTAAACTGGTCAAGGGCCGGCAATCCGAGCGTGACGCCGAGACCACGGAGAAAGCGGCGGCGGGAGGTTCGTAGCGGCGGCGTCCCGCCGCCGGTTTCAGGGATCTTCATGTTTATGAATGATTGAGTTGGGATCATAATGCCGGAGGCATTGAAGCCATTAGCCGGTGGTTGAGCGAAGCGACACCACCGGATAGGTTGCACAGCCACTCCGCATCCCGGAGGGATGCCAGCTGATCCACGAAGCCATGCCCTCGACGTTTCTCTCTCTGCACTACCACATCATCTTTTCCACGAAGGACCGCCTGCCTTTGATTGATGCCGTGTGGCGGGACCGCTTGCACGAATACCTCGGAGGCACGGTGTCGGGGTTGGGCGGGTTCCCGCAGGGTGTTGGCGGGATGGCCGACCACGTGCACTTGCTGGTGGGGTTGAAAGCCACGCATTGTCTCGCTGATCTCATGCGGGAATTGAAGAAGGCCTCGTCTGTGTGGGTTCACGAAGAGATCAAGCTCCGGGAGTTTGCATGGCAGGAAGGCTATGGAGCCTTCACCGTGAGTCCGCCGTCGAGGCCACAGGTGCAGAAATACATCGCGAATCAAGCCGGGCATCATCGGGTGAAGTCGTTTCGCGAAGAGTTGGTCGAGTTTTTGGAGAAGGCGGGGGTGGCGTATGAAGATCGGTTTTTGGACTGACATGCGCATTTGCTGGCATCCCTCCGGGATGCCGGTTGTTTCCACGCGGTGTTCCGGTGGTGTCGTCGCGTTGTTCCTCAACCACCGGCTAATGGCCGGGATGCCTTCGGCATCGGAAGCGTGCCCACCAATCATCAGGCCTGCCCTCTCGCGAAAAGCCGTCGCGTTGTTCCTCAACCACCGGCTAATGGCCGGGATGCCTTCGGCATCGGAAGCGTGCCCACCAATCATCGGGCCTGTCCTCCTTTGAAAAGTTCACTCTGCACGATCTCGTGCAGCAAATCCCGTACCCGGTAGCCTTCGGGCGCGCAGGCAGCGAGGATGGTCTCGACGGTAGGACGGTCCGAGAAGCGCACGGAGACTCCCGTGGCGTAGAGGGTGAGTTGGCCCACGAGGTTTTGCGCGAGCGCACGCGGCTGCGCGCCGAGATGGGCTTTGAGCTCGCGGACGTTGTCGAAGGATCGTCCATCGCGCAGCTCACCTGAGGCATCGACCGCCGGGCCGACGAAGTAGGTGAAGGGATGCCCGGCAGGATCGATGCCGGTGATTTTCTCGCCCTTCTCCATTCCCCGGTAGCGGTCGCGCCAGGCCCCCATGACGTCGAAATTTTCGAGGGCAAAGCCGACCGGGTCGAAGTGGGTGTGGCAGGCGGCGCAGGACTCCACTTCGGTGTGTTTCGCGAGAATGGCGCGAATCGAAACCGCTCCGCGAATGTCCGGCTCGATCGCGGGAATGGACTTCGGAGGCGGCGGCGGCGGATCGCCGAGGATCTTCTCCATGACCCAGACGCCACGCAGCACCGGTGAGGTTGTGGTGCCGTTGGCAGTGAGTTTGAGGATCGACGCCTGGGTCAGCAGTCCACCGTAGGGACTCCAGTCAGGTAGTATCAATTTTCGCATCGCCGAACCCTCGGTGCGCGGGAGATCGTAGTGACGCGCGAGCCGGTCGTTCACGAAGGTGAAGTCGGCATCGACCAGGGTCGTCGCGGGAAGATTCTCCCGCACCATGGCGCGGAAAAAAGCCTGCGTCTCCCGCTGCATGGAGTCCACGAGGTAGTCGTCCTTGCGGTATTCCGGGTAGAGTCGGCCGTCGGGGATGTCGCGCCGGAGCTTGCTCAGGTCGAGCCATTGATCGGTGAAACCCTCGACGAACCGGTCGAAGCGCTCGTCGTCGATGAGGCGATCGGTTTCCTGACGAAGCACCTCAGGTTCGCTAAGCCGCCCGGCAGCCGCGAGTTCCTGGAGGCGGGCGTCGGGCGCGGTGTTGGCGAGAAAATAGGACAGCCGCGCCGCGAGCGGGAAGGGATCGTCCGGGGTGGGCTCCGCAAGATAAACGACGTGGCCCGAGCAGAGAAATGCCTGGTAGCCCTTCACCATCGCTTCCACAAAGGTCGCTCCGCTGTCGAGCCGTGCGTGGATGAGGTCAAGATACTTCGTGATCGCTTCCTCCGGGACCGGCTTCCGCGCGGCGCGGCGGGCAAAGTCACGGAAAAGCCGCGCGGCATCGGCTTTCGGATCGCTGCTGACCACCTCCACGCCGAAGCGCGATCCCCCGGGCGCGGCGCGGATCGGCAGGTCGCCGAAGAGGACGCGGTGCGACGGCGGTGGCCAGGATTCCGGAGCGAGCGGACCCTCGACCTCGAGCCACTGGATCGCCGCACCGCGATGGCCCTCCGGCGGCATCGGCGGAAAGTCGTAGAAGAACCCGCCGTCGGTGCGAATGAAGGGCACGGGCAGGCCGAGGAGGCTGTATTCGAAGGTCTCCCCCGCCTTCAGCTGAATCGTCGTCTCGAAGACATTGGGCTCGGGGAGCAGGTCCATCCAACCGCCCGTCTCGCGCACATCGCCGGAGACATCCGGTCCCGAGGGTTGCCGCGCCCGGAAGCTCATCGGCTGCGGTTCGTAGGCGGGCACGAGCCGGAAGTCCGCCACCTGCCGGACCGCCCGGGCGGAAAAGCGCACGCGGTAGGCACCGTCGTGTTGCGCCCTGAACCCGCGGGGATAACCAAAGTAGGGCCAGGTCGCGGAGCGGAAGATCGCGGTCTCGAGTGTCTCGTCGCGCCGTTCTTCGGGCGTCATCTCCGCATAGCTCTTCGAGCTGATCGGCACCATCACTCCATCGCGGGCGAAGAACATGGCCTCGCGTCCGCCGAAGCTGCCGAAGCTGGGAAAGAGATCGGTCCCCGTGGCACGGAAACGTTGAAGGGGCTCGGGTTCGACACCGGAAGCCACCGCCGCTGCCAACGCGGCCTCCGTGGCGTCGAGCCAGCCCTCAAGCTGGACCCGGGAGACGTCGAGCATTTTCGTCACCTTGGTGAAGCCGTGCGACTCGCGATCGGCGGGCAGCTTGTCGCGGATGTCGAGCCGGGGAAGCTGGAGAAGATCGCGCAACTGATCCTCGAACTCGTCGCGGGTGAGACGACGCACCGGCCCGCGCCCGTTCTCGAGGACGTCGGCCCGGTCCACGTCTCGCAGACTCCCGCCCAGCGCATTGACAAAGGCGGCTCGTTCCTCTTCGGTGAAATCGTGTTTCCTCTCCGGCGGCGGCATTTCGCCCTGCTCGACACGGTCAAAGAGGCGAATCCAGCGGTCGCGATTCCTCGGGTCGGACGGATCGAAGTCGAGCGCGAAGAGATCGAGGTCACCCTCCATCGTGAGGTCGTCGTGGCAATCGGCACAGTGGTTCTCGATCGCGGCGCGGACGGGTTCGGGCATTTCCGCCGAAGCCTCGCGCAGACTGCCGGGGCCGCACAGAACGAGGAAAAGACAAAACCGCACCGCAGAGCCGCGGGAACGCGGGCTCATCGAGCCGATGCGGAAGATGCCATTCATCCTGCCATCATCCTTCCGGGTTGAAGGGCCGCGCTTGCCTGTCGCCCCGCCTCCACCAGCACGGGGGCGAGTTCCGTCATGCGCTCCCCGGTCAGACGCACGGAGGGTCCGGTGATCCAGAGTCCCGCCACGGCGACTCCCTCCGCGTTCCGAATTGGCGACCCGATGCAATGATGTCCTTCCAGATGCTCGCCCAGATCCATCGCCACGCCTTCCTCGCGGACCTTTTCGAGGCAGCGTTCGAAATCATCGCGGCTCGCCAGCGTCCACGGTTGGTAGGCCGTGTAGTCCAGTGAACTCAACAGGGCCTCCCGCTCCGGTTCCGTGAGAAAGGCGGCGATGCACTTGCCCGGAGCGCTCGTGTGCACCGGAAAGCGGGTGCCGCGTTCGACGTAAAATTTGATTGGGGCCGAGCCGATGACGCGTTCCAGGACCAGTCCCGTGTTGTCGCTCAAGATTCCCAAATGCGCGGCCTCACCGGTTTCCTCACTGAGCCAGCGCATCGCCGGCAGCGCCGCCTCCGTCAGCGGGATGTCATCGACAACGGGCCGACTCAAGCTCAACAATTTGCCACTGAGGGTAAAACGCTTCTCCGCATCGCGGTTGAGGTAGCCATGAGCGGTGAGCGATTGAACGGCGCGATAAACGAAGTTCGCGCTCAACCCCAGCGCCGCCGCGATCTCCGACTGGTTGATGCCGCCCGGCTGCCGTGCCACGCATTCCAACACAGCGAGAGCGCGGTCGAGGCTGGGTGTGCTGAAACCGGAGTCGTGAACGGGGGAATCGAGCTCTGAACTTCTCATTTTCTATATGTGAAGCTATTTGCATCAGTAGAAT
>JARGOP010000042.1 GCA_029233965.1 Verrucomicrobiales bacterium | reverse complement strand
ACGACAGCTTCAATCCTTCATCTCGCCCTTGGCTCCGAAAAGCGGGGCCACTTCACTTGCGCAGGCCCGATGTGAGATGGTGAAGGACTATCTCCTCAAGCAGGGAATTTCAGCCGACCGGATTTCGATCGTGTCCTTCAGCGAAACCCAGGCCGCCGCGACGGGGCGGCACTCCGGAGGAACTCCGCAGAGTTGATGTAATTTTCCCCGCCAACTGAGAGTTCAGCTTCACCGACAGCAACTTCCGGAAGCCTGAAACCTCGACGCTGGTCGAAAGCCGTCGCGTAGACGCCGGACAGGGTTGGGTCACTGAAACAACCCTGTTGAATCCGGCAGTCTCCTTCTTCACTCGGCAAACATGGGATCCTCGGGATCACCGTGTGAGAGAAGATAGGCAAGAAGGTCGAGAACGTCCTCTTCGGAAAGGCTGTTGATCAATCCGGGAGGCATCATGCTCATTGGGGAATCCTTCATCGACTTAAGCTGTTTCCGGTCAACGGAAACGATCTGGTTCGGATCCATCATATTGGTATTCACCCTGACCGAATCACCGCTCAGATTCATGATCCGGCCCATGACGATGCTGCCGTCCTTCATTTCAAAAATCATCTGACCATACTGGTCGGAAATTTCCTTGTTTGGCTCGATGATCGACTCGAGGAGGTCGCGCGGGCTGAACTTGCCGGCAACGCTCGTGAGGTCGGGTCCGAGCGATCCGCCCTCCTGATTGAAACGGTGACAGGCAAAACAAGTTGCCGCGCCGAACATTTTCCGTCCGTTGGTGAAATCGCGATTGCCTTCGAGCCCGACATTGATGACCCCGTCAAAATCACTCACCGTCCAGTTTTTCACGAAGGAGCGGGGCTCTGCCGTGAAGAGTTGCTCCGTCGGCGGTTCAGCTTCGATCGTCTCTTTCAGGGCGAGCTTCTGATCTTCCGGAGTATTCTCCAGCGCCGTCTTCTTCATGTTTTCGATGAACAGCGAAAAACTGGGGCCGCCTTTGTAGGCTTTGGCTCTCGTGAACCACTCGAAGAAGTCTTTTCGAAGTTCCGGATTCCAGCCCCCCTTGAGATGACGCAGTGACTTTGCATAACTCATCTGCTCCTCCTGGGAAGGAGCTGACTTGAGCAAATCAATGCCGACCTCAGCGGCTTTCGGATGCTCGAGGTAGACCGCAAGCTGAAGCACTTCGATGTTCAGGGCCGGACTCGCAAAAGGCATGCGGGACATCCATGAATTCGCCAGCGACTCACGTGTCTCCGCAGTCCCTTCTCCCATGCGGGTAAAGGCAAGGCTGTAAGCACGAACGAGATCCAGCTTTTGACGGACACTCAATTCGGCCATTTCAATTCCATTGAGCGAAGCGATCAGGCTGTCCTGAACCTCCGGCTCACCACATCGGGCAAGCGCGATCATCGCGCTGATGAGAGTCTCCGGATCTTTCTCCTCGAGTGCTCTCTCTTTCCACTCCGCAACCGGCTGATGCTCCAGCGCAATGCGGGCTGCGTAGCGAATGTAGCGATCTTCGTGTCCGAGCGAAGACCAGACTGCTTCCACCGCCTTCGGATTCGGTGAATGATAGGATTCCAGCTCAGTGCGGAGCCGGTGCAGCTCGTTGGGCTCCGGTTTCGCTGCCGGCGCGGTCGACTCTTCACCCGTGTAGGTCACCCGATAGAGTCCGGACTGAACGCGGCGTCCTCCGATCGCGATGTACATCGCCCCGTCTTCCGGATTCACGAGAAGATCGGTGAGAGGAAGCGGCTGTGCGCTCATGAATTCCTCGAAGGTTGCTTTGTAGGAGGAACCGTCCGGCTCCATGTGCACGGCATAGAGTTTTCCGTAGCTCCAGTCAGCCGCGTAAAACGCCTTTTGGTATTTGGCAGGAAATTTCGCCCCGGTTCCGAAAGCGACTCCGGTCGGTGACCCCGGCCCGATATCGACCACGGCGGGAAGACTGTCCGCATAGTAGGCAGGCCACTTCCCTCCCCCGCTACGCCATCCGAACTCGGCGCCGCTCGTGATGTGATTGATGCGAGTCGGGCGATACCACGGAGTGTTGATGTCCCACTCCATATCCGCATCGTAGGTGAAGAGGTCCCCGTTCTGGTTGAAGGCGACGTCGTACTGGTTGCGGAAGCCGGTGGCAATGAGCTCCCAGCTTTTCCCGTCGGGATCTGTCCGCGCGACCCATCCCCCGGGAGCGAGAGTCCCTTTCATGAACCCTCTCCCGATCGGCCGTTCAAGAAGGAGGTCCTCCCCCCAGATCTGCGGAATGCGCGAAGAGTCGACTTCGGTCACCGGGGTCTGGTTTCCAACGACCACATAGAGGGATTTACCATCCGGACTGAGCACAACCGCGTGAGGCCCGTGTTCACCCCCCACGTCGTCAAATTTACGAAGCTGCTCTTTTTTGTCGAACTGATCATCCCCGTCGCTGTCGGTGATGCGATAGAGTCCGCGCCCTCCGTGCTCGGCGGTATTCAGGACGGCATAGAGACTATCAAACGCATAAAGAAGTCCCTGTGCCCCGCCGATATCGACCTCGATCTTTTCGACATCATTTTCTGAAACCGTTTTGCCGGGAGCCGGGATCCTGATGCGATACAGTGCCCCGTATTGATCAGAGACAATCAGCCGCTCGCGGTCGTCGATCGTCATCGCAACCCAGGACCCCTGATCGGACTTCGGCACGGAGTAGAGGAGTTCCGCCTTGAACCCTTCGACGAGATTGATATCTTCGACCGGGGTCGCCTGTGGCACCCGAATGTCGAGGAGGTCGGCAAGGAGAGCTTCAGAAACCCTGTTCCAGGGGGCCGCTCCCAGCTCCTTGATGACTACCGGAGCTTTCCACGCCTGATTCGTTTTGAATTCCGGCTTGAACCAGTTCTTCTGCGGCTGACTGCTCGCGAGCCAGGTCTCATCGGATACGAGGCGGGACTTCGAGCCGTCTTCGTGGGTGAACTCCACGAGCACAAAAGCTCCGGCGATGCCGCCCTCGTTCTTTGTGGCAGCACCCAGGAGAAGCTTTTCCCCGGGCTTCACCTGATCTGAAATATCTTCGACGAGAGGCTTCGCCCAGTCCGTCGAGGAGAATGGACGCGGAGCGCCGTTCACATTGACATTGATGCTGTTATCCCCGGCCGCGACAAGCAGGACCCTCGTCACGGTGGCAGGCACTTCGAATTCTTTTCGGAAAAAGGCGGTCTCGTTCGACTTCGGCTTGTTTGAGGTCCACAGCCACTTTGGCGAAAGTGTCGCAGTTTCATCGGCGGAAAGGCCACTGAAAGCCATCAGGATCGCGCCGGAAAAAACCAGAGCATACAAGGGGGAATTTTTCATAGTCGGAAAAGGAGTCTCTCTGGAAGTGTTACGAAAGACAAGACCGCATCGGTGTATCTCTTGCTTCGGACACATTTTTAGCGTGATCAGGGCCAGTGATTGCGCCAGTTTTTGAGGTTACTGATCCGGCGTGGCATCGATCCGTGAATTGCCATGCGTCTCATCGCTTTTCCTGACATGAAAAAAACCCTGTTTGTCCCTCTCATTCTTGCCACGTTTTGCAGTGTGCTCACTGCCGCTGACCTGACTGGAGGTAAAGCGAATGAACCTGCCGGGGGGGTGACCCCGGAGGAGTATGATCGGGAAGCCGCGGTTCGCATCAGCAGCTTCACGCTGCCGGACGATATCTCCGCGTCTCTCTTCGCGGATCCGGGGCAAATTCAGAACCCGAGTGCGATCTGTTTCGATCAGAACGGAAATGTATTCGTCGCGGAAATTCATCGCTGGCGTGCCGGGGTGCAGGACATCCGCAACGAACAGCAAATCCTCCTCGATGACATCAACAACGAGACGAGCGAGGATCGCTACGAAATGTATGAGCGGGACCAGGTCACCCGTCCCCTCTCCTTCTACACGGACTTCGAGGATCGCATCGTCATGCTGCGCGACTCCGATGGGGACGGTCGTGCCGATGACACAAGCGTCTGGGCCGATGGATTCAATGACGTTCTCGATGGCCCGGGAATCGGACTCGTGTCCGGTTACGACAACGATATCTTCTACACCAACATTCCGCACCTCTGGTATCTCAAAGACACGGACAACGACGGCAAAGCCGACCAGCGGAAGTCCCTGCAGGATGGTTTCGGCGTGCGCATGAGTATTTCCGGCCACGATATGCACGGCGTGATCCGGGGGCCGGATGGCAAACTCTACTGGTCCATCGGTGACCGCGGCTACAACTTCACGACGAAGGAGGGACGGAACCTCAACCGGAATTACGAAGGCGCCGTTTTCCGCTGCGACCCGGACGGATCCAATCTCGAGGAAGTCTATCGCGGTCTTCGAAACCCTCAGGAACTCGCCTTTGACAAATACGGCAATCTCTTCACCTGCGACAACGACGCCGACCAGTGGGACAAAGGGCGCCTCGTTTACATCATGGAAGGCGGAAACGCCGGCTGGAATCACGGCCACCAGGTGATTCTCAATTTCCGCAACCAACTCGCACTGCGGACCCCGGACTATGATCATCCGGATCACAAACGCATTCCGCTCAATCCCTGGATGACTGAGGGAATCTGGGAAACCGACCACCCTGAGCGCCCCGCCTTTGCCCTGCCCCCGGTCGATATTGTGTCATGGGGCCCCAGCGGAATGGTCTACAACTACGGTGCGACGGCGATGCCGGAGCGCTATGACGATCATTTCTGGATCTGCAATTTCGGCGGAGCCAAGGGTGACCTCGAAGCCTTTTCCGTAAAACAGGACGGCGCCGGTTTCGCCCTCGATCATCATGAAGTTTTCATGGTGGGTCTGGGCAACACCGACGTCGAATTCGGCCCGGACGGTCGCATGTATCTGAGCTGCTTTAATAACAACGGATGGTACAAGCAGGATATCGGGAACATTTATGCACTGGAAGCGAAAGAGTCCTCCCGGGCAGATCTCATCACCGAGACTCAGGCCACCATCGCGAAGGACTTTTCCGCGCTCGACGAAAGGGAAGCGGCTGTGCTCCTCGGCCATGCCGACATGCGGGTGAGAATGCGGGCCCAGTTTGAACTCGTGAAAAGGGAATCCGTTTCCACCTTTGAAAAAGCACTCGCTTCCGATGCTGACCCACTGCAGCGCCTCCACGGGATCTGGGGAATGGGACAACTCGCCCGCAACGACAGTTCCCTGCTGAGCCACCACATTGCTCTGCTCACTGATTCCGACCCGGAAGTTCGCGCGCAGGCCGCGAAGGTGCTCGGCGATTCACGGACCCCGGAGGCCGGCGAAGCACTCCTCGCCGCCCTCGAAGATGAATCTCCCCGCGTTCAGTCCTTTGCCGCGATCGGCGTTGGCAAATGCGGGGAAGCGACCGCGCTTCCCAGGCTCCTCGAAATTCTCGCGGCCAATGACAACACAGACGTCTTTCTCCGTCACGCCTGCATTCAGGGAATGTGGGGGCTCAATGAGCGGGAGAAAATGCTCAAGGAAACCGGGAACGAATCCGCGGCGGTGCGGCTTGGTGTCCTCCTCGCCCTTCGCAAACTCGAAGATCCCCGGGTGAAGTATTTCCTCGCTGACGAGGACAAGTTCATTCGCGACGAAGCGGTCCGGGCGATCAATGACCTCGACCTCACGACCGCTCTTCCGGCCCTTGCCATGATGCTCGATCCTCTTATTGCCGACGCGCCCGATGCGGTCTATCCGGAAGGGCACCGCGACTGGATCATTCAAACCCGCATCATCAATGCGAACTTCCGTTCCGGCCGGCCTGAGGACGCGGCGCGCCTTCTCCAATACGCTGCGCAAACCAAACTTCCGGCCCTGCTGAGAGAACAGGCCCTGCTCGCAATTCTGGAATGGAAAGAGCCGAAGCCGGTCGATTCCACCAACGGGTTCTACCGCCCCCTCGACCCTGAGACCCGAACGGACATCACGGAAGCGGTCCGGGCGAACCTTCCCGGAGTCTTTGCGATTGCCGATGGAACCCTCATTGGCCTCGCTACCGAAATCGCTCTCGACTACGGCGTGGAGGCTCCGGTCGAACTTCTCAAGAGGCAAATCACGGACGAAACGGCCGAGGTAGCGGCAAGGGTAAAATCGATGAATGGGCTCGCCGTTCAGGATCCGGAAGCTCTCTCGGGACTCTGGGATTCCCTCCTCGCGTCCAAAAATGCGTCGTTCAAAGGCGCTGTCATTTCACAACTCGTCGAGATCGATCAACCACGTGGCGTCAAGGAAGCTATCGCGATGATCGAGTCGAAGGATCTGAAAGAGCGTCAGCAGGGATATGCGCTCCTCGCTGCAGTCGATGCCCCGGAAGCAACGAAAGTCTTTCAGGCCCGCCTCGCTGCGATGAAAGAGGAAAAGCCGGGGGCCCTCCTTGATCTTCTAGAAGGCGCTGCCGCGAAGAAAGATCAGGACGAGACAATCGCGAAGCTTCTTGCCGACTACGAAGCGTCACTCGATCCGGCAGATCCGTCAGCGGCCTTTCTTCCTGCGATGAAAGGCGGTGATGTCGCCCGCGGGCGGGAAATCTTTGCCACTCATGCGATCGGCCAGTGCTCAAAATGCCACAAGGTGAATGGGGACGGCGGGGTTGCAGGTCCTGATCTCACCGGAATCGGATCACGCTACGACCACCAGCATCTCCTCGATTCACTGGTCGATCCCAGCGCCTACGTCGTGCCCGGCTATGGCATGATGCTCATGACACTGAAAAATGGCGAAAGCGTTGGCGGGGCTTTTCTGGAAGAAACGGAGGAAGCCGTGATCCTGAAAGTGCCGGATCCTGATGATTCTGCGAACCAAATCGAGCAGGCCATCCCACTATCGGAGATCGCTTCGAGGCAGCCCCCGGTATCCGCGATGCCTCCGATGGGACTGATGATGAAGAAGTCCGAAATCAGGGATTTGGTTGCTTTCCTCGCGAGCCTGAAAGAAAAAAACGGGAAAAAAGGCCATTAATCCTTCATCTCATCCGTTTGGATGAGTGGGGCGTTCCCTTGATTCGAAACCCCATCTCTGTTACACTATCCCCGGATGAGATATTCAGCACTTCTTACAATCCTCGTTTCCCTGACTCTCACCTCCGCCGGCGCGCAGGTCAAAAAGGGAGGGCTGTTCGGATTTGGAGCCGATGATGACCAAATCTCGGCCGACCTTTTTCCCACAAAGCCGGTCAGTACGACAAGCCCTTCAAACAGTGCCCCCGCTCAACCAAGCCGGGGTGCAGACGACACCATTTTCCGGGGCGGAGAGCCCGCAGAAGTCGACGCCGTCTCCTACGTGATTGAGAACGGCGAAAGAGTGGAAAAGAAAGTGGAATCGAAAAAGAAGAGCTTTTTCGGTTTTGGAAAGAAGGAGGAGAAGGAGCTCAATGAAGCCATCGCTCCGGTTCCCGCTCCTTCCTACCAGCCGGCCAATGTCATTGAAGTGCCCGCTGAGCTTGCACAGGCACCCGTCGCCGTCGAAACCGCCGTGGAGGAAACTTCCGAGGCGATCAGGGAAGCCGTGAATACGCCGCCACCTGTCGAGGAGAAGAAAAAATCCGGAGGTCTCTTCTCTTTCTTCGGCAAAAAGTCCGAAGAGATCCCTGATACTCCGGCTTTTGTGATGGAAGACGAGATTGTTGAGGTGGAGGAAGCCGTCACCGCGGTAAGTTCCGCCGCAGCTCCGACGGCTCCCGCAACAAGTTCGCCGACCGCAGCCCCGGTAGCGGCAACACCGGCAGCGGCAACTCCTGTCCCGCAGTTTGCCGGGATGGAACCTCAGGCGAAGCCTGAAAAAGACGGGTTCAGTCTTCCCAATCCTCTCGCCAAGATCCGGAACCAGAAAGAGGAAAAGACAATCGACCTTACCGGAGCGGAGACCATCATTCAGAACGGTGAAATTGTTGAAGCGGCGGATGACATTGTCGAGAGCAACCGCGTCGTCATGGAAGGCGGAGACCGCCAGCCGCCGAGAATTGTGGACGGAGTGAAGACGTATTCCTCCTGGGATGATGTCAATGCCCGCTCCGTCTCGGCTGCGGACAAGATTCTCAATCAGATCCGATAGAGTGCGCCTTGTCCTTGGCATTCCCTCACGGGAATTGCAGACGAAATCCACTGGCAATTCCGGCTCCCTGCGCCAGCATGAGTCGCTCAACCGGTCATGTCGTCAATCCTTCCCGACTCTACCTATCACCGCCGTGCGATCCTCCTCGTCGCCGGTGTTCTCATTTTCCGCCTGATCTATGCGGCTCTCTTCGCCGTGAATCCTGCCGGAGACGAAGCCTACTATTGGGACTGGGGTCGCCAACTGGACTATGGCTATTACTCGAAACCCCCTTTCATTGCGTGGCTTTATGCCTTCGTCGACTGGATCGGCGGCGGAAGTCTTTTCGCCTTCCGCGCCATGGCGGCAGTCCTTGGAACACTCTCGGTTCTGGTTCTCTATCGCCTGGTAATCGACCTGTTCGACATAAAAACCGCCTGGGTCGCTCTCTTGCTCGGAATCACCGCCCCGTCCAACTCGGTTCTCAGCTTTTTCCTCACCATCGATGCGCCGCTCGTCGCGTGCTGGTCGCTCGCACTGCTCGGGTTTCATCGCTACGTCTCCGGCAAAGGGGGCACCGGTTCGCTGATTCTACTCTTTGCCGCACTCGGCACCGGCCATCTGAGCAAACAGATGATGATGCTCTTTCCGGTTCTCGCCGTGATCTTTCTTGTTCTTCACGCTGAAACCCGCCCGATCCTGAAGCGGGCTGGACTCTGGATCGCACTTCTCGGGTCCTATCTGTCATTGACCCCTCCCCTCGTCTGGAACGCGCAGAACGATTGGATCACTTTTCAACACACCAGTCATCATTTCGAAGTGGTGGAAGAAGAGGGCAATGTGATCCTTGAACGGGCCGAAGACTTTCTCTCCTTCATTGGCACGCAACTCGGCGTGCTCGGCCCGGCGGTCGGCGTGATCCTGCTGTCCATCTGCCTCTGTATGCTGCCGCGAATTCGCCGGGTCGCGGTTTCCTATCGTTTTCTCCTCGTGTTCGGAGCCATCCCTATCGCCGCGATGCTCCTCCTCGCACTGCGCCAGGGCATCCAGCCGAACTGGCCCGCGGTGTTCTATATTTCGGGGATGGGGCTGACTGCTGCCTGGTATTGCAGTAAAATCGATCTGAATTGGCCACCGCGCAGTTGGCGCAAACTGTTCCCAATCGCCATCGCGATGAACCTCGTCTTCGTGATCTACTTTTACGCCGGCCCTCCAGTCTTCGAAGCGATGGGAAGACCCGGGCACACCGCTGATCCCAACCGCCGTATCCTCGGACATGATCTTGTCGCCGCGGAAGTGCAGAAGCTTCGAGCCGCACTGCCGGACTCAAAGGAACTCTTTGTCGTCGCCACCGGCCACAGGGATGTCGTGAGCCATCTCGCTTTCGGCCTTCCCGATCAACCCCGGGTGTATCACCTTACAGAACAATCGGGGATCCAATCGCAATACGATCTCTGGAACAATCCATCGGAGGATGGACTCGATGGTAAAGACGGTCTCATCCTTGTTCCCAACTCCGGCCACTTTCCCGCCTCTCTGCAGAAACACTTTGAAGAAACCGAAAAACTGGGCGAATTCGAAGTCTCCTTCGGGTGGGACCGTTCCCGGAAATACTCCGTCTTCCGCGGGCATTCCCTGCAGGGCTGGCCGGAATTCCCCGCCCCGAACACCCCGGAACCGTGAAAAGATGAAATCCCCAGGTTACACCTCTCCCTTTCAACGTCAGCCGGGCCTGCGTAATTCTTCGCCATCGCTTGATCGTGTGAGTGTTGTCGTTCCTTTTTACAACGAAGAGGAGTGTGTTGAGTTCGTTCTCAAAGAGATCGTGGAATGCCAGCCGGACGCCGAAGTGATTGCGGTTGACGACGGCAGCTCGGACAAAACCTGGGAGATCATGCAAACCGTCGAAGGCGTGACTCCTCTGCGTCTTTCAGAAAATCGCGGGCAGAGTGGTGCGCTCTTCGCCGGACTGAATTTTGCCTCCGGAGACATCCTCGTGATGCTCGATGGCGATGGTCAGAATGACCCGGCGGACATCGAAAAGCTTCTCGGGCTGGTTCGCAGTGGTGACTGCGACATCGCGGTCGGTCGACGCGCGAAGCGTCAGGACACCTTCAGCCGGAAACTGGCCTCGCGGATTGCCAACACGGTGCGCCGCTGGTTTATCCACGATGGAATCAGCGACACGGGATGCTCCCTCAAAGCGATCCACCGCGACCACGTCGATCTTCTGGTTCCCTTCAATGGAATGCATCGATTCCTCCCGGCCGTGTTCACCAACGCAGGTCTGAAAATTGATGAAATTGATGTGAATCACCGCGAGCGAAAAGGCGGCGAATCGAAATACACCAACTTCGACCGCGCAATCCGTGGAGTCTATGATCTCGTCGGGGTCTGCTGGCTCTTGAAACGGAAAGTCATCCTGCCCCCGGTCTTGACGCGCGAAGATCAAGAATAGAAAGTTCCCCATGAGTCGCCTTTTTTCCGTCGAAACTCTGATGGTGTGTACGGCACTGATCCTGACAGGTTGCGTTGAGTCGACCTCGCTTGCCCCGGAGTCTGCGGGGACCTCCCCTTCTCCGGCTCAGACGACATCCCCGCCCCCCCCTCAGGAAAAACTGACCAAGCACGATGCGGCGCTGCGGTTTCTCACCGCCTACATCCATCTGGATCGAAATATGGCGTTGAAATATGCGACGCCCGCTGCGGTCTCAAAGCTGGACTGGAATCGCCCACACCGGGGAAACATCCCCTACTACGACGACAAAATGTTCCTCTACTACAGCGGAGGACTCGCAAAAGTCTACTTTCAGGAGATCAACGGAAGCTACGTTATTTCCGATCTTCAGACCCACAATCGCTGAGTCAGCGGAACATTTCGCGCGCTGAAAACGCAACTCCCAGGGCAGCGGCGGAGTCTCCCCCGATCGCCCATTCAAAGCGGGTCGTTCTCTGCTCAGGATTGATCGGGCTCTGCAAATAGATCGGCCAGGCACGCTCTGTAAAGCCCTCCATGACCCAGCCCAGGTAGTCGTCGCGGAAACCGACCGTTTCGGCAAGTCCTCCACCCAGAACCACCAGCCCGGGATCAAAGACACGAACGAGATCGGCGATTCCGTAGCCGAGAATCTGCGCCTGCTGGCGGAAAATCCAAATCGCAAGCTCGTCACCCTCCTGCGCAAAATCGCGAAGGCGGAACGCCTTCTCTTCAAGCGGGGTTTCGTCATTCAGCGGGTGATCCTTGTTCTCATCTTTCGCAAGCTCGATACCGATGCGACGACGCAATGCGACGAGAGATACCCATGCCTCAAGGCAGCCATATTTTCCGCAGCTGCACTGAGGGAGTTCGCCATCATCCTCTCGATGAGGCGCGGAAATGTGACCCACCTCAAGGGCAAGCCCGTTGGCCCCTTCGTAGGCACGACCGCCGGGAAGAACGAGCCCGCCGCCAAGACCGGTGCCAGGCGCGACAAGCATGAGACCGCCATGGTGCTTGCGCCGCACCGCATATTCGCCGAGGGCGGCGGCATTGCCGTCATTCGTCATGTAAATGGGCGTGCCACCGAGACGTTCGGAAAGGCGATCACGAACGTTGGTCCCGACCCAGTCTTCTGCGAGATTCGCACGCGCCCAGATCACGCCGTCGCATGAGGGGGCCGGAACATCCATCCCGATAGCTTTGACCGCGTCCCGCCCCACACCGATAGCAGAAGTGAGCTGATCGAGTGCGGCTTCAAGCTGACCGAAAGTAGCTTCGTAGCCATCTTTGACATGGCTGCGAACTTCCACCATTTCACCGGCAAGTTCACCGCGTTCGTCCACGAGAACGGTTTTCACCGTGGATCCACCAATATCAAGTCCTGCAAAGTAGTTCGCGTTTTCAGCCATGAGTATGTCTTCTTAAGAAAGGCGAGAGGAATACAACGACGCTCTTCCAGCGTCAATGACTAATCCAACAGGCGAAAGGGATGGCGGCACGGTTGCGAGGCTTTCAGCGCAGCCGATCCGTCGACAGGACCGTCGATTATTTTCACGACAACGGGCACGGTGATAACGAGTTGTCATGCATTGGACACCCGATGTTTCGGCGCAACCACGGGTCAAGGTGGCGGTGGAATTTGACGCCCTTAAGGCTGAAGTTGATAGATGAGATTACGACTATTCGGATTGTTAGCGATGTTTCCCCTTCTGCTTCAGGCGGAGGAGGTTCTCGTGGAGGCTGAGTCATTTGACAACGCCGGGGGCTGGAAGCTGGACACCCAGTTCATTCATGTCATGGGTTCCCCCTACCTGCTTGCACACGGCCTCGGCAATCCGGTTGAGGATGCCACGACGACCGTAACCTTTCCGAAGACGGGTGAATACACCTATTGGGTCCGAACCAAAAACTGGGTCGAGAAATTTGCGGACGAGGTCGATGCCAGTGCCGCTCCCGGAAAATTCCAGCTCGCGATCGGGGACAAAACACTGGAACCGGTCTTCGGAACGTCGGGGGCCGACTGGCACTGGGAAAAAGGCAGCACGGTCTCGATTGACGCCACCGAAGTCGACCTGACACTCAAGGACCTGACCGGCTTCAACGGTCGTGTCGATGCGATCCTTTTCTCGACGAATCCTGACTTCGAGCCCGACAATACCAGCGAGACGCTTCCGGAGTGGCGGCGCAAAATGCTCGGCGTCGACACTGCCATGATCGAAGAGGGTCCCTTCGACATCGTCTTCATCGGAGGCGGATACTCCGGTGCCTGCGGCGCCATTTCCGCGGCCCGCATGGGACTCAAAGTCGCCCTCATTCAAAACCGACCCGTCCTCGGCGGGAACGGGTCGTCCGAGGTTCGGGTCTGGGCAAAGGGCAACACTCCTCCCGGTCTCTACCCGATCGGCGACATTGTGAATGAGTTTTCCGACTCCGCGGAGCTGTCTCCCGGCACCTACGAGGAATACGAAGACGCCAAGAAACACAGGATCGTGACGAGCGAGCCTAACATCGCCCTTTTTCTGAATCATCACGCCTTCGAGGTCGAAATGGCTTCCGACACGAAGATCGAAGCCGTCCAGGCCTTCGACACCCGCAGCGGCGAAATCCGGCGCTTCACCGCGAGAAACTTTTGTGATGCGACCGGTCACGGCACCATTGGTATGATGGCAGGGGCCGATTACTCAACGATCGACGGAGGCCGCATGGGCATGTCGAACATGTGGGCGTGGGAGAACGCGGACGAGCCGGTCGATTTCCCCGAACTCAGCTGGGCGCTTCCTCTTGAAGAGGCTGATTTCCCTTACCCGCGGAAGTTTCACGCCGAGTGGTTCTGGGAAAGCGGCTACGACAAGCACCCGCTCCTCGACAAAGAGCAGATCCGCGACTGGAATAATCTCGCCGCCTTCAGCGCCTGGAATGCGTTGAAGAACAAAGGAGCCTACGACCGCTATGATCCCGACATGCTGGAGCACAGGAACGCCCGTCTCACCTGGATGGCCTACATCGGAGGAACGAGGGAAACCGCACAACTTCTCGGTGACATCATTCTAACGGAAGAGGACATCGTCAACAAGCGCCCCTTCCCGGACGGCTGCGTCCTCACGACCTGGTCGGTCGATCTTCACTACCCGCGCGAGCAGTATGCGAAGAAGTTTCCCGACAATCCTTTCATCGCTATCGCGGTGCACGGAAAAGGAGTGGACCGCAAGAAGGGTTACCCGGTTCCCTATCGCTGCTTTTACTCCCGGAACATCGAGAATCTCTTCATGGCCGGACGTAACATCAGTGTGACCCATGAAGCACTCGGAACAGTGCGCGTCATGAAAACATGCGGAATGATGGGAGTCGTTGTCGGCAAAGCCGCAGCGATCTGCGCCAAATATGATGCAACGCCCCGCGACGTTTACAATCAGTACCTCCCTGAGCTTGTCGATCTCATGCAGATTCCCGGCAACGTCCGCCGTCTCGATCTTGAATCGGAGTTCTTCAAGGATCCAAACCTCCCTGAAATCACCGACCTCCAGCTGGACTGGATCCCGAGAGAAAAACTCACCGGAATTGTCATTGATGACGACGACATCGAGCTCTCAGCAAGCTGGAATCACGGGGCTGGACTCAAGCATCACGTCAACAACGGCTACCACTATGTGGGTGGAGTCCCCGCGGGAGCACCGAATATTCAGACCGCCCGGTTTGAGTTCACGGTGCCTGAAGACGGCAAATACGAAGTCCGGATCTCCCACCAGCCGCACGAGAACCGTTCCACAAATACTCCGGTCACGGTTCAGTCTGCTGACGGGGAAAAATCCTTTGAGATCAATCAAACGATTGCCCCGCCTCTTGCCAACAGCTTCTTCGGTCTCGGCGTTTTCTCCTTCGAAGCCGGCACCCCGGGCGTCGTCACCGTCTCCAACGAAGGCGCGAAAGGCAACGTCCACATCGATGCTGTGCAGATCATTCCAGTCAAAGAATAGACCGGCTCGCACGGGCCTTCCCGGATCAATCGCCGGAGAACTCAGGTTTCTCCGGTGAGATTACGAAGTCATCAAAGGAAATCGAGGTGTTCTCCGGTGGCGCCCAGTCCCATGAATTCCCGCCGTAGAAGGTGCTGAAGAGAAAGCTGTCAACAGGGCCATACCTGGTTCCGTGGAGTTCCAGCCCGTCGAGACGCAATTTTGTCTCGCCGTTCACCTCGACTTCAATCACCGCATTTCTTTTGCCGGGCTCTCCGGCATCGATCCGCTGCTCAATTTGGACCCATTGCCCCGGGACCAGGGTCGTTCCGAGATCGTGCCGTTCGCCGTATTTTCCCTTCATCCCCGGGTGATAGAAGTAGAGTTCCAGGACACCTTCGCGCCGCCACATGTAGCGGACGCTCCAGCCGCCTTCTTTTCCCGGTGGCCGCCCGCCCGTGAATTGGCTTCCCCCCGCAGCCAGGCCCGGTAATTTGCCCCCTTTAACAAAAGGGAAACCGGGAGCAGGACGGAAGCGATAGCTCAAGGTCGCGTAACGACTCTGCTCCAGCCCGATCACGAATTGAGCCCCGCTTTTATCCGAAGCCACAGCCCCGCCGGGATACGTCACCTCCAGCACCTTTCCACCGGAGTACTCCCGAACCTTCGCCCGGCCGCCGAGCGACTCCCACACGACGTTTCCAAAGTGTTCTCGAAGCAGCGGTTTCGTAAGCGGATCAGTTTCGAAAGATTCGAAATTCACCGCAATAGAAGACATCTCCTCTGCCTGAAGCTGCGCAGCAATTCCCCAGATCATGGCGATGGTTAGTACCCCTTTCATGCTTCTTCGATTAAATTCCTGTAAACACCTGAAATACGCTCACTTAAGCACGCATTAAATTGGAATGCATAAATTGACATATTAGTT
Source organism: Verrucomicrobiales bacterium (assembly GCA_029233965.1). GTDB lineage: Bacteria > Verrucomicrobiota > Verrucomicrobiia > Verrucomicrobiales > DEV007 > Arctic95D-9. Next base: position 24,457 of record JARGOP010000042.1, on the reverse strand, counting down.
TAGCTTTCTCCCAGTTAATGAATTCAACCAAGCTGCAGCTCAAATCACAATTTCTGGAAGAGGTGTCGCCATTGTCTCATTTCGAAGTTGTCTTCGACCAGCTTCCGGGAATTTCGTTCTTTGCCAAGAATATAAATTTCGAGATTATTTCGGCAAACCGCGCCTTCTGGGAGCGGCTCAATTGCCGGTCTGAATCCGATGTCATCGGAAAAACCGATTTCGATCTTTTTCCGGATCAACTCGCCAGGAAGTTTCGCGAAGACGACGAGATAGTGCTCATGACAGGGCGCCCAAAGTTGAAAATCATTGAACTCTTTTTTAATCGGCAGGGCCTGCCCGACTGGTATTTCACGAACAAGTTTCCTGTCTTCGGTCGCGACGGTTCGGTTATCGGAGTGACGGGGACGGTTCAGAGTTACTCCGGTCGGCGCTCGGCTTTAACGCCCCACCTACAGTTGGACCGCGCCGTGAGCTACATTCGCGAACACTTTCACGAACCGGTGAACATGACCGAACTCGCAAAACGCACCGGCATGTCAGTACGTCAGTTCAACCGCCGCTTTCGTGAAGTCTTTGGCACCAACCCTCGCACGTTCCTCATTAAAACCCGTGTTCAGGCGGCGTGTGAAGAACTCCGGTCCGGTGACAAACCGATCAGTGATATTGCCCTGGACTATGGATTCTGTGATCAGAGTTCCTTCACCCAGCACTTCCGGGCTCACATGGGGGTCACCCCCCTGAAATACCGACGCGGCAGTTGACTGAACAGGGTTCGGGCCGTGACCTAACCCTGTCTACCCTTTCCCGCGAGAGCATCCCGGAAGACTTCTGCAGTCGCTTTCGCCATCGTCTCGCGACTTCCTGAAGTTTCCACCCACTTGCGGCCGGATTCGCCCGCTTGACTCATCACCAAAGGCTCACTCAGCATTTTCACGAGTGCCCCCTGCAATGACTGAACACTCTTCGCCTCGAAGAGAGATCCCCCGCAACTTTCAGTGATCAGCTCCGGAAAAGGTCCATGCGAAGGAGCCACCACCGGAAGTCCGCACGCCATCGCTTCGAGCACATAGAGTCCCTTGGGCTCCTCAAATCGAGTCGGTACGCAGAAGAGATCGACTTCGCTGAAGAACTTCAACTTCGCTTCCGCATCCGGGGCTTCAACATGTTCGAAACGATTCTCCAGACCGGCTTCCCCGATTTTTTGAATTTGCTCCGCGTAGAACTCCCGGTCCTTCTCCGAAAGCCACCCGGCGACCTTGAGCGTTACCCCGGGCAACCCGCGAGCCAGTTCGATGAACGCATCGATGATGAGATCAAATCCCTTCTCCGGTGAGAGCCGGGCAAAATATCCAATTGTCGAGCCGGCGGTTTTTTGCTGATTCACTTTCCAGACGGGATCAAATTCCTCCACGTGAACCCCCAGCGGGGTGAGGTGAAATTTCCCCGGGTCGACCTCAAGGATCCCGGCCATGAGATCCCGATAGAAAGCGGAGAAGGTCAAAAAGCCGTCCGCCTCCGCGGCGAGTTTCTTCATCTCAGCAAGGACCTTGTCATGCCAGGGCGGCTGCAACTCATCAAGGAATACGTCATCCCCCTGGATCGTGACTAACACTGGCACATCAAGCTCGCGTTTTAAGGCCGGAATGGAGCCGCCGACAAGAAGGTTTGTGAGGCAGATCAAGTCAGGTTTCACCACTTCCTTCAACCAGTGGACAAGGCGCGCGACCTCTTTCCGCTGATAGCCGTGCTCCCCTTTCACCATGGAGAGAGTCATCTCGCCGAGATCGGCAGCGCTCACTGACATCGCCCTTGAAGAGACGCGCCGGATCAATTTCGGATTGTCCAACCACCGATCCAGAAACGCGGGAATATGCCGGAAAAGCGGAATTTTCTGCTGAAGGTAGACATTGATCCCGCCGAAGAAAACCTGATCCATCGAATGATCCTCTTCGTCCACTCGAATTGGAGTGTAGAGCGGCAGGAGTAAAACATCCCATCCGAGCTCCTCCAGGGCCGTCACGAGAGCATTGTCGCGGATACAACTCCCGCAGTACATGCCCCCGGCACCGGCAGTGATGTAGACGATTCGCGGATTCTCTTTCAACTGGAATTTTGAGGTTGAGGTCAGCTAATGAAATGCCGGCGGGCAATTTTTCCCGGGGATTCAAAGACATCATAACGCCAGTGAGACATTTCCCAAAACCGGTAGATTGTCGCGCAACCATTCTCCGCCATCTTCATGAAATTCCCTCTGCTCCCTGTCGTCCTGATCAGTTTTACTACGGCTGCCACTGCTCTCGCAGACTGGCCGCAATGGCGCGGGCCGGATCGAAATGGAATCGCCGCGACTTCAGCAGAGCTTCCCGATGTGATTCCCGAAGACTATGCCCTGACGCAGCGGTGGGAGTCACTCGAAATCCCGAGCGATCACTACGGAGGTCACGGGAGTGTTTCTGTCGCCGATGGAAAAGTCTTTCTCTCGATCGTGTGGCATCGGGACGAACCCACCGAAACAAGAAAGATTGATGGTGATGTTCTTTCCACCCTCGGCTATCGCGGAACCAGTGGCCTGTCGGAAGAAGTCATCAAGAAGATGGAGGAGGACCGGATGAATCTCAGCCGCCGCCTTCGCGGTGCCGCGCTGGATGAATGGGCCGATACCTGGGTGAAGGAGAACATTGACCCGAAAACGCAGCTCAGTCTGGGAGGTTGGATCATCAGCCGCTTCAAGAAAGGTCCGGCTGCGATCCCATTGAGTGTTTATGAAACCCTTCGCGGTGCTTCAAAAGAGAACTTCGCCAATCAGGCGGAAATGGAGGCCTGGGTCGATGCGCAGAACTTTGATCCTGTGATCCGTGACCAGATCGTCAAAGCTGTTCCGGCAACCAAAAAAGTCGCGGACGACATTGTCCTTTGTCTCGATGCCGAAACCGGTGCCGTCGTCTGGGAATTCCGGGTGGAAGGCTACCCGAGTGGACGAGCCTCGTCGAGCACCCCTGCCTTTTCCGAAGGAATGGTCTATGCGGCTCTCAGTGAGCACCTCTACTGTGTCGACGCCGCGACCGGAAAAGAGATCTGGCGCGCGCCTCTGACGGGTCGAAAGGGCCCGGCCTCGTCTCCGCTGGTGCACGGAGATCACGTCTACCTCCAGCAGAACCACCTCTCGGCTTTTGATCGCACTACCGGGGAAGAGGTTTGGAAGAACACGGAAGTGACCGGTTCAAATCCATCTCCAGCGGTGTGGAATGATGTCATAATCTGCAATACCAGCAAAGCCCTTGTCGGAGTGGACGGGGAAACAGGAGCAACGCTCTGGTCTGTCGATGGTGGCGGAGACGGAACCCCGGTGGTGTCGGGAGACGAAGTTATCATCAGCAGCCGGAACGAGGGGAAAAACCTGATCGCCTACACCCTCACCGCGAGCGGTCCTGAGGAAAAGTGGTCCCAACAGTTTCTCGCCCGCCGCTACGGATCCACCCCGATCGTCTACGGCGACTTCGTTTACTACATGGGAAGCGAACGCCATCTTTGCCTCTCTCTCGCCACAGGAGAAATTCAGTGGGAGCGTGAGGCTCAATCCGCGATATCCTCCCCTCTCCTCGCCGATGGCAAGTTGCTCGTTTATGAAAACCGGGGAGGCTTTGCCCACTTGATCGAGGCGAACCCGGAGGCCTACCGGTCGATCGGTCGCGCGAAGGTCGGTGCACTCTACTGCGCTTCTCCAGCCATTGTAGGAAAAGACCTCTACCTCCGCACCGCAAAGAGCGTCGTTTCCTTCCGCTTTAACTGAGAGAGAGCAGATTCGAAAGAAAGTTCACCTTTCTGCGAGAAAATCACTTTACAGACCGATCTGTCTGTTTAAGCTGACTGCAGATGAGGAAAGCGAACGCCAAAGATCGAATTCTCCAAACCGCCGGAGAGCTCTTTTTCCGCCACGGTTACTCAGAGGTCGGCATTAATGAGATCATCGCGAAAGCGGAGACCGCGAAGGCGAGCTTCTATCAACACTACCCTTCCAAGGAAGCGCTGTGCGAAGCATGGCTCTCCGATGTCCACGGTCGTTCCGAAATCAGCCGGACGGAGCTCCTTGAGACCGAAGTCGCGCCCTCCAAAAAAATTGGAATTTTCTTTGATCAGCTGAAGAGCTTCATGGAGCAAAGTGAGTTTCGAGGATGTCCCTACTCGAATACCGGAGCAGTCTCCGGCAGCGAGTGCGTAGGGATCATCGATCAAATACGGAGCCACAAAGAGTCGATTCGAACTTTCCTCCGCGAGGTCTGCTTTCAACATATCTCCGACCGGGAAAAAGCCAACATTCTCGGGGACCGCATTTTTGTTCTCTACTCCGGCGCGACGACCGAAAGTCAGAATCTCAAGGAAATCTGGCCCGTTGAAATCGCCCGTGCCGCAGCCCTCGAACTTTTCAGTTGATCCATTTTATTTAGCTACTTCAACAGACAGACTTATCTGTTTCAACCTGTTAATCGACAACCATGACCACTAGCCACACTCTGAATCCCGAAAACTGGAACCTTTCCTATCGCGATTACCTGATCCGCTTCGCGCTCCAACGTATCTCCGACTACGGCATCGCTGAGGACCTCGTCCAGGATACATTTCTTTCCGGCTGGAATGCGAAGGCTTCGTTTCGCGGCGACTGCACTGAGAAGACGTGGCTTACGGGGATCCTGAGAAACAAGATCATTGACCACTATCGCAAGACGGGGCGCCGCCCTTCAATCCTCACGGTCGACCTCGATGCCACTGCGGCGGAGGAAAGTGATACCTTCTCCTGGATCGATCAGCAGCCTGACCTCAGTCTGAGCAACCGCCCGGAAGCGGAAACAGAGAAGCGCGAATTCCTCAAGGATCTTGAAACAGCAGTCAGACGTCTTCCTGAAAAAATGGGACGCGCCTACGAAATGCGGGAACTCCAGGGATTTTCGACTGACGAGATCATCGACGAACTCGGTATCTCCAGGGCCAACCTCTGGGTTCTGATTCATCGAGCCAGGCAAACTCTCAGCGAAGAGCTCGATTCCGAGTGGAATGGAATGGATGAGTTCGGAGGACGCCGGGCAGCCTGGCGAGTCTGAAGAAAATGATCAAAAATCCGGATTCCTCTGAATATTCGATTCGATCCAGTCGTCTACTGACCCGATTGACAGGAACCTTTCGTGCTCATCCGAACTCGCTATCCAGCCCGGGAAAAATGCCGTCACAGAGATCCTGAAGCCGACAAACTAAGGTAAGAGAAAGAATTTCATTCCACGATGACCGAAATTGCACGACAGATTATACGGGATCAATGGCGGCGTCGGAATGATCCGAATCCTGCGATCCGACAGCAGGCCCGGACTCTTATCAAGGCCCATATTTTTCTTATTCGGGGCTGGAAGCATGAGCAAGCTGCCTGATTTTTAAAAACTCTTGCAGAAATTTAAAAAAGTAGTTAATTTTTCCTGATTAATAGGATAAATTAACCGATGCGCTCCTGGACATTTGTTCTGTCAGTTACCTCAGCTCTTTTGTCTCTCTCCCTGAATTCTCAGGTTTTGGCAGAGAAAGGAGATCGGGCACCTCGTTCCTTCCGCCCTATCGTTCCGATCAAACAGAATGTGAATCCCGGAAAAAGTCAGGTTCACACTCAGACGGTTAAGCTGACGATTCCTCCACCGCCCATTCCGGCGCCTTCATCCGCATTATTTCCGGAAGGAAGTGTTCCCGAAGTGGATCTACCTCCAGAGCCGGTTGATTCAGAAAAATCAGACTCTTCGATCAGCGATAATACGTCTGAGGATGACGGTCTGAAAGAGGTGGATCCCAATGCCCCCACCCTCGCGAAGCTGCGCGAGGAGGCTCATCGCCTCGCCGATCGAGGGCTCACCTATAAATTCGGAGCAGACGATCCAAGTTCCGGCGGCCTCGACTGCTCGGGAGCGATGCAATACCTGCTCTCCAAAATCGGCATTGAGGACGTTCCCAGAACCTCCTACGATCAGTACTACTGGCTGAAGCGGAAAAAGCTGCTCGACGATGTCTATGGCAAATCAGCGAGTGCAAAGATGTTGAAGAAGCTTTCCCCGGGTGACCTCATTTTCTGGGGCGGAACCTGGAAGTCAGGGCATCGCGTCTCGCATGTCATGCTCTATCTGGGCTATGACCCGAACGCCGATAAACACTACATCTTCGGAGCTCGGGGGAAGAACTCCAAGGGGCTCCTTGGAAATGGCGTTGATGTCTTCGAACTTGATCCCGATCGCGGGAGACTCATTGCTCACGGGAAGATTCCGGGGCTTCAATACTGAAATCCATCTCTACTTCATCGGAGCCAGCAGGTCAGCCAGTTCTCCCTCCGAGAACGATAGCTTCTGCGGCGTTCCCTCAAGAATTCCCTCGAAGAGCGCCCGCTTCTTTTGCTGAAGCATCAGAATCTTCTCTTCGATTGTTCCCGTGGAGATGAACTTGTAGACAAAAACAGGATTCTTCTGGCCGATGCGATAGGCCCGGTCCGTCGCCTGAGCTTCCAGAGCCGGGTTCCACCAGGGATCGAAGTGAATCACTGTGTCTGCCGCAGTTAGATTCAAGCCCGTGCCCCCAGCCCTCAGGCTGATGAGAAAAACGGAAGCTTTTCCGGCCTGAAAATCGTCGCAAAGCTGCCCCCGGTCTTTTGACTGCCCTGTGAGCAAAAGGTATCGGATTCGCTCTTTTTGCAGAGCGGCCTCAATAATCGAAAGCATCCCCGTGAATTGTGAGAAAATGAGAATGCGACGACCTTCCTCCACCATCGATGGTACCATATCCATGAGTAAATCCATCTTTGCAGAACCTTTCAGCTTCTGAGCCGAAGGAAGCTTCAAGAGTTGGGGGTGATTGCAAACCTGTCGAAGCTTCATTAGCGCTTCCAGCACGAGAAGTCGGGATCGGTCCACTCCGAGGCGCTCAATTTCCTCATGGACTTCGCGACTCACCGCAGCCCGAACGGCTTCATAGAGTTCAACCTGCTTTGGCAGCAGCTCCAACGACCGGACGATTTCACTCTTGGGAGGGAGATCCCTGGCCACCAGCAACTTGGTTCGCCGAAGCATGAGTGGAGCCACGCGCGCGGCAAGGCGCTTTCGGAGTCCTTCATCCCGGTCATTCTCAATCGGAGCCCTGAAGCAGCGGTTAAAGCTTTCCTCACTCCCGAGGAAACCCGGCATCAGAAAGTGAAACTGCGACCAGAGTTCACCGAGATGATTCTCGATTGGAGTCCCCGAAAGGCACAACCGGTGTCGCGCATCGATTCGGTAGGCCACCTTTGTCACTTGAGAAGTCGTGTTTTTGATCGTATGCGCTTCGTCGAGCACAACATAGTGAAACGGCTGATTGAGAAGCTCTTCGGCGTCCCTCAGAAGCACCGGATAGGACGTCACGACAAGATCACAGTGCTGGAGGACCGAATAGTATTTCTTACGGTTTGCCCCCTGAAGCGCGATCACCTTCAACGAAGGCGCAAACTTCTTCGCCTCCTTCTCCCAGTTTGGGACCACACTCTTGGGCGCAAGGATCAGACTGGGCAAATCGCCACGACCAGACGCTTTCTCATGGTGCAAATGACAGAGCGTCTGGATTGTTTTCCCGAGCCCCATGTCATCGGCGAGAATTCCCCCCATCTTTTGTTCCCGCAGGAATTGAAGCCACTCGAATCCATCCTGCTGGTAAGGCCGGAGAGTTGCGAGAAAGCCCCGGGGTACATCCGGAATTTCCCTGGGTTTGAGCGATTCCAATTCCTCCGCCTGCAGCATGAGACGCTTCGGTGCCTTTTTGACAATGGCATCCTCTCCCTGCATCCCGACGACCTGGGCCGCGCGGACTTTATGCAGTTTCAGCGAGCCATCCTCATCGATCGTGTCGCGGTCAAAGAGTTCGGTCAAAGTCGATAAAATCGATTTCAACCGGGCTGCCGGAAAGGCAATAAATTTCCCTGACTCGCCGGCAGGAATGGGAATCTTCTTCTTCGAAGGCCACTGCTCGAGGAGCGCCAGCGAATCATTGGCGGGGCGACTCTCCAGGTATCGAACAAGATACGGGAGAAGGTTGATGCGCTCCCCGTTCACCTGCATTCCATATTCGAATCCAAACCAGTCGACGTCCTCTTTCTCCTCTTTGAACTCTCCGTAAAAATCGAGAGGCTCGACAACCTGAAGGCCAAACCCTTCATCGATAACAATCTCACACCCCAGATCAACCAGTTCCTGTTGACGATTTGTAATGAAGTCAGCCCAGAAGACCTCCTGCATTCCGCGGCGGATCGCAGAATAGCCATAGCACTGCCGACAGTCCGCCTCGATTTCATCCCAGGGATAGAGTTCCACGAGGCGCTTCAATCCCATTTCCCTGAGGCGGGTCTCAACCTTGGGATTCGCCCCGGTGATCCTCGCGAGAGGCATTCGCTCCAGAACCGCACGGGCATCCGAATCGTCCCAGTGAAGGATGCCGGCCCTCACATCTGTCGCAAAAAGATCAAGTCGCGTCGTCAACGCGCCCATCCCGAACTCTTTATCCGTGACCGCACCTTTCTCGAGCATCGCTAACATGAGCAGGGCAGCAACATGCTCGTTGTTCGGGACGGCATCTGCATCGCTTCTCCCGTCAACTTTCCAATCGCCATCCGCCGTGTGATGAATCACGATACTGACCTCTGCGGCAACCTCACCTTTCTCCGGCGTCACTTGACCGAAGATCCCGGCAAAACTCCCCTGGATGTTTGCAGTGACAAGGCGGACAAGTCCGGAATCGACCAGCCAACGGCCCTTATTCAGCGCCTCCCGCGAAAAAATCACCCCGCAGAAAGGAGGCTCTTTGAGTACGATCTTCCCCAGGATACCGGACGGATCGGGTGCGTCTCCGGCAAAACGGGGACGACTGTTAAGGGAGGTTTTCTTCAATGAAGTCGGCGGTTAACGGCGGGCCATCACGATCAACAAGCTGACGAAAATTTCAACCTCTTCGAAGAGAAATTCACTCTTCCCTGCACAAAAAAGAGCCGGGTGGATCTCTCCACCCGGCTCCACAGGTTTACGTCCACGATGGAATCGAATTCCACCGCAAAGTTTTATCGAACAAACTCCCGTTTGAGGTCAGAGAGCGCCGAGCGATTGCGCTCATACAGTTGCTCCACCTGCTTCCGGGTATCGGAACCCTCAGGAAGCGAATTGGCCAACTCACCGAGATCCCGCTGAATCGACTGAAAATTGTAAATGAGCTCCAGATCCTTCTCCGAGTCGATCACCGGATTGCCGCTCATCGAAACAGGACGAAATCCTGCCAGCGCCTGGTCCCGGGAATCGACGGAATCCATCGATACGTAGCCACGGACGAAAACGCGGGAAGATTGACCTGCACTCACCATCGAGTTCATGATCCTCCCCTCAATGAGACCCGTTTCAATCCCATACCTGACGACACCGCTCTCCACAGGAGGCAGGTAGGAATCGACCCGGTCAGCACGGGAAGGGGCAGGGAGCTGTGTCCGGATCGAATCGCCGGAGGAGTTTCCCAGGGAAGCAGGAACAATCGAGTTGGCATCCAAATAGCTCGCGTCCACCGGAGCATTCAAGTCTTCCAGATTCTCAACCAGATTCAGGCTCGCCAGATCGTCCACCTCTTCGGCAAGAAACAACTGCGGAACGTGAACCGCGTTTTCAACACCGGAGACACCTGCCATCATCAAAGGGTCAACGACATCGAGCAGGGAAGCACCGGAAACGGCGTCAGACTCAGCCACTTCAACACCACCACTCCGAGTGAAAACCGCTGCTCCCACGAGACACATTGCCGCCACCGCGGCAGCGATTGCGCTGATCGCACGGCGCGACTGATTGAATTGAACCGGAGCAATCACTTTGCCTGCTTCAATAGAGGGAAGAACCTCAAGATTTGGTTCGTGCAGCTCACGGCACCACTCGCTCTTCAAACCTTTCGAAAGAAGCCCCATGATCTCTTCCATCGATTCCAATTCGCTTTTCGCTGAGGGCGAGACTTCAAGCTTTACATCAAATTCGGCCCTCTCAGACAAAGTCATTTCCCCGAGGGCGTATGCGGTGAGTTGTGGATCGTCAGGATTGACTGGTTCGCGATTCATGGTTGGCAGCAGGTTGGCAGGTGGAAAAATTTAATTTCGTGTTCAGGAAATGGTTACCCCCATCAAGGTGCGGAGACGCTTGATACCGGTATGAATAAGGAACCCGACGTTGCTCACGCTGAGTCCGGTCACGTCGGAAATTTCTTTGTAACTGAGATCACCCTGAAATTTCAGGCGGATGACCTCTCTCTGATTTTCGGGAAGACGCTCAAGAAACTTGAGAACTTCCTCGAAGCTCTCCTTCTGCTCCATCGCGTTCGAAGGGTCGGGAGAGGCATTCTCCATGTTTTCAAACGCTTCGCCTGACGAACTGAGCATCGGATTCTCCTTCCGTAAGACATCAATCGAGCGATTACGACAAACGGTGTAAAGCCAGCTCTTCAACTTACCCTGAATCATCTCAGGGTCCTGTCGATGCAGCTTTACAAAGGTGTCCTGCACCACATCACGGGCCCGCTCCCAGTCGCCACCGAGCAGTCCTGCGGCGTAACCTGTCAACGGCCCTTCAAAATCCGCCTGGGCGGACTCGACTAGCTCTCGGGGAGAAACCTCCATGGGTTGGATGAAAAGGGCGGACATAGACGCGATGACTACGCAGTCTTGAACGCTCCGGGAAAAGGGTTCTTAGAAAAAAATTACTTTATTAATCTAAGCCATTTTTGAGTTCCCTCAACGAAGACCTTTGGAACGGCAAAATCCCCTTCCCTTCAACGAACTCTGAAAAAGAATCATCTCCGCCGCCCCTCCCTATGAGAATTGAGATTTTCATTTATGAGAGTTTTTGGTTGCAATAGTTAAGAAAACCGTAGTATTTGAGTTGCTTAACCTTTTTAGGAACCCACCAGTCAACTGACCATGGCCAATATCCTCATCATCGACGACGAAGCAGCAATCCTGAACCTGATGGCGAAGTCCTGTCGGCAACAGGGACACGATGTCACTGCCGTCCAAACCGGGAGAGACGGACTCAAGGCGCTCGATGCCTCCCAGCCCGATCTCATGATCGTCGACCTTCTCATCGGTGACATGAACGGCCTCGATATCATTCGTTACTCCGAAGAGCATTACCCGAAGACGCAGGTTATTATGGTAACCGGGAACGGTTCGGTTGAAACGGCGGTTGAGGCAATGAGACTCGGAGCCTTCGATTATCTCACGAAGCCGTTTGAACTGGCTGACCTCCAGAGAACGGTACAGCTCGGTTTGCAGGAGCCCTCCGATAAAGCTGAAATCGCCCGCGGCTTCCAAACTGCAGCTATCACGATGCCGAGCACCGGCATGATCGGAGAGAGCCCCAAAGTGAAAGAAATTCTGGAAGTGATCGAGAAGATCGCGGACAACGACTCTCCTGTTCTTCTCGAAGGCGAATTTGGATCCGGAAAACAAATGGTTGCCCGGAGTCTTCACAATGCCAGCAACCGAAAGGACGCGCCCTTCAAGGTCCTTCAGTGCTCTGCGCTTCCTGAAGAACTCCTCGAGAGCGAGCTTTTCGGATCTCCATCGAGCCGCGGTGAAACAATCTTTTCCCGCGCGGCGGGAGGAACCGTCCTCCTGGAGGAGATTCACGTCCTCCCTCTGCGACTTCAGTCCAAGCTCGATAGCTACCTTGAAGAAATCAACACACGTCGCATGATGTCAGATCTTCCCCGTCACATGGACGTTCGCTTTATTGCCTCTTCGGCAAAACCTCTTCAGGAACTCATTGAGTCAGGAAGCTTCCGCGAAGATCTTTTCTACAAAATCTCTATCATTCCAATCGAAGTTCCGCCACTCCGCAGTCGTATCGAAGATATTGAACCACTTGCCGCTCACTTCCTCAAGCAGCGTTCCGGGCGCACCGGCAACAGCGCTCCGGAAATCGACAAGTATGCTAAGCGCCTTCTCGAAGGATACAGCTGGCCCGGCAACGTCGGCGAATTGCAGAATGCCATTGAGCGTGCCTGCGCGTTTGCTGAAGGAGGCCGAATTCGCCCTGTCGATCTTCCTCCCAAGGTGACCCAGAAAGTGGAGATTACGGATGAGGATGAGAAGACAACCCATCACCTTCCGGTCGGAACAGGACTTTCCGACTACGTTCGGAAGCAGGAGAAGCTCTTCATTCGCGAAACGCTAAAATACAATGGGGGCTCACGCGAAAAAGCAGCCAGCATGCTCGGTGTCAGTATTGCGACCCTCTATCGCAAGATGGGCTTGAAGCTCGAGAAGGATAAGATGACTACCAGATAGTTCGAGCACTCGCGGGAATTTACCCCGAAGTTTTAGACAGCCTCTTGAGATCTACTATTTCTCAAGGGGCTGTTTTGATTTCCCGGTGCCTTAATTCGGAGGGAAACGACCGGGCCACTCTTTTCAGCCGGAACTAATCGATCGCCTCGGTCAAGACCTCACATTGCCAGGGAAGCAATCCTTCCAGTCTCTCTTCAACCGTAAGATTGGTCGAAGCCATTCGCTCCATGATGCTGCGTGTCGCGATCATGGTGCCTTCAATGCCGAGTTCCGTCGCTCTCTTGTTCCGAATACCACGAATGCGCTCAAAGCGTTTTTCATCAATATCCAGGCGCGGACCGCTTGAACGGATCTTTTTGCTGGGATAGTCAGACTTTGCGACCTGATTCGCCTTGGCAATAAACCCCTCTAACCGCTCCAGAGAGGGTCTCTTGAGGTAGTGCGGAGGCTTCAAGCTGCGGCCCTCATCAAGATTCCCGACCATGCGGAACATCTCACTGTTACTGAGAAATTTGAAAGCCGGGCGGTCAAGACGTCGACACTCGTCGTCCCGCCACTCCCAGAAAAACTTCAGGTAGTTCAATCCCCGTGGCGACAGCTTGCCCCAGCCGGTAATCCTCCAGGCATCTTTGTGCACGCGGTCACCACGATCGAATACGGTCGAGCGTGCCGAGTCGCAACTCTGCAGAAACCATTCGTATCTGTCGGCGCCCTTCAATCTTGTCTCAAATTTCTCAGCAAGATCGAGAAGATATCTGACATCGTTGAATGCGTAATCCAGCATTTTTTCGCTCAACGGTCTCTGACTCCAGTCCGCTTTTTGTGATTGCTTCGACACCTTGACGCTATATTCAGTCTCAAGAAGATTCGCGAGACCAAACTTCGTCTCTCCGAGAAGCCTCGCCGCGATCTGCGTGTCCATGATGCGGTGAGGCGCCCAGTCAAATGTCATGCTGAACATCGAAATGTCATAGTCGGCGCCATGCATCCAGACTTTCTCAAATCGATCGATAAAATCAGGAAAAGCCTTCAGGCCGTCAATCCCGATGGAGAGAGGATCGATGATCGCCAATTCCCTTGGCGTCGAGAACTGAATGAGACAGAGCTTCGTCTCATAGGAATGCATGCTGTCTGCTTCCGTGTCGATGGAGCAGGCCTCTAAATCCCCATGATCAAGGATCATGGAAACGTAGGCCTCAAAAGCATCCTGTGTGTCGATGTAGCGCTCAGGAAAAGACGCAAATCGATCCGGGGTAGCCGAAGACATCGCAAAAACTACTGAATACCACGAAGGAGAAGTTCCGCGTTGGAACTGGTCGACTTAACCGTCTTCAGGAGAACTTCCATCGCCTCGGGGGCAGGGCGTTGCGCCATCTGCTTTCTCAGCGCGCTGATCCGCTGAAATTCTTCAGGATGATAGAGAAGATCATCTTTGCGAGTCCCGCTCTTGAGAAGATGAATCGCCGGGAAAATCCGCGACTCTGCCATTTCGCGATCAAGAGTGATTTCCATGTTTCCGGTGCCCTTGAATTCCTCAAAAATCACATCGTCCATCCTGCTGTCTGTTTCAATCAAACAGGTCGCCAGAATCGTGAGACTTCCACCCTCTTCGACATTTCGAGCTGCTCCGAAGAAGCGCCGTGACCTCTCAAGCGCCTTCGGTGAGATACCTCCGCTCCCGATTGGACCTCCTCCGCCACCACCGCCGCGCTTTTTACCTCGAGCGCCACCTCCGCCGCCGCCACCAGATTGGTTGGATGAGTTATGGGCGCGAGCGAGTCGAGTCAAGCTATCAAGAAGAACCACGACATCTTTACCGGTCTCCACGATACGCTTGGCCCGGTTGAGAACCATGTCAGCAACTTCGATATGCCTCTTTGAGGGCTCATCGAAAGTCGAACTGTAGACGGAAGCATTGACCGTCTCACGGAAATCAGTCACCTCCTCCGGCCTCTCGTCGAGCAGCAGAACGATCAACTCAAGGTCCGGATTGTTCTGATGAATCGAAACCGCAATATTCTTGAGTAAAATCGTCTTTCCACCCCGGGGCGGAGCCACAATTAAACCTCGCTGGCCTTTCCCCAGAGGGGCGATAAGATCGATCACCCGTGAAGAAACACAAGGGGTGTCCATGATCTCCAGGATCAAACGTTCATCCGGAAACATTGCCGTAAGATCATCAAAACTGTCCGGCTCTTCCCACTCATCAATTGGTGTCCCCTCCACACTGACAATGGAGTCAACCGAGAGGAACTTTTCCCGATCCCTCGGAGCTCTGATGATACAGGAAAGTTCCTGTCCGACTCTCAACTGGTGCTTCTTGATAAAAGAGGCAGGGACGTAAACATCATCGGCATTCGAAGCGAAGCTGAACTCCGGCCAGCGAAGAAACCCGAAGCTGTCACCGGAGTAGTCCAGAAAGCCCGAAGCCTCCATCACGGTTCCCCGATCCCCGTAGAATTTCAGAAGTTCAAACACGAGCGCGTGCTTGGAACGCATTCCGGCAACCCTCAGGTTTGCTTCCTGCGCAGCCTGATGAAGCTCATTCAAGGACTTCTTTTGAAAATCATTGATCACAATCCGCTCAGGGACTTCCACCTCGGTAGTTTGATCCTGGTTTTCAGGTTCAGCCGAGTCGGTTTTGGCAACTGCGTTATCTGTCATTTAGTATTGAGAAAAACATCTTCGAACCAGATGTTCGACCTGTAAATTGAGAGCCTCCATCGACCCGTCGTTCCAAACGACAAGATCAGCGCGGCAAATTTTTTCATCTATCGAAAGTTGGGCATTCAGAATTTGATTAGCCACCGGAAGTTCGAGCCCCCGCATGGAGGTCAATCGATCAACTTGAGTAGCGGGAGAAGCCGCAACAACAAGATCGAGATCACGCTTCAAAGGGAAATCGACCTCATACAGCAGAGGAACTTCAACAAGCAAAAATTCAGTGTGGTCCGGCTTGTTCCCAAGAAAGTCCACCAATCGTTGATATACCAGCGGGTGTATCAACAATTCAAGCTTCTCACGGAATTCAGAATTTTCAAATGCGTGTTTTCTTACCAGCGTCTTCTCGAATGCCGTTCCATGCGGCACCCCGTAACGGGAAAGGAGGTCCTGAACCCTTTTCTGAACGTCGCTTTCCAGCAGAAGATCGGCAACGCATTGGTCACTACTGAAAAAGGGAGCCTTCAACCCCTCTTGCAGTCCCCGGGCCACAGAACTCTTTCCACAGGCGACACCTCCTGTGATGGCAACCGTAATCATCTCAACAGAAATGCCATAAAAAAGGGCGCAGTAGTAGAGTCCACTGCGCCCATCATGAAAATCAAATCTGCCCGATGATCACTTCTGATAAGGAATCGGTCCGGGAGCAAATGTCGTCGGAGGAGTGATTGGTGGACGAGGGACCGGCTCGGGAAGCGGCTCGTCCTCAAGCCCGCCGTGGATGGGCATTCCGGCAGGGTCCATGAGCTGCGCCTTGACGAAGATTGTCAGGTTCCGCTTCAGATGAAGCTCAACACTGGAGCGGAAAAGACGCCCCACTGCAGGGAGATCCCCGAGGAATGGGATTTTGTCCTCAACGTCCTGAATGTCCTCGCGGATCAGTCCACCGAGAGCAACAGTCTGACCGTCCCAGATCGTGACCTGCGTCGTGACCTTCCGGGTATTGAAGATCGGCATTTCGATCCGGTTCTCGGTGATCACCACTGGAACTGAGAAGCCGAGAGCATTGGTGGAAGTAGTCTGAATCGGGCTTCCGTAGTTGATAAACCCATCAAATTCGACCACCTCAGGAGCGAGGTTGAGATCGATCGTGAACTCGTCAGCACCAAGCACAGGGTCGACCTCAAGCGTGACGCCGGTATTCCGGGTCTCGAAGGCCGTCGGAGTCGCCGGGGTCACAGGGAAACCTCCGCTGGTTCCGCCACCGCCACCGATCACGCCGACACCGCCACCAAACTGGTTTGGAATTTCAGGCGGATCATACTCAGTTGGATAAATGAATTCCCGAATCACCTCAATCTTGGCGCGCTGACCACTCCGTGCCATCACCGATGGTGCAGAAAGAAGATCGACCCCCTTGCGCTGGTTCAAAGCACGAATCATCACCTGGAACTGGGGATCCGTGAAGACACCCGCGATACCGAACACAGCAGGAGCCATGGAGGAGGCGGCATCGCCCTGGCCGGCCGCCTCAGCGATCAAAGCATCAATTGAGTTTCCATCCAGAGCACGAGAACCGGAACGAAGCCCGTTGGTAAGAGAATTGAATCCGACAGGAAGCTGCGATCCGGGATCCACAAAGGTAAAATCGTTTGCACCGGCAGGATTGGTCGCATTTCCAGCAGTTCCGCCCCCCGCGAAGACACGCTGTGAGCTTCCCAGATTGAAGGGCCCAAGCAACCAGTCAAACCCGAGCTCTTCACCGGCCTCTTCCGCAATTTCCACAAAACGTGAAGTGATGTAAATTTGCTTCTCCACGCCTGTCCTGATCGAGTCGATGTAGGCCTCGACCAACTCGAGCTGGTCTTGCGTGTTCCGAACGATAAGTTGTGACGTCGCCGCAGTGTAGATAGCGCTGGCTCCGTTCCCAAACGTGATACCTGCAGAGGAAAGGATATCCATGGCAGTTCGCCTTCCGCGCAGAACTCCACCCCCTGACTCAACAGGATCGGCAAACGGATCAGCGGCAGCAGCGCCTCCTCCGCCTCCGCCACCCTGATCCATGGAAAGGAACGTAGGGGGAACGGTGTAGTTTACGGTAAAGAGATCCTGGTCAGGAGTGGACAATGGAACCACGAGAACAGCCTGCTGCTCGACCTTATACTTCAGCTGCGCCAAAGAAGTGGTGTATCGAAGGGCCTCTGCCAGCGGGACATTGGCGAGGCGAAGCGTGATTCGCGTGTCACCGATTCCACCGCCGCCGATGTCGATTGCACCGCCACCACCGGAGAATCCGAATCCTTCGTCGTCGCCCCCTGCCGGAGCGGCCGGGGCGCCACCGCCACCTCCGCTCAAGACACCGGAATCAAGTACGATATTCACCCCTTTCAAGGCGGGGTTGGACTCATTGACATCCAGCTCAACGGAACGCTGCTGGAGGAAATCCAGCGCGTCTTTGAGGGGCGTATCGACAAACTCAACACTCGGAAGGATGATCGTCTTCAGCTTATCTTCGATTCGGCGGATCTCGCCGGTGGCTGTATCGGTCGGGATTTCGATTAACTCGCCACCGTCAATGGCTGAAGGAACGGGCATTTCCCAACCCTCCGCGACCTCACGAAGCATCTTCGCCCGGGTGTGGTCGCGGGCGACATCGTAGTAATCCATCTTGTGACGCTCATTATTCTCCATACCCCGGCGGGCAGCGGAGTTGTAACGATCATCATTCAGTGCTTTGTGGTATTCACGGTCAGCACGGTCGTAGTCACCGAGGTCCACATATCCCTGAGCGGTCTTCAAAGCGAGCTTAACACGACGAACACGCTCAAGATGACTCGGAGTCAGCGCTGGAGAGTAGTAATCAGGGTCGTTGAGTTGCTCGAGGAGACGTTTCGCATCGATGCTGTCAGGGTCAACACTGGGCTGGAGAACCTCCTCAACAAGAGCAATCGCCTCCGGATAGCGGCCTTCCTCGGCACGCTGGCGAGCGAGAAGAACCGATGCGCGGGAAAACTGTTTGATGTATGCACGACGGCGAGGCTCGGTCATTGGAGCTTCGGGCAGCAAATCCAGAGCAGCACGATACTGATCGATCGCTCCCTGGTAATCGCCATCCGCCATCAACTGGGAGCCCCTGAGCGCAGCCTCGTCCGCCTGCTTCACACGCTCCTGCAACCGAATCACGTAGTTCGTCGCGATGGAAGGCACTCCTCCGCCACTGCCGTAGCCGGTTGGGCCCGCCTCGGAGACTTCGGCAGTAACAAGCAGAGTTATCCCAACGGCAACCGGGAACCAGGCTGCTGCTAACCCTTTATCAATGAGTGTCATCTTCATAAAATTATATGGCTCAAGCGGTTTCCTAAGAACGACTACGAGAGAAAGGACATGAAAACCAGAATAACGCCTAACTGTCAACTCTTACTTCTTCTTAATTTCTATGGTTTGCTCAGGATCGGTGCCTGTCTGATACGTGATAACAGCGGAGTCCTCGTTCACCTTGGTAAGACGATATTTGGTCTCAGCGTCTTTCACGATGTTAAAAGCATCCCCCTCTTTAACATAAAACCGCTCACCGGGATCAAGTGAGAACTCTAACTCCGCAAAGAAAGTTGGAATAATGGTGTCGACGTTGCGGACCAAATCATACGATTTACCGTCAGGAAGATACGTGACTTTCACGATAGAAGCATCCGCTTCAATCCCGACATTATTCCGTTCTCTCCTCTCTTCGAAACCATCAACCCTGAACTTTTGATCCTCGGAGGCCTCACCAACCCTCAAATAAAAATTATCCCGACCGGGCCACTTTACGGACGGAAGCTTCATGATCTGAAAGCGTTCCGAATCAGGGCGGGCCGAAAAGCGCAGAATATACTCCTGCTGCTGCCGCGAATGAAACACGAGTTTATCCGCGTAGGGTGGATGAGACGTCTCATCCGCGGGAGCAGTCTTGTCATTCCACTCCGCCAGATTAGTGAACCCATCACCATCAGGATCCTGGGAGAGCACTCCGGAATTCAGAAAATCGAGGCCGTTTTCGAGGAGCCAGGCGTTGGAAACGGGCGGGCGAAGCTGGATGGCTCCGGGATCGCTCATATCAATCAGGTTTCCGCCCGACTCCACAATGGGCACGGAGACAAACAGCGGAACCTCCTTCGCTGGATTTCCAATCACAGGCGTCTCCCACGACTGCGTAGACTCGACGAACTGCCGGGCAATTCGCGCAACAGCCTCGTCTGTGGGCGGTTGCTCATCGTTCGGGGTCGCCGAATTCAAGAAGAAGCGCTCATTAAATCCCAGGGCCCCCATTGCAATGAATCCCGAAACTCCAATGACGATAACGCCAATCAAAACCAACACTACAGTATGCCACTTTTCTTTCATCGCTTGCGCCCTCCTCTATCGTCCTCTGCCTTTGTTTTTTCGTTTGCCGCCATCTCTTCCGGACTGATAAATCTCACAACATCTACGACCATGAAGACATTGAGGTTCTCCTGGCCCATGAGGACTCTTGCATCCTTCGCGGAGGAAATGAAGCCATTTTCACGGGCAACGGTCGCAAGTTCTTCATCACTTACCGTAGGATACCCCCACTCCTCAAGACGCTCAAAGGATGCGACCTCCTTCGTGTTCGGATTTTCAAACATCGGGAGACTTGATTGCTGCGCGGCCGTCAGTTTGACGGGCCCCTCCGTTACCTCGTTTCTGACCTTCAGGACCCGCACGACATAGAAAAACGCGGTGTCATTTGCCAACTTATTAATCAGCGCCTGGAACGAGTCGTGTTGACCGGAAAATCTCAGCCGGACCGGATACTTGTGCACGACACTGCTCTCATGGCCGTTTGGCGCACCGGCTTCGCCGGGAATGAGATCCCGTTCGAAAGATACGAGACTTGAGGAACCGACATCAACAAGCGACCTCAGGAGGTAGTCGATTGCGCCGAGTTCATAGTCGAGAACAGCCACAAGATCCTGCGGCGGAATCGAATTGCTGTACGCATCAAACCCCATCTGAAAATCACTTGCGTCGGTGATCACGAGTCCTCCGTCCTCGGCATACTTGCGGAACTCCTGAACACGATCCTTGACCTTGCGCTGAAACTCAGGACCGGTCAGTGTCGTGTCGAGAGGGCTCTGAAACGTATCGAGACTCTTGAAGAGTTCCTCAACTGACTGTTCATATTGAGCGACCTTCTCACCCAAAGCCTCACTGTTCGCCTTATTCGGATAGGGAACACGCCGCTCAAGACTTTCAATGGTCCCCACTTTGTCATCCCAATTTTGCAGTGCGTCAGAATACTTACCGTATCCGGAGAACGCATAAAACCCACTACCACCGATAACCAGCGCAGCGACTATCCCAAATGTAATTAACCAAACCTTGTAGTTCATATACTCCTTCAGCTCTACTTCGTGAACTTCACCTTATTTTCTTCCGGCAGGGGCAGAACCATCTTGAACGGATACGCATACCGATCATCACCCGTCCCTGCGTCGACTTCGATAATCTGACCGATGTCCACTCCCTCAAGAGCGAAAAACGCACTTTTGGTTTCGTCCTCTGAATCCGCCTTCAAACGGCTGAAATAATCCGTCACGACCTTGGATCCGCCATCGGCATTCTCCCGCCACAGACCTTCAATCGAGAAAGAATCAATCGTTGCATCGACTGTGCCCGCCACCGCAAGCAAATCCGAATCCTGATCTGCAATCACCGGCCGCCCCTCCGAGAGAGGCTCAAGCACTGTCATGAAGAGAATATCCCCGTCCATTTTCTCGGCGAGCTTGTTGAAAACCTGAACCCAGTAGACCCGGTGCTTCACCGCGTCCACATAAGGGCTCTTCTGACTGTCGATTTTCTCAATATCAGCTTTCAAAGCTTCAATCGTGTCATTGTATTTCTTCAAATCCAACGCCTTCACTTCAATATCATTCCCCTTGGCGATTGCGACTTCGGAAGCCTTGGAAAAATAGAAACCCAGACCACCCAGGAAAACGGCAAGTGCCGCCACCGCAAGAATCAATGCCGGTTTTCTCTTCTGGAGGTCTTTCGCTTTCTGAACCGATTCCGGCATCAGGAGAACATCCACAGGAACTTCACCGACCCGACCAATAGCACTTCCCACCACGTCACCAAGGGAATGTGCGTTGCTCTGCACCAATTCGCGGTCCACCGAACCGGCCACGGTCACATTCCGGAAAGCGTTGAAATGATCCACGGGGAGACTGAGCTTCTCCGCGAAGAATTCACGAATAAACGGCAGCCCGGCCGATGCCCCCGAAAGGAGAACAAAAGTGGGAGCAGCCCCGGCCTGCTGGCTCCGATAGAAGTTGATCGTCCGCATGATCTCGGAATGAAGGCGGGTCAGTGAATTTCTCACCACCTTCGAGATTCCTGCGATTTCAGGATCTTCATGATCGGCATACGCCCCCCCGAGAGCAACGAATCCATCCGCTACCTTCCGGAAATCAGACGCCCCGAAGTCATTTCCAAACTCTTTGGCGATCGCCCTTGTGATATCGGCTCCCCCGATCTTCACCGTCCGAACAAAAACCTTCCCTTCCTCCATGAAGATCATGTCAGTCGTTCGAGCCCCGATATCGACGAGGAGGGTCGTCCCCTCGACATCGGAGTAGTTGAAGCGCAATGCATTATACATTGCGACGGGGGAAACCTCCGCCCCCATGGAACGAAGCCCGGCGGAGGTGACCATGTCGTCGATCTCATTGAGCTCGTCGGACTTCACTGCGGCCAAAACCACTTCCACCTCGATATCATCGGGATCCCCCATGAGCTGGTATCCCCAGACCACCTCGTTGATGGGGTACGGAACCTGCTGCTGCGCCTCGAACTCCACAATCTGGTCAACCTGCTCTCCGTCGAGTGCGGGCAGGCTGGCAAACTTCATCAGGACCGGGAAGGACGAAACAACATACGTTGTCTTTGCTCCCTTGGCCTTCAGGCTGGTGACAATCTCCTTTAAGGCAGCAGCGCCCTGTGAATTCCTAACATCTGTATCTGCAGGGTCACCGACAAACTCGCGACGCTCAAGGCGTTCGAGCCGCAGGCCGCCTCCAGCCGTTTTCGAAAAAACGGCTCCGGTCACCTGCTGTGATCCAATGTTCAGGGTAATGATCCGATCTTCTGCCATATCCGGTTATCGTGATGAAAAAGCGTAAATCCTCAAGCGGCGAAAAAAGAATGCTTAAGGTTTCTTTGCTGACTCCGCATAGCGGTCAATCCAGAGAAGTGCAAATGGAGTTTCATTTCTTCCAAGCACTCCGGGCTGCGTTCCCAGCGCCTGCCAAAACTTGGCACGGCTGCCTGATTCGGTGGATTTACCGCCGACGATGACGCCGTTGTAGTAAATCTCAACACCGACGGCCTCCACCGCACCTTCCCTGAAGTTGCGAAAGTCGCCGGTGATTTCACCGAGAGAACTCGGCGCGACATACACCGCAGAAAAGTTCTCTTCGCCGGGCACCACGTTGATGTGAGTGACATCGCCCGAAAGGACCCGTCCGGCACCGGTCTGATCCTTGAAACCGATATAGTATCGGAAGAGCAGTTCAGGAACCACCTTGTTGGGATCACCCTTGACCGTGAATTCCACTTCGACCTCCAGCCAGTCGCGGGGATTCGGAACATTCTTTGTCTTCACATCACCCGCCTGAAAATTGGGCGTTTTCTGGACTTCGATTTCCATTTTCTTCACATCAACATCCCCAACCTGAAGAGTGATGGGCTGTTGGGCGTGAACAGAAACAAGGCCGACGAAAAGTGCGGCGGCAAAAATGAGTGATGCTTTCATAAATGATTCGGGAGTTTTTCAACAAAGCGAGAGGCCAGCTCAGCCTAACACGCGGAGTCTACGACAGTTAATTCTTTCACGTAAAGGTCCAAATCCTATCAATCGCGAATTTTTTTTCACCATACCTGCGATTCCGTTTTGAATCCACAGCCTCAATTGCCGGGAAATCTCTTCCTGGAATCCTCAATCACTCCTTTTCCCTCTCATTCACAGAAGACTAAGGTTCACGGATTGCTTCGATAATCACGAAGCGCCCTGCCGCTCCCCGCCGCTCCGAAATCGTCCCTTCGATCTGAGCCAAGGCATCGCCGGGCACTCCCCGGATCTTCAAATAACCGGCAAGAAAACGCGCGCGGTTGTTCGCGATATCAAGATCTTTGGCCCGAAACTCCGAATCATAGGCAAACCCGGCCACGGAAAAAAGAGTCGCGGGATGCTTTTCCAAATGATTCAGGACAAACTGAAGGGCCTTTTCCCTCCCTTCATAATTCACTGCCGAATTGATCTCGTAGGGAATCCTCAAGACGAGCCCTCTCTCATGAGCGATTGGCACCGGCTCCTTACGAGTTTCCGGTTCCCCGCCCATCTGTTTCGAAGGTTTTTCACCAACCGGTTTCGGCGGAGTTGTTTTCGCCGTTATTGCCGCCTTGCGCTCTCCCGGTTTCGAAACCGTCTTCTCAGTCCCCCTTTCCTGTCGGGAAGAGCGCACTTCCCCGCTTCTTTTGGCGAGAAGCTCCTCGAGCTCTGTAATGCGATCCGCCTTCTTTGCCAATTCTAAATGAGCGTCGTGAAGAGAGTCCCGGAGGTGGATGAGTTCCTTTTCGATCTGGGATCGACTCTGGGCGCGCTGCGCTCCGGCCATGTCCGGCAGGACACCAAGAAAGCCTATCCCCATGACACCGAACCATAACATCCCTGAACCTCTCATCCTCCGCAGAATGAGGAGTTCTCCACAAGTTGAGTAATGATCCTCCGGTGAAACCGGAGGCTTTTGAAATGTGAGCCGCTCAAAGCGGCTTTAGCTTTCGTTCTGGTTTGGGTTATTCAAAGGAAACTCCAGTTGATCCAATCGCCGGTCTTCCCGTTCCTGCTCTCGAATGTATCTCCTGATAACTTCCGTGTTTCGACCAACACGATCGATGAAGAATCCCCTCGCCCACAACCGCCGGCCAGCGTAGTTGCGATCCTTTTTTAGGAAGTGTCGTGCCACGTGAATGGCACTCTTTCCTTTGATGTATCCTACCACGCTCGACACCGCCGGCTTTGGCGGAATACTGATCGGCATGTGGACGTGGTCCGGCATAATGTGGCCCTCCTCGATCCGACAGCCTTTCTGCTCGGCAAGGCGGTGAAACACTTCTCCAAGTTCCCGCCGCACCACTCCGAAGAGTTTCCTGCGCCGGTATTTCGGGATGAATATGACATGGTATTTGCATTGCCACTTTGTGTGGCTCAGACTCTTGTAATCTTCCATGGGGTCTCTTTTGGGTTTGTAGCTTTGGTCGGCTCACAAACCCAAAACCCCAAGGAAGACCGCACGATACGTCAAACTCTGATAGCCTCCCCGGCAGAGCCGGGGGGGTCTCCCATTGGATCACTAGTCCACAAAATCGGAACCCTCGCGAATGTCG
>JARGOP010000121.1:2770-5876 GCA_029233965.1 Verrucomicrobiales bacterium | reverse complement strand
CTAGTCTTCTTCCGCTCCTCGTCACTCAACCGGACCTCAATTCGAGCCACCAGCGGGGGCAACAATCAACTTGCCACCCTCGACCTTGAATTCGCCGATACTCTCGAGATAAGGTCGAATCTCCGGATCGGACGCCGCCTCTGCAAGGATGTTCTCTTTGCTCAGCTCAGCCATGAATTGAGCAGGAACCGCTTTCCCACCGATCGAAAGTCCTTCGATGAAGAGCGCAGGCTCTCCGTTCTGCATTTGGGCTCTCAGCGTGACTTCCCCGTTAAAATACTTTCCGGCAATCGCCTCGGTAATGAATGATTCCGGAATGTCGAGAGCATCAAGGCTGACACTC
The DNA here is from genome assembly GCA_029233965.1 of Verrucomicrobiales bacterium. Classification (GTDB taxonomy): domain Bacteria; phylum Verrucomicrobiota; class Verrucomicrobiia; order Verrucomicrobiales; family DEV007; genus Arctic95D-9. The sequence goes on along the minus strand of JARGOP010000121.1, from coordinate 5,533 downwards.
ACTTCGCTTGTCAACTGGTCACCTTCAATCGAAACCACCATGGCCTCCGAGAGCGCACTGAACTTCGGATGATTCGCGATAAGGGCATTGATGTCCTCATCCGTCAGCTCAAGACGGCCTATCACCTCTCCATTTTCCATCCCCGCCGAGAATGCATCGAAGCGCTGAACGGCACTCTCAATCGTGGCTGGAGCGATCACCGGCGTCTCCAGCTCAACCGGCATCTCCGAGGTGCTGTTTTCGACAAAGGTGACGACTGCTTTCTTCGCGTAATTAAATCCCACGATGCCCAGTATGACCCCGATCACGAGGACGACGAGGCATCCGATGCCACAACCCATGCCCCATTTCTTTCCGGATCCGGAAGGAGGCGTTTCTGCAGGAGCCGATGATGCGTACTGCGGCGATTCAGGCTGAAGAGGTGGAGGTGTGTCACTCATGGTTACCAAACATAACATGCCTGATCGGCTCCTGCGTAGCCAAAAATAGATTCATCGATCCTTCAAGGTCTTCGGAGTCAGCAGCTCCAGCAGCATCCCTCCGTTCCAATCCACTTCGCCCCAGAATTCGACATCAAATTCGATTCGTGCCACTGCAAGCGTCGGAAACTCGCGAACCCCCGGATCAGCAGTGAGCCGCACGACGGCTTCGTGCATCCCCGGATTGTGCCCGAACATGAGGACTGTGCCCGATGCTTCATTCAAATTCTGGACGCATGTCAGGATCGTACGCGGGGAAGCGAGATAGAGATCGCTCTCTGTTTCAATCATCTCCGGGGAACAACCAAGCCCCTCAGCGATGATCGCAGCCGTCGTCCTCGCACGAAGCGCCGAGCTGGTCACGATCTGATCCGGTGTCACCCCGCGCTGCTGTAAGGCCGCAGCCATCGCAGGCGCATCATGCTCCCCCCGATCATTCAGCGGGCGGTCGTGATCTGACCTGCCGGGAAAATCCCAGCTCGATTTGGCGTGACGAATAAGGAGGAGCTGCTTCATAGAAAATAGATTCCAAACAGCTGTAACCCTTTCCCGCCTTCCCTGTCTACGCCAATTCACCGTCTTGACACATCAATGCTCACTACGCACTTTTCTCGGCATTCATCCCCTTCTCAAATGACAAAGATCGCCATCCTCCTATTTGCCGCCTCCGCCTTGCAGACCGCTACCCTTCAGGCCGGAAACTGGCCAAACTGGAGGGGGCCGTTTTTCAACGGTTCCAGTGAGGAGACTGGCTACCCCGCCGTTTTTTCAAAAACGGACGGAGTCGCCTGGGCTACCAAACTGCCCGGCGAGGGAGCGTCCACGCCCGCAGTCTGGGACGACGCGGTTTTTCTGACTTCGGTCGATGAAGCCGAGGAGGGAATCGTCGGGATCAGAGTCAGCGCATCCACCGGAGAAATTGTCTGGTCGAAAAAATTCGGCGATGGTATTCGTCACGATGAACGCAGCACCTTCGCAGGAAGTTCCCCGGTTACCGACGGCAAGACGGTCTACTTTTTCAGCGGGGCGGGAGACCTTGCCGCCTACGACTTTGGCGGCAACCAGCTTTGGTATCGAAACATCGAGAAAGACTACGGCGAGTTCGCGTTCCAGTGGACCTTCTCGAGCTCTCCTCAACTCCACGACGGCACCCTTTACCTGCAGGTCCTCCAGCGGGACACGCCCGTCAACGGCCGCGGAAACACTGACGGCCCCATCAAGTCTTTCCTCCTCGCGATGGATCCCGCAACCGGAAAAACCAAGTGGCAGCACATCAGACCTTCTGACGCCCTGCAGGAGTCTCTGGAGGCTTTCTCGACCCCAATCCCGATCCTTCACCGCGGTCGCCCTGAATTGGTGATCTCGGGCGGCGACTGCCTCACCGGCCACGATCCCGCCACCGGAGAGGAACTGTGGCGCTGGGGCACCTACAACCCCGAAAAGATCGGCCACTGGCGTCTCGTCCCCTCCCCTGTCTACGGTCAGGGAACCCTTCTCGTCTGTGCTCCGAAAGGCGATCCCATCTACGCCATCAAGGCGGGTGGAGAAGGCCAGCTCGGAAATCGGGACGAAATGTGGGTTTCCAAAGGGAAAGAAGTCACTGCCGACGTCCCGACTCCTCTCTTCTACGACGGCTACTTCTACGTGCTCAACGGACGGAACAAATTCCTCACCTGCCTTCACCCGGGCAGCGGCAAAGTGGTCTGGAGCAAAGCAATCGACGGCAAGGTGAAGCTTGAGGCGTCCCCGACCGGAGTCGATGGAAAAATTTACCTCCTCAGCCACCTTGGCGAAGTCTTCGTTTACAGTGCCGGACCGGATGGCGGAGAGCTCCTCAACAGCACCACCTTCGGCGAATCTCAGAGCGTGAATATCCGCGCCTCGATCGTGCCCGCCAACGGCACGCTTTACATCCGCACCGACGACGAACTCTATGCCGTGAGAAAGTAGGTTTCGCAGGCAACGCCCCCGGGATCAACCCGCCCTGTTTGGGCCCGCTCGCAGCGATAGGCCTGCGGAAATCTCCGTAGTCTGAGAGCGTGAACAAATCGCTCCCTTCCTGCACGTCCGGTCACCCGCCGAGAAGCGCCAACGCTTTCCGGCGCATGCGCCGCATGGACCACTCGGAGGTGTAATCCTCCAGTTTCTCCATCGGGACCCAGGCAAGGTCATGCGACTCCTCGCTGACGACATACTCGTTCCCGCCACCCTGGCGGAGCAGGAAGCGCACATCGTAGTGAAAATGGGAAGGCTCATCCTTCCGCGCGGGAATCCCGTGGATATC
>JARGOP010000121.1:0-2670 GCA_029233965.1 Verrucomicrobiales bacterium | reverse complement strand
TCGATGAACTGATTCGTTCGATCCTCTTCGCCGGGATGACGTTCACGATAGCGGCGGAGGAGTTTTAGAAGCGGCTGGCGATGCATCGCGAACCCTAGCCGGATTCACCGGATTGAAAAGTGAGAAGGGTTTCACTTGAAATAACGCTTCAAAACGGCCTGCTCATCAGGGAGCAATGAATCCTTCCAAACCGCATCGCCACCGGACCCTGTTGAATCGACGGTTCCACCCTGTTGAATTCCGGATGCAACCGGATCATCGTCGTGTTCGGTTTCCCCGATCCCGATGACGTCACCAACGGCGGCACGGGAGAGATCTTCATTCGAAACGGATTCAATCCGGTTGGTCTTGAGATCGTCGGGGTCGCCAAAGTACATCGGGGCGTCCCCCCTGCCCCGCTGCACTCCACCAGTTCCGGGATTGGTTCCGGGAACACCGCTTGCCTGCATCTCGCCTTCGCCAAGCGGCTGAAGTCCTTCCAGCGAGCCGAGTCGTTGCGATCCCTCTCCCAACTGCTGTTGCAATTGCTGAAGCTGTTCCTTCGAGAGGCTTTTCAAAGTCGCTTCCCCCAATTTTGAAGGGTCCAGCTCGCTGAGCTGTTTCGCTAAATCCTCGTTCAGAGAAAGGCCATTCCCCTCAAGACTCCCAAGCGCTTCGGAGAGCTCGCGCATCAACATCTCTCTTCCCTCCTCTGACAATTCAGTCGAAAAAGCTCTCAAGGCATCGAGGCTTCGCTCGATCGCCGCCATGTCCCGCGCCAGAACACTGATGTCCCGACCGAAAGAATCCTTCAGGGTGTCCGAGGCTTCGAGACTCGAATGACTGAACCATTCCTCTTCCGGCTGGCTCCTCAGCTCTTCAATCTGCTCCGCAATTTCCTCGAGACTCTCCGGTTCGATCAACTCCTCCGCATTGAGAACCTCCAGCCAGTCTTCGACCTGCTCCCAGTTGCGGGGCTCACTCGTGATTTCAGGCACCTCAGGTCCGGCGGCGGGAAGCGGCACAAACCACGCCGCCGCAAGGACCAGCAGGGCGACGAGCGCAGGAAGCAGGGCGGTCGTCCCCCGCCACCCCGGCACCGCGATCTTTCGCTCTCCTTTCATCACCGGAGGCCAGGGGGCCTTCCCACCGGCGGCGGAAGCGAGACGGCTGTTCAACTTCCAACGGTCATCGAGACGAACAAGGGCATCACTTCGCGTGACAAAGTAACGCCGACTCCAAATCCATGCAGCAAGAGCCGCAAGCGCCAGCGCGGCACCGACGAAAATGGCAAAATTCTCCCGGGTAAAGAGAGCCTCGTCCCGCGTTCGAAAGCAGAGAATGAGCGATGAAAGCACGAGGAACCCGGCGAGGAGAATCCAGTTCATCCGCTCGATCCACCACCCCAGATTGATCCGTAGCTTCACCCGGGAAGCTTCCCCGATCCAGAAGGACTCACTGTCGGTAGCGCTCACAGGCGTAAACTAGCGTTTCGGCCCCAACAGAGCAAGTCTGTCAAATATAGCAGGCCGTGCATCTTGATCCGAGAACAAATTACCGGAGCGCCACGCAACGCGCATTTGGCTCCGAAAAGCGGGGTCACTTAACACTTCAGAGTTTCAAACGAGCAGCGGGATTCTACTGATCCGGAAAATGGATGGCTCCCTTGATCGCCTTGATCTCGGTGTTCTCATACTTTTCGATCAGCGAGTAGTCATGGCGATTGAGAATGTAGATGATGGAGCTGGACAACTTTCTCATCTTTCGTTCCACCTTTCTTCCACCACATACATAGATGCGATCTTCGTCATAGCAGAGGCCCTTGCAGAATGCTTCTTCGACGTCGTGCTCAAAGACGAGCTCTCCGTCCACCATCAGGCCGGAGTGCCGGGGGTGTTTGATCCGTTTTCCTTTGCTCGAAGTGGCACAAATCGCGACCTTCTTCCCGTCTAGGAATTGAAACTCGTGAGTCTCCCAGCCGAACTCAAATCGCTCGATTTCATTCATGTCGAGATCGGTCACGAGTACACCGCTACTGGCAAACTGGACCTTCGTGAGCCAGTTCAGATTGATGTAGAACCTTCCCTCGTGCTCAATGATGTTGTTGATGTGGTTGTAATTTCTCTTGTACTTCGCCTTCCACCGTGGCCTCGGAGGGATGACCTGATGGGTTCGTTGAAGTTCCAGGTTTTCGTCATACATCCAGATCTGATTGTTCTTCGTCGCGGTGACGTAGAGCAAACCGTCGTAGAATTGCATCTGGTGAAAGTCCGGCGTCGGTTCGTAGAATTCTGTTTCACAAATCTTCTCAAAAGAAGGTAGAGAGAGTTTGTAGATTCGGCTCAGGCTCGCGACGAAAAGATTGTTTCCTACGATCTCGATCCCCATCATCGCCTCTTCCGCCGAGCATCGGAAAACGACCTCGTATTTCCTGGTGACCGAATCGAATTGGACGACCTGCCCCCCTTCGGTTGCTAACATTAGTTTCGACATGCCTCTTTGCGTTCCGTTACGGGTTGTAAGAGAGGGAGTTCTCCCAAAAATTCATTCAAGGAAGCGATTAGACTGGCTTGGGGCAGTTAATCTGCTGGTCCGGAATTCGTAGCCCGAACAGAAAATTCGGTTGGATATTCTCCAGACTCAGGCATGAAATTAGCCCGGATGTATGAAGTTGCTTGAGGATGATTCATA
>JARGOP010000120.1 GCA_029233965.1 Verrucomicrobiales bacterium | reverse complement strand
CCCCGTTGCTATCGTCGGAACTTTGGCAAGTTCCGCTACCTCGAAGCATCGTAGCGGAAGGTGCCAACCTTCCGAATGGGCCCCCGGTACCTCTCTCTCATTTCTCCAAATTGCGCTGGAGTCGTTCCGATTTTCCTTCAAGGTATCGGGATGAAACGTATTTTGATCCCGGCTGTGGCGGTCCTTTCAGGGATCGCGTTGCTTTCCCCGTCCCCTGCCCAGGAAGCGGCGATCTCGAGTAAGGACCCCGGCCAGTGGGCGCTGCTCTATTCGGACACGCTCCAGAAGAACCGCAAGGCCTTGATGGATTACTCGTGGGAGTATCGGGTCGAAGTGATTGAGGACGGGAGTCTTCTCTACGTGGACCGGCTTTCGGCGAACTACAATGCTCAGGGAGTGATCGAAACGACGAGGCTGGATCAGGATTTGAAAATCAAGGAGCGGCAGGGCCTGCTTTTCAAGGCCGGGCAGGAAAAGCGCCTCGCGGAGGTGGAGAAGAAAATCCAGGTGCTCAAACAGCTTATCGGCCGGTATGTCTACATGAGCCGGGGAGAGGTCGTGGATTTCTTCGAAAATGCCCGTGTCACCGAGGCGGTCGGCTACGACAATGCTCTCCGCGTCGACGGGGAGAACGTGCTCACAGAGGGCGATTCCGTCACCCTCTACGGCGACCGGGCGACCGCGTTTCCGATCCATCTGATTTTCAGTGCGCCCTACGACGAAAAGACCTGGATCAAGGGCGAGGTCAAGTTCCGTCACTTGGCACAACTCGGCGGCTTCTATGCCCCGCGTGTCTCCGCCGAGTTTGAGGAGAAGAGAGCCGTCGGAAAAACGAAGTTTCTCTACATCGATGTCGAGAGTCACGACTACGTGGCGAAGCCTTGAGCAGGGAGGTGAAACTCGAACCCGTTTCGTGACATTCGGCCGAAACGGGGATGCCGCAGGGCAGATTTCACCCGTCATGGGGGCCGCAATCCCCATAAAAGCCCTAAAAAGTGCTTCTCAAATCAGAGAATTGAGCGATCTTATGCGCCTTACAGGCAATTATGGCTCAAGACGACGATACCGTAGAACTCGAAGGAACCATCCACACGGTTCTTCCCGGCACCATGTTCCGGGTGGAATTGGAAAACGGTCACCTTGTGCTCGCGCACATTTCAGGAAAAATGCGGAAGCGTTTCATCCGACTGGTGGCCGGCGACAAGGTCAGGATCGAGATGTCTCCGTACGACACGGAGAAAGCCCGTATCGTCTATCGTGTCGACACCCGCTCGAATCGTCCGGGTGCTCACCCCGGTCGCCGTAATTCCCCCCGCAGCATGGCCCGTCCCGGTCAGCCGAAGAAGCGGGCGAAGCCGAATCCGACTCCACGCCGTGGATCCGGTGGCAAGAAGAAGTAATTCTTCCCGGTCGGCAGCGAACCGACTTTGATCATGGCAAATCTCTTTGCGGTGCTGGGATTGGCGGAATCGCTGACTTTGGAACCGGAAGAGGTGGATCGCGCCTGGCAGGCGCTGACGCGGGAGTCCCCTCCTCAAAGCGACGACGGGACTGAAGACAGCTCTGAAATTCACCATGCCCGCAGGATCCTGAGTGATCCTGTGTCGCGGCTCGAGCACTGGCTCGAAAGGCACGGGATAGCCCTGGAACGGGGTTCTTCGATGGCGCCCGACTTCATGGATCTTTTCTCGCAGATTCATGAGGCGTTGGCAAAAGCGGACTCGGTCTACGGACGTCATGAAAAAGCGACCACGGCGCTGACGAAAGCACTCCTGTCCAGAGAGGCGATCGAAGCTCAACTCGCGGTGCAGGATTGCCTCAGCTTGCTTCATCAAAAAAAATCCCGGCGCATCGGGCAGTTCGCCGCATTCGAGGAAGCCTCGCAGCGTAGCGAGTACCACGATGCGGCCACGACGCTCGGACAGCTGAAGTTCCTCAAAAAATGGGAGCAACAATGCCGCGAGCGGCTCCTGAAATTAATCGAATGTTAGTCTACCACGATGAGTGATTCCGAAACCCATTCCAGCCCGGCCGGGGAAGCTGTCATCATCGGCATCGATCTGGGGACGACCCATTCTCTTGTCGGGGTCGTCGATTCGGGTTTCCCCATCATTCTCGCGGATGCTCAGGGCGAAAGACTCACGCCATCAGTCGTCTCCTACGCAGATCCGGAGAATCCACGCATCGGCCGGGAAGCACTTCGTGCCGCAGAGACGGCCCCCCGGGTGACGATTGCCTCCGCGAAACGCTACCTTGGGCGTCCCTATTCTGATCTCAGTGACGAAGAAAAATCTGCGCCGCCCTTCCGGGTTGTCCCTTTAAACGACGGAGGCATCGGGTTTGAAATCGCGGAAGGCAGAGTCGTCACTCCCGGGGAGGTTTCCTCTGAGATTCTGCGTCATTTGAAGGGAGTCGCCGAAGCGGCGTTGGAATCCCCGGTGAGTCGAGCGGTCATCACAGTGCCGGCCTATTTCAACAACAGTCAGCGGGAAGCGACCAAGTCAGCCGCGGAAAAAGCGGGGCTGACCGTGGAACGGATCATCAACGAACCGACTGCGGCCGCTCTCGCCTACGGCCTCGACAAGCTGGACGACGAGCAAACCGTCGCGGTCTACGATCTCGGCGGCGGCACCTTCGATCTTTCGGTGCTCCAGATGCGGGGCGGACTCTTTGAGGTGATCGCCACCGCCGGTGACACGCAGCTCGGGGGCGATGACTTTGACGCCGCCCTCGCGACGCAGATCGCGGAGCAGCTCGATCTCACCGATCTTTCCCCGCAGGAAACCACCCGGCTCATGGCGGAGGCACGGAAAGCGAAGGAGTCCCTCAGCTCGGCGGAAAGCTACTCTCTGCGACTGCCTTTCTTCCGCGAAGGCCGAAGCTATGAGCTCGAAATCACCCGTGCGCAGTTTGAGGCAGCGGCGGACTCCTTCATCGAACGCACCGGCTCGATTTGTCGTCGTGCCTTCGCGGAGGCCGATCAGAAGGAAGTCGGCTCGATCGACCATCTCATTCTCGTGGGGGGAAGCACGCGGGTACCTGCCGTTCAGGAAAAATTGAAGTCGTGGTTCGGTCACGAGCCCAACCTGAGCCAACACCCCGACGAAGCCGTCGGCCTCGGTGCGGCGATCCAGGCCGGAATGCTGTGTGGTCGTGTCAGGTCTATTGTCCTTGTCGATGTGACCCCGCTTTCGCTTGGAATTGAGACCTTCGGCGGCTTGATGAATGTCATCATTGCGCGCAACAGCACGATTCCGGCAAAGGCGGGTGAGCTCTTCACCAACGCAGTCGCGAACCAGCCCTCGATGGCGATCCGGGTGCTCCAGGGTGAGCGCGAAATGGCGAAGGACAACTGGCTCCTCGGTGAAATCGAGGTCCCCTTTTCGCCGGGCCCGAAAGGTTCCGCCCGCGTCGGCGTGCAGTTTGCGATCGATCGGGACGGCATTCTCGAAGTCCTCGCGCGCGACACCGCAACCGGCGGGGATCATGTCCTTGAAATTCGGAATTCCGCGATCGATGTCGACGATGCCGAAGTGGAGAAAATGGTCAGTGAGTCTGTCGACTATGCCTTTGACGACATGAACGAGCGCATCTGGACCGAGGCAAAACTGAAGAGTGAGGAATTGCTGCCCGCAGTGGAGATGGCGATGACGCAGGTCGGTGCGCAACTGGATGAGGCCGACAAAACCGAAATCGAAAGCGCCGCCGCCGCCGTCCGGGCTCTTCTTGATTCAGAAAGCCGGGATGCCCCCGCCCTGAAAGCAGCCAACCGGACCCTCGATGAGGCCACCCAAACTCTCGCCGCGCTTCTCGTCGAGGCCGCCTTTTCGCAGGAGTAGTTCTGTAGTTCCGACCCCGGGACTTGACCGGCTGACCGCTCACGTTCGCAGCGAAACTTTCCGAAAGCGCTCCCGCGCCGACGGCTTGCGATTCTCTCTGACAAATCCGCTTGTCGCCCATGCCCTGGGGGTGGTAGCCTCTCACGTCCCGAAAAACGGACGGGTCGGCCCTGACCTGCTACCCTGAGTTTGCCCTGCCCGCCTCCATGGAAGATCGAATCAATCAGCTGAACGCCAATCCCGGTGACTGGCCCCTCCGCTGTTCGATCATTCTCGAATACTATGAGGCGGGACAATACGGGGAGGCGGCACGCCTCATCGGAACGGCTCCCCAGATTCCGAACAACGAGAAAAACATTCTCTTCGCGGCGACGATTCTGGGACGTCACCATACCGCAGAGGGACTTGGATTCCTGCAGCGCTACACGGTTTCGAATCCGACCACGCCGGGGATAGCCCGACAGAAAGAGGCTTTTCAAGCCGCGCTGCGTCAGCAGGCGATCACTCCGGTTCCGGCCGAGCACGTCCCCGTTCCCCCGGAACACACAGACCTCTCGAATTTTGATGCGAATACGGCACTGACCGAGGAACAGAAACGCAAACCCTTCGTTCCTGCTGTTGAGATCGCAGAGCGTCTTCCCGACAAGCCGGACAAGATCCGGGCCCTCATCATTGCCGGGGTCGTGCATCTCGTTCTCATTATCCTCCTCTGTTTCTTCGGACTGACGAGCCCGCCCCCCTCTCCTCCTCGAATCACGGCGACAGCACCTCCGGAAATGGAGGAGAGCCTCGATCAGCGCCTCCTGGACCGGAAGAAAATGAAAACCGCGGCCGCTCCGCCGGAGGTTCAACTGACGGTCTCCGTCGATGCCTTCTCGGAAATCTCCGTTCCGACGACAATTCAAGCCGACACCTCGCTTTCCGCGATCGCCCTTTCCGCGAATCCCAACAGCTTCGGAATGTCGATGGGCGGATTTGGAAGCGTTTCAAACGTCAGCTCGATTCCCTCCGGGATGCAGTCCCGCTGCTCCTTCAGCGAACGCATGAAAAGACTGCGCGAGGCGGGCGGGGATGAACGCGCCGAAGTGGCCGTGAAAAAAGGGCTCGAATTTCTCGCCTCGCAGCAGAATCCGGACGGATCCTTCGGAAACGAATTCTATGTCGGAATGACAGGGTTGACCCTCCTCGCTTTTCTCGGTCACTGCGAAACCCCGGAGTCCGTGCGCTACGGTGACCTCGTTATCGGAGCCACGATGTATCTGATGGAACGTGCCATGAAGAACAACGGTCTTCTCACCAATGGAGAACAGGGACCTCATGAGGCCTACGAGCACGCCATCGGCACCTACGCGCTTTGTGAGTTTTATTCGATGACGAAGGAAAGCGGCCGCGCAATCCCCCGACTCGATTCCGTGATCAGCAAGGCGGTGGGAATTATTGTGAACGAACAGACCAAGCTCGGAGGCTGGCCCTATCTCGGGAAAGAGAAGGACGATATGTCGGTCTCAGGATGGAATATCCAGGCCCTCAAAGCCGCGCACACGACAGGGTTGACACTGATCGGAGTGAGTCGGGCGCTTGACCTCGCGGTCCAGGAATACCTTCCGAAAATCCAGGACAAAGACGGCGCGTTCAAATATCACATCGACCATATTCTCGGACGGGTCAGCCTGACCGGTGCGGCTCTTCTCGGGCTTCAGAACTGGAAAGGCATAGACTCACCGACCTACGACAAGGGATTTCGCTATCTCAAACGAAGGACCGTTCTCCCCAGCCCGGGCGACTACTACTACGCGCCCTACTACAACACCCAGGTGTTCTTCATTCACGGAGGCGAGGATTGGGAGGAGTACAATGAGAAGTTCCAGCCCAAGCTGCTCGATGCACAGAACGAGGACGGCTCCTGGTTGAGAAACGGAAGCGGCGCCTATGCCCCGGAAGACTCACAAATCACGAACACCGCCTGGGCAATTTTAATGCTGGAAGTTTACTACCGCTATCTGCCTTCGACTGAAAAGGTGCGCGGCGCCGCACCTCGCTAGATCGTAGCGGAACGTGCCAACGTTCCGACCTCC
>JARGOP010000119.1 GCA_029233965.1 Verrucomicrobiales bacterium | reverse complement strand
CGTAGGAAAAGCCGTGTCGTTCGTGCCCGAGCCAGAAGCCGAGGGTGACCTTCAGTCCGAGGCGGGACGCTTCCTCCAACTGTTCTCCGGTGGATTCATCGATCTTCCAGGTGCGGAAGGAATTTCCTCCCGCCTCACGCAGCAATTGCCTGGAGCCGTCCCCACCCGCGCCCTGCACGACAAAGGGGCGGGATCCTGCGAGAAGGCGGGCGGGCTTGCCCGGCACGACCTCGACAAGAACCTCCTCCGCCTGCAGGAACGAGCAAAGCAGGATTGAGCCAATCACCAAAACCGCCCGCGCCTGCATATCTCAAAGGTGATTACAGAATTTCAAACACCGCCTCCACCTCCACGGCCACGCCAGTCGGAAGAGCGGCAAATCCAAGGGCGCTGCGTGCGTGGTATCCGTCGCCGTCTTTTCCATACAGTTCGTGGAGAAGATCGGAAGCGCCATTGATGACGAGATGCTGATCGGTGAAATCAGGTGCCGAATAGACGCATCCGAGCAATTTCACGACTTTGAGACCATCGAGAGTTCCATGCGTATCATGGACGGAGCGGAGAATCTTCTCACAACAGTTTTTCGCTGCCTCGTAGCCTTGCTCCACAGTGACATCTTTCCCGAGAACCCCTTTCAGATCACTGACATGACCGGAGGTAATGAGCTGGTTCCCGCTGCGAATGCAAAGGTTGAGATACCCTGCTTCCTGAGGAGAAAGATCAATTCCGAGTTCCTTGGCTTTTTGTTCTGCTGACATGGAGATGGTTGTAGCCATTGTAGACGATGTCAATCAAGCAGAACCTTCAAATAATCGAGGGGTTCTGATCTCCCTACTCCTCCTCCACCCGTTTCAGCAAAATCTGCAGCGCTCCACCGGAGCACCAGATTTCGAAGAGAAGACAGAAGAGGGATCCGCCCATCAGGAAGAGAGCAACAAGAAACAATATATTTCCCAGCATCGGAAAAGAGAATGCGACGCCTACCATCGAGAGCACGCACAAGAGCAAGCTTGCTGCTCCCGCCAGTTGCATCCATCGAATCAAGACGAGGCGCCTGCGCAAATTGTCAATCTGTGCCCGGAGCGCTTCGTCCTTCAGCTCGATCCAATCACGATGCAAATTCCGAACGAGCGCGGCGAGATGCAGGAACCGGTTCGTGTAGGCAAGAAAAAGCAGACTCACCGCCGGAAACAGAAGCGCGGGTGTAGAGATTTCGAGGTTCATGACCTCCCATCCTACTCTTTCTCCGACTTTTCTTCGCACTCTTTTTCCGGGATGCCCGAAGGAGGGAGAAGAAGACGGTTGTCACTCACCACACTTCAAGAGTCCATCATCGAGAATCCTGGCACGAAGACCGCCCTTTCCCTTCAGCGCCCTTTCCGCTCCCTCCCCAAAGGCCTGATCCATCCAGAAACAGGGCTTCGCTTCCTCGGTTCCGAGAAACCGGATCCCCTGGATCTCAAATTCCTGCCCGATGAGCTCGTTCAAGTCCTGCTCCTCGACCACGACATTGCGCCGGTAGGTCTCCGGGCCCTTGTCAAAAACCGCAAATTCCTCGCAGAGTTTGCGGTGTGTCTCGATCTCGAAAAAGGTGATCTGGCCCTTGTAATCCTCCTTGTAATCAAAAAACCGGTCCCCCTGGATGCCCTTTCCGGCCACGCAATCCAGCTCCCCGACTTCGATGATCGGGTTTTCACCCGGAGGCTTTCCGAAGTGACCGTAGTAGTTGTGACCCGGAGAAATGTAGAGATTCAAAATTTTCACGTCCTAGGTTACGATTCAATTTCCCTGCTGGCAATTCGCGGGGAGGCGGATACCGTCCCCGCTACATTACAACCCCACTGAATCATGGCCAAAGGACCCAAAAACGCGATCAGCCCGACCCGGGAGGAAAACTTTCCCGAATGGTATCAACAAGTCGTCCGCGCCGCCGACCTCGCCGAGAATGCGCAGGACGTGCGAGGATGCATGGTGATCAAGCCATGGGGCTATGGCGTGTGGGAGCAAATTCAGCAGCAGCTCGATCTGTGGTTCAAGGAAACCGGGCACAAAAACGCCTACTTTCCGCTTCTCATTCCCGTGAGCTATCTCGCCAAAGAAGCCGAGCACGTCGAAGGCTTCGCTCCCGAGTGCGCCGTGGTAACGCATCACCGTCTCGAGATGAAAGACGGCAAGATGGTTCCCTCCGGTGAACTGCCCGAGCCCTATGTCATTCGTCCGACCTCGGAGACCATTATCGGAGCTGCCTTCGCCCGCTGGGTGCAGAGCTACCGGGACCTGCCGCTTCTCATCAATCAGTGGGCCAACGTGATGCGTTGGGAAATGCGCCCGCGCCTTTTTCTCCGCACCGCCGAGTTTCTCTGGCAGGAAGGTCACACCGCCCACGAAACGTCGGAGGAAGCGATGGAGGAAACGAAGAAGATGCACGAAGTCTACGAGCGCTTCCTGACCGATCACCTTGCCGTACCGGTCATCGCCGGTGAGAAGACCGAAGCGGAGCGATTCCCCGGCGCTCTCAATACCTTCACCGTCGAAGCCATGGTGCAGGATCGAAAAGCAATTCAGGCAGGCACCTCCCATTTCCTCGGACAGAATTTCTCCAAATCTGCAGGCATCGAGTTCGAAGGTCGTGAGCAGGGCCGCGAATTTGCGTGGACGACGAGTTGGGGCGTCAGCACCCGCCTCATCGGGACGCTTCTGATGGCACACTCGGATGATGACGGCTTCGTCCTTCCTCCTCGCGTCGCCCCCACCCAAATCGTCATTCTGCCGGTCACCCCCAAGCCGGAGCACGAAGCGCCGGTGCAGGAAGCCTGCGAGAAACTGGCCGCCGAACTCAGCTGCCAGCTTTTTCACGACCGGAAAATCTCCGTCGAAATCGACAAGCGCGACCTCGGTGGTGGCGTGAAGACCTGGGACTGGATCAAGAAAGGCGTTCCTGTTCGCATCGAAATCGGACCGCGCGACCTCGAAAAGGGAAGCATCGCGATGGCCCGCCGGGATCGTGCGCCCAAAGACAAGCAGTTCCTTCCCACCGAAGAGGCCGTCTCCGGCATCGTCGAAACGCTGCAGTCCATCCAGGACACCCTGCTGAAGCGCGCCCGCGAATTTCGCAACGAACACACCGTCGAGATCGAGTCGATGGACGAATTCCGGAAGTATTTCACCCCTGAAAACAAGGACCAACCGGAAATCCACGGCGGTTTTGCTCTCGTTCACTGGGCAGGCAATGTCGACGACGAGGAGGCACTCCAACAGGAGCTGAAAGTCACGGTTCGTTGTATCCCGAAAGATGCCAAGCTTCGTGGAGAACCCGGAACCTGCATTTACACGGGCAAGCCGGCAGAAGGGCGGGTCATCTTTGCGAAAAGTTACTAGACCCACCTCTTCATCCCCTCTTCTTTCTCCAAGGCAAAAGAGGAGAGAATCGGAAAACAAAAAGGAGTCCTGATGCAGCCGCCCATCTGTTCCCTTTGCCACCGCGATCAGCGAGAGGAACCCGATCTGGATTTTGAGACCGTCCGCTTTTCCGACTACGAGCCGATCGACCGGCCCGGACATCCGGAGGGGCTGCACTGGTTCTGCGCTACGCATCTCAAGGCAGCGCAGGCGCTCTCCGACCTCACGAGCGCCGAAGCTCTTCGGCGTCTACGCGAAGAGTCATAGATCCGGACGCATGTCCTCTTCCGTGAAAACGGGAAAGATCGGCAAAAAGAGATCGAATCGAATCCCTCTTCATTCGTAACCTAACGGAATCCGTATGCCGAATATCGCAGTCATTGGAGCGGGAGTCTCCGGACTCTCCGCCGCCTTTCAACTCTCCGCCACAGGCGCGAAGGTCCGTGTCTTTGAAAAAAGCCGCGGATTTTCGGGGCGGGCTGCCTCCCGAACAAAAAACGGCTGTCGCTACGACTACGGTGCGAACTACTTCAAACTAAACTGCAACGAAGTAGCCCGACTCCTCTTCGAACACCTTCCCACGAACGATCTGAGCCGCATCCTCGGCGACATCGGGACCTTTGATCAAACCGGGAAAGTCGAGGCCGGAGACCCGGTCCAGAATGCCGGAGCAAAATGGACCTATCGGGGGGGAATCAACACACTGGGGAAACTTCTTGTCAAAGTTGGGTCGCTTGATGTGACCCGCGAGTCCCAAATCGCCACCCTGCGCCGGGCGGACGAATGCTGGCGTCTCGATGACGAAAACGGGGAAACCCATGGCCCCTTCGATGCTGTCGTCCTCACCCCGCCGGCACCCCAAACCATCGCGCTTCTGCAGTCTACCGGGGAAAACGAAATTGTGGGGGATCTCATCCGGGAACTCGATCGCGCCGAATACTATTGCCAGTTCTCCGTGATTCTGAACTACCCCACAGAATTTGCTCTCCCGGACGATCATTACGCTCTCATCAACAGCGACCGGAAGCACCGTCTCGCGTGGATCAGTCACGAGAATCGAAAAGAAGGTCATGTTCCGGAGAATCAAACGCTCCTCATCGCTCAGATGGCGCCCGACTGGAGTCAGGATCACTACCGGGAGGATGCGGGCAATATCATCGAGGCTGCCGCGGGAGCTGTTCAAAATCTTTTTCAGCAACCCCTTCCGAGGCTGCAATGGGCCGATCACCAGCGTTGGCGCTACGCGCACCCCCACACCGCGGCGAGCCTCGAGGCAATGAAGCCCGGCACCGAAATTGGACTCTTTTTTGCCGGTGATTCGTTTATCGGAAAAGGACGTCTCCCGAAAGCAATCGAAACGGGATTCGCCACGGCACGGCAGCTGCGCGAGCATTTCGGATTGTAACCCAACAGGGGCAGGGCACCGACCTGCCCCGGTTAACTTTCCGTTTCCCCGATTCCAACCACCCAACCCCGATGGAAGAGAAACTCTACGAGCTGATCACCGAGGACGAAGACGCCCGTCTTTGCAAGGACATCACCGAAGAGGCCTGCGACGAGGTTCCAAAGAATTTCGGGAAACAGGTCATCGCTTCTGTTTTAAGTAAGACGGGGGATCAACTCAGCAAGCCGGGACTGATCCTGACCTGGCTCCTCACGGCCCTCGGAGCGCCTGCGGCAGCCATCGGGTTGCTCGTTCCGATTCGCGAAGCCGGCTCGCTGCTTCCCCAAATGATCGTCGGAGGCGTGATCCGAAACTATGAAATTCGAAAAGGTTTCTGGGTCGTCGGAAGTCTTCTCCAGGGACTCGCCGTGCTGGGCATGGGATTTATCGCTCTCCTTTTGCAAGGTGCCGCGGCCGGGTGGTCGATTATAGGTTTGCTAGTCTTCTTCAGCCTCTCCCGCGGAATCTGTTCTATTTCTGCTAAAGACCTCCTCGGCAAAACGATTCCCAAAACCCGCCGCGGTCGACTCAGCGGCATCGCTTCCTCGATCTCCGGTTGGATTGCGGTGGGCGTCGGAATCTTTTTCGCCCTTCACCCGGCCAAAGACCTTCCCGTCGAATTATTCGCGACGCTTCTTTTCATCGCCGCGGGTCTATGGATCGTCGCCGCTTTCGTGATGTCGACTCTAATCGAAAAACCGGGAGCGACCTCGGGAGGAGCCAATGCCTTCAAAGAGGCAATCAAAAGTCTTCATTTCCTGCGCGACGATCGGGTTTTTCTGCGCTTTTGTATCGCCCGCGCGCTCCTCGCCAGCACGATTCTTTCGATGCCTTTCTATGTCGTTCTCGCCCATGAGGCCACAGGGGGAAAGATCGCGAGTCTTGGATTTCTCATGATCGCCGGAAGCCTCGCTACCGCACTGAGCGGGGCCACCTGGGGCAAACTTTCTGATTCCAGCAGTCGCAAGACACTTGCTATCGCCGGTCTTGCGGCCGGTCTCGTTGGCTGCCTTACCGCCGGGATCGCCGGACTGGATCTCAGCAAGACCGGAGCTCTCTGGATGTATGGAGGGCTTTTCTTTCTCATTGGCCTGGCCCACACCGGCA
>JARGOP010000118.1 GCA_029233965.1 Verrucomicrobiales bacterium | reverse complement strand
AAGCGGAAGGCCGCCCCCGGTCTTCATTGAACGGCTTTGGCGGAGCCTGAAGAGGCTTCGCCTTTTCAGGAACCCCGCCCTATCCTCGAAGTAACCTGCCTCCGGCAGCTTCAATAAAAACGCTTCGCGACTGGCTCCGTTTACGCCCCCACTTCACCGAATGACGTCAGTCTTTCGCCGCAGCGCCTCGCGGGTCGAACGAAAGTCTCACGACTTTCGCTACGCAGAAACAAAGAGCGCGACCTACTCGACCGCTAAAGCGACCTTTTCTTTCAACATTTTCTCCAGCTCTGCTTTCCTACCGGCGGCCTCCACACTCCCCGCAAGATTCGCAAACTGCCCCGGATCCGCCACCATATCGTAGAGCTCCTCACTGCCGTCCTTGTATCGCATGTAGGCCCACCGTTCCGTGCGAATGGACTGCCCTTTTCTCCGGTCGAGGGAGAAGGCAGCCTCTCGAACTGCAGCCCCCGGATCCTGCAGAACAGGGCGCAAACTCTGCCCCTGCACCGTCGCGGGGATTTCGAGACCGAGCAAATCACAGGCCGTGGGATAGATATCCATCAACTCCACAAGCGACATCGTTCTTCCCGTCTCGAATCCCGGCGCCGAAACGAGGAACGGAACACGGGTCACCTCCTCGTGGAATCTCGACTTCTGCCAGAAATGATGCTCCCCAAGGTGGTAGCCGTGATCACTCGTGAAAATAACCAGCGTCGTGTCGCGCAGCCCCTGACGGTCGAGTTCCGCCATCACTTTACCGAGCTGCATGTCCATGAAGGTAACGGTGGCATAGTAGTCCGACCACATCTGTTTGATATTGTCAGGGTATTGATCGATTCCGAAAAACTGCGAAGTGGACCCGGTGGTAGCAACCTTTGGCATATCGTCCCAGTCCCCCTCCGGGACGTGTGGTGCCTTGATTTTGCTGATCGGGTAGTCCTCAAAGTAAACCGCCGGCGCAACACTCGGGTAATGTGGTCTCACGAATCCAGTGGCGATGAAAAAAGGTCTTTCGCTCTTCCCGTGTTTTCTGAGAAGTTCCACCGTCTTTTCCGCCGCCTTCCAATCGGGCTGCGCGGAACCGTCCCCGTCCGCCTCGACACTGGCAAACATCCGGAAAGGCATCTTTGTCGATTGACGGTTTTCGAGAGCCCGGGTTTCGATGTTCTGATTCAGCAACCGGTAGAGCCCCGGCGTATGCGCTTCGCGGCCCTGACAATTGAATCGCTCCGTCCAGGTATGGATCACGTCCTGACCGTCCGTTCCCGCGATGATGTCTCCGGGGACTCTCATGTGAAATATCTTCCCGACCCGTGCGCTGTAGAAGCCATTGTCGATGAGATACTTACCCAGAGTCGGCCCCCGGTCCCCCGCATACCGGCTGTGCATGAGTGATTCCCGCGAAGGCGCGCACCAGGTTCCCTGGCAGTAGGCACGCTCAAAAACCATCGACTCCCCGGCGAGCGCATCGATGTGAGGAGTCGCGCAAACCTCGTCTCCATAGCAACCAAGCACGCTCGCCTTGAGGTCATCGGCGATCAGAAAAAGAACGTTTTTAATTTCCGTCTCAGCCCGCAGCGGGAAAATAGCGGCAAAGAAGATAAAAGTGAGAATACGGCAGTGCATCTTCCGAGAATACGGTTCGCGATGGACGGCGACAACAGCGATATCGCGGTAGCGACTACATTTCCGAATTCGACACACTCCTTTCCGCTTGTTGCATCACTCAGAATTCTGTGCATGGTCCTGACTTCTTTCTCAGGCCCTCCATTGACCAACATGAAACGCTTCCTTTTCTACCTTCTCCTTCTCTGCCAACCCGGACACAGCCAGACCCGCGCCGACAGGGTTCAGGCAATGCTGCAGGAAACCCCGAACGCGAATTGGTGGGAGGTCATGGATACCGGTCCTTTTATCTCCGATACTTTCCGGAGCTTCGGGAATGAAGGGGATATTGCGGTTCTCAAAGGCATCGCGATCAAGCTGGGCGAAAAGGAGGACCACACGGTCGTCTTCGACACCGAGACAATGCGGATGGTCGCCGGATTCGAAGGGAATGTCATGCCCGGGGGCACCCCGTGGGATGGAAAGCATGGTGGCAACTCATCCCTTCCGACGGAACTCTCGAGTTACTTTTTCACGACCCGCCGGGGTCCCGGATGGGCCGTCGAAGGGGATTGGTCGGACCCGCGCGAACTCGACAACGAGATCCCCAACGGTCCGCTTCCGGATGAGCGAGCCGAATACATCGGCCTCTATCGTCATCCGGACGCCACCGTATTGAATTACACTGTAGGCGGCACTGCGGTGCTTGAGATTCCCCGTCTCGTCGACGGACAACTCGTCCGCTCGTTTGAGTTTTCCACCATTCTCAAGCCCATCCAGCTTCTCGTCAGCGATCCGATTGATAAGGAAAAGGGAAAGGGAGAGACGGCCGATGTCTCCGTTTCAATAACCGGTCTCAAAGGAGCCAAACTCAAGACCCTCGATACCGGTCGACAAGTGGTCGAAATTCCGTCCGGCAAGTCGGGACAGCTCCATGTGGTCTATTCGAAAGGCGATGCCAAAGTGGCCACGCTCGAAGAGTTGGATTTCGCCGCGTACACCCGGGGCGGCCCGCGCCTCTTCCCGGAAACGATCGAAGTTTCCGGTCGTCAGGGGCCTGACGAAGCCACCTACTCCGTCGACTCAATCCCCCTCCCGTCAGACAATCCGTGGATGTCGGAAATCCGTTTCGGCGCCTTCGATTTCTTTCCGGATGGAAAGCGTGTCGCCTGTTCCACCTGGAACGGCGACGTCTGGATCGCAGAGGGCATCGATGGGGATCTCTCAAAGATCACCTGGCACCGCTACGCCTCGGGACTTTACCAGACCCTCGGCCTCAAAATCGTCGATGGCGTCATTTTCACCCATGGTCGTGACCAACTGACAAAGCTTCACGATCTCAACGGAGACGGCGAAGCGGACTTCTACGAGTGCTTCAACAATGACGTGAACATCACCGACGGCTTTCACGAATTTGCCTTCGACTTACAAACCGACGCCGAAGGAAATTTCTACTTCAGCAAGGGACAACCTGTCCTTGGCGGCGGTCGCGGTTTTGCTCCGTGGACGGAGCACAACGGTACGATCATGAAAGTGAGTGCCGATGGCGAAAAGCTGGAACGGATCGCCTGGGGACTGCGGGCTCCCGGCGGACTTGGTCTTGGACCGAACGGCGAACTCACCACCGGGGAGAACGAGGGCAGCTACGTGCCCCGTTGCAAAATCACGTGGAGCAAGCGCCCGGATCCGGGTCGCGACACGGAAATGAGCTTTCATGGTGTCGTTCCCTCAGTCTGGGAAGACCGAAAGTTTGTCGAGACCCTGCCGGGGGCACCGACCGATTACGAGCGCCCGCTCTGCTGGCTCCCCTATTACGTCGACAATTCCAGCGGCTCCCAGTTCTGGGTGCCCGAAGACAGCGCCTGGAAAGATCATGCCGGCGCGATGCTCCATCTTTCCTACGGGAAAAGCTCAGTCTACCGTGCTCTCGTCGACGAAGTCGACGGGCAGGTTCAAGGCGGTGTCTACAAACTTCCCATTGAACTCACGACAGCGGTGATGCGTGGCCGGTTTCATCCTGTCTCCGGCGATCTCTACCTGATCGGCTTTCGCGGATGGCAGACCAACGGAGGAACCGGATTCCAGCGAGTCCGGTTCAACGGGACAACGAAACCGGTCCCTCGGGGCCTCCAAGCTCACGAGAACGGCATCGTCGTGGAATTCAGCAGCGAACTCGACCCTGCTGTCGCCGGAGATCCGCGACGCTACTCGGTCAGCAAGTGGGACTACGTCTGGGGACCTCAATACGGCTCGGGACGGTTCTCGATCGACAACTACGATGACGAAGCACGCCGGACCGCCCTGACCGAACAGTCGAAAGGCTCACAAAACCAGATCGATGCGGTTCAGGTGAGAGCGGCTTTGCTCCTCGAAGACGGCAAATCTGTCTTTCTCTATATTCCGGAAATGACGCCTGCGATGCAGATGGAGATCAAGATGGATCTGGCGGCAAAGGATGAAACTCCCTTCCGCGAGACAATCTGGAACACAGTCCATAACCTTCGCCCCGCCTTCGGCGGGCATGGCCTCGATCTCACGAACCTTCCGGAAATCAACACCGCTCCGGTAGGCGAGCCGGGCCTCATTCTCAGCATGGCACACGGCTCCACGGACGATGCCCTCATCATTGACCGCCTTGCCCTGACCTTGGGAGAAGGAGAAGCGGTCACCCCTTTCATTGATCCAAAGCGGGGCAATGAAGTCGTCTTTGAGAGCAGTCTCATCGTGGAGGCACGCGACGAACTCGCCTTCAAGCTCGACGGCGAAGGCTGGGCCAGTTTGAAGATCAACGGTGAGACGATCCTCGAAGGAGACCTCCCCCTCGAATCGAGCCCGATCGAACTGGAAGCCGGACCACAGCAGCTTTTCTGCAACTTCCGCCGGGAAATCACCGGCGGCGGCAAAAAGACCGTCCCGATGCCGGCGCGGATTCAGCTCCTCTGGAGTGGCAAGGATTTCATCTGGGAGCCGGTGAAGCCTTCCGCCTTCCGCCACCTGCCTGATGATCTCCTTGAGGCCAAAGCGAAAACCCGCCATGGTCGCGAACTCTTTGCTTCCCGGAACTGCACAAGCTGTCACAACGCGGACAAAGGGGCGATCAATCCCGCCCTCGCAATGCCGGAACTGCTCGAAAGAGCGCCGCTTTTCACCAACATCGGCAATCGACTGGAGCAGGGATGGATTGAGCAATGGGTCCGCAAGCCTCAGGAAGACTGCCCGACCGTCGCCCCTGACGATGCCCAACACATCGCCGCCTACCTCGCGACACTGAAGAGTCAGCCGCTCGACGCAAAAGCAGCGGATGCAGCGGCCGGTGAGGCACTCGCCGGCACGCTCCACTTCGAACCCTGGGCGGAGAAACTCAAGGCCGAAGCAAAATTTACCGAAGGCGGTCTCATCGCTTTTCTCAGGAATCCAGCGGAGCATCACGCTGCCACGACGTTTCCTGACATGCATCTCAGCGACGAAGAGGCGGCCGATCTCGCGGCCTGGCTTCGTACCGGCCAACCTGACGTCCCTGCCCCATCCGGCGGGGATCCCGAAAAGGGCAAGGCGATGGTCTCGAAACGCTGCCTTGTCTGCCACGATGACAAACCCGGTGCTGCCTACGAATTCACCGCGAGCCCGCTTTCGGAAATGTGGGAAGCTGAGTGGCTCAACGTTGGCTGCCTTTCCACGGAAGAAGCGGATCAACCGGAGCTCCGTCTCACGCTGGAGGAAAAACAGGCACTGCTCGCCTTTCGAAATGTCGACAGCAATCAGGGGCTGCGATCCTTGAATCGCTTCATCGCTCATGAGTATGCGAACCGGACGATGAAAAAGCTCAATTGCTATGAATGTCACTCCGGAGACAACTCTCTTCCTGACATCACTCTCGCCGGGGAGAAACTCCGCGACGACTGGCTCGCAGGACTCTTCCACGGCGACGTTCTCCGCATCCGCCCGTATCAGGATGCCCGTATGCCGGGTTTTGTGAGTCGTGCCGGGAAGCTCGCGAAAGGAATCGCCCGGCGGGCCGGGGTCGAAACAGGCATGGAGGTTGCCAGGCCGGACGAAACCTATCTTGAAGAAGGAACGAAAGTCGCCGGTCTGACAGGTTATGCCTGCACCACCTGCCACGCCGCAGGATCGACCGGAGCCCTCCAGGCCTTCGAAGGTCAGGGTCCAAATCTTCAACTCGCGGCGGAACGGCTCCGGGAGGATTACTACCAGGCCTGGATGCACTGGCCGCAGCGCTTCGTCCCCACGACCATCATGCCCAAATACACGGCGGACAAGACCACGGCGCTGAACCCGACCTTCTACGAAGGGGACGCCCGGAAG
The DNA here is from genome assembly GCA_029233965.1 of Verrucomicrobiales bacterium. Lineage (GTDB taxonomy): Bacteria > Verrucomicrobiota > Verrucomicrobiia > Verrucomicrobiales > DEV007 > Arctic95D-9. Next base: position 91 of record JARGOP010000118.1, on the reverse strand, counting down.
CAGTTCAAGGCCGTCTGGGAGTGGATGAAGACCCTCGAAGGTGCTGAAAACGCACCGGTCGGGGAGAAGCACTGAGGAAGGAAAAGCCGAA
>JARGOP010000117.1 GCA_029233965.1 Verrucomicrobiales bacterium | reverse complement strand
ACCGACCAGCCCAACGGCGATCACCAGAAACCGATGGAAGGAAAGGTTTTCGATCCGAAGGCGACGATGCTCGGAAGAAGGCAGGAAAACTGGCTCATGCGAAACCTTCTCGAGTCCGAATCGAATTGGAACGTGCTCGCGCAGCAGGTCATGATGGCTCCCCTCAACCGGGGCGAGGGTGAGGAAAAGCTCTACAGCATGGACCAGTGGCCCGGTTATGAAGTGAGTCGGCGGCGACTTCTGCGGTTCTTTCACGATCGAAAGATATCGAACCCGGTCGTCCTCACCGGCGACATTCATCTGAACTGGGTCAACGATCTCCAACTCGATTTCGAAGATCCGAAGTCTCCCATTGTCGGCACGGAATTTGTCGGCACCTCAATGACCTCGGCCGGGAACGGCGGCAACGTGATCCCCGAATACGAGCGGGCCGCCGCGCAGAATGACTTTGTAAAGTTCTACAATTCCAATCGAGGATATGTCTCCTGCGAAATCACTCCGGAAACCTGGACCACCTTTCTCCGCACCACACCTTACGTGGACAAGCCGGGAGCACCCATGGAGACGAAGGCCACCTTCGTCGTCGAAAGCGGTCGACCGGGAGCTCGGAAAGTAGCGGGCTAGGCGAATTACGGAACCGCCTTTCGGTCGAGTTCCTCCAGCTTGAAACGGACACTGACGATGTAGGGCTCCTCCCCTTCTTCCCAGTGCCCGCAGGTCGTTGTGACGAAAGTTCCATCCGGCAGGGTCTCGACGGGAGGATAAGCGCAGTCGGCTCCCTTCGTGTTGTCCATCAGGCGAACCCGGTACTACCCGGGCGCTCCGGACACCAAGTCCCCGCAGGTGCCGACCCAACCGACCCGGTCCCCCGCTGTGGAGCTTTGCCAGGATTTGGGAGTTCGATCACGGAAGGAAATGAAGAGTCGCCCGTCCGGTCCAGATTTCCCCGTGTGCCGGTCTCCCGTGAGTGAGTGGGGAAGTTCCCTTGGCTCTGTCCAGGTTTTTCCCCTCGTCATTGGAAAAGATGATGTGCGAATTTTTCGTCCGCGAATTTTCCCGCAGAAGAACCGCCAACTGCTTACCATCGGGGCTGCGAATGATTGTAAGCGTCTCACCTGGAGCATCTAGCCTTGGCGCTGGCTCTTGGCCCACTGCCTCGGAAGCAGATCGGCGATGCGGTGGCCGGAGTGATCCATGATCCCCGGCATCATGTCAACGAGATAGGCGAAGGGAGCGACGCCGTGCAACCGACACTCTGCGATCATCGTGTGGAGGATCGCAGAGCGCTGCCCCGCCTTGGGGGGACCGATGAACAACCAGTTTTTCTTGCCCACCGCGCTCGGGCGGATCGCGTTCTCCACCGGATTGTTGTCGATGCGGACTTCGCCGTTGCCCGCTGCGGTGGAAGCGGCTCAAGATCGAGCGCCATTGTCGGGGAGATCGTCGTTTGGACATGCCCGAACGTAGCGATCACCCTGCGGTTGGATAGATGGTGTGTGTGAGACGCTTACCAAGATTCGGGGGAAGATCGTCTTCCCGACCAAGCTGACCCCGGCTGTGAACGCCGGCGCCGGCGGGTTGAGGACGGGGGCACGGCGCCCCGGCCTTACTCGTCGTGCGGATGCTCTTTGAGAAGGTCGGCGGGATTGTACATCATTTTGACGTCCTTCACGGCTTCACGAATCTTCGCGACGTCTTCCGGATGAATGGGGCTGGCTTTATTCCCGAAGGCGTTTCTCACGTAGGTGAGGGTTGCCGCGAGTTCGTCGTCCTTCAGAAGATATTCGAAAGGAGTCATGGGCACGTTGCCGGGATACTCTTTCCCGAGGACTTCGATGGGACCCATGAGGCCTTTCAGGGTCAGTTTGATGAGACGCTCAGGATCGCCGGTCGCCCATTTGGTTCCCGCAAGGGGGGGAAACCCGGCATCGGGCAGGCCCTTTCCATTCGCCTGGTGACAGGTACCGCAATGCGCTTCGCGGTTGTAAATTTCCGCACCTTGAATGTAGAGCTTTTTGTCCACTCCCGTGAGATGTGCCGGGGCTTGAATCCGAAGGTTGGCATCGGGATCGGCCATGATGTTTCCTTCGAGTGCAGCTTTGGCCGCCTCGAAGGACTGTTTGGTGTAGTCGTCGATGCCTTTTGCCTCTGCTTTGGCGAGGATGGCAAGACCGAGCCCGCCTCGTTCGTGTGATCCGGCGGTGATCGCTTCAAGGCGCACTCTGCCGTGGTCGTCATCAGCGGCCGCGAGGAGCAATTCGTCACGGTTCGGAATATCGGGATTGAAGCGGAGGACGCGAACTGCTGCGGAACGAATTCTGTGATCATCAGAACCGAGGAGTTCGGTGAGAAGTTCGGCGTCTACCTGATCGGCACCCCAGCTCACCCAGAGGGCTTCGAGCTTGAGACGGTCGTCATCAACGGAAGCGGCCCAGGGCTTCAAAGCGGAGAGCACTTCATCGGCATCACGTCCGCGGAGTTCACGCCGCGTTCGGTAGCGGGTGCGATACTCGTGGAGTTTCAGGTTCTCGAGAAGCTCCGGTATAGTCGCCCCTGCGACTTTCGCGGGCTCGACGAGAGGACGCCCGGGGTAGGTGACCCGGTAAACGCGGCCGTGCTTGTGATCACGCAATGGATCGCGGGCGCTGTGCTGCATGTGACCGATGAGGGCATTGTGCCAATCGACAACATACAGGGAGCCGTCGGGGGCGAACTCGATATCGACGGGACGGAAGTTGAGATCTTCCGAGTAGAAAAGGTCCAAACGGTGTGCGGTGGTGAAGCCGGTGCCGTCCTCGATCATCTCGTGTTGCTTCGCGCCAAGGTAGCCGATTGCATTGGTGAGGAGAATGTCTCCCTGAACTTCATCGGGGAAATGACGGCTGGAGACAAATTCGAGGCCGGAAGTCGGACGGACCGAGTCTGAGGTGATGATGTCCGGTGCTTTGAGGTTGACTCCGTAAACCGGTTTTACGGTTCCGGGGGACATCCAGGAAAGGCTTGTGCCGGAGGTGTGGAGGAAGAAATCCTGACCGTAGTCATCAAAAGCGATACCCCAGGGATTGGGAATGCTGACCTGCGCGTGACGCTGAAGCTGTTTCCGCTGCGGGCTGTAGCGATAGAATCCACCGTTGGTGCCCCGGGTGGTTCCGTAGGCACTTTCGACGTTGGTGTGGAGGAAAAGGCCTTCCGCCATTTGAATGGCCCCGGAAGGATCGGCGCAAAAAGCTGAAATCGCATGGTGGGTATCGTGATCATCGAATCCACTGAGAACTACTTCGCGGGTGTCATAGTGATCATCTCCATCGACATCCCTGAGCAAAACGAGACTGTCGCTCTGGGAGACATAAACGCCGTCATGGGAGATTTCGAACCCGATCGGGATATGCAGGTCATCGGCAAAGACGGTTTGCTTGTCGGCTTTTCCATCGTTGTCGGTGTCCTCGAGAATAAGAAGCTTGTCTTTGGGACGGGGGTCTCCGATGCGATAGTGCGGGTAGCTCTGCATCGTGGAAACCCAGAGGCGGCCCTGGTTATCGAACGAAAGCTGAACCGGATTCGCAAGGTCGGGGAATTCCTTTTCGGAGGCGAAGAGATCGATTTTGTAACCCTCCGCCGGGATCAGCCTGGTTTCGACGATTTCTCCGGAGCGGTAATCGACGGTGCCGTTCTTTTTGTTCTCCGGGTTGTAGTTCGTTTCGACGGGGGGAAGCTGGTAGGTTTTCGCATCGGCAGCGGTGAGATCGAAGGTTTCTCCTTTCAGCGCCGCCCAGATTGCCTGATCGCGCAGCACGGTCATCTCGCGCGTTTTCTTCAGCTCATGGGGGTAGTTCCCGGGACCGAAAGGATTGTAGCGTCGACCGTAAACGTGAACACCGTTTGCGATCTTGAAGTCATTGAGCCAGGCCCAGTTTTTCTCGGTGACGGCGGCGAGAATGCCGGAACGGGCGGCTTCGTCCACTTCGGCTTCGCCGAAGAGTTGATCGGCGAGGGCGGGCGCGAGGGTTTGGTAGCCGAGGTCGTTCAGGAGCGCTCCGTCGGTGGTGTATTCTTTTCCGTCGCTGTACCAGGTCCGGCTCGGGGTGAAGGCATCGACGAAGACAATCTCGTTCGCCCTCGCGACTTCCTCTGAGGCTTTCGTGTAGGCTTCTAGATTTTCGTTTTCGGTCTTGCCGTCAGGGACGTTGTATTTGGCGGACAAATCCTGGAAGGCGGTGGGCGAGACAAGTGCCAACTGCGGGGCGCTTTCGCCGTTGTATTTCCGGCTCAGGGTGTGTTTGATGAAAGCGTCGAGCTCCTTTTTGTAGCGTTCAAGACCTGCGGGGCCTTCGAACGAGGAGTTGAATCCGAAGAATGCGATGATCGTATCGGCATTCAACATGCTGAGCCACTGATCGGGCGTTTCGAAGAATCCCTGGGGTTTCGAGTTCGTTTGAAGTTCCGGGCGGAGAAGTTCTTTTGCTCCGGGGAAGGCATACTGATCTTCGAAATTTCTTCCGGGGTGAGGGCGGAAAGCCGGTGTGTTGCCTTCGTCACCCATATTGCGGATCGTGAGATCCATCTCGGGATAGCGGAGGAACAGCTCGGTTTCGAAGTGACCGAAGTGATTCATGCGGCTGGCCATACCGGCACCCATGATGACGATCTTATCGCCTTTTTCGACGGTGAGTTTTTTCGTCTCCGCCTGACTGGTGAATGTCAGGAGCAGCGAGGTGAGTAAAACGAGATAAAGGGATTTCATTGGATTGCGAAGGCGGAGCATACCACAGGACTCTACTTTCCCGAAAAGCTGATTTGTGTCCTTTGATCACGGCATAACGCCGCCCCGAAGTGATTTTTTTGTGTGATAGATCGTTTCCGGACGACATGGGACGGAATTCGGCCGGTGTCGGGGAAAAGTCGGTTTCGCCCTGTTTGCGATCACAAAGCCGTTGTCTCTCTGCCGTTTTACTCCCAGAATGAGGCATGAAGAGGTTTCCCTGCTTTTGCTTCAGCGCAGTCATTCTGGTGTTCGCTTCCGGCTTGTCGGCCCAGGAGGCGGAATCTGAGGAGCCTCCATCGCTGGGAGATCTCTTCAAAAAGGTGAAGGAAATCAAAGTTCCCGACTCGGTTTCGAATCTTCCCGGCCAGATCACTGAGCTGAAAGCGGCATACCTCGACACCGCGAAAACCGTGGAGGAACTGCAGACTGAGGTTCAGCAGTTGCGAGATGAAGTCTACGCACTGCGGAAAGACAATGAGGCGCTTCGTGAAGCGGTCGGCGGGAAGGTGGAGGAGAAGAAGCTGACTGATTTGATGAAGCCTGCTGAGATCAGTGCAACCGATCTGGTCGCGGCATACGCGGCAGATTCCGCGGGTGCGGACGACGCCTACCGCGGCAAGTATCTCAAGGTCGTGGGATTCATTGAACGCTTTGAGGCAGGGACGCAGGCGGTTGAGATATTTCTCCGGTCTGAGACGAGTGACACGAAAGTGCGATGTGTCGTCCCGACGGGGAACAATCTCTTCATTGACGTCCTGCCGGCGCAGGGGCGTATTCTCAGTCGCAATGACCGCCGCACCCTCTTGAGCGTGGGGCAGCCGGTTACGGTTTTGGGAACATGTAACGGTGCCGGGCTCAACGTCGAGATGGACAATTGCAGCATCGAGGGGCTGATTGAGAAGAGAATCGAAGAGAAATCGGCGAAGAAGTAAGGCTCCGGGGAACCTCGCGATTTCAGGGGCTTCGCGGGGGTCGGAAGATTGGCATCTTCCGCGACGTCTTTCGAGGTAGCGGAACGGGCCACTGTTCCGGCGGTTTCAGCGCGGGCGCTGCCTTGTCGGAGGTTCGGCCCGGATGCAGGGGCTTCGCGGGGGTCGGAAGATTGGCATCTTCCGCGACGTCTTTCGAGGTAGCGGAACGGGCCACTGTTCCGGCGGTTTCAGCGCGGGCGCTGCCTTGTCGGAGGTTCGGCCCGGATGCAGGGGCTTCGCGGGGGTCGGAAGATTGGCATCTTCCGCGACGTCTTTCGAGGTAGCGGAACGGGCCACCGTTCCGGCGGTTTCAGCGCGGGCGCTGCCTTGTCGGAGTTTCGGCTTTTCCTTCCTCAGTGCT
>JARGOP010000041.1:15881-43023 GCA_029233965.1 Verrucomicrobiales bacterium | reverse complement strand
GCTCCCGGAAGTCGCTGGATGCGCTCGCAGACGCGCTCTTAGGTTGACGCGTATGCCGTGTTGCCTCACGTTGTTTCCTAATTCAGTGAAGACATACCAACAAAAATCGTAGAGATCAGCCAGTTCATGATCAAAGTCCTCGCCACCGGGAGCGAGGCATCCTGCGACTCGACTTCCGGTTCCCAACACATCAATTCCGATTTCTTCGAGAGGAACAAATTTACCAGCAGCAGGATGGCGGGAGAAAGACTCCTCAAACTCGTCGATGCCACAAAGCCGCAGGAAATCCATGCGTTGTAAATAGGGCAGAATCGAACATTGCGCGAGGCCATCAAACTCAACCCTCCCACGCGCCTTCAAAGCTGCCAATAAGGACATTCCCACCGGCGTAATTTTCCGCAATTCGGAAAAATCGACCACCACCCGATCTGTCTCCCATCGCAGTGCTTTGATAAACCGAAGCAGGTTCCGGCTTTTGAATTGGGGCGGGAGCGCGATTTTCAACAGACTACGCGGGTAACGGCTCGCACCACCGCGTCAAAGCTCAATCTGCCAAGGCAGTCCCTCCTCACAACTCCCCCTTCTTCATCTCGCCCACCGCAAAGTCCACCGCCCGCGCCGTCAGCGCCATGAAGGTCAGGCTTGGGTTCACGCAGGAGACGGACGTCATGCACGCCCCGTCCGTCAGAAAGACATTCTTCGCCGCATGCACCTGGTTGTGGCCGTTGCAGACGGAAGTCTCGGGATCCTTGCCCATGCGGGCGGTGCCCATTTCGTGAATCGCGGTGCCGGGAAAGGATTCGCCGTCGTAAGTGCTCACGTTCTTGAGCCCGGCGGATTCGAGCATCTCTGCGGCGTCGTTCTTCATCGCCTCGCGCATCTTTTTCTCGTTCTCTTTGAACTCGGCGTCGAAGGCGACAACAGGGAGACCCCACTTGTCGAGATTGTCCCGGTCGAGCCACATCCGGTTTTCGTGATACGGAAGCGTTTCGCCGAAACCGCCCAGTCCCATGCTCCAGCCGCCCGGCTCGATGACTTCGTTTTTGAAGTCCTCTCCAAAACTCAGTTCGGCGACGGAACGTCTCCAGTCGCTGCGGAGTCCGCCCCCCTGATATCCGAAGCCGCGGAGGAAGTCGCGTTTGTCATCGCCGATGTTGGCAAAGCGGGGAACGTAGATGCCGTTCGGGCGATGGCCGTAGACGTAGCGATCGAGGTCGCCCTCCCAGGTGCCGCGGGCGCCGGCGCGAAAGTGGTGATCCATGAGGTTGTGCCCGAGCTCGCCGGAATCGTTCCCGAATCCGTTCGGGAAGCGATCGGAAATCGAGTTCAGGAGGATCGCGGTCGAGGCCACGGTGCTCGCGCAGACGAAGACGATCGGGGAATAGAACTCACGTTCTTCCATCGTTTGCGAATCGATCACACTGACGCCGGTGGCTTTCTGCGTGTTGTTGTCGAAAAGGAGCTCCCGCACGATCGAGTCGGGACGCAGGGTCAGGTTGCCGGTCGCGGTGGCGGCGGGGAGCGTTGACGACTGCGTGCTGAAGTAAGCGCCGAAGGGACAGCCCCACTGGCAGCGGTTGCGGTATTGGCAGGGACCGCGACCGACGCCGAGCTGTGCCTCTTTCGCGGCGGAAAGGTTCGCGACCCGGCCGATCGTCATGTGACGCCCGGGGTAATTTTTCTCGATGCGCTTGCGGACTTCTTTTTCAACGAAGGTCATCTCCATCGGCGGGAGAAAGTCACTGTCCGGCAAATGCGGAAGACCGAGGGCCTCGCCGGAGATCCCGGCGAACTTTTCGACGTAGGAATACCACGGCTCGATGTCTTTATAGCGGATCGGCCAGTCGACGCCAAGGCCGTCTTTGGCGTTCGCTTCAAAATCGAGATCGCTGAGGCGGTAGCACTGGCGACCCCACATGATCGATTTGCCGCCGACGATGTCGGGACGATACCAGTCGAAGCGCTTCTTCTCGACATACATGGAGTCCTGATCGCAGAACCAGTAGTCGGCGGTCATCTCGTTGTAGGGGTAGTCGCGGGCGAGTTTCGGAGAGCGTTCCCTCTGCGCGACGGTGAGCTGACCGTTGTATTTGAACTCCCAGGGGTTTTTCATCGCCGCCTCGTAATCGGCGACATGATTGAGCATTTTCCCGCGCTCGAGCATGAGGACCTTGAGTCCCTTCTCGGTGAGTTCTTTCGCCGCGTAACCGCCGGAGATACCCGATCCGATGACGATCGCATCGTAGGTGTTCGCTTTCTGCGCTTCGATATTGAGATTGGCCATGGGGGGGAAGGCACCGGAGATGCTGTAAAAGGTGAAAGGTAGGAAGGTGGAAAAGTTTGGAGTGCGGCGGCTTGACGCCGCTTTTGGGGGTGACCCTGTTTGGTCGGCCACTTGACCCTGTTTGATCGGTTAGCGCGAGTTCATGATGACCCCCTGGCCCTTCTCATACGGAACATCCCCTTCGAAGCGGCCGGGAATGGGAATGTACCGAAGGTTCTGCGTGCAGCCGATTCCGGAGGTGAAGTAGCCTACCTGAGAGAGTTGCTTGATCTGCTTGAAGTAGCCTTTGTCCTTCTTCGCGGTCCCGGTGATGATTGCGATCTGCTCGGGACGGGTCAGCTCGACGAAGGGCTTCCCGTGAGCGGCGACGCTGCGCTCGTCGATCCGGGCGAGACCGGCGTAGAAATTCTGCTGCGGCTCAAGCTCGTAGCAGTCGCGCATCACGCGGATGATGAACTCGTGCGCTCCGGCTTCTTTCGCCCCGGGCGTGTCGGTCTCGGGAATAATCACGTCGGCGACCTCGGCGAGAAGCGCCTGCATGGTGTCGGTGACCTCGACGCTCGCGCCCTCGTTCAGGACCTGCCCCATGAGGCCGGCGGTGAGTTGGGTGGAAAGGGCCCCGCCGAAGAGGAGGGACATTCGTTGGACGGCTTCGCGGCGATCGATCATGAGGAGGAATGATAGGGTATAACCGCCCCTCCGGTCAAGGCTGCCCCTCCTCAACCCGCGTTGAACCGGAGGACCGCTCCTGAAACGCCTACGCGCCCGCCCAGACGCGAATCCAGTCGATCTCGCAGGTCCCCAGGTCGAGACCTTTGAAATCGATCTGACGCTGCTCCCCCATGTCGATGAAAACGCTTTCAAAGCGGTGCGTCTTTCCATTGACCGTGAAAAGGAGGACTCCTTTTTTCAGCTCGATTTTCACCTCCGCCCACTCGCCGAGAGGGAGGAGCGGTGCGCCGGTCTTCACCACTTCCTTATCCTTGAAGAGGGTCAGAGTCGTCTCCTCTGCCCCGAAACTGATCGTGTGAAAATGGTGACCAAGGTCGAGGAGGGGGAATTTCGGGTTGCCCCATTCCCCGTCATACTTCAGGCGCATCGTGCAGACAAACTCAGCGGGAACCTGCTTCAGCCACATGACCGGCTTAAAACCGGCGTGCGCCCGGTCGCCTTCCGCAATCTTCTTTTCCTGAAATTCCTTCGACGACTGGCTCCCCTTGAGGATGCCGTCCTCGATTTTCCAGGTGCTGCTTTGGCGGACTTCCCAGAAGTCAAGATTCAGTTCGCCGTCGAAGTCCTCTGCGTAAACGAGCGTGGTCTTGTCAAAGAGTTCTGAATCAATACTCTCCTGAGCGAGGCTGAGGAGCGGTAGAATCAGGATGATGAAAAATAGCGGGATCTTCATAGGATTCAAACAGTTGTTAGGTAGCTCTCGATGAAGTGAACAGCTTCTTCTAGCGCCTGATCGCGGACTTCACGTAGTCCTGATCTTCGGCGGACAAAAACCTCAATGGCATCTTGCCTTGCTTTCCATCGGACTTCCGCTCAATCTCGACCTGCCCATCGGCCATGCCAACGAAGCGACCTTCGAGGGTTCGCGTCTCGCTCTGCACGGTGTAGGTCCAAAGCCGGAACGGTTGCTCAGGCATCGTCGCAGGAACTGGTCTCGACCCGCCTGACGCGGACGAAACGAGAGGCTCCTGCATGACCGCTGCACCTGCCTCCGGCGTCGTGAAGGAAAAGGAAGGATCACTCCAGATCCGGCTCACGTTATTGTTCACGAGGATGCGACCGTAGTATTCGGTGCCGGGTTTGAGATCAGGAAGCTCGACCCGGTTGACCCCAATCGCGACGCTCTCCACTACGACTCCGCTTTCCCAGGACGAGGATTGCACCGCCTGGCTCAGCTCTGAATTTCGCTCAGTGCCGTGCAATTCACGCGGCGCAAAGGTCAGCGCATCGCGCGTGCCGAAGTAGACCATGCCGTCTTTGAGAGCGTCACCGGAAGTGAGTTCAAATTCGATCACGGCCCGGGTCGGGTGGGCTTCCGTGACCTGCACTTCGCCAAAGCCGATCGGCAGACGAAAGAGGGACTCGACACTGCTGCTGCTGAGAAAGTAGGGGAGCTCGGCTGCCGAAGAAGGAACGACGCGCGAAGGATCGTGATGATAGAGCCGGATCCCGCCGCAGCCCATCGCATACTCGCCGTCCGCCGTCGTATACCAGAGTTTATTCACCGGGAGCTCCCCATCGCTCCCGCTACCGCCGGGCTTGTAGGTTTCCAGCGCCGACCATTGTTCGCCGTCCCACGCCCAGCCGCGGCGGCGGACTTCGCGGTAGATGTCGCCGGTTCGCTCACGATCCGGCGGGCCCGGGACTTCGCAGAAGGAGCCGAGACGCAGGTGTTCCATCGGCTTCCCTCCGTGCCACTTTTTGCCCGCGGCGTAAAACTTCCAGGCGTTGATCGGGTGGTCAAAATAGTAGCCGAAGTATGTGTCATATTCAGCATCGCTCTCGAGCCGGAGGGCCTGCACGACCAACTCGGGGCGGTCCGGCATCGGTTCCCAGCCGCGCGGTTTCACGCCCGAGCCTTCGTGCCCGAAGCCACTGAATTCGCCCTCGGGAGAGCCCAGCCCGATGAGATGAGGCATCACTTTCAAATTCGAGGCGGCGTCCTCTTTTCCCCACATCGAAAAGTTGAAGGCCCCGTTGCTGCGCCGGTCGGCGTCGAAGCTGGTGCCGTAGTATCCGAAAGGAGTCGTCACTGGCGAGTAGCTCGAAATCTCGGCGACGCTTCGAGTCGTAAAGACGAGCAGCTTCGTTCCGCTCACTTTTCCGGTATCGTAGCTGCCATGAACCGCGGCAGGGCGCCAGCGCACGCGAAGGAGATGAGCCTCCTCGAGAGCCGGGCCAAAGGCATCGACCCGATATAAATTTCCGATCTTCCCCGACGGGCTGCTTTCTCCCTGCAGAGCAAAAATATACTCGCCGGGTTCAGCGACTTCAAAACTCAGATCCCACGGCTGGACTTCCCCGGGGCCCGACTTCGCCGTGGTCACCATTTTCATCTCCCCGGCAAAGCTAACCGCGACAGTGGAACCCGGAGCTTCCACTTCAAGATGGGCGCGAAACTCAACCGTTCCCGGTTTTTTCACGAGGACGTGCCAGCGGAGCGAACGCTCCGTGCCGCTCCAGTCCAGGTAGGCGAAATTGGGGACGATCAACTCTTCATCGCCGACTTTGGGCAAATCCGATTCGCCCTTCGCGGTGGCGACCCGATCGGTGAAGAAGCCGTTGCTCGCAGTGAGGATCAACTTCTCATCAATCGCCTCCTGACCGAGATAGCTAAACTTCCGTCCGGCTTCGTCCATGCCGCCGGGAATCAGCTTCGGGGCTTCGTTCAGTTGTCCAAACCCTCCGGGCACCTCAGCCGCTTGAGGGGTCACCGCGCTCAGAAAGAAGACAGTAAAACAAAAAAATCCCGGTAACTTCATTTCCTGAGCATGTGAAATAGACGGCCTCTGCGCAAACAGGAAAAGACCTCTTATCAGGCCCTCGTCGCCAGCTCGGTGATCTTTGCGATCGTCCACGGCCTGACCTTTTTCATCCCGCTCCTGTTTCTCTCCTTCGTCCTCGGCTGGCTCCGGATGAAAAACGGGAACCTGCGCATGTGTTTTCTCCTCCACGCCGCGAACAATTCCTTCGCCGTGCTCATCGGGCATTTCCCGGGTGGTTGAGAACTCTCAGGGCCCGCTCAATCCGACCAGTGCCGCCCCCGCAATCGCGAGGGCGACTCCCATCGTTTTTCGCGGCGTCATCTTTTCCTTCAGGATGAGCCAGGCGAGGAGGATGATGAACACGGTCGACATCTGATTGTAGATCGCGGCGCGTCCTGCCGTGAGATACTTGAATCCCGCGATCCAGAAGAGCGTCGCGAGGAAAGGCCCTAACAAAGCCATGGGAATCGTCATTTTCCAGGTGTCTCTCCTTTTGAAGGCCATCGCGAGCGATCCCAACTCCCCGCGAAACATCGCGAACAAAGCGAGCGCAGCAGTGGCGACGGTGAAGCGGAAACCGGCGATCCATACCAGCGAGCCCTCCTGAATGACATCACGCACCATGAGAATCCCGACGGCCATGATGATATGCGCGCCGGTCGCGAGGAGCGCGCCGAAGACGAGATCGCGCGGCTCTTTGATTTCCTTCGTTTTCACCATCCCGACGAACACTCCCGAAACCACGAGCGCTCCGCCGATCATCTCGCGGGCGGTGAGACCTTCCCCGAACAGGAGAAAGCCGACAAAGGCAACCGACGGCGCGTAGATACAATCTGCGATCGCCTGAAGACTCGCGCCGAGACGATTCAGGGCCGCGACGAACATCGTGTCGGCGATCGATATCCCGAGGATCGCGCTGATGACGAGCCGGAGCCAGGTCATCGCACCGTAGGTCGGCAACCAGGGACCGCCCATCAAGAGGAGGACAGTGACGAAGCCCAGGATTGCGATGAAACTTTTGAAAAACGTGAGCGGAAGCGGTGGGATCGAAAAGCCGCTGATCCGCATCAGGATCACGGAAAACGACCAGAAGAAACCGGCGGCAAGGGCATAGAGATCTCCGGGTGAAAGCATTGCCGGAGAGATAAGCGACTCGCTCCCGAAGCGCACGGCTTTTCCGTGTCATCGCCTTCTCCTTGAGTGGGTTTTCAAACCACGGGTGTCGTTTCAATTCTGCGAGCGCTTCCGTGAAAAGAGCCATTTCAGGACAGGCGGCTGCTGCCCGAGTCCTCCATGAACAAACATGATCGCCGGAAGCGGCCGATCGGCCTTTGGAGCGCGATAGACGAACTTGAATTGATTCCCGTCGGCGGCGCTTGCGGTGACCGTTTTGACCGGGCTGATTTCTTCCGAAACCGGCACGGGCGCGACCGTGGCCAATTCTCCGGAGCCATCGCCCCGCGTGGCATCCGCGGAGGGTGCATTCGATCCGGCGCGGGTCTACATTGCCTTTTCGAGGTAGGCACGGTCCTCATCACTGAGGGTCGCCCCGCTCCTCATTTGCTGCCGCAGCGACTGCGCACGCTACCATCGATCTCCTCCGCGAGGGTGGAAAGGTGGAAGCCCAGGATGAGGAAAACAGCGAGGAGGAGGGGGAAGGTCTTCATGAAATTTTCGGGGGACTACGTGGTTCGACTCGCACCAAAGAATGCCGGAAGGGCCCTACGCGGTTCAGGTCGCGAGCTTGCGCCGGAGCAATACCGTCTGTGAAGAAACCCTCGAACCAACGCAGGGTTGCAGAAATTGCCGTCTTTCCCGAAGCTCTCGCGGAGATAATGACCGCGCATCGCTCATTGACCTTCGATCTGATCGAGTGACTGTCTCTCTGAAACATCGCATGACAAAACCTCAACCTGACGGAGCGGGCAGGGCGAACCGGCTCCAGCTTTTCATTGCCGGACTCTCGCTCGTCGCGATTGTCACTCACCTCGTGCTGCGATTCGGCTTCAAACTCGAACCTTTCGCTTCGAACCTTCCGCTCTGGGTCGCCTACGTTCTGGGGGGTGCCCCTCTCGTCTGGGGCCTCCTCGGAAATCTCTGGCGCCGCGAATTCGGATCCGATCTCCTCGCGGGGATTTCGATTGTGACCGCCGTGCTTCTGGGAGAATACCTCGCCGGCACTCTCGTCATCCTCATGCTCTCCGGAGGGGAAGCCCTCGAATCTTTCGCGGTTCAAAATGCCTCCTCGGTGCTGAAGGCCCTTGCGAAACGCATGCCCTCGGTAGCCCACCGGAAAGCCGGCACCTCCTTCGAGGAAATCGCACTCGACGCCATTGAGATCGGGGACCTTCTCGAAGTCCTCCCCCACGAAATCTGTCCCGTTGACGGCACCGTGACTGAGGGACGCGGCGTCATGGACGAGTCTTTCCTTACCGGTGAGCCCTACATGATCTCGAAGACGCCGGGCTCGAACGTCATTTCCGGCGCGCTCAACGGGGAAACCTCGATCACGATCCGGGCGGACAAGCTCGCGATCGACTCGCGCTACGCGAAGATCATGGAGGTGATGAAAGACTCGGAGGAAAAGCGCCCGAAAATGCGCCGCCTCGCCGACCGGCTCGGGGCCTTTTACACGCCTCTGGCCGTCCTCCTCGCGCTGGGGGCCTGGCTCATCAGTGGCGACCCGGTCCGATTTCTCGCCGTGCTTGTCGTCGCGACGCCCTGCCCTTTGCTCATTGCGATTCCCGTTTCCATCATCGGTTCCATCTCACTGGCGGCGAAGCGGGCGATCATTATCCGCGATCCGTCGGTTCTCGAAACGATCGACACCTGCGAGGCAGTCATTTTCGACAAAACCGGAACGCTCACCTACGGTCGTCCTGAACTCATCGAACAATCAGCCGCCGAAGGATTCGATCCGAAGGAAGTTCTCAAGCTGATGGCCAGCGCCGAGGTCTATTCGAAGCACCCTCTTGCCGATGCCATCGTGCAGGCCGGGCGGAAGGCCGCCGGGGAGCTTTATGAAGTCGAGGAAATCAGCGAGAAACCGGGGCAGGGTCTCACCGCGCGGGTCAAAGGTCGGGAGATCAAAGTGACCAGTCGCAAGCAACTCACGAAGGATCTGCCGGATGCTGTGCCGCTTCTTCCCCCGGTCGCGGGAGGACTTGAGTGCGTTGTCATCGTTGATGGTCAGTACGCGGCGACTTATCGCTTCCGCGACGAACCCCGGGCGGACGGGGCGGCCTTCATCCGCCATTTGGGCGGGAAACACCGGATCGAACATGCCATGATGCTTTCCGGGGATCGCCAGTCCGAGGCGGACTACCTTGCCGCCCGCGTCGGGATCACTGATGTCCAGGCCGGAAAGAGTCCTGAGGAGAAGCTCGAGATCGTCCGTGCTGAAACCGCGAAGCGAAAAACCATCTACGTCGGTGACGGGATCAATGACGCCCCCGCCCTCATGGCTGCTACCGTCGGGATCGCCTTCGGCCAGAACAGCGATGTCACGGCCAAGTCCGCCGGCGCCGTCATCATGGACAGCTCCCTCCGGAAAGTCGATGAGCTCATCCACATCAGCCGACGGATGAGGCGCATTGCCCTGCAGAGTGCTGTCGGAGGCATGGCGCTCAGTCTCATCGGCATGCTCTTCGCGGCGGCCGGACACCTCTCTCCGGTCGCGGGGGCGATCACCCAGGAAGTCATCGATGTCCTCGCCGTCCTCAACGCCCTGCGAGTGGCCCTGCCGCCGAAGAAACTGACGGATTACTGATCGCCCGTCCTTCCGACGCTCGCGGCAGCGGGACGTTCCGCGTTTCGCCCTCCTTTCTTGAGAAAGATGACCTGTCCCTGTCGGTAAACATCAGAAGCAGGACGTGAAAAGACCTGCTTCCGCTTTACGATTAAATCCATTTCTTGACTTAATCCAAGGTTTGATTTAATCATTACGCGATGAGTGATCCTGCTTCTCTCCTTCGCAAACACAAAGTTCCCGTAACAGCCCAGCGTATTGCCGTGTTAAAAGCTGTTTCCAAACTGCCGCACAGCACTGCTGATGCGATCGCCGCAGAGGTTCGCGCGGACATTGGCACAATCTCGAAGCAGGGAGTCTATGACGCTCTCGCCACTCTTTCCGAGAAAGGGATCATTCGACGCATCCAGCCTGCGGGATCACCGGCGCTTTTTGAAACCCGCGTCGGGGACAACCACCATCACATCATCTGCAGGAACTGCGGAACGACTGCAGACGTTGATTGCGCCGTCGGCGAAAGGCCCTGCCTCACCGCGGCTGACGACTCCGGCTTCAAGATCGACGAAGCGGAAGTCATCTACTGGGGCACCTGCCCTGCCTGCCTCGCTGCCGAATAAGTTTTTTGAAGCGTAACCACTGAAAACCCTGAAACCCAAAAGAGAAAACAGATGAAAAACCCCATCCCTGATACCGAGTTTACCGCACCCCGCGGATCGACTCCCCCCTTGACCGGGCCATTCAAGTCCGCCCGGCTTTTTGCCGCCATCCTCGCCGTTTCCATGAGCGCCCACGCTCAGGACAAGGCTCACCCCGAGGGCGATATCGCTGACTGCCCGGTCATGGGCACCCAGGCCGGCCCCTACCGGCACACTGCCGCCGGAGCGATGTCCAATCGCGACTGGTGGCCGAACCAGCTCAACCTCAGCATTCTTCATCAGAACTCCGCGAAGAGTAACCCTCTCGGTGAAGACTTCGACTACGCCGAGGAATTCAAAAAGCTCGACCTCGAGGCCCTGACCAAAGACCTCACGGATCTCATGACGGATTCTCAGGACTGGTGGCCGGCTGACTACGGACACTACGGACCCTTCTTTATCCGCATGGCCTGGCACAGTGCCGGCACCTATCGGATCACCGATGGTCGCGGGGGAGCTTCCGACGGCACCCAGCGTTTCGCTCCGCTCAACAGCTGGCCGGACAACGGAAACCTCGACAAAGCCCGTCGCCTCCTCTGGCCGATCAAACAAAAGTATGGCCAGAGCATCTCCTGGGCTGACCTCATGATCCTCACCGGCAACGTCGCCCTTGAGTCCATGGGCTTCAAAACCTTCGGCTTCGCCGGTGGACGCGCCGACGTCTGGGAACCGCAGGAAGACATCTACTGGGGCCCGGAAACGGAATGGCTTGGCGACAAGCGCTACTCGGAAGGACGCAACCTCGAGAATCCTCTTGGTGCCGTCCAGATGGGACTCATCTACGTGAATCCGGAAGGCCCCAACGGCGTCGCCGACCCGCTCGCGGCTGCTGTCGACATTCGCGAAACCTTCGCCCGCATGGCGATGAACGATGAAGAAACTGTCGCCCTTATCGCAGGCGGTCACACCTTCGGGAAAGGCCACGGCGCCGCTCCTCCCGAAGGAAACGTCGGACCTGAGCCGGAAGCCGCTCCCCTCGAAGCCCAGGGATTCGGCTGGATGAATTCCTTCGGCAAAGGCAACGCGGAAGACACCATCACGAGTGGTCTTGAAGGGGCCTGGACGAGCACCCCTGCAGTCTGGTCTCATTCCTATCTTACCAACCTCTGGGCCTTCGACTGGGAACTCACGAAGACGCCCGCCGGTGCTCAGATCTGGATTCCAAAAGATGGAGCCGCCGCCGGAACCGTCCCCGACGCTCACGTCGAGGGCAAGACTCACGCACCGATTATGTTCACGACGGACCTCGCCCTGAAGGAAGATCCTGAGTATGCCAGGATTTCGAAGCGCTTCCTCGAGAACCCCGATCAGTTCGCGGACGCGTTCGCCAAGGCCTGGTTCAAGCTCACGCACCGTGACATGGGACCGACCTCGACTTATCTCGGCTCGATGGTTCCGGACGAGGAACTCCTCTGGCAGGACCCTGTTCCCGTCGCCGACTATGACATGATCGATGACGCCGATATTGCCGCGCTCAAGGCAAAGCTCCTCGACTCCGGGCTCACGATCCCGGAACTTGTCACTACAGCCTGGGCCTCGGCCTCGACCTTCCGTGGCAGCGACAATCGTGGCGGAGCCAATGGCGCCCGCATCCGTCTCGCGCCTCAGAAAGACTGGGCCGTGAACCAGCCCGAAGCACTTGCCAAGGTCCTCGCGATCCTCGAAGGCGTTCAGGAAGAGTTTAACGACGCTCAGTCGGGTGGTAAAAAAGTCTCCCTCGCGGACCTCATCGTTCTCGGTGGATCGGCCGCGATCGAAGAAGCCGCGAAGAAAGCCGGACACGACGTGATCGTTCCTTTCACCGCCGGAAGAACCGACGCGACTCAGGACATGACCGACGTCGAGGGCTTTGCTCCGCTCGAGCCTAAGGAAGACGGTTTCCGTAACTTCCTCGGCAGCGAGCTGGATCGTCCCGCCCCGGAGAACCTCGTCAATCGTGCTCAGCTCCTCACCCTGACCGCTCCCGAAATGACGGTTCTCGTCGGTGGCATGCGCGTCCTCGGCACGAATGTCGGACATCCTGAACTCGGCGTTTTCACTGATGCTCCCGGGACCCTGACAAACGATTTTTTCGTGAACCTTCTCGACATGAGCACGCTCTGGAAAGTCTCTCCCGATTGCGACCATTTCTACGAAGGCCTCGACCGCGAGACCGCTGATGTGAAGTGGAAAGCCACCTCCGTTGATCTGGTCTTCGGATCGAACTCACAACTCCGCGCCATCGCCGAAGCCTACGCAAGCTCCGACGCCGAAGCGAAGTTTGTGAACGACTTCGTCGCCGCCTGGACCAAGGTCATGAATCTGGACCGCTTCGATCTCAAAGCCGCGGAGGCTTCCGCGCTCGCTGCGAAGTAAGTCGAATCCCTCATCAAAGCCCGCCCGGAGGTCACTTCGCGCGGGCTTTTTTGTGTCCGGTAATCCCGACCGTTACACGTCCAGCCTTCAGGTCTACCCGTTCTGCGTCCCGGGCTTCTTTCCGAAGACTGATTTCAGTTCGGTCACTTTCGTGATCACCAACTGCCCGCCGTGATCGGATCCGTCGCCGGTCATGGTGATCGCGGTGCCGCAGTGATAAGCGAGATTGAAGTGATGAAAGTCGCGGAACTCCACTTCGACTCGCACCGGCGGACAACCTTCAACATCGACGAAGAAGACCTTCGCCTCGTTGAGATCGTCTGACATCCGGAGGCGCCCCTGCACTGTCACCCTGCCGTTCCCGACCTTGGTCCAGCTATCGAATTTTCTCTCGCGGTAGGGAACAAAATGACCGCCATCGAGTCCCGTCAGGGGAGCGGTTGCCCCGGCGTAGGAATCGTGCTTCACGTCGAACATATCGAGCAGGGAAAGGTGAAGGCGACCGAGTTCCTGATTCTCGTTGTAGCGCAGGTAGCGCCCTGTCTTGAGTCGCCCGCCTCCCTGTCCCGCCAGCACGATCGGGATCCGGGTCGCGGTGTGATTGTCGCTGTGTCCCATGCCCGATCCGTAGAGGACCACGCTGTTATCGAGAAGGGTGCCGTCTCTGTCCTTGAATGATTTCATCCGCTCGAGGAGGTAATCAAATTTCTCCATGTGCCAGAGACTGATTTTGAGCAGACCATCCAGATTTTCGCGGCTGAAGTTCCGGAAGAAATGCGAAAGGTAGTGGTGTTGCTCTTTCACGCCGAGAAAGTCGAACACCATCCGGCTGTTGCTGTTTCCCAGCATGTAGGTGGCGCAGCGGGTCGAGTCTGTCCACAGGGCCAGCGTGATGAGATCGATCATCGTCTCGACTTGCTCGTTCATGTCAGCGGCGCGACCGGGACGCTCGAGAGTGGAAAAATCGATCTTAGTATTATTGCCGACAGACTTCAGATTCTCGAGACGCTTTTCCGTTTCGCGGACGACAGTGAGATATTCGTCGAGGGTCGCCTTGTCTTCGTAGCCGGCTTTCCGGGAAAGAGACCTGGCGTCATCGCTGACACGGTCAAGGAGGCTCACCATGTCGTTGCGCTTCTGCGGGACACTCATCGGGTTCCGGAAAAGGCGATCAAAAATCAGCTGCGGATCACTTTCCCGGGGAATCGGATTCCCCTTTTGATCATAGGAAATGTAGCTGCATCCGATCTGTCCCGGGAAGAGTCCTTCCGTCGTGAGTTCGAGGGAACGGTGGGGCGTATTCCCTCCGATACGCTCCGCGATGAGCTGATCGACTGAGGCGGATTTCGTATTCTGATGATGACCGGCAAGAAAGCGACGCGTCGAATTGGCGTGAGAGGAAAAACCAAAATCCCCCATGTTATCGAGGATGATGAGGTCCTCCTTGTGCTTTGCAAAAGGCTGCATCAGCGGCGACATCCGAAAGTCTGTTTCCGTGCCTCCATTGATGTTCCATGACGGAGGGTGAACTCCGTTTGGCTTAAAGAGCGTCATGAAACGCAGCGGCGTCTCGCCACCGTCGGCAGTGGCGGCGCTGGATTCCATCAGGTTGAGGAAGGGGAGGGGAAGAGCGGCTCCGGCGAAACCACGAAGAAAGGTGCGGCGATTGAGGGGACGGCTTTTCATAAGTTTGCGTCGGGAAAGATGGTTTCCCGGAAGGGTAGACTGAAAACGACCTCGTGGACAAGCTCTCTGAAAGTGCCTTCCTTTTCGATGAGCCGGTCTGTGATCTCATCGATCGTCGGCTGGTCGTAAATTTCCAACTTACGGCAAAGCGCGTAGGCGAGGGTCCGTTCGACCAGATTTCTCACCACGGCACGACGCTGTGTCGTCATCAGAATGGTCTTCATGTCAGCAAAATCCGCAAAGGTTTCACCCGTGGGGAGCTGACCTGTCGTGTCCAGTGATGCCAATTCAACCGGGCCCGTCTTCTTTCGGCTCGCCTCGATTGCTTCCTTACTCCGGAGATAAACCCCGTCCTTGTCGTAGGCCTGGAGGGAAAACCCGAGCGGGTCGATCTTGTCGTGGCACACCGCACAGGTGACATTGGCACGATGCTTTTCGAAGAGTTCGCGAAAGGAAAGGTTCTCTCCGACCTGATTCACCGGCACCTGCCCGACATCCGGAGGCGGCTCGCCGAGATGAACTCCGAGGATTCGCTCCAGCAGCCAGGTGCCGCGAATCACCGGCCCCCGGTTCATCGCCAGCACTCCCGGCATCGTGAGAATACCACCCCGCGATTCCGCATTATGCTCGATCTTGATTCTCTGATTCGGGACACTCTCCACTTCAATGCCCTTCTCCTTCCGGTAGGCCGTCATTTGCTTCCGGTCCACCGGGTAAAACTTCGCGGTGTGGACGTTGACGAAGGTGATCTCCGAATCAACCAACTCCAGGAGGGGACGGTCTTCACGGAAAAGGTAATCCACGAAATCCAGCGGCTGGGAAACGAGCGCGTCAGACACCGGAGGGTTGTTGGAGACTCCTTCAATGCCATCGAGCGCGAGCCACTCCACCGCAAAATTCTCCGCGAGATTTCGCGAAGCCGGATCATCGAGGAGACGTTTGATCTGCCCCTTGAGAACTGCCGGCTCAGCGAGTTCTCCCGATTCTGCAAGGCGTGATAACTCCTCATCAGGCATGTCCGCCCAGAGAAAATAGGAAAGACGCTCAGCTAATTCATGGGGATCAATCTTCGTCCGCTTGCCTGCGGTGCCTTCCGCGAGAAGTCCCCGGTAGAAGAATCGCGGCGACATCAGCATCGCTTTCATCTCCCGCTTCAAGGAGGATGTCAGCTCATCGCGGTCTGCCTCTTCGACACTTTGGAAAAACGGTTCCAGCTCCCCGGTTGCCACCGGTCGCCGCCAGGCGCGGGCAGCAAAGACCTGCAGTGCTTTCTTTGCCGCATCCACGGTAAACCCTCCTACCCGCTGAGGGCCCAGCATTCTCTCCCTTTCCGCAGTTCGATCCGGCGAAAACAGCTCATCGAGACCGCGATCGACGAGGTAGGAATACTGATCCCAAATCACCGTGGTGAGAGGATTGCCATGGGTATCGTTCGTGAAGCCACTCGCTCCCGGAGGGTCCGTGGGGAGCAACTTCCGGACGAGAGACTTCTCGGTGACGGTTTGCTCCGCTTCGAAAATTTCCAACTCCAGATCAAAACCGAGGAGTGAGCGAAGCGTGTTTCGATACTCGTTTACCGAGAGTCGACGGGGTGTAAAGAAAGCGGGCTTTGCTTCGACGGAGTCGACGAAGTGCTCCTGATACCAGGCCAGAAAGTGCTTCCGATCGCTGTCTCCGGGCTGGAGTTCGTCTTCCGGCGGCATTTCTTCAAACTCAAGAACCTCCCGAACCGACGACCAGAGTTCAAAATTTTCCTCCAGGGTTTCTCCTGAATCGAGCAGGGCAGCAAAGTCCAGCTTGCCCTTCACTTTCTCCCCGCCGTGACATTTCACACAATACTGTTCGAGGAAAGGTCGAATCGGCTCCGGGCTCGAAGCAGCGAATCCTTTCGGTTTGCCAGGGCAGCAGAACGTGAGGAGAACAGGAAGAAACGAAAAATGGATCGTTGGCAAACGCAAAGACCCGAAGCATAAGGTCCCGGGAAGCGCTGACCAGATACAGATTAAGGCCATCTGTCACGCTCCAGTTCAAGCATGCCGAAGACCTCACCCCCTTTGGGTTGAATCCCCGGCGGTGGATTCTGAATCGCGGCGCAGGTCCGTTGCATTCCTCTCTCGACAAGGATGAAGCGTCTTCGCACCCTGATACCCATGAGGATGAATCCCTTCTTTGCGCTCCCTGTTCTACTCGGGTGTGCCGGCATGGCCCTGCTCGCTGATGAGGTGGTCCCTCCCTATCAAACCAAAGAGATCGACGGCGTTGAAAAGAATCGGTTACTCCCCCCTAAAGAAGGGAATCCCCGAAACAGTGAAGGGGATTTTATCCAGCTGAAGGATGGCCGGATTCTGTTCGTTTTCACCAAATTTACCGGTTCCGGTGGAGACCACGGCGCCGCGCACCTTGCAGGGCGGTACTCTTCGGACGGAGGGAGCACGTGGACAAATGAAGATGCCCTCGTCATTCCGCGTGAAGGAACCCTCAACAACATGTCTGTTTCGCTCCTGCGACTGCAATCGGGCGAAATTGCGCTCTTTTACCTCCTGAAAAACTCGCTCACCGATTGTCGACCGATGATGCGGCTCTCCCGGGACGAGGCGAAGACCTGGAGCGATCCCGTCCCGTGCATCACTGACGAATCCGGATACTACGTCCTGAACAATGATCGGGTAATTCAACTGAAGAGCGGGCGACTCATCATGCCGGTCGCACTGCACAACAAAGAGGACTATCCGGAGCCAAACTGGAAAGGCCTCGTCATGTCCTACTTCTCTGACGACGGCGGGAACAACTGGACTCGCAGCGAAACCGTCCTCGCACCGAAGAAAGAAAACGGAGCCCGCCTCATCGCTCAGGAGCCGGGATTGGTGGAATTGAAGGACGGTTCGCTGCTCATGTTCATCCGTTCGGATGCCGGGAGCCAGCTCTTTTCCCGGTCAACGGACCGGGGAAACACCTGGTCAGAACCGGGCGCATCAAAACTCATTTCTCCCGTTTCTCCTGCCAGCATCGAACGAATCCCCTCGACCGGTGATCTCGTGGCTGTCTGGAACGATCATTCGGACATCGCGCCGGAGTTGAGAGGGAAACGAACCCCGTTCGCGATTGCCCTGTCGAAGGATGACGGAAAAACGTGGGGGCAATCCCGCATTCTTGAAGACGACAGCAACGGATGGTATTGCTACACCGCGATAGACTTCATCGACGACCAGATCCTTCTAGGCCATTGCGCCGGGGATCGACGAAAAGGAGGACTGAATTTGACTCAGATCACAAAGCTTCCGGTTTCGTGGCTCTACCCATAAACGGAAGTTTACGGGCAATTTGAGAAATCCGCAGGCACAGGTCATCTGAGAGCGACGCGAATCGACTTGCCACCCCCAAAGCGATCTTCTTTCCTGATCGCGCCAATCATTATCTCAAAAAAAGGGGGTAATTTTTTCCATTGTACGAAAGGATAAAAGCTATGGCTTCGAGGAGCAATTCTACGTACGGGAATTTCCGGCGCGGCTTCATCCGGACCGGACCGGCTCTACGCGGGTGGCGTGAGGATCGGAAACCTGTATCGAGGGGGGAGCTCATGAAGCGTCTTTTCATCCTTTCGTGGAGTTTCGTCGTCGGCGCATCAAGTCCGGCCGCAGAGGCGAGTCCGATCGATTTCGTCAAAGACGTCCGTCCCATTTTTCAGGCTCATTGCTATGACTGCCATGGGGAAGACAAGCAGAAGTCCGGACTGCGGCTCGACGTGAAATCTGCCGCCATGACCGGCGGAGACAATCACGGCCCTGACATCATTCCCGGAAATGCTGCGGAAAGCCCTTTGATCCAGTTTCTGCACTCCACGAAAGAGGACGAAATGATGCCGCCGAAAGGGGACCGTCTTTCAGAAAAAGAGATCGCCATCCTCACGGCCTGGGTCAACGAAGGCGCCGTCTGGCCGGACGGGGTCGATCTCGTGGAGCTCGAAGACACGAGCGATCACTGGTCCTTCAAACCACTTCAGGTTCCGGAAGGCGATCATTCGATCGACTCGTTCATTGAGGCCGCCCTCCGTGAGAAGGGATTGAGTCGCTCACCCCGGGCAGACCGGGTCACCCTGCTCCGCCGAATCACTTTCGACCTCACCGGCCTTCCCCCGACACCGGAGGAAATGGAGGCCTTTCTCGCCGACGAATCCCCGGATGCGTTTGCCACCGTTGTTGAACGACTGCTAGCCTCCCCGCGATACGGCGAGCGCCGGGCCCAACACTGGCTCGATGTCGTTCGTTACGCCGACACTCACGGATTCGAGGTCAATACGGAGCGCGCCAACGCGTGGCCTTACCGCGACTATGTCATCAAGGCGTTCAACGCGAATACTCCCTGGGACCAATTCATTCGCGAACAGATCGCAGGCGATGCCGTTGGCAAAGCGGAGGCGACCGGGTTTCTCGTCACGGCAGCAGCACTCCTTCCCGGTCAGATCGGGAAAGATGAAGAATCGAAACGGCTCGCGCGTCAGGATGAACTCGGCGAAATCATCATCAATACCGGGGAGGCTTTCCTCGGATTGAGCATCGGTTGCGCCCGGTGTCACGATCACAAATTTGATCCCATCTCAGCGCGCGATTACTACACGATGCAGGCCTTCTTTGCCGGAGTCCGCTACGGGGATCGTCCTATCGAGAATCCCGCAGAGGAAGCCCTCGTCGCCGATCTTCTGGAAAAGCTGCGTCCTCTCGACCGCGAACTGGGAGAGTACCTCCTGCAGGCCGGAGGAGGAACCACCCGCGCTTCGCTCAGTGCCAGGGTCAATCTCGAGCGCTTCCCGTCCGTGACGGCAACCGCTCTCCGGTTCACCGTCCACACGACGATCCGTGAAAGTTTTCACGAGCCCTACATCGACGAACTGGAAGTCTTCAACACAGAGGGGGAAAACATCTCACTCCCGGCAAAAGTAACCTCCGCGACCGGAAAACCTGAAGCCATCAACGATGGCGTCTACGGCAACGACAGTTGCTGGAAGTCGAAAGAAAAAGGCGGTGGCGCCGTCGAGATGAAATTCGAAAAGCCGGAAACAATTCAGCAGATCCTATGGGGGCGCGACCGGACGGGAAAATATCCGGATCGACTCGCGGAGTCTTACACCTTCGAAATCAAAACTGAATCCGGCGAATGGAAGAAGATCGCCGACGCTTCGGACCGCGCCCCTTTCGATCCTGAAAAGGCGAAGGAAGACCTCTATCAACTGCCTGATATTGCAGAAAAACATCAGGCGCGCGCGAAAGAGATCATCGCTACCCGGAAGCCCCTCGCCGGGGAACTGAACCGGTATCAGGGCGGGAGACGAATGGTTTTCGCGGCGCAGTCGCACCCTCCCGAGCCAATGTATCTTCTCAATCGCGGGGATCCGGAACAACCCAAAGACGAAGTCGCTCCTGCCTCCCTTCAATTTTTGAATCCCGTCGCACTGCCGATGGAATCCTCCGATCTCGAACGTCGCGAAGCACTTGCCGACTGGATCGCAGATCCTGACAATCCGCTCACCGCGCGCGTCATCGTGAACCGGATCTGGCAGTGGCATTTTGGCACCGGCCTTGTCGCGACCGCGAATGATTTTGGAAATCTCGGTGCCCTCCCGAGTCATCCCGAACTTCTCGACTGGCTTGCAAACGAGTTCATTCAATCGGGGTGGTCGGTCAAAGACCTTCATCGTCTCATCGTTTTGTCGGAGACCTATCAACAGGGCCACGAAGTGCATTCCGAAGGTCTCGCCAAAGACGCCGATGACCGGCTCCTCTGGCGCTTTCCTTCCCGGAGGATCGAGGCGGAAGCGATCCGCGACAGCATTCTCGCGGTGAGTGATCAATTGGATCCAACCATGTTCGGCCGGGGTTATGACCTCTTCAACAGCCGGGGAGGTACCGGAGGCTTCAAGCCGATCGAGTCCCATCAGAAAAAAGAAGGCCGCCGGCGCATGATCTATGCCTACAAGGTGAGGATGGAGCGCGAAGGTGTTTTCGGTGCCTTCGATTGCCCCGACGCCGGCCAGAGTGCCCCCCGGCGCAGCCAGTCGACGACACCGATTCAGGCGCTGAATCTTTTCAACAGTCCGTTCACGATCGACCTCGCGGCGGACTTCGCGGCGAGGGTGAGGCAGGAGGCCGCCGACGATCCGGACGCCGCAGTGCAACGAGCCTGGCAGCTCAGCTTCGGTCGAAACCCGGAACCCGATGAATGGCGGGAGGCCGCGGCCGTCGTTCGCGAACACGGCCTGGAAACACTCGGTCGGGTCATTTTTAATTCCAACGAATTTCTCTTCCTTCCATGAATCCCGGTGAACAGATCTCACGCCACGGCCGCCACCTTCTCGGCCGACGGAGTTTCCTCTCGAACAATGCGACCGCGCTCAGTTCGATCGCCCTCACGAGCCTCCTAGGATCGGACAATCTGCTCGGCTCATCGAAAACACCGGATCGTCCCCTCATTGATCCCGGCAATCCCTTTGCCCCGCGGCGGCCGCATCATCGTCCGAAAGCGAAAAACGTCGTCGTTATTTTCTGTGCCGGCGCCGTCAGCCAGCTCGAGACATGGGATTACAAACCGGAGCTGATCCGGCAGGATGGAAAACCTCTCGTCGGAGGTCCCGCTGTCACCTTTCAGGGACCCGCCGGAAACCTGGCGCGCCCGCAGTATGAATTTCGTCAGCGGGGTGAGACCGGCAAATGGGTCTCCGAAATGATCCCCCACCTCGCCGAACTGACCGATGACTTCGCGTTCGTCCACTCCCTCACGAGCGAGTCGAACACGCACGGGCCGGCCGAGAATTTTCTCTCCACGGGTTTCGTTCAGGACGGATTTCCGAGCATGGGCGCCTGGCTCAGCTACGCCCTCGGGAGTGAGAATCAGGATCTCCCCGCTTTTGTTTCTTTGCTCGATCCCCGTGGAATTCCCCAGGCGAGCATCAACAACTGGGGGCCCGGTTTCCTTCCCGCCGAATTTCAGGGAACGCTCTTCAATGCTCAGAATCCGATCCGGCATCTTGCCCCGCCGGAATCGGTGACTCGTGCCGATGACAGGGCCGCCCGCTCCCTCCTGCAACGGATGAACGCCCGTCACCTTGAAGACAATCCACAGGATGGCAGTCTCGCCGCCCGCATTGCGAGCTACGAACTCGCCGCGAGAATGCAGCTGAGCGTTCCCGGGATCAGTGATCTCTCCACCGAACCGGATCACATTTTGAAAATGTATGGCGCGGATGAGGAAACGAATCCCATCAAAGCCGACTTCGCCAGAAACTGTATCCTCGCCCGTCGTCTCCTCGAAAAAGGCACCCGTTTCGTCCAGCTCTTCAACGGAGCCTATGCGAGTGGGGGAAGGCTGAACTGGGACGGCCATTCCAAGCTCAAGGAGCAGTACGACGGCCATGCTGAGATCCTCGACCAGCCCGCCGCCGCCCTGATCAAGGATCTCAAACAGCGCGGTCTTCTCGAAGACACTCTCGTCGTCTGGTGCACCGAATTTGGTCGCATGCCCATGTTCCAAAAAGGAGCGCAGGGGCGCGATCACAATCCCGACGGTTTCACCTGCTGGATGACCGGTGCCGGCGTTCAGCCCGGAGTCAGTCATGGTGTCACTGACGAGCTGGGGAGAAAGGCGATCGAAGACGTCCACCCGCTCTACGATTTCAACGCCACGATCCTTCACCTCCTAGGGCTTGATCACGAACGCCTCACCTTTTTCCACAACGGCATCGAACGCCGCCTCACCAATGTGGAAGGTCACGTCATCCACGAAATCCTCGCCTGACTTCGGCCGGTCATGTCACTCCGAAGCTGAAGGATCTTCCAGGGCTGACTCGCCCCTTGGTTTTCGGGTCCGGTAACCGGGCCTCGCAAGAATTTCGATGTAAACAGCCGGCCAGCCTTCAGCCGCCGCGAGATCGATGCCCTGGTTGAGTTCCGCCACGTGAACGCTTCCCGCTGAATCGCTGTCCTTCCCGAGCCGGCAGTCGAAGTCGCAGAAATCCACACCCTCAGGAAGCTCTTTGCGGCGCTCGCGCTTCACATACTTTTTGACGTCGCGCTTGATCGCCTCCACCACCCGGGCGGGTTTGAGTTCGGGAAGGGCGAGGGGAAATGACTTTTTCATCTTCGTCTCCGTCGCTGGCTTCCCGGCGATTGTCCAGCGCGGATGAACGGATCCGGCAGGGGGCCGCTTGTTGATCCCCCACCCGGGTCATCCGTGTCATCCGCCCCCCGGAAGTTTCTGCTCCTTCCCGCAGCGGAACGTTCCCGTCCCGACATCAATTCTTGTCCCTTGTCGCACCCCTTCAGATAGCCGAAGGATATCGTCTCATGAATCCCTACTTTGATCAGCTTGGGCGCACCGTCCTCGAACGGTGGCGGGAGCAGAATTTCTCGCTCGAGACCTTTCCGGAAATTGCCCGGCTTGCCCTCGATCAATCGCCGCCCTCTCAGAACGTGGATCTCGAGGAACTCGTCCACGAGTTCCTTTCCCGCGACGAGCAACCCTTTCAGAGTCAGTCCGGATTCGGTCAGCCCGAGTTGGTGGCGTTCAATGATCAACGCTTTTACATTCAGATCCTCTTCTGGCTGGAGGGAACAACCGACATCCATCAGCACGAATTTTCCGGCGCGTTCCACGTCATGCAGGGATCCAGCATTCATGC
This sequence comes from Verrucomicrobiales bacterium, assembly GCA_029233965.1. GTDB lineage: Bacteria > Verrucomicrobiota > Verrucomicrobiia > Verrucomicrobiales > DEV007 > Arctic95D-9. Next base: position 20,090 of record JARGOP010000041.1, on the reverse strand, counting down.
CGAATTCGACTTCGACCATGCCCGGTCCATCACTCCGCATTTACGCGTCGGCGACCTCCGCATGAAGCAGATCGAGCTGCTCGAAACGGGACGCACCGTTTCCATCACCTCGGGGCGGGAATGCATCCACTCGCTCTTCCACCTCGATACCCCCTCGGTCACGGTCGTGGTCCGCACCCATCACGATCCGGGGACCGGGCCTCAATACAATTACCTGCCACCTCATCTTGCGATCGACCCGCTGCACACGGATGCGCTGACTCAGCGTCGCAAGCAACTCCTCGGCGTCCTTGAAACGCTCGAGCATCCCCGCTACGCCACCTTCGTCCGTAAGATGGTCGAAAGTCTCGATTTCGAGCGGGGATTCAACATCCTCCTTCACACGATGGAGCACCTTCAGGATCTTGGGGAGTGGGAACCGGTTCTCGCGGCGTTTCAAGAAAGACACGGGGAACTCGCGAAAGGCGTTCCCGCCACGCTCGCCGAATCCCTTCGCCGCGATACGATCTCCCGGATGCGCTACCACATCGACGATCCCGACCATCGCTTCTTTCTCGCGCTGCTCATGAACGTCCCGACGCGCGCGGACATCTTTGCTTTCATCCAGGAACGGTTTCCCGATCAGTCACCGGTTGAGACGATTCTTGGTTGGGCGGAGGAACTGATCGAGCCCACTGATTTCGGCCTCACTCTTCTCGACGCCTCCTTTCCCGAAACCATCGACGTCGCGAGCGAGCGGCAGTCCGTTTTACTCATCGACGCGCTGAGGGAGGCGCTTGAGGAGGACCCGGAGAGTAACGACTCAGGCGGGGAAGACTCCGTGATCTTTGCAGCCCTTGCCGAATCGTGTCTCCGGCCCCTGTTTTCCTAGGGGAGATTCGTTTGTCACTCTCCGGAAGATGGAAGCTTCCGGCACTATCCCGTGGCCGGGGCCGTTGCATTCCAAAGCTTTTGCGGATCAGAGCAGGATCAAGAGACTGAGACTACATGTCCGGCATCAAATATTTCGCGGCCTGATCGACGTCTTTATCGCCCCGTCCGGAGAGATTTACGATGATGATCTGATCCTTCCGCATCGTTCCGGCGATCTTATTGACGTAGGCGAGTGCATGCGAGGTCTCCAGCGCAGGAATGATTCCCTCGGTTCTCGATAGGCCGGAGAACGCGGCGAGCGCTTCGTCGTCGGTGGCGTAGGTGTATTCGACGCGTCCTTTGTCAGCAAGAAAGGCATGTTCGGGACCCACCGCTGCGTAGTCCAGTCCGGCCGACACGGAGTGCGTCAGTTCAATCTGACCGTCTTCATCCGCGAGTAACCAGGTCTTTGTTCCCTGAAGAACCCCGAGCTTGCCGCCCTGGAAGCGCGCGGCGTGCTCACCGTGCTTGATTCCGTGACCGCCGGCTTCAACGCCCATCATCTTGACCCCTTCGTCTTCGAGGAAAGGATGAAAAAGACCGATCGCGTTGCTGCCGCCGCCCACGCAGGCCACGAGCAAATCGGGAAGTTTTTCCTCGCGCTCCAGAATTTGGCGGCGGGCTTCGACCCCGATGACACGATGAAAATCACGGACCATCATGGGATAGGGATGAGGGCCAAGGGCGCTGCCGAGAATGTAATGAGTCGTGCGAACATTGGTGACCCAGTCACGGAGGGCCTCGTTGACGGCTTCCTTGAGTGTCTTCTGGCCTGCTTCGACGCCGCGAACCTCGGCTCCCATGAGGCGCATCCGGATGACATTGAGGCGCTGGCGCTCCATGTCGATCGCACCCATGTAAACGATGCACTCCATCCCGAAGTGCGCCGCCACCGTGGCTGTCGCGACCCCGTGCTGACCGGCGCCGGTCTCAGCGATGATGCGCTTTTTGCCGAGGCGCTTGGCAATGAGGATCTGTCCGAGGGCGTTGTTGATCTTGTGTGCCCCGGTGTGAAGGAGATCCTCACGTTTTAGATAAATCTTCGCGCCCCCGAGCTTTTCGGACCAGCGTTCCGCGTAATAAAGCGGTGTTTCGCGCCCGCAGAATTCGGAAAGGAGGTTGTTGAGTTCCAGTTGAAAAGCAGGATCCTCTTTTGCCTTGAGATATTCGGCGGTGAGTTCGTCCAGTGCTGCCACGAGCGTTTCAGGAACAAAGCGTCCGCCGAAAGTTCCGAAGTGGCCGCTTTCGTCAGGGAGGGTTTGGGTCGTGGTCGCCGTGCTCATGTGTATCGTTGGTTACGTTGCACCCTGACGAAATGTTTTCAACGCTCGCATTTTCAGAGAGACGTGTATATTCGCCGCGTCAGAGGCTGCGGAGTGATGGCAGGTAAACCCCGCCAGGGCCGGAAGGCAGCAACGGTAGCTTGTCCAGCATTGCCGCAGTTCTCTGGCACTTTTCCTCCGAAAATTAAGCTGCCGCTTCGCTCTTCACGTCGAAGACCTCACGGGCATCACTCACCACGCCGGTCACGGCGGCCGCAGCGACCATGACAGGCGACATGAGAATGGTTCGTCCGATCGGAGATCCCTGGCGTCCTTTGAAGTTCCGGTTGCTGGAGCTCGCGCAAAGCTGGTCCCCGATCAGTTTGTCGGGGTTCATGGCAAGACACATCGAACATCCTGCACCCCGCCATTCGAATCCTGCTTCTTCGAAGATCTCGTGAATCCCTTCCTGGCGGCAGAGATGATCGACGATTTCGGAACCGGGAACGGCAATTGCGGTGACACCCTCAGCGACTTTGTGTCCTTTGAGGTACTTGGCCGCTTCGCGGAAATCGGAAAGCCGACCGTTCGTGCAACTGCCGATAAAACAGACGTCGACCGCCTTCCCGGCGATCGGGGTGTTCGCCTCGAATTTCATGTATTCGAGCGCTTCCTCGATGCTCTTGCGCCCCTCTTCGTCCGGCTGGTCGTCGGGGGAGGGGATGTTTTCGGTCACAAAGATTCCGTGGTCCGGAGAAATGCCCCAGGTCACGGAAGGGGCGATGTCTGCCGCATTGATGTTCACGACGTCGTCATAGTGGCAGCCTTCGTCGGAAGCGAGCGCGGTCCACTTTTCAACAGCAGCATCCCAGTCCGCGCCTTTTGGCGAGTAGGGGCGACCCTTGAGATATTCGAAGGTCTTCTCGTCAGGATTGACGTAGCCGCAGCGCGCCCCGCCTTCGATGGACATGTTGCAGACCGTCATGCGCTCTTCCATCGAGAAGTTGTCGAAGAGACTGCCGCCATACTCGTAGGCATAGCCGATGCCGCCCTTGGCACCGAGCAACTTGATGATGTGAAGAACGACGTCTTTCGCGTAAACACCGGGGGGAAGCTCTCCGTCGACATTGATGCGGCGTACCTTGAGCTTGCTCAATGCCATCGTCTGGGTTGCGAGGACATCGCGGATCTGGGTGGTGCCGATACCGAAAGCAATCGCCCCGAAAGCGCCGTGAGTCGCGGTGTGAGAATCACCGCAGGCAATTGTGGTGCCGGGCTGGGTGATGCCCTGCTCAGGGCCCACGACGTGAACGATGCCCTGTCCGCCGCTTCCAATATCGAAGAATTTGACTCCAAATTCCTTACAGTTGTCGCGGAGAGCGTTGATCATCTCCTGAGCAAGGCCGTCCTCGAAGGGCTCGACCTGACTTTTCGTGGGAACAATGTGATCGACGGTCGCAAAAGTTCGCTCGGGATACTTCACTTTCAGCCCGAGATCCCGCAGCATTCCAAAAGCTTGAGGACTGGTCACCTCGTGAATCAGGTGAGTGCCGATAAGAAGTTGGGTCTGTCCATTGGAGAGAGTCTTCACGGCGTGAGAATCCCAGACTTTTTCAAAGAGGCTTTGGCTCATAGCAATTTCAGAGGTGGGTGATTTTTTCGGGCCGGAAGCTAGCACATGCTGCGATGCAGCGGTAATGGAAATCGTCTGCCAATCGACGGAATCTGTTCCGATTCATTGAAATTTAGGGGAATCAGGTGTAATGAAGAGTGTCCTCTTTTTCACAAAGGGACAAACTATCTGAACCAACATGAAATTAACTAAATCAATCGAAAAACTGATGGCTCTCACGGTCATCGCTGCCGCCCTTACCATGGTAAGCTGCGAAAAGACCGTTGAGGGAGTGAAGGAAGACGCAACTGAAGCAGTGGAGGCAACGAAAGAAGCTGCCACTGACGCTGCTGAGGCCACGAAAGAGACTGCTGACAAGGCCGTTGAAGCAACCAAAGAGGGAGCCAAGAAAGCTGCTGACGC